>DASTYG010000093.1:0-27940 GCA_035765105.1 Glycomyces sp.
CGCCGCCCGGGCCGGAGCCGTCCCCTGTCAACACCGCGCTCGCGCGCAGTCGTGTCGAGTCCGATGCCGAACGGCGCCGGGTGCGGACCGGCGGCGCGAACGGCGGTGGCCGCCGCGGGTTCAGGCGAGGGTGATGCCGCCGTCCTCGACGGTGACGGCCACTTCGGTCAGTCCGGTCTCGGCCGGGCCCTTGAGCAGTCCGCCCTCCATGTCGAACTCCGAGAAGTGGCCCGGGCAGACGATGACGCCGTCGCCGTCGGGGGGCTCGACGAGGGTGCCCATGTGCGGGCACGCGGCGTCGAACGCGAGGAACTCGTCCTCCGCGGGCTGGACGATCACGGTCCCGTCCACGACGATGCCGCCGCCCACCGGCACCTCGGAGGTCTGCGCCAGCACTCCGCCGCCGTCCCCCTCGCCGCCGGTGTCCTCACCCGATCCCGAGGGGGTGTCGGCGGTGCCGCAGGCGGCCAGGGCGCTCGCGGCGCCGAGGCCGGCCGCGCCGCACATGAGCCCGCGCCTGGTGGCGAGGACCCGTCGCGCTGCGGCGCGGCCGGTGTCGATCTCGGTCATTGATGCTCCTCAGTCTGCCGTGGCTCGGTGCCGTGGCCGTGCGCCCGTCGAGAGAGGTATGCGATGGTTCATCGCATTTAGGCGGCCATGCGGCAACAGTACGTCCGCGCACCGAGCATGTCACGTACAAACTTCAGATTTCAAGTATTTTGTTGAAGTTTTAATAAAACTCCCAGGGAACGCGCGATCAGCATCCGCTGCACCTCGTTCGTGCCCTCGCCGATCTCCAGGATCTTGCAGTCGCGCCACGCCCGGGCCACCGGCGTCTCGTTCATGAACCCGTAGCCGCCGAAGATCTGCGTGGCCTCCCGCGCGTTCTCCACGGCCGCCTGCGAGGCGTACAGCTTCGCGATCGCCGCGTCGGTGCCGAACGCCTCCCCGGCGTCGGCGCGCTCGGCCGCGTCCAGATACGCCAGGCGCGCGGTGTGCGAGCGCAGCCGCATGTCCGCGAGCATGAACGCGATCGCCTGGTTGTCCGCGATCGGCCTGCCGAACGCCTCGCGCTCCTTGGCGTGCGCCAGCGCCTCGTCCAGGCACCCCTGCGCCATCCCGGTGGACAAGGCGGCCAAGGCCACCCGGCCCGAGTCGAGCAGCTCCAGGAACTGCGCGAAGCCCCGGCCCCGCTCCCCGACGAGGTTCGCCGCCGGGACGCGGCACCCGTCGAAGTACACCGGCCGCGTGTCGGAGGCCCGCCAGCCCACCTTGGAGTACTCGGGGCCGACCTCCATGCCCGGCGTGCCCGGCTCCACCGCGATGCACGAGACCTCGTCGGGCCCGGTGGCGGCGGTGGTGATGATCAGGTCGGTCATCGACGTCCCGGCGTTGGTGATGAAGCACTTCGCGCCGTCGATCACCCACTCCCCGCCCTCCAGGCGGGCGCGCGTGTCGGTGCGCCCGGCGTCGGACCCGCCGCTCGGCTCGGTGAGCGCGAACGCGCACAGCCCCTCCCCGGCGGCCAGGCTCGGCAGCCAGCGCCGCCGCTGCTCGTCCGTGCCGAACTTCGCGATGGCCTCGGCGCCGAGCGTCACCGACGCCTCGACGGTGACGGCCACCGACGAGTCGACGCGGGCGATCTCCTCCAGCGCGAGGCACAGCATGAGCAGCCCCGCCTCGGCCCCGCCGTGCTCCTCGGGCAGCGTGACGCCGAAGACGCCGAGCTTGCCCAGGTCACGGACCAGGTCGGCGGGGAAGACGCCCCGCTCGTAGTAATCGCCGATCACGGGCCGTATCTCCGTCTCGGCGAACTCCCGCACCGCGGCGGCGAACTCCGCCTGCTCCGGGGTCAGTCTCATGGCTCCTCCTACACCGGTGTTATCGGATGTCTGCGGTCGCCGAACCGGCGGTCCTTGTGGGACAGCCGGCGGTAGCGCGCGATCAGGTCGGCCCGCAGATCCGCGGGCTCGACGATGTCGTCGACGACCATTTCCCCTGCGAGGCGACGCAGATCGACGTCGGCCTCGTACTCCTCGCGCCGATCGGCGACGAACCGCTCGCGCTCGGCCTCGTCCTCGATCGCGGCGATCTTGCCCGCGTAGACGGCGTTCACGGCCGCCTCGGCGCCCATGACGGCGATCTTCGCGCTCGGCAGGGCGAGCACCGCGTCCGAGCCGAACGCGGGGCCGGACATTGCGTACAGCCCGGCGCCGTAGGCCTTGCGCACCACGACGCACAGCTTCGGCACCGTGGCCTCGGCGACGGCGGCGATCATCTTGGCGCCGTGGCGGATGATGCCGCCCTTCTCGAAGGCGGCGCCGACCATGAACCCGGGCACGTCGGCCAGGAACAGCAGCGGCACGTTGAACGCGTCGCAGGTGCTGACGAACCGGGCGGCCTTGTCGGCGGAGTCGCTGAACAGCACCCCGCCGCGCACCGCCGAGTTCGAGGCCACGATCCCGACCGGGCGGCCGTCGAGCCGCGCGAACGCGCAGACGAGCTCCCCGGCCCAGCGGGCCTGGACCTCCAGGACCGAGTCGCGGTCCACCAGCCCGGCGATGAAGTCGTGCATGTCGAACGGCGTGGACTCCCCGGGCGGGACCACCGCGGCCAGGTCGGTCGCCACCGGGGGCCGGGCGGCCCGGACCGGCGGCTGCTGCGTCCAGTTCGAGGGCAGGTACGACAGCCACCGGCGGATCGTGGCGATCGCCTCGTCCTCGTTGCGGCTGAGGAAGTGCCCCACCCCCGACTCCTCGCAGTGGACGCGGGCCCCGCCCATCGCCTCCAGCGTGGTCCGCTCGCCGGTGACCATCTCGACCATGCGCGGGCTGCCCAGGTACATCGAGGCGTTGCCGTCGACCATCGCCACGATGTCGCAGAACGCCGGGATGTAGGCGCCCCCGGCGGCCGAGGGCCCGAACAGGGCGCACGCCTGCGGGACGCGGCCCGAGGCCCGCACCTGCTCGTGGAAGATCCGCCCCGCGCCCCGCCGCCCGGGGAAGAGCTGCACCTGGTCGGTGATGCGCGCCCCGGCCGAGTCCACCAGGTACACGATGGGGTGCTGCTCGACCTGCGCGGCCTCGATGGTGCGGATGATCTTCTCGACCGTCCTGGCGCCCCACGAGCCGGCCTTGACCGTGGAGTCGTTCGCGATGACGCGCACCGGCCGCCCCTGCACCGTGGCCGTCCCGCACACCACGCCGTCCGCCGGGAGGGTCGGGTCGGGGTTCGCCCACAGCGCGTCCTCGGTGAACGAGTCGACGTCGGCCAGACGCCGGATGCGCTCGCGGGCGTGGTACTTCCCGGCGGCGGCCGCCGCCAAGTGGTACTTCTCGGCGCCCCCGCGCGAGATGCTCTCGCGTTCGGCACGGTAGTCCACGATGCGCGCTCCTCTCGCAGAATCTGAACCTTAACGATCGTTAAGGTGCTTTCATTGTGTCCCGAGAACCCCCGCCTGTCAACGATTTCCAGTCCAAACCCCGGCGCGATCCGGCCGCGATCCGGCAACGGTCCGGCCGCGGCCCGGCCCCCGCACCGAACCCGTGCCGCACCGCCCGCTCCCGGCGCGCCGTACATTGGTATGGCCGCACCCCGCGAGCCGTACATCGGGACGACCCCGACCCGGAGACCCATGAGCACCGAGACCAGCGAGACCGCAGCGTCCCCCGACCGGCGAGCCGCCCGCCCCGGCGCCGAACGGCAGTTCCTGCCCGAGATCGAGGGCCTGCGCGGCGCCGCCATCGTCGTCATCGCCGTCTACCACATCTGGTTCAACCGCGTCTCCGGCGGCGTCGACGTCTTCCTGCTCCTCTCCGGCTTCTTCATCACCGGCAGCCTCGTCCGCGCCGTCGAATCCGGCAGGGGCATCCGGCCGGTCCGCTACGCCGCCAGGATCGTCCGCCGCATCTTCCCGCCCGCGCTCGTCGTCGCCGCCGCCACCGTCGCCATGACCGCGATCTGGCTCCCCCGGGCCTCCTGGAGCCAGCAGATCGGCGACATCCTCGCCTCGGCGTTCTACGTCGGCAACTGGCGCCTCGCCGAGACCTCCGTCGACTACCTCTCCTCCAACAACGGCGCCAGCATCGTCCAGCACTACTGGTCGCTGGGCATCCAGGCCCAGTTCTACCTCCTGTGGCCCCTGCTCATCGCCGCCTGCGCCTGGATCGGCGCCCGCACCGGGCGCGGCCTGCGCGGCGCCCTGGCGCCCGCGCTCGCCGCCGTCTTCGCCGGGTCCTTCGCCTTCGCGCTGTGGGAGGTCGAGACCAACCAGGCCTACGCCTACTTCGACACCCGCGCCCGCATGTGGCAGTTCGCCCTCGGCGGCCTGCTCCTGTTGGCCCTCCCGCACCTCCGGCTCGGCCGCCGCACCGCCGCCGCCCTCAGCTGGACCGCCGTCGCCGCCCTCGGCGCCTGCGGCATGCTCCTGGACTCCACCCAGTTCCCCGGCCTGGCCGCGCTGTGGCCGGTCACCGCGGCCGCCGCCGTCATCGCCGCCGCCACCGCCCGGCCCGGCGCCGGCGCGGGCCGCCTGCTCAACGCCCGGCCCCTCCAGGCGCTCGGACGGCTCTCCTACGCCCTCTACCTGTGGCACTGGCCCGTCCTCATCTGCTACCTCGCCGCCACCGGCCGCGGCACCGCCACCCTCGCCGGAGGGCTCGGCGTCATCGCCGTCTCCCTCGCCCTGGCCGCCGCCACCCGCTGGGCGGTCGAACTGCGCCTCAAGGCCAGCGGCCTCGGCCAGCGCACCGCCCGCGGGGCCGCCGCCCTCGGCGCGGCGTGCCTGGCCCTGGTCCTGGCCGCCACCGCCGCGATGGCCGGATACATCGCCAGCGAGCGCGAGCGCCTCGACCCCGCCGACCTCGACCCCGCCCTCTACCCCGGCGCCGCCGCGCTCGCCGACGCGCTCGACGTCGACCGGGCCGACTTCGTCCCCTCCACGCTCGACGCCGCCGACGACCGCGACCCCTCGCTCTCGGACGAGTGCAACCAGTCCATGGAGGGCTACGAGCTCGTCCGGTGCGACTTCCTCGGGGGCGAACGAGTCCACAGCGACGAAGGCGAGCAGGCTTCGGAAGCGGAGGGCGAACGGCCGCACGCCGACGCGGCCGGACAGGCCCCGCCGACCACCGTCGTCATGTACGGCGGCTCGAAGATCTGGCACTGGCTGCCCGCCATGCGGGCCGCCGCCGAACGCCACGGCTGGCACCTGATCACGTTCATCAAGAACGCGTGCATCATCGCCACCGAGCAGCCCGACATGGACCAGGAGCGCTACCGCTCCTGCGCGGCCTGGAACGACACCGCCGTCGACGCGATCGCCGACATCGCCCCCGACGTGGTCTTCACCTACGGCTCGCGCGTCGGCTACGAGGCGGTCGAGACGTTCCCCGCCTACAACGAGCGCTACGAGCAGCTGCTCGACAGCGGCGCCGAGGTGGTCGCCGTCCGCGACACGCCCAGCCCCCGCTTCGACGTGCCCAGCTGCATCGACCTCGAAGGCGCCGACGCCCCCGAGTGCGCCGTCGACCGCCGGGACTACTACCCCGACGAGGACGCCTTCGCCGAACTCGCCGTCCCCGACGGCGTCCACAAGCTCGACCTCACCGACTACATCTGCGGGCCCGCCGAATGCGCGCCCGTGGTCGGCAACGTCCTGGTCTACCGCGACGACGCCCACCTGACGAACACGTACTCGACCACCCTCGCCCCCTACCTGGAGGCGGAGATGCTCGACGTCCTCGCCGCGCCCGCCCCGGGCTGATCAGTCCAGCAGCCCGTGGTGCAGCGCCCGCAGCACCGCCCGCGTCCGGTCCCGCGAACCGAGCTTGAGCAGCACGCTGGAGACGTGGTTCTTCACCGTGCCCTCGGCGAGGAACATCGCCCCGGCGATCTCCCGGTTGCTCAGCCCCGCCGCCATCAGCCGCAGCACCTCGGTCTCCCGGCCGGTCAGCGGCGACGGCGGCGCCCCGGCCGCCCCGTCCGCGCCGGCCTCGCCCGAGCCGCCCGCCTGGAGCGAGCGCAGCAGCCGGTCGGTGATCGCCGGGCGCACCAGCGTCCCGCCCTCCGCGAGCGTCCGCACCGCCCCCACCAGCCGTTCGAGCGTCACGTCCTTGAGCAGGTAGCCCCGCGCCCCCGCCCGCAGCGCCCGCAGCACCAGCTCGTCGTCGTCGAACGTGGTCAGCACCAGGACCGGCACCTCGGCGCCGGCCTCCCGCAGCGCCTCCAGCGTCCAGATCCCGTCGTGGCGCGGCATCCGCAGGTCCAGCAGCACCACGTCGGGCCGCGACCGCTCGACCGCCTCCAGCGCCGCCAGCCCGTCGTCGGCCTCCGCGACCACCTCGACCTCGTCGCTGAGCTCCAGCAGCCGCCGGATCCCGTGCCGCACCAGCGTCTGGTCGTCCACCAGGCACACCCGGATCATCCCGCCGGCACCTCCGCCCGCACCCGGAACCCGCCCTTCCCCGAGAACTCCACCGACCCGCCCAGGGCCTCCAGGCGCTCGGCCATGCCGCGCAGCCCGTTGCCGAGCACGACCTCGGGCGCGCCCCGCCCGTCGTCGCGGGCCCCGAACACCACCGACCCGCCCTCGGCGTCGATGTCGATCCACAGGTGCTCGGCCTCGGCGTGCCGGATCGCGTTCGTCACGACCTCCTGCACGCAGCGCACCAGCGCCGCCGCCAGCGCCCGATCGGCCGCCACCTCATCGCCGATGCGCAAATGCACCAATGGCATCGGCAGGTCCGCGACGATGCCCTCAAGGGTCTGACGCAGATCCGGGGCCTCCTCGCGCAGCTCGCCGACCGTCGCCCGCAGATCGCCCAGCACCCGCCCGGTCAGCTCCTTGGCCCGCTCCACCGGCTCCCCGCCGTCGCCGTGCGAGGCGATCTCCAGCTCCAGCGCCAGCACCGTCAACTGGTGCCCGATCGAATCGTGCAGCTCCCGGGCGATCCGCAGCCGCTCCTCGGCCCGGCTCGACTCCGCCAGCAGCGCCGAGGCCGACCGCAGCCGCACGTGCGCCTCGGCCAGGTCCCGCCGGGCCTCGGACTCGCGCAGCTGCGCCACCACGCCGAAGACGCTCGCCGCCTGGAGCACCAGGTACAGGCCCGCCACCATCGCGACCTCGAACCACGAACCGCCCGCCACCACCGCGGCCGCGGCGACCACCGCCGTGTAGGCCGCCACGAGCGCCGCCGAGACCCCCAGCGGCACCAGGTAGGCGCTCATGGCGGAGACGAACACCAGCAGGATCGGCGTCCAGCCCGCGTTCGACGCGGTCAGCACCAGCACCGGCGCCAGCACCGCGGCCACGGCGAACACCCGCAGCACCGTCCGGCGCGGCAGCGTGTCCGTCAGCCACATGCTGGCGACGAACGCGGCGGCGAACAGCGCGAAGCACGCCGTCCACCAGCCGATCGGGATCGACGTGACCCCCTCCCCGCCCGCGTGCACCACCACGATCGGCACCGCCGTCGCCAGACACGCCAACGTGACGGCCGCCCCGCCCAGCACCTGCGCCCATATTCGTCCCATCGCGGCCAGCATAAACGCCCCGCGGGCGGCGTGCCCGTGCCGGAAGTCATGGGCCCCGTTCATGACCGTTCGCACGCGCGCCGAAGCCCTTCGCGCCCATAGCGTTGGAGGCGACACCGAGCGAAAGGAAACCACCGATGCCCGCGATAGCCGCACACGGACTGCGCAAACGCTACGGCGACACCCTCGCCGTCGACGAGGTCACCCTCGACATCGAAGAGCAGGAGATCTACGGCATCCTCGGCCGCAACGGCGCGGGCAAGACCACCTCGGTCGAGATCATCGCCGGGCTGCGCCGCCCCGACGAGGGCACCGTGAACGTCCTGGGCCTCGACCCGTGGCGCGACCGCGCCCGCCTGCGCACCGTCCTGGGCGTCCAGCTCCAGAACGCCGCCCTCCACTCCTCGCTCACCGTCCGCGAGATGGTGCGCCTCTACCGCTCCTTCCACCGCGACGGCGCCGACCCCGACGGGCTCATCGAGCAGGTCGGCCTCACCGCCAAGCGGGACGTCCGCTTCGAGAACCTCTCCGGCGGCCAGGCGCAGCGCCTCTCGATCGCCCTGGCCCTGGTCGGGCGCCCCCGCGCGGTCATCCTCGACGAGCTCACCACCGGCCTCGACCCCGAGGCCCGGCGCCAGATGTGGGCCATGCTCGAAGGACTGCGCGAGAGCGGCGTCACCATCATCCTGGTGAGCCACCAGATGGAGGAGGTC
Organism: Glycomyces sp.; assembly: GCA_035765105.1. GTDB lineage: Bacteria > Actinomycetota > Actinomycetes > Mycobacteriales > Micromonosporaceae > Glycomyces. Next base: position 8,247 of record DASTYG010000093.1, read on the forward strand.
GAACGCCTCTGCGACCGCGTCGCCGTCATCGACCGCGGCCGCGTCCTCGCCGTCGACACCCCCGACGACCTGGTGAAGCGCGCCGACCTCGACCAGGTCGTCCGCTTCCGCACCGCCGGGGCCTTCGACCCGGCCGTCCTCGAATCGCTCGACGAGGTCGACGCCGTCACCGTCGGCGAGGACGAGGTCGTGGTCACCGGCCGCGGCGAACTCCTCCAGACCGTCGCCACGGCCCTGGTCCGCGCCGACGTCGTCGCCCTGGACACCCGCTTCCAGCGCGCCGGCCTCGAAGACGCCTTCCTGGCCCTCACCGGCAGCCCCATCGACACCGATCAGGAGCAGTGATGACCGCCCAGACCGCCCAGACCGCCGCGAACCCGCGCCCGCCGCTCCGCGCCTGGACCGCGCTCATCGGCGCCGAGACCCGCTCGGTCGTCCGCGACACCGCCGGGCTGCTCATCCCGCTGGGCATGCCGCTGCTCATCCTCGTCATGAACGGGGTGACCAACCGCGGCGGCGGCGAGATCAACGGACACTCCGTCTTCGAGGTCTACGTCGTGCCCCTGGTGCTCACCATCGTCGTCGCCACCATCGGCGTGATCAACATGCCCAGCTTCCTGGCGACTTACCGGCGCTACAAGATCCTGCGCCGCCTGGCCGTCACGCCCGCCCACCCGGCGATGATCCTCGTCGCCCAGGTGGCCGTCTCCATCATGCAGACCCTCCTGGGCGTCGCCATCGGCCTGTCGGTCGCGATGATCGCCTTCGACGTCGGCCTGCCCGAGCGGCCCTGGACCGCGCTGGGCGTCTTCGCGCTCGCCGCGTTCGCCATGTACGCCGTGGGGATGCTCGTCGCCGCGATCGCGCCCACCGCGAACGCCGCCGTCGCGATCGGCCTGACCCTGTTCTTCGCGCTCGGCGCCACCGGCGGCATGTTCGGGCCGACCGACGCCATGCCCGAGCCGCTGGCCGCGGTCGGCGAGGCCCTGCCGTTCGGCGCGGCCGTGCAGGCGATCGGCGCCGCCTGGGTCGGCTTCGACCAGGAGCCGGCGCACCTGATCGCACTGGGCGCGGCCATCGTCGTCAGCGGCGCCGTCGCGGTCAAGTGGTTCCGCTGGGACTGACCGGGCGGCGGGGCGGCCCCGGTGCGGGGCCGCTACCGCTCGGCGACCACCGCGTCCAGGGCGATCTCGACCATCTCGGAGAACGACTCCTGGCGCTCGGCGGCGGGCAGCTCGGTGCCCTTGAGGATGTGGTCGGAGATGGTGCACACCGCCAGGGCCCGGGCCTTGAACTTCGCGGCGAGCGTGTAGATCGCCGCGGCCTCCATCTCGATCGCCAGGATGCCGTAGCCGGTCAGCAGCTCCTCGACGTCGGGCGCGTCGGTGTAGAAGGTGTCCGAGCTGTAGAGCTGGCCCACCCGCATGTCGACGCCCTTGGCCGCGGCGGCGTCCACGGCGGCGCGCAGGAGCCCGAAGTCGGCCACCGGCGCGTAGTCGACCACGCCCTTGAAGCGGATGCGGTTCATGCTCGAGTTCGTCGAGGCCCCGATCCCGGCGACGACGTCGCGCAGTTCGATGTCGTCGTGGACGGCCCCGGCCGAGCCCACGCGCACGAGCGTTCGGACCCCGTAGACGTCGAGCAGCTCGTGCGTGTAGATCGCCGCCGACGGCTGCCCCATGCCGGTGCCCTGCACCGAGACGCGACGGCCCTTGTAGGTGCCGGTGAAGCCGTACATGTTCCGGACCTCGCTGTAGAGGACGGCGTCGTCCAGGAAGTTCTCGGCGATCCACTTCGCACGCAGCGGGTCGCCGGGGAGCAGGACGCTCTCGGCGATGTCGCCGGGCGCCGCGGAAATGTGCGCTGTCATGGCGCCAGCATGCCATAAACATCCCATGAATTCGCGGACAGTGCCTGTGAGTCAGATCCCGACGCACCCGCTTGCGGCCCCCGCGCGGCGATCCGGTAGCCTTTTCGGCGGTGGCGTGTCCGAGCGGCCGAAGGAGCTCGCCTCGAAAGCGAGTAAACGTTCACGCGTTTCGTGGGTTCAAATCCCACCGCCACCGCCAGCAGGCAGTACGAAGCCGGGGCGCCCGAATCGGGCGCCCCGGCTTCGTCTTCCCGCCCCGCGACGCGGACCCGCCCCTCCCGCCCGCCGAGCGGTGCGACGACTCGGACACCGCCGCGCCCGGGCCCTCGGACAAGCCCTAGGCTGTCCAAATCGAGCGGCAAGGAAAGGCGGTCGGAGGAGTGAGCCGGTCCTCAACGGGCGCAAGAACCCTCAACGTGATCATCATCGCGTTCGCGCTGCTCCTGGCGCTCATGCTGCTCGCCCACAGGTTCATCCCCAACCGCTGGTACAACCTCGGCAGCCTCATCGAGACGTTCCTGCCCTGGTTCGGCCTGCTCATCCCGCCGCTCATCGTCCTCGCCGCCGTCCGCCGCAGCCCCCTGGCCGTCGTCGTCGCGCTCCTGCCCGGCCTGGTCTGGCTCAAGCTCTACGGCGGGCTCCTCCCCGACAAGGCCGAGGGCCCCGGCGACTTCCGCGTCCTCGCCCACAACATCAACGCCGAGAACACCGCCACCGAGGCCACCGCCGCCAGCCTCCTCGCCGCCGAGGCCGACGTCGTCGCCCTCGTCGAGGTCACCGAGACCCAGCGCGAGGAGTACGACCGCATCCTCGGCGAGCACTACGCCGACTCCGCCGTCTACGGCACCACCGCGCTCTGGTCGACCCACCCCATCGCCGCCTCGAGCGAGATCGACCTCGGCCTGGGCTGGACCCGCGCCTTCCGCGCCCAGGTCGACATCGACGGCGAGCCCGTGGCCTTCTACATCGCCCACCTCCTCTCCGTCCGCGTCAACGCCGAGGGCTTCACCTCCGACCAGCGCGACAGCACCGCCCGCCTCCTCGGCGAGGCCATCGCCGAGGAGGAGCTCGACCGCGTCGTCCTGCTCGGCGACCTCAACGGCACCGCCCAGGACCGCGCCCTCGCCCCCATCACCTACCAGCTCGAATCCGCCCACGCCACCGCCGGGACCGGCTTCGGCTTCACCTGGCCCGCGGGCAACCCCCTCGCCCGCATCGACCAGGTCCTCTACCGCGGCCTCACGGCCACCGGCGCTGACGTCCTCGAACCCACCGCCTCCGACCACCGGCCCGTCCAGGCCGATTTCGTCTTCTGACCCGGCCGGTGCAACCGTCCGCGCCGCCGGAGGCGTCTTGGAGACGTGACGGACGACGACTCCACGCTGATCCTGCCCGCCGTGGGCGACACGATGCTCCTGCCGCGCGTCGAGGGCGAGGAGGGAACGGCCGTCCATGACGCGCTGATCGAGCTCGACGGCGTCGGCATGACCTACCCCGGCCCGCCGCCGGTCGAAGCGCTCAAGCCCGTGGGGCTGCGCGTCGACGCGGGCGAGTACGTCGCCATCGTCGGCCCTTCCGGCTCGGGGAAGTCCACGCTCCTCAACCTTCTGGGCCTCCTCGACGCCCCCACCCGCGGCACCTACTACCTCGACGGTGTGGACACCTCCACGATGAAGGAGGCCGAGCGGACCAGGCTCCGGGCGGACAAGATCGGCTTCATCTTCCAGTCCTTCCACCTCATGGCCCACCGCAGCGCCACCGAGAACGTCGCGATGTCCCTGGTCTACCAGGGCGTCCCGCACCGCAGGCGCAAGGCCGTCGCCCGCGCCAAGCTCGAACTGGTCGGCCTGGGCCACCGTCTCGACGCGCTGCCCACCACCCTCTCGGGCGGCGAGCGGCAGCGGGTCGCCATCGCCCGCGCCCTCGCGGCCGAGCCGAGCCTGCTGCTGTGCGACGAGCCGACCGGCAACCTCGACTCGGCCACCGCCGAGGCCGTCCTGGCCACGATCGACGGACTCCACGCCCAGGGCCTGACGATCCTCATGATCACCCACGACCACGACGTCGCCGAGCGCGCCGGACGCGCCGTCACCATCAGGGACGGGCGGCTCTCCGAAGGCAACCACGTCGCCCCGCAGCCCCCCGCCTGACCTTCCTTCCTCCCCAAGGCGAAGGCCCGCCGGCACCGTCCCAGACGGCGCCGGCGGGCCTTCGCCGACGACTCACTCCTCGTCGCCCGGGTCGTCCTCATCGTCGTCGTCGGCCTCGTCCTCGTCCTCGTGGCCCGAGCCGTTCGAGATCAGGATGTAGATCGGGCTGCCCTTCGGCGCCGACCCGGTCACCGAGGTGCTGAACGCCTGGCCCTCCTCGCATTCGGAGTCGAACTTGCCCGGCGCGATCGAGGCGTCGAAACCGGCCCCGGCCACCTTGGACCTGGCCGACTCGGGGTTCTCGCAGCCGATGCCCGGCACCGAGACGAGGTTGTCGCCGTTGACCATCTTGTCCGAGGGCGCGGGCCAGTCCTCCTCGTCGAGGTCCTTCACGGCGGCCTTGAGGACCGCCGTGCCGGTCTCGCGCACCTCCTCGTGGAAGCCCGCGGCGAGGCCGTCGTTGGCGGAGTTGTCCGGGTCGCCCACGAACGTGGCGGTGGTGGCGTTCGGCGTCGAGGCCATGAACCAGTAGGAGCGGTCGGAGTCGGCGGTCCCGGTCTTGCCCATGATGGGGCGGCCGAAGCCCTCGGCCTCGCGGGCGGTGCCGCCGACGCAGCGCGTCTTGTCCGCGCTGTCGTAGACCGGGCAGTGGGCGGCGCTGACGGCCGCGTACGCCACCTGCTCGTCGATGGCCTGGTCGCACCGGGGCTGCGAGGGCTCGGTCCACTCCTGGCCGTCGGAGCCGACGACGGTCATCACCGGCAAGGGCTCGCAGTGGAGGCCGCCTGCGGCCACGGTCGCGTACGCCTCGGCCATGTCGAGCGGCGTGGTGGTGTCGCCCATGCCGAGTGTGAACACGCCGTAGTTCTCGTCGAGGTGGTCGCGGCTCCGCTCGACGCCGCTGGTGGGGGAGAACTCGATGCCCAGCCGCTCGGCCATCTCGACGGCCTTGGAGGTGCCGATCAGCTCCTGGACCTGCACGAAGCCGGTGTTGGAGGACTTGCCGAACATGCCCCAGAAGTCCAGCGGGGCGCCCGAGGCGTACTGGCCGTCGTTCTGTGGGCACCAGGGCCACTTGCCGTCGATCTGGAAATCGCAGGAGGCGGGCTGCTTGGTGTCGGTCATGTAGTGCGAGGTGTACTGGTAGGGCGAGGGCAGCTTGGTCTTGAGCGGCCAGCCCTGTTCGAGGGCCGCGAGCATGGTGAACATCTTGAAGGTCGAGCCGGCCGGGAAGCCGGAGACCTTCTCGTTCCCGCTCAGCAGCGGGATGGTGGTGTTGGGGTAGTTCGAGGGCCCCTCCCCGCCGTCGGTGCGCGGGCCGTTCTCGGTCTGGTCGAGGCTGTAGACGCGGTTGACCGCCATGGAGCGGATGTGGCCGGTGCCGGGGGTGAGGGTGACCGAGCCGAGGGCGCGGTGGTCGTCGTCGTCGATCGCGTCGTGGATGGCCGCCATCGCCGAGGACTGGAGGTCGGGGTCGAGGGAGGTGACGATGCGGAAGCCGCCGCGCTTGAGCAGGCTGATGCGGTCGCGCTCGGTCTCGCCGAACGCCTCCTGGTCGCCCCACCACTCCTTGAAGTAGTCGCAGAAGAAGCCCCAGTCGGGGGTGGGGACGTCGACGCACTCGGAGCGGACCTCGCGCGGGTCGAGGCCCAGCGGCTGCTCCTTGGCCTCGGCGGCCTCGGCCTCGGTGACCATGTCGAGCGTCACCATGCGGTCGATGACCCAGTTGCGGCGGTCGACGATGAGGGAGTCGTCGCCCTCGCCGTCGAGCAGCCCGTCGGCGTAGGAGGGGAATTTGGGGAGCGAGGCGAGGGTGGCGGCCTCGTGGAGGGCCAGTTCGGTCGGCGGCTTGTTGAAGTAGGTGTAGGAGCCGGCGTGGATGCCGTAGGCCTGATTCCCCAGGTATATGACGTTCAGGTAGCCCTCAAGGATTTCCTCTTTGGACATGCTCTCTTCGATCGCCATGGCGTACCTGGCTTCACGGAGCTTGCGTTCGTACGTGTCCTCGGACGCCTCGATCACTTCGTCGATGGTTGAAGCGGAGTAGATGAGGGTATTACGCACGAACTGCATGGTGAGCGTCGAGGCGCCTTGCGAGTCGCCGCTCTGATTGGCGACGGCGGCGCGCACGATGCCCACCCAGTCGACACCGGTGTGCTCGTGGAATTTGGAGTCCTCCGCGGCCAGGAGGGCTTCGATCATGAGGGGATCGACGTCGTCGAGGGAGACCTCGCGGCGGTTCTCCTCATAGAAGGAGGTGATGAGGGTTTCTCCGTCGGAAGCGTAGACGTAGCTCGTCTGGGGGAGGGTCGGCTTCGTCAGCTCGGTCGGCAGCGACTCGAAGGATTCGATGCCGTCGTTGACCACGATGCCCCCCGTCGCGACGAGAGGGAAGGCCGCCGCCGCAGCGAGGATCCCCGCGAGGACTCCACATGCGAGCAGGGCTATGGCGTCCCCCAGGGGACTCCGGTCGCGTTTCAACGTCTCCACCGCCTCAGATTAGAACGAGCGTTGCGATACTCAGGGGCGCTTTGTCGTTCAGTGCCCGGCTTTGATACGCCGCGACCACTGAGACGAGATGCCCTCGTATCGCAATCGTTATTATCGCGAGGCGCCATCGCGATGCCGACCCTAGGGGTGAAGCCATCCCACAACGTCCGTTTTTCATCTCGGAGAGTAGTCAAATGCTTACGAGAGGTGTAGGGTCCGTTCTTGACGGCGACGTTGGGTGATCGCAAGATTACTCATTCGAAGCCGTCGGGGGGTATGAAGGGAAAATCTCACGGGGAGGTCATGCAGATGGGACTGCTGATCGACTGGACGACCAAGGCGCTCTGTCAAGAGGGCGACCCCGACGCACTGTTCGTGCAAGGGGCTGAACAGAACAATGCGAAGAAGATCTGCCGCGGCTGTCCGGTCCGGCTCGAATGTCTCGCAGACGCGCTCGACAATCGAATCGAATTCGGAGTGTGGGGCGGCATGACCGAGCGCGAACGACGCGCGCTACTTCGCAAGCACGCAGACGTCCGATCCTGGAGATCGGTCTTCGAGGTGGCACTGGAAGAGGAACAGCGGAGCGCCAGGAAATCCAGCCGGCACCGCATCCCGGTGAACATCAACGTATTAGCGACGGCCGCCCAGAGGCGGTGAGCGCCGACCGCGCCCGCGACGGAGTCATCCGTCCGGGCGCGTTCCCGTGTCCGCCGGTCGTTCCCGGGAGCCGCCGCCACCTGGGTGGTTACCGTTCTCGCAAAGCCCCCCGCGAAGCCCCTTCCCGCGGGGCCCTCACCCGGCGGCCGCCGCCGCGAAGTCCCGCAGCCCCGCCAGGTCGACGACCTCCGCCCCCAGCGCCGGAAGCCGGGCCTGGGGGACGTCCGGGCAGGCCGCGCCGTAGCGCGCGGCCACGCGCAGCTCGGCCGCGCGCCGCCGGGCCCGGTCGGCGTGGGTCCGCAGCGCCGCCGCCACCGGATGCTCCGGGTCCTGCTCTTCGAGCGTCGCCGCCGCCCCCAGGGCCCGCTCGGCCGACAGGGACGCCCGCACGGGCGTCAGCCGGTTCAGGATCATGCCGTCCAGCGGCATGCGCTCCTCGGTCAGGCGCCTGGAGAAGTACACCGCCTCGTTGATCGCCGCGGGCTCGGGCGCCGCCACCACCAGGAACGAGGTCTGGTCGCCCTGGAGGGCCCGGAAGGTCGCTTCGGCCCGCTTGCGGAAGCCGCCGAAGGTGTCCTCCAGGCTCGCGGTGAACTCGGCGACGTCGGTCAGGAGGTGCCCGCCGAGCACCTTGTTGAACACCCGGGTGAACACGGCCGCGCTCGCGCCCATGAGCGAGAGCATCGAACGCCGCGAGCCCGGCGTGGAGGCGGACAGGAGGCGGATGACCCGGCCGTCGAGGAAGCGGGCGAGGCGCGCCGGGGCGTCGAGGAAGTCCAGGGCCGAGCGCGAGGGCGGGGTGTCCAGGACGATCAGGTCCCACCGGCCCGAGGCCCGCAGCTGCCCGAGCTTCTCCATCGCCATGTACTCCTGCGTGCCCGAGAAGGTCGAGGACACCGCCTGGTAGAAGGGGTTGGCGAAGATCTCGGCCGCCCGGTCCGCGGTGGTGTGCGAGGCGACCACGTCGTCGAAGGTGCGCTTCATGTCGAGCATCATCGCGTCGAGCGAGCCGCCTTCGAGGCCGTCGACCGGGCGCGGGGTGTTGTCCAGGGCCTCCATGCCCAGCGACTGGGCCAGGCGGTGGGCCGGGTCGATCGTGAGCACGACGGTGCGGCGGCCGTGGCGCTCGGCCGCCCGCAGCGCCAGCGCCGCGGCCGTGGTGGTCTTGCCGACGCCGCCCGAGCCGCAGCAGGCGACGACGCGCTTGCCCCCGTCGCTCAGCAGCGCGTCGAGATCGAGGTCATTCGCCACGGTCGGCTCCTTCCGCATCGGTGCCCGGGGCCGCCCGGCGGGGGCCGCGGAGGCTCGGCCGCAGCCTGCGCGCCAACTGGTAGAGCCCCGAGAGGTCGACGCCCTCGGGCAGCAGCGCGAGCTCCTCGATCGGGCGGCCGAGCCGTTCGAGCCGGTCCCGATAGGAGTCGACCGCCTCGGTCTCGACGCGGCTGGCCGCATGCTCTTCGAGGAGCGCGGCCACCAGGTCCTCGTCGGACGGCAGGCCGGTGCGCCGCAGGCCCTCGCGCAGCTCCTCGGCGGTGACGTCGACGGTCTTGGTGCCCGCCACCTTGTTGAACACCACGTGCCCCACCGGCAGGTCGGCCGCCAGGAGGTCGCGGTGGGCGTCGACGGTCTCCTGCACCGGCATCGCCGCCGGGGTCGTGACCAGGTGGACGGCGGTGAGCGAGGAGTGCAGCAGCCGCGCCACCGACCGCGAGTGCTTCCCGATGGGGCCGGTCTTCGCCAGCCGCCCGCTCTCGACGGTGACGTTCAGGAACTTCACGACCCGGCCGGTCGGCGGCGCGTCGAGCACGACCGCGTCGTAGGCCATCCGGTCGGCCTCGGTCCGCGAGACCGCCTCTTTGAGCTTGCCGGTCAGCAGGATGTCGCGCAGACCGGGCGCGATCGTCGTGGCGAAGTCGATCGCCCCGAACTTGCGCAGCGCCCGCCCGGCCGAGCCGAGCTTGTAGAACATGGTCAGGTAGTCCAAGAGCGCCTCTTCGGCGTCCACCGCCTGCCCGAACACCTCGCCCCCGTCGAGCCCGGCGGCGAGGCGCCGCTCGGCGTACGGCAGCGAGGGGGCGTCGAACAGCGGCGCTATGCCCTGGCGTCCCTCGACCTCGGCGAGCAGCACGCGGCGCCCGGGCCCGGCGAGGGCCAGCGCGAGCGCGGCGGCCACGGTGGTCTTCCCGGTGCCGCCCTTCCCGGTGACGATATGCAGTCGCGGCACGGGAGGAGCGATGGCACTCATTCACCGGAGTGTAGTCACTCCACGGCCATGTCGCACACCTGCCACTGCGGGTCGGAGTCCTCGGCGACGAGCGTGAAAGTCCAGGTGGCGGCCTCGCCGCCGGTGCTGAGCTCGGCGGTGACGGTGGCCTCGCCCACGCGGCGCCCCGTTTCGGTGACGTTCGACCAGTCCACGCCGGCCTGCTCGTTGAACGCGGCGAGGTCGGCGGTGGCCCCGGTGAGGTCGCGGTCGTCCTTGTCCGCGCACAGCCACTCGCGGGCCGCCGCGGCGTCGTGCTCGTCCAGCAGCGCGCCCAGGAACGCCTCGACGGCGTGCTCGGGGGTGTCGGAGACCTCGTCGACGCCGACGAACAGGTCCGTCGCCACCACCGCGACGGTGCCGACGAAGACGGCGGCCGCGCCGACGGTCAGCCAGGTCCACATCCGGCCGTGCCGCGCCGGGGCCTCGGGGCCGGGCCGCGAGCGCCTGGGCGGATCGCCGAGGGCCGCCCCGTCGTCGCGGCGGTCGCCTTCGGGCTGCTGGTCGACCGCGGTGTCTGGCCGCTGGGCGGCGGTGTCTGGCGACACGGTTACTCCCTGTATGAACGATGCAATGGTGGGGAGGCGACGCACTCTGAGAGTAGCGGTGCGCCGCCACCGAATCAAGACGCCGTACTGTGGGCGCATGGATAAATGGGAGTACGCCACCGCACCGCTGCTGATCCACAACACCAAGCAGATCCTCGACATGTGGGGCGAGGACGGCTGGGAGCTCGTCACGGTGGTGCCAGGCCAGAACTCGGAACAGCTCGTGGCCTACTTCAAGCGGAAGCGGGAGCAGTAGATGGCCGACATCGAGGCGGCCCTGGGGCGCCTGGGCCTGACCCTGCCCGCCGTGGTGCCGCCGGTGGCGGCCTACCGGCCGGCGGTCAGGTCGGGCGACTACGTGTACGTCTCCGGCCAGCTGCCGATGGTCGGGGGCGAGCTGGCGGCGACCGGGAAGGTCGGCGCCGAGATCGATGTGGACCGCGCCTACGAGCTGGCGCGGATCTGCGCGCTCAACGGGCTCGCCGCGATCGGCTCGGTCGCGGACCTGACCGAGGTCGCCGGGGTCGTGAAGGCCGTCGGCTTCGTCGCCTCCGCGCCCGGCTTCACCGGCCAGCCGAAGGTCGTCAACGGCGCGAGCGAGCTGCTGGGCGAGGTCTTCGCCGAGGCGTTCGGCAGGGACGACGCGGGCCACCACGCCCGCAGCGCCGTGGGCGTGGCCGAGCTGCCGCTGGGCACGCCCGTCGAGATCGAGTTCATCGCCGAGCTGACCCCGAAGGCCAGGGTCCACCTGGTCTAGGGTCCGTTCACCGACGCCGGAGGGGCGTCCCCGCGGTCGCCCGCCGGGACGCCCCTCCGGCGCACGGGGGGCGACCGGCGACGGGTCCGGCGTCCCCCGATGCCGGACCCGCCCCCTCACCCGGCGGAGGGCACCACGCGGGCCTCGACCTCGCCCAGGGCGATGGTCGTGCCGCGCGGGCCCGGCGCGGTGGCCGTGATCGTGACGATGTCGCCGTCGCCGAGCCGCCACTGCGGCAGCACGGCCTCGCCGGAGCCGAACAGCAGCCCCGGGCGCAGGACCGACCCGTTGGCGGTCAGCTCCGCGAGCTGCTGCGCAGGCGTCCAGTACGCGTCGCCGAAGTCGGCGCCCGCCACGGACACGCCGTTCACCTCGATGTTCAGCCGCAGGTCGAAGCCGTACCGGTCCGATTCCTTCAGGTAGGGCGGCATGTGCGGGTCCTGCACGGGCGCGGTGATGCGGGCCGGGCCGAGCGCGTCGATTGGGGTGACCCACGCGCTCATCGACGTGGCGAAGGACTTGGACGCGAAGGGGCCGAGCGCGTCGGCCTCCAGCTCGGCGAAGTCGCGGGCGGTCCAGTCGTTGAGGAGCACGGTGCCGAACACGTACCGGTCGAACTCGTCGGGCGAGACCGGGCGGCCCAGCTCGGACTCGCCGCCGACGATGAAGCCGACCTCGGCCTCGATGTCGAGCGCCCGCGTGGGGCCGAAGGCGATGTCCCCGTGCGCGTCGCGGTGGTGACCGGAGGGCCGCACCAGGTCCATCCCGGAGGGCATGACGGTGGAGGCCCGCCCGTTGGCGCCGCGCGGCTGCCAGCGGCGGCCGTCGGGCGCGCGGGTGGTGAAGTCGACGAAGTCGGTCACCAGCAGCGGGGCGTGCATCCGGGCCTCGCCGATCGGGGTCAGCCACAGGCTCGCGGTGTCCTCCAGGCTGGGCTCGGTGAGCGCCTGCTGGACCTGGGCGCGCACCTTGGTCCACACGTCGCGCCCGAGGGACAGCAGCCGGTTGAGCGCGGGGTCGCGCAGCGCGGTGCACGAGGCGCAGGTCTGGCAGTCGCCCGCCAGGACGGCCTTGTGCAGGTCCAGGACCTGGTCGGCGATGCGGACTCCGATGCGCGGCGTGGGCTCCTCGGCGGTCGAGAAGACCCCGTAGGGGAGATTGTGGACGTTGTACGGGCTCTGGTCGGCCCCGGGCACCCAGCTTTTCACGTTGTTCCTCCGTCGTCGGTGCGGTCGGGAGGATTAACGAGCGCGGCCCGGCGAAGTCACTCGGGGTTACGGTGCCTGCGCAGAACTGTGAACCAGGCCACCCAGCATCCGGCGGCGACGACGCCGAAGCCCAAGCGGGCGCCGGTGTCCAGGTCGGAGCCGAGCAGGGCGGGGAGCGCGAAGATCACGGCGACGCCGAGCAGGAGCGACCGGCCCAGGGCGCCGCGGAAGAACCCCGGGCCGTAGATCTTGGCGCGCCAGTCGGGGTCGTCGGGGCTGGCGTCGACGAAGGTCCGCCGCTGCCTGCGCGCCTCGGGCGGCAGCCGCTGCGAGTCGGGGCCGGCGGCCTCGGGGTCGAGGTCGGCGGCGGCCTGCCGGGAGCGGCGGGCGAGGTCGTCCAGGTCGAGGCTCTCGGCGACCGCGGCGAGCGCGAGGTGGGTCCGCGGCTGCTCGGGGGCGAGGTTGACGGCGTTCCACGCGGCGTCGAGGGCGGGCTGGCCCGCCCCGGCCCGACGCGTGATGAGCGCGTAGTGGACGTGGTAGAGCCAGGAGGCGCGGTCGAGTTCGAGCAGGCTCGCGGCGGCCTGCAGGGCCTCCTCGCGGCGCTCGGCGTCGGCGAGGGCGTAGCCGCGCGCGATCATGGCGCGGTGGTGCCGCGGGTCCTGGGCGAGCGCGGCGCCGGCGTAGACGAGCGCCTGGTCGGGGTCGAGCTCGGCGAGGGCGATCATGGCGGCCATGGCGTTGGCGTCGGGGCTGAGGGGGTCGATGCGCAGCGCGGCGTCGACCTCGGTGCGGGCCTCGGGCATCCGCTCGAGGTCGTACATCATCGCGGCCTGCCGCAGGTGCTCCACGAGGGGGCGCGGGGCGTCGTCGTCCATGAACCTACTCCCGGGTGCGAGCGTCGGTCGTGTAGAGCAACGCTACCGCGGTGGCCGCCAGGCCCTCGCCGCGTCCGGTGAAGCCCAGGCCGTCGGTGGTGGTCGCCGAGAGCCTGACGGGCGCGCCGACGGCGGCGGCGAGCGCGGCCTCGGCCTCGGCGCGGCGGGGGGCGATCTTGGGGCGGTTGCCGATGATCTGGACGGTGACGTTGCCGATCCGCCATCCGGCGTCGTGGACGCGGCGGGCGGTCTCACCGAGGAGGGCGGCGCCCGAGGCGCCGGCCCACTCGGGGCGGTCGGTGCCGAAGTTGGCGCCCAGGTCGCCGAGCCCGGCGGCCGAGAGCAGCGCGTCGCACACGGCGTGCGCGGCGGCGTCGCCGTCGGAATGCCCCGCCAGACCGGGAGCGCCCGGCCATTCGAGGCACGCCAGCAGGCACGGTTGCTCGGGGTCGAATCGGTGCACGTCGGTGCCGTGCCCGACGACCACGGACGGAAATTCGAGATTCACTCGCGCGGCATCGTCGTTCGAGCCGGAGGCTACTGAACGGGGGCCTCCGACAGGAGGACCTTGTCCAGGACGTTCTCCGCCTCGTCCTTGACGCAGTCCTCGGCCAGCGCGATCTCTCCGACGAGGATCTCGCGGGCCTTGGAGAGCATGCGCTTCTCGCCGGCCGACAGGCCGCGCTCGCGGTCCCTGCGCCACAGGTCGCGGACGACCTCGGCTATCTTCAGCGGGGAGCCGGAGGCCAGCTTCTCGACATTGGCCTTGTAACGCCGCGACCAGTTGGTGGGCTCCTCCGTGTGCGGGGCCCGCAACACGTTGAAGACCTCGTTGAGGCCCTCCGCGCCGACGACTTCCCGGACGCCGACGAGCTCGACGTTCTTGGCTGGAACCTTGACCGTGAGGTCACCCTGTTCGACACGCAGTACGAGGTATTCCTGTTCGATACCACCGATGACGCGAGTCTCCACAGCTTCAACGAGTGCGGCCCCGTGGTGGGGGTAGACAACGGTCTCGCCGACACTAAAACCCATAGGATCGAAACCCCTTTCGCTGTGTCTAGCCTAACACGGCATTGGGGTTTTCCCCGACAGCGGATCGCCATGAATGCCCTGGTCAGTTGGTGTGTGATTGACTACTCTACGGCACCTTGGGGTCAGGGAGCCGACAAGCCTGCGACAAATGAGGTCTGCGTCGCTCACCAGGACGGGACGTCATTCCTCGGCATTCGGGGGCGCTCGCGCGGCCCTTTCCCCGGCACGCCGCGACACGCCGGTGAGATCCACTCCTCGGCGCGCGCCCGGCCCGGCGAGCCCGCGGAGGCCCGTCGTCTAGGCTGTCGAAAGCATGCCTGTAGGACTCAGGGAGGACCACCAGTGGCCAGGGGAATCAGCACGGCGACCATCGCCCGTCGCGCGGCGGCGCTCGCGATCGCGGCGGCCGCGGCGACCGGGCTGTCGGCCTGCGGCGCGGGTCAGGTGACCCAGACCGACACGAAGCAGACGGCCATCGGCGGCATCAACGTCGACGATGGCGATCTGTCCCTGCGCGATCTCCAGGTCGAGTACCCCGTCGAGACCGGAGGCTACGAGCCCGGCGACGCCGCCCCGCTCCAGGTGTGGATCTCCAATGAGGGCGAGGAGTCGATCAGCCTGCTCGGCATCGTGACCGACGCGGCCGAACAGGTCACGCTCGTCGAGGCCGGAGAGCCGGGCGTCGACGTCCAGGAGACCACCGAGCCCCCTGAGGCCGAGATGACCTCCGACGCGCCCGACGGCGCCACCGAGGGGACCACCGGCGACACGGCCGACCAGGAGACCGAGGGCGCGACCGACGGCACCGAGCCCGGCGACGGGACGACCGACGGCACCGGGTCCGAGGAGGGCGCGGACGGCCAGACCACCGACCCGGCGACCGAGGCGCCCGCCGAGGAGGAGCCGACCCTCATCGGCTCGGCCGACTTCGAGCCGATCGAACTGACCCCCGGCTCCTTCGTCCGGCTCGACAACGGCATCGAGGACGGCGACTACTTCCTCCTCGAAGGGCTCACCGAGGAGCTGCTGGCCGGCCAGAACGTCATCGTGACCTTCGTGTTCTCCAACGGCCAGGAGATCGAAGCCGAGATCCCCGTGGGCCAGCCCCAGGTGGACAGCGCCGACGACCGCTCGTACCTGGAGAACCCCGGCTACGGCCACTAGCGCCCGGGTCCGTCGCGGCCCCCGCAGCACTTCCTTCGAGGCTTCGCCTCCGCCGCCCGGCGGGGGCGAAGCCTCGTCGCCTTCTCCCTTACCTGGCGAGCGGCCAGCGCCGCTCCACGGTCTCCTCGCGGCCCTTGCGCCTGAAGTACGCCTCCAGCGAGGCCGCGTCCTCGGCGTGCCAGCGCACCTGCGCCTCGTGCAGCTCCCGCGGCTCCATGGAGCCGACCTCGGGGAAGCGCGCGCCGATGGCCCGCGCCACCGACACCGCCGCCGCCGCGTCCGCGGCGGCCGAGTGCGCCTCGTCCAGCGCCACGCCGTAGTGCGCGGCCGTCGCCGCGAGGGTGCGCTTGCCCCTGCGGAACCGGTCCACCCGCTTGTCGAGCACCGATGGGTCGATCACGGCCAGCCGGTCCCAGTCGAGCTGGGTGACGCCGTGCCGGTCCAGCTCGAACGACAGCATCGTGAAGTCGAACCCCGCCCGGAAGGCGACGACCGGCGTCCCCGCCTCGATCGCGCCGCCGAGCGCCGCCGCGATCTCGTTCACCGCCTTGACCGCGGGCCGCCCCTCGGCCCGCACCATCGCGTCGGTGATCCCGTGGACGCGCGTGGCCCCCGGCGGGATCGGGATCTCCGGGTCGATCAGCCACGTCTCCCCGGCGACCTCGGCCGAACCCGGATCGACGGCCACCAGCGCCGCCTGCACGAACCGGTCGGAGCCGCAGGCGACCCCCGTGGTCTCGGTGTCGAACCCCAGCAGCGGGCCCTCATACCATGCATCGCTCATGCGCACACCATATCCGCAGGGTACGACACTGAACGCTATGCTCTTCCGGTTACATAAACCCCGAACTGTGAATTATGCTCTCAAGCCTCACTCTGGAGGAGCATTGGACTTTCTCGATCCCGTGACCGACGCCGTCCAGTCGTGGGCGGACGGCCTCAACCAGGACTACGGCGACGACGTCGGCAAAGTGGGCGAATTCGTCTGGGGGCCGTGGCTGCTCATCCCCCTGCTGCTCGCCGTCGGCGTCTACCTGACGGTGCTGCTGTCCGGCATCCAGATCCGCCGCCTCGGCTACAGCATGTGGCTGGCGCTGTTCAAACGCGGCGAAGGCGCCGCCGAGGGCGACATCAGCCACTACCAGGCCCTGTCGGTCGCGCTCGCCGCCACCGTCGGCGTCGGCAACATCGGCGGCGTCGGCGCCGCCATCGCCATCGGCGGCCCCGGCGCCCTGTTCTGGATGTGGGTGACCGGCCTGTTCGGCATGGCCACCAAGTACTCCGAAGCGCTCCTGGGCGTCAAGTACCGCCGCACCAACGCCCGGGGCGAGCAGTCCGGCGGACCCATGTGGTACCTCACCGAGGGCATCCGCGGGCCGCTGGGCAAGGTCCTCGGCTTCGCGTTCGCGATCTTCGGCGTCATCGCCAGCTTCGGCATCGGCAACGCCGTCCAGTCCGGACAGGTCGCCGCCGCCATCCAGGGCCAGCTGCCCGACGACACCTTCTGGACCCCCTCGTGGACCGGCGTGGTCGTCCTCATCGCGGTCGGCCTGGTGATCCTCGGCGGCATCAAATGGCTCGGCCGCGTCGCCTCGGCGCTGGTGCCGTTCATGATCGTCTTCTACGTCGCCGGGGCGCTCGGCGTCCTGGCGGTCAACGTCGACAAGCTCGGCACCGCCTTCGCCACGATCTTCGAACAGGCGTTCACCGGCGCCTCGGCGGTCGGCGGCTTCACCGGCGCGGCCATCCTCACGGTGATCCGCTACGGCGTGGCCCGCGGCATCTTCTCCAACGAGTCGGGCCTGGGCACCGGCGGCATCGCCGCGGCCGCGGCCAAGACCGACCAGCCGGTGCGGCAGGCGATGGTGTCCATGACGCAGACGTTCATCGACACGCTCATCGTCGTCACCATGACCGGCCTGGTCATCGTCGTCACCGGCGTGCTCGGCACGACCCGCGTCGTCGACGGCGAGGAGGAGCTGGTCACCGACGCCGCGCTCACCCGCCTGGCCTTCGAGACCGGCCTCGGCGGCGCGGGCACCGCGGGCGGCACCATCGGCGGCCTCATCGTCGCCGTCGCCATCGCCACGTTCGCCTTCTCCACCCTCATCGGCTGGTCCTACTACGGCGAGAAATGCCTGGAGCGCTTCAGCGGCCAGTGGCTCATCCTGCCCTACCGGGTCGTGTTCGTCCTGGTCGCCTACCTCGGCGCGGTCACCAGCCTCGACCTGGTGTGGGCCTTCTCCGACATCGCCAACGGCCTGATGGCCCTGCCGAACCTCATCGGCCTGGTCATCCTCTCGCCGGTGGTCTACCGCGAGACCAAGCGGTTCTTCGCGCGGCCCGACTGGCGGATGCTGCCGACGGACGCCGTCCCCGGACCGAAGGGAGGCGTCCCGCAGAAGGCGACCGAGTCCACCTCGGATTAGATGCCTGTCACAGGCCGCGCCTAGCATGGGGCCATGTCTGAGACCCGGCCCGGCGCGACGCGACTGGAGGCGGTCCTCGAACGCGTCACGTACGCGAACGACGAGACCGGCTACACCATCGCCCGCGCCTCCACCGCCCGGTCCGGGAGCGACCTGCTGACGATCGTCGGTCCACTGCTCGGTGCCCAGGTCGGGGAGAGCCTCGACCTCACCGGGCGGTGGACCAGCCACCCCAAGTACGGCCGCCAGTTCGAGGTCTGGTCGTACCGGACGGTCCTGCCCGCCACCGTCCAGGGCATCGAGCGCTACCTCGGCTCGGGCCTGATCAAGGGCATCGGGCCCAAGACCGCCGAGAAGATCGTGGCGCACTTCGGCACCGCGACGCTCGACGTCATCGACGACGACCCCGGGCGCCTGATCGAAGTGCCCGGCCTGGGCCCCAAGCGCACCAAGTCCATCGCCGCGGCCTGGGAGGAGCAGCGGGCCATCAAGGAGGTCATGGTCTTCCTCCAGTCCGTCGACGTCTCCACGTCCCTGGCCGTGCGCATCTACAAGAAGTACGGCGACGCCTCCATCGGCGTGGTCAAGAACGAGCCGTACCGCCTCGCGAACGAGGTGTGGGGCATCGGCTTCAAGACCGCCGACGCCGTCGCCCGCGCCGTCGGCATCGCGCACGACGCGCCCGAGCGGATCAAGGCCGCGCTCCAGTACACGCTCTCGTCGGCCGGCGACGCCGGGCACTGCTTCCTGCCCGAGCCGAACCTCGTGGCCGACACCGTCGAGCTCCTCGGCCTGGAGGCCGCGCCGGTCGCGCAGGCCCTCGGCGAGCTCGCCGCCGAGGGCGAGCACGTCATCGCCGAGGCCGTCCCCGCGGGCGAGTCGACGGTGCCCGCCCGCTACCTCGCGCCGTTCTACCACGCCGAACGCGGCCTCGCCGCCGGGCTCCTCGGCCTGCTCCGCACCGGCGAGGACCGGCTCGCGGCCTTCGCGGGCGTCGACTGGGACAAGGCGTTCGCGTGGCTGCGCCGCCGCCGGGACGCCGAACTCGCGCCCGAGCAGGCCGCGGCGGTGCGCCTGGCCCTGACCGAGAAGGTCGCCGTCCTCACCGGCGGGCCCGGCTGCGGCAAGAGCTTCACCGTCTCCTCCATCGTGGACCTCGCCCGGGCCAAGGGCGCCAAGGTCATGCTCGCCGCACCCACCGGCCGCGCCGCCAAGCGCCTGGCCGAGCTCACCGGCTTCGAGGCCACCACGCTGCACCGGATGCTCGAACTGCGGCCCGGCGGCGAGGCCGCCTACGACCGCGACAAGCCCCTCGACGTCGACCTCCTCGTCGTCGACGAATCGTCCATGCTCGACACGATCCTGGCGAACAAGCTCGTCAAGGCCGTGCCCGAGGGCGCGCACCTGCTGCTCGTCGGCGACGTCGACCAGCTGCCCAGCGTCGGCGCCGGAGAGGTCCTGCGCGACGTCCTCGCCGCCCAGACCGTCCCGCGCGTGCGGCTGACGCGGATCTTCCGGCAGGCCGCCGAGTCGGGCGTCGTCGCCAACGCCCACCGCGTCAACGCGGGCGAGTTCCCCGCCCTCGAAGGCTACGACGACTTCTTCTACTTCGCTTGCGACGACAACGAACTCGTCGCCGACCGCGTGGTCGACATCGTCGCCCGCCGCATCCCCTCCCGGTTCGGGCTGCACCCCGTGCGCGACGTCCAGGTGCTCACCCCCGTGCACCGCGGCGGGCCCGGCGCGGGCAACCTCAACCTCCGGTTGCAGGAGGCCCTCACCCCCAGCCGGGAGGGCCTGCCCGAACGCCGCTACGGCGGGCGCGTCTACCGCGTGGGGGACAAGGTCATCCAGATCCGCAACAACTACGGCAAGGGCGCCAACGGGGTCTTCAACGGCACCGTCGGCGTCGTGGAGGCCATCGACCTCGAAGCGCAGACCCTGCGGGTGCGCACCGACGAGGACGAGGAGGTCGACTACGAGTTCTCCGAACTCGACGAACTCGTCCACGCCTACGCCATCACCGTCCACCGCTCCCAGGGCAGCGAATACCCCGCCGTGGTGGTCCCGGTGACCACGAGCGCCTGGACCATGCTGCAACGCAACCTGATCTACACGGCCGTCACGCGCGCGAAGCGCCTCGTGGTGCTCGTCGGCTCGAAGAAGGCCATCGCGGTGGCCGTCCGCACCGCGGGCACCGGGAAGCGCCACACGGGCCTGACGCACCGCCTGGAGGGCTAGG
>DASTYG010000094.1:0-22863 GCA_035765105.1 Glycomyces sp.
GGGTGCGGCTCGACAGCGGCAGGGCCGCCTGGTACAACAGCAATCGAAGCTCCTGGGGTGCAGTGTGTTTGGCGACTGCTGTTGTACCAGGAGCTTCTTCCGTGCCACGCAACGGAACTCACCCAGGTTGAGAAGGGTTCACTCGCCGCTCTCCTCGACCACCTCACGCAGCAAAGTTGACCCCCCTGCCTCCAAGACTCGCGCCCGCCCGGTCCGCTGCGAATTCACCCGGGCGGGCGCGACCACGCCCCGCGAACCTCGGAACCGGCGACCTGCCGCTCGGCCCGGCGGCGGCCCCGCTCACAGTGCGCCGGGTGTGGCTCACCGCTCGGGGACGTAATCTTGAGGCGTGGCGATTAACAACTATCGGATCGTGTCTGAGCCGGTTTCCGGCGATATGTCGGGCACGGCCAAGGCGAGCATGGACTGGCGCCGACTCGCGCACAACGTCGAGGCGCTGGCGGCGCTCACCGAGGCGCCGCTCATGGCGATGGTCAAGGCCGACGCCTACGGCCACGGGGCCGTCCCGGCGGCGCGCGTCAGCGTCGAGGCGGGCGCCGCGCGGCTCGGCGTCGCGACCCTCCGGGAGGCGTGGCGGCTGCGGCGCCTGCCCGACCTGGCCGGCACGCCGGTCATGGCGTTTCTCTACCCGCCCGACCAGCCGGGCCTGGCCGAGACGATCGAGGCGGGCGCCGAGCTCGGCGTCTCCTCGCTCGCGGGCCTCGCCGCCGTGGCCGCCGCGGCCGACCGCGCCGGCGTCCCCGCCCGCGTCCACCTCAAAGGCGACACCGGGATCTCGCGCGGCGGCGTCGCCGAGCACGAGTGGCCGGTCTTCGCCGAGGCCGCCGCGAAGCACCGGGCGGCCGGCTCGATCGAGGTCGTCGGCGCCTGGAGCCACCTGGCCTGCGCCGACGAGGCGGACCACCCCGCCAACGCCGCCCAGAAGGCCGCCTTCGAGCGGTTCCTCGCCGCGGTCGCCGCCGCCGGGCTCGAACCCGAGGTGCGCCACCTCGCCAACTCGGCCGCGCTCATCGCCGACCCCGAGACCCACTACGACCTCGTGCGGCCCGGCATCGCCCTCTACGGCTACAACCCGGTGCCCGAGGTCCCGGTGGACCTGCGGCCGGTGATGGAGCTGCGCAGCAGGGTCGCCGCCGTCAAGCGCCTCCCGGCGGGCACCGGCGTCTCCTACGGGCACACCTACCACCTGGCGCGCGACTCGAACGTGGCGCTGGTGCCGCTGGGGTACGCCGACGGCGTCCCCCGGGCCGCCTCGGGGAGCGCCGAGGTCTACCTGGCCGGGCGCAGGCGCCCGGTCCTGGGCCGGATCTGCATGGACCAGTTCGTGGTCGATCTGGGCGACGACACCGTCAAGCCCGGCGAGCCGGTCGTCCTCATCGGCGCGGGCGGCCACCACCCCGACGCCGACGACTGGGCGGCGTGGGCGGGGACGATCCCCAACGAGATCCTCACCGGCGTCGGGGGCCGCGTGCCGCGCTACTGGAACCGGGGCGCCGAGTGAACCGCCGGACCGGACTGCGCCGCCTCGCCATAGCCGGGAGCATCGCCGGAGGGGTCGCCGCGGGCGCGGCGATCGCCGTGGGCGTGCCCCGCTACCTCGCCCGCCGCACCCGCTCGTCCGCGGACGACCCCTACGCCGACGAGCCGTTCGAGCTGCCGCCGACGAACTCGGTGCGCACCGTCGTCAGCCGCGACGGCGTCCCGGTCCACGTCGAGACCGTCGGCGCCGAGGACGCGGCGCTGACCGTGGTCTTCGCCCACGGCTACCTCCAGGACTCCTCCACGTTCTACTTCCAGCGCAAGGCGATCGCCGAGGCCGCATCGGCCGGGGCGTCGCTGCGGGCGGTGTTCTACGACCAGCCGGGGCACGGCCGCTCGGGGCCGCTGCCGCGCACCGAGTACGGGATCGACGACCTGGCCGAGACCCTCGGCGACGTCCTCGCCGCCGTGGCCCCGCGCGGCCCGCTCGTCCTGGTGGGGCACTCGATGGGCGGCATGACCATCCAGGCGCTGGCGCGGCTCCGGCCGGACTTCTTCGCCGACCGGGTGCGGGGCGTCGCGTTCCTGTCGACCAGCCCGGCCGGGCTCGACACCGTCGAGACCAAGCCGATGCGGGCGCTGCGGCGGGTGCGGCGCACCGTCCTGCCGACGCTCCAGCAGATCACGGGGTGGACGCCGCAGCTGATCGACCGGGCCCGGCTGCTGTCGGGCGACATCGGCTACCTGGTGACCCGCCGCAACGCCTTCGGTCAGGCCGACCCGCCGCATTCCCTGGTCAGCCTCGTCGAACGCATGAACCGGCACACGCCCGTGCAGAGCGTGGTGGGCTATGTGCGCGCTATCCTCGACCACGACGAGACGGCGGGGCTGGCGAAGTTCGGGGGCATTCCGGTGCTCGTCGCCGTCGGCGACAGCGATCTGCTGACGCCGCCGCAGCATTCGCGGCGGCTCGCCGACGCGATCCCGGGGTCCCGTTTCGTGCTCATAGCCGAGGCGGCCCACTCGCCGCAGCTCGAGTACCCTGGTGAGATCTCACAACTATTGTTGGAGATGATCGACAAAGCCATGGTCGCCATCGGCACCGTCGACACCGGCACGGCGGAAGGCGGCGACGCGGCGCCCCGACTGTTCGGCGCCGCGGCGGACGACGGGCCGCGCCGCTCCCGGCCGCGGCGCTCCCGAGAGGGATCGCGCCCGTCGCCGAGGCGGGGCTGGTCCCCGTTCTCTCGCCACGCCGAACGCGGAACCCATACGCACACAGAGGAGTGACATCGTGAGGCTCAGCATGCCGACCGCCGAAGACACCCACGAGTTCGGAAGGCGCCTCGCAGGTCTGCTGCGCGCGGGCGACCTCGTGATCCTCACCGGCCCGCTGGGCGCCGGGAAGACCGCCCTCACCCAGGGCATCGGCGGCGGCCTCGACGTCGACGGCCGCATCACCAGCCCCACCTTCGTCATCGCGCGCACCCACCGGGCCGGCGCGGCGGGCCTCCCCCTGGTCCACGTCGACGCCTACCGCCTCGAAAGCCTCGACGAGCTCGACGACCTCGACCTGGACACCGACGCGGCCACCTCCGTCACCGTCGTCGAGTGGGGCGCCGGCCTCGCCGAGCGCCTCGCCGAGTCCCACCTGGAGATCGCCATCGAGCGGGCCGCCGACGAGACCCGCACGCTCGTCCTCCACGGCCGCGGCGGCGACTGGGCCGAGCGCCTGGAGGCGTTCGACGCGCCGGTGGCGGCCGCATGCTAGTCCTCGCGGTCGACACCGCCACCAGCGCCGTCCAGGCCGCGCTCGTCGAGGTCGACGGCGACGAGCTGTTCCTGGGCGCCTTCCGCCGCGAGATCGACGGCCGCGGCCACGTCGAGCGGCTCACCCCCTTCATCGAGGAGTGCCTGGCCGAGGCCGGGCGCGCGGCCCGGGACGTCGACGCGGTCGTCGCCGGGGTCGGGCCGGGGCCGTTCACCGGGCTGCGGGTCGGCATGGTCACCGCCGCGGCGTTCGCCGACGGGCTCGGCGTCCCGGTCTACGGGGTCTGCTCGCTCGACGGGATCGGCGCGAACACGCGCGGCCGGGCGCTGGCGGCCACCGACGCGCGCCGCAAGGAGGTCTACTGGGCCGTCTACCAGGGCGGCGAGCGCCAGGGCGACCCGCAGGTCGGCAAGCCCGCCGAGCTGCCGGAGCTCGACGTGGACTACGCGCTCGGCGAGGGCGCGAGCAAGTACGCCGACCAGCTGCCGGTCCCGGCCGAGGCCGAGCCGGTCTACCCGGACCTGGTCAAGCTCGTCGAGCTGGCCGTGCCGCGCCTGGCCGGCGGCGCGCCGACCGAGAAGCTCACGCCGCTGTACCTGCGCCGCCCGGACGCGAAACCGGCCCGTGCGAACTGACGGTCCGGCACGCCCGGCGCGGCGCGGGACGCGCCGGGACGGCCGGGTCGATGGCCGTCGGCCCCGAGGCGTGGTAAAGCTGGGTTCATGAACGGCGACTTGCACATGGGGCGGCTGCGCTGGTGGCATCTGCCCGCCGTGGCGCGACTGGAGCGGGAGATCTTCGGGCCCGAGGCGTGGAGTGAAGGTCTGCTGTGGACCGAACTGGCGGCCGGGCACGACTACCGGGCGGTCTTCGAGGCGGACCGCGTCGTGGGATACGCCGGGGTCGCCCTGACCGGGCCCGAGGCGTGGATCAACAATATCGCCGTCGACCCGGCGATGCGCCGCCGCGGCATCGCGACGATGCTCATGGACGACATCGTCGCCCGCGCCCGCGCCACCGGCGCGAAGGCGGTGTTCCTGGAGGTCGCGGTCGACAACGAAGCGGCCCAGCGGCTGTACGACCGGTACGGTTTCTACGGCATCGGCGTGCGCAAGAACTACTACCAGTTCACGGGCACCGACGCGGCAGTGATGAGGATGGACCTTTGAAGAGCGAACCACTGGTGATGGGCATCGAGACCTCGTGCGACGAGACCGGGGTCGGGATCGTGCGCGGCACCGAGCTGCTGGCCGACGCCATAGCGTCCTCGGTCGAGGAGCAGGCCAGGTTCGGCGGGGTCGTGCCCGAGGTCGCCTCGCGCGCGCACCTGGAGGCCATGGTGCCCACGGTGCGGCGCGCGCTGGACGAGGCAGGGGTGGCCCTGAGCGACCTCGACGGCATCGCCGTCACCGCCGGGCCGGGCCTGGCGGGGGCGCTCATGGTCGGCGTCGGCGCGGCGAAGGCGTACTCGATGGCCACGGGCGTGCCGCTCTACGGCGTCAACCACCTCAGCGCCCACATCGCCGTCGACACCCTGGAGAACGGGCCGATCCCCGAGCCCGCGATCGGCCTGCTGGTCTCGGGCGGGCATTCGACGATCATGATGGTCGAGGACCTGGCCGGCGAGGTCACCCAGCTCGGCGCGAGCATCGACGACGCGGCGGGGGAGGCGTTCGACAAGGTCGCGCGCCTGCTCGGGCTGCCGTTCCCCGGCGGCCCCTACATCGACAGGGCCGCCCGCGAGGGCGACGCGGCCTATGTGGAGTTCCCGCGCGGCCTGACCGCCGCGAAGGACATGGAGCGGCACCGCTACGACTTCTCCTTCTCGGGGCTCAAGACCGCCGTCGCCCGCTGGATCGAGGCGCAGCGGGCCGAGGGCCGCACCGTCCCGGTGAACGACGTGGCCGCGGCGTTCCAGGAGGCCGTGTGCGACGTGCTGACGCGCAAGGCGCTCCTGGCGGCCAAGGAGCACGGCGTGGAGACGCTGCTGCTGGGCGGCGGCGTGGCGGCGAACTCGCGGCTGCGCGCCCTGGCGGCCGAGCGCGCCGAGAAGGCCGGGATCACCCTGCGCCATCCGCGGCCGAAGCTGTGCACCGACAACGGCGCGATGGTCGCCGCGCTCGGCTCGCACCTGGTCGCGGCGCAGGTGCCGCCCTCCCAGATGCGCTTCCCGGCGAACTCGTCGATGGACGTGACGGTCGTCAGCCTCGCCGACGAGTGGTGAGCCCGGCCGCCGACCGCCGGTGACCTATGGCCTTCGCCGTGCGTCGATCGCGGGTCCGGCTCATGAAGCCGCGGCGACCGCCGTCACCAGATCGATCACGAGCTGCTCCTCGCCTCCGGTGAGCGAGCTTTCGCTGCTGTAGGAGACGTCGGCCGACAGGAACATGTTGCCGTCGGCGGCGTTCACCGCGTGGACGTGGCCGATGATGACGCAGCCGGTGTCGTCGCCTCCGTGGAAGTGGGCCGACTCCGCGAAGTCCGGCAGCACGCCCTCCTCGATGTCGCAGCCGGACCTGACGCCCGAGTGGTAGCCGTACTGCTCGATCCCGCCCTCGGCGTCGGCCTTGTCCACGTCCTGGGTGACGCTGACGAACGGGCGGTCGAACACGTCGCTCATCTCGCCGGCCATCGTGCAGGTGACCGCGTCCCCGATCCGGGTCTCCTCGGTCTCGTCGGCGTCGATGGCCATGTACCCGGCCACGATCGGCTCCATGACCGCGCAGAGGTCGCCCACCGCCGTGTACGAGCCGCCGCCCGACGGCGCCGCCTCGGTCGTCGGCGCCTCGGTCTCGGACGGGGCCGGCTCGGCGTCCTCGGTCTCCTCGGGCGCTCCGGTCGTCTCGGTCCCGATCGCCCCCGGCTCGGCCTCCTCGGAGAAGAAGACCGCCGGGAGGACCAGCGCCGTCGCGGTGATCACGAGGACCCCGGCCGCGACCACCAGGAACACGATCATGCCGCCGGGCAGTCCCCGGCGGGGCGGCGGCATCGGGACGCCCGGGGGCATCGGCGGGGGCTGCCCGTACGGCGGCGGCGGTTGCCCGCCGCCGTACTGCGGGGGCGGCGGGCCGCCCTGGCCGTAGGGGGGCTGCGGGGGATAGCTCAAGGGTTCGGTTCCTTTCGGCCGCGGCGCTTTCGGCGCGGGAATCCGGCCGTGCGCGTCCCCGGCCGGCCCGGAGCGGACCTCCGGAGCGCCCGGCCACCGTGCCGCACCGGCGCACGGAAACGGCACGGATACGGCACGGCCCCCTCGCCGGTCCCAGTGGATGGACAGCGGCCGATACCATGAGCAGGAAGTACGGCGCGCGCCGACACGAGGAGGACTATGCGGTTCCGGGTGCTCGGGTCGCTCGAGGCGGTCCACGAGGGCGAACACGTCCCCCTGTCGGGCATGAAGGCGAAGGCGCTGGCACTGCTCCTGCTCGAACGGGGCCGGTGGATTCCCGCGCAGCGCTTCACGGCCTTCCTGTGGGACGAGGAACCGCCGTCGACCGCGGTCCGCCAGGTGCAGAACACCGTCGCCGCGCTGCGGCGGCTCCTGGCCGCCCGCGGCGGCGACCCGATCGAGCGCTCCGGCCACGGCTACCGGCTCGTCTGCGAGGACGTCGACCTCGTCCACTTCGAACGCGGTGTCGCCGCGGGCAGGGAGGCGATGCGCGCCGGGGCCGCCGAGGCGGCCGCCGAGCGGTTCGAGCGGGCGCTGGGCCAGTGGCGCGGCGCGGCCTTCGCCGACCTGAGCGGGGACCGGCTCGCCGCCGCGGCCGCGCGCCTCGAGCGCGAGCGCACGGCGGCGGTCGAGGCCCTCAACGAGGCCGACCTCGCCGCGGGCCGCAGCGAAGCGGTGATCACGCGGGCCCGCGAACTGCTCGACGCCGACCCGTACCACCAGCGGGCGGCGGCCCAGTACATGCACGCGCTCCACGCCCGGGGGCGCGGCCCCGAGGCCCTGGAGTTCTACACCCTGACCCGGGTCCGCATGGCCGAGGACCTCGGCCTCGACCCCGGCCCCGAGCTGCGCGAGGCGCAGCGGCGGGTCCTGGAGACCGACGCCCCGCCCCGCCCGCCCGCGGCCGCGCCCCGCGCCGCGGCCGTCCCCTCGCAGCTCCCCGCCGCGGTGGACGGCTTCCGCGGGCGCGCCGCCGCGCTCGCGGCGCTGGACGGCCTCACCGCCGACGAGCCGGAGGCCACCCGGATCGCCGTGGTCACCGGCGCCGGCGGCGTCGGCAAGACCGCGCTGGCCGTCGAATGGGCGCACCGCGCCGCCTCCCGCTTCGGCGACGGCCGGCTCTACGTCGACCTCCGCGGCTTCCACCCGGGCGGGGCCGCGCTCGACCCGGCCGACGCCCTCGCCGGGTTCCTGACCGCGCTGGGCGTCAACGCCCCCTCGCTCCCCCGCGGCCTGGAGGCCCGCGCGGACCTGTACCGGAGCCTGATGGACGAGCGGCGCATGCTGGTGGTGCTCGACAACGCCCGCGACGCCGAGCAGGTGCGCCCGCTGCTGCCCGGGGCGCCGCGCTGCGCGGTGGTGGTGACCAGCCGCAGGCTCATGCCGGGCCTGGCCGCCCGGCACGGCGCTCGCCAGATCCGGCTCGACGCGCTCGACCGCGACTCGGCGCGCGACCTGCTCGCCGCCCGGCTCGGCGAGGCGCGCGTCGCGGCCGAGCCCGAGGCCGTCGACCGCATCCTGGACTCGTGCTCGGGCCTGGCGCTGGCCCTGGCGATCGTCGCCGCGCGGGCGGCGGCCCAGCCGCGCTTCCCCCTGCGGCTCGTCGCCGAGCAGCTGCGCGCGGCCGACGGCGCCCTGGACGCCCTGGCGACCGGCGACCCGCTCGGCGACGTCCGGGCCGCGTGCTCCTGGTCGTACGAGGCGCTGCGCCCCGAGGCGGCCCGGCTGTTCGCCCTGACGGGCCTGCACCCGGGCCCGGACCTCTCGGCGGCGGCCGCCGCGAGCCTGGCGGGGGAGCCGCTGCGCAAGGCCCGGGCGCTGCTGCGGGAGCTGACCGACGTCCACCTGCTCACCGAGCGCCTGCCGGGCCGGTACGCCGCGCACGATCTGCTGGCCGCCTACGCGAGGGAGGCCGCCGAGGAGCGCGAGGGGCCCGAGCGCGCCGCCGCCGAGCGCCGCATGCTCGGCCACTACACGGGGTCGGCGCACCGGGCGTCCATCGCCGTCGACCGCTTCCGCGACCCGCTGCCGATGCCCGAGCCCGCGCCGGGCGCCCTCGTCGAGACGTTCGCCGGGCCCGACGCCGCGACGGCCTGGGTGCTGGCGGAGCTGCCGGTGCTCGACAACCTGGCGCGGTGGACCGAGGCGGCGGGCGCGGACGCGGACACCGCGGCCCTGGCCTGGGCGATCGCCGAGCCGCTGCACCGCATCGGCAACTGGGACGTCGGCGTCTCGACGCAGCGCCGCGCGCTCCGCGCCGCGCGGCGCTCGGCCGACCGGCCCCGCGAGCGCGCCGCGCACGTCGACCTGGCGACGTTCCTGTTCTCCTGCGCCGAGTTCGAGGAGGCCGAGCGGCACCTGCACCGCGCGCGGGCGCTGTGCGACCCCGACCGCGACCCGGGGCCGCTGGCCCGCGTCCACCAGCGGTTCGCGGTGGTGCTCAACGAGGTCGGCCGGTTCGAGGAGGCCCTGGAGCACTGCCGCGAGGCGTACCGGCTGTGCCTGGAGACCGGTGACGACGCCGGGCAGGCCAAGGCCCTCAACGGCATCGGGTGGCTCCAGGCCAAGCTGGGCCGGTTCGACGAAGGGCTCGAGCACTGCCGCAAGTCGCTGGCGCTGGCCGAGGTGATCGAGGCGCACGACGCGCAGACGTCGGCGCTCGACAGCCTGGGCTACATCCTGCACCGGCAGGGCCGCGGCCCCGAGGCCGTCGACGCCTACCGGCGGGCGGTCGACTTGAGTCGGCGGGTGGGCTTCCGCTACAACGAGGCCGAGGCGTGCGACCACCTCGGCGACCTGCACCGGGCGCTGGACGACCCGGCGGCGGCGCGCGAGGCGTGGCGGCGGGCGCACGCGATCTTCGCGGAGGTCCGCGAGTTCCGGGCCGCGCAGGTGCGCGCCAAGCTCGGCGAACTGGAGGCGACGGGGGGCCTCAGGTGGTCTCGGGGCGGTCGATGATGCGCTTCCAGGTGCCGTCGTCCTGCTGGCGGAGCACCTGGACCCGCATGCCGGTGCCGTCGGCCGCGGCGGTCGAGGCGAGCGCGAGGTCTTCGAAGTAGACCGTCGGCAGCTGCCGCTCGTCGGTGGAGAACCGGACGTTCTGGTCGGCCATCGCCCGGTAGATCGCCCTGATCGCCTCGGTGCCCATCGTGGGCCGGTCCGGCGGGTAGGCCAGGACGGCGTCGTCCTCGTACAACTCGACGATGCCGTCCACGTCGCCCGCGTTCAACCGCTCGGCGACCAACCGCGTCACCTGGTCGGCCTCGGTGGCCCGCTTGCCGTCTGCTGCCATGGTGCGACTCCTTCACGTCGTGCCTGCGCCGTTCAGCGTCGCACGCATTCGGCCCTGGCGCCGCCGAACTCGCGAACAACCCGATATGCATCCGTCTCCCGCTGGGCGCCTTGGGGATCGGGCTAGGCTATGCGCCATGACGCACCCCCCTGACGGTCGCCTCCACCGCCGTGCCGCCCGGGTCCTCATCGTCGACGAGGACGACCGTGCGCTGCTGTTCTTCGGAGCCGGGCTGGTCCGGCAGGACGCCGACTACTACTTCACGGTGGGCGGCGGGGTCGAGCAGGGCGAGTCCCTCGCCGAGGCCGCCGCCCGCGAGGTGTTCGAGGAGACCGGTCTGCGCGTCGCGCCCGAGGAGCTGGGGCCGCTGGTGGCCCACACCGAGGGCGCCTGGACCACGCACGAGGGGGACCGCTTCTACTCCGACGACAGCTTCTTCTTCCTGCGCACCCGCCGCTTCGCGGTCAGTCTCGACGGCCTCGGAGCGGGCGAGCGGCGGGAGATCAGCCGCTACGAGTGGCTCAGCATGGACGACCTGCGCTCGACCGACGCGTACGTCTTCCCCATCGGCCTGGCCGGGGTCCTCAAGCGGCTGGTCGCGGGCGAGGTCATCACCGAGCCGATCGAGCTGCCCTGGGTCGACGGGAGCCGGCGGTAGGCGGCTGGCCGATCGGGCCCCGCACGCGGATACTCGAACGGTGAGCGCCGCACCAGAACTCCCCACCGTCAGGCGCCGCTGCGCGCGCGTGCTCCTCGTCGACGAGGAGGACCGGCTCCTGCTGTTCTACAGCAACGGGTTCGTGGCCCCCGGCGTCGAGTACTACGTGATCGTCGGCGGCGGCGCCGAGGAGGGCGAGTCCCTGGCCGAGGCGGCCGCGCGCGAGGTGCTGGAGGAGACCGGGCTGGTCCTCGACCCGGCCGGGCTGGGGCCGGTGGTCGCCCGCACCTCGGGCGTCTGGTCGGACACGCCCGATTCGCTCGCGTACAACGAGGAGGCGTACTTCTACTGCCGCGTCCCGCATTTCGAGCCGGTGCGCGACGGGCTCGAGGAGGTCGAGCGGCGGGAGTTCAACGAGGCCCGCTGGCTGACCGCCGAGCAGCTCGAAGCGGCCGACGGGATCGTCTTCCCCGCGCCGGTCGCCGGGCTCCTCAAGGCGCTCAACGCGGGGCCGGCGCCCGCCGCGCCCGTCGACCTCCCGTGGGGGGCCTGGTGCTGGGACGCGGAGCGAGGGTGGACCGCGATCGAGCGCCCCGGGATACTCGAGCGATGAGCGCGTTCGAACCGACGCCGCGGATCGACCGGCGCGGCGCCCGAGGGATCGTGGTCGACGAGCACGACCACGTCCTGTTCATCGGCCGGTCGGCGACGGCCGAGCGGCCCGCGGGCTGGCTCCTGCCCGGCGGCGGCATCGACCCCGGGGAGACGATGGCCGAGGCCGCGGTCCGGGAGCTGTTCGAGGAGACCGGGCTGCGCGTCGCGCCGGAGAACCTCGTCGGGCCGGTCGCCCGCCAGCTCTACCGGGGCATGCGCGGGGGCCACCCGTGGGCGCAGGAGAACCACTTCTTCTTCACGCGCGCCGAGCGGTTCGAGCCGCGCGTCTGCGGCGGCGACGCCTACGAGCGGGACCTGGAGTTCCAGTGGATCGCCGTCGACGACTTCACCGCGACCGAGGGCCTCCACCGCGTCGAATCGCTCCTGGCCCTGGTCAAGCGGATCATCGGCGGCGACATCCCGGCCGAGCCGGTCCGGCTCGACCCCACCGGCCGCCGGGCCGGGGCCGACATGGAGGCCGGCGCGTGAGCATCGAGACCGAGACCGGCGCGTCCTTCCGGGCCGCGGCCCGCGTCGTCCTCCTCGACGAGCACGACACCGTGCTCCACATGGGAGGCGACGAGTGCCTCGACGGCGTCGTCCGCTGGTTCGTCCCCGGCGGCGGCGTCGAGGCGGGCGAGTCCCTGGCCGAGGCGGCCGCGCGCGAGGTGCTGGAGGAGACCGGGCTGGCGGTCGCACCCGAGGCGCTCGCCGGGCCGGTCGGCCACGGCGTCCTGACCGCGTTCCCGCGGGGGCGCCTGCTGGTCCAGAAGAACTGGTTCTTCTTCCTGCGCGTCCGCCGCTTCGCGCCGCGGGTCGGCAGCGACGTCCCGTACGAGCGGGACCTCGGCTTCGCGTGGTTCCCGATCGACCGGTGCGGCCACGCCGACGGCACGCTGCTGCCCGAGCGGCTGGTCGCGCTCGTCAAGCGCCTGCGCGACGGCGACGTCCCCGCCGAGCCGGTCGACCTCGGCGGCGCCTACTGCCCCCGGTTCGGCCCCTGATCCGCGGCGACGACCTGCTGGCGAGGGCGGTGTCACAGCAAGGCGGCGGGGCCGACCCGTCTCCAGGTCGGCCCCGCCGCTCGTCTCGCTCCCGGTCTACACCGTCTGCTCGGTGCGGTCGCCCGACCAGTCGGTGTGGAAGACGCCCTCGCGGTCGACGCGCCGGTAGGTGTGGGCGCCGAAGAAGTCCCGCTGGCCCTGGATCAGGGCCGCCGGAAGGCGCTCGGAGCGCAGGCCGTCGTAGTAGGCCAGCGCCGAGGAGAAGCCCGGCGTCGGAATCCCGGCCTGCACCGCGGCGGCCACCACGCGCCGCCACGCGTCCTGCGCGTCGGTCACGATCCGCGTGAACTCGGGGGCGGCCAGCAGGGTCGGCAGCTCCGGGTGCTCCTTCCAGGCCGCGGTGATCTTGTCGAGGAACCGCGCCCGGATGATGCAGCCGGCCCGCCACAGCGCCGCGCACGAACCGAGGTCGATGTCCCAGTCGTACTCCTCGCTGGCCGCGGCGATCTGGTCGAAGCCCTGCGCGTAGGCGACGATCTTCGAGGCGTACAGCGCCTGCCGCACGTCGTCGACGAAGCTCTCGGGCAGGTCGATCCTGCCGTCGGGGCCGGTCAGGACGCCCACGGCGCCCTCGCGCTGCTTGACGCCGCTGGACAGGGCCCGCGCGAACGTGGCCTCGGCGATGCCGGTGACCGGGACGCCCAGGTCGAGGGCGTTCTGGACGGTCCAGCGGCCGGTGCCCTTCTGCCCGGCCCGGTCGAGGATGACGTCGACCAGCGGCTTGCCGGTGGCGGCGTCGGTGTGGCCGAGGACCTCGGCGGTGACTTCGATGAGGTAGGAGTCGAGGTCGCCGGAGTTCCACTCGGCGAAGATCTTGCTCAGCTCGCTCGGCTCGATGCCCAGGCCCCGGCGCAGCAGGTCGTAGGCCTCGCCGATGAGCTGCATGTCGGAGTACTCGATGCCGTTGTGCACCATCTTGACGAAGTGCCCGGCGCCGTCGGGGCCCAGGCGCGTGCAGCACGGGGTGCCGTCGGGGGCCTTGGCGGCGATGGCCTCCAGGATCGGGCCGAGGCTCTCGTAGGACTCCTCGGAGCCGCCGGGCATGATCGCCGGGCCCAGGAGCGCGCCCTCCTCGCCGCCGGAGACGCCGGTGCCGACGAAGTGGAGGCCCTTCTCGCGCAGAGCGGCCTCGCGGCGCCGCGTGTTCTCGAAGTGGGCGTTGCCGCCGTCGATGATCATGTCGCCGGGCTCCATGAGCTCGGCGAGGGCGTCGATGACGGCGTCGGTGGCCTTGCCGGCCTGCACCATGATCATGGCCTTGCGGGGCCGCTTCAGCGAGGCCACGAAGTCGGCGAGCTCTGCAGAGGGTACGAAGGCGCCCTCGCCGCCGTGCTCGTCGATGAGCTCGGTGGTCTTGGCGTAGGTGCGGTTGTAGACCGCGACGGTGAAGCCGTGGCGGGCGA
This sequence comes from Glycomyces sp., assembly GCA_035765105.1. Lineage (GTDB taxonomy): Bacteria > Actinomycetota > Actinomycetes > Mycobacteriales > Micromonosporaceae > Glycomyces. The sequence goes on from DASTYG010000094.1 coordinate 13,509, forward strand.
AGTTGCGGGCGAGATTCGAGCCCATGACGGCCAGCCCGATCACTCCGATGTCGGCGGTGCTCATGCCTGTCCCCTTACTGTTTCAAGCGACTCCCTGGAGCCGTGTAGCCATTGCGTTCGTCCCGTGATTCTCGCGGAGCCGCCTCGTCGTGACACCGCCACGGCTCATCGTATCCACGCTGCGGGATCGCTCCCCGTTCGGTGATGACACGGCCCCGAGTGCGGACGCCTCGCCGCGGCGGGGCTTAGGCTGGGGGCGTGCAGTATTACGACTCGGTACTCGACCTCATCGGCGACACCCCGCTGGTGCGGCTGAACTCGGTCACCGACGGGGTGGCCGCCACGGTGCTCGCGAAGGTCGAGTACCTCAATCCCGGCGGTTCGGTCAAGGACCGCATCGCCCGGCGCATGATCGACGAGGCCGAGGTCTCCGGCGCGCTGCGGCCGGGCGGGACGATCGTGGAGCCCACGAGCGGCAACACCGGCGTCGGCCTGGCGATGGTGGCGCAGCAGCGCGGCTACCGGTGCGTGTTCGTCTGCCCCGACAAGGTCTCCGAGGACAAGCGGAACGTGCTCAAGGCCTACGGCGCCGAGGTCGTGGTGTGCCCGACCGCGGTCGACCCGGAGGACCCGCGCTCCTACTACAAGGTCTCCGACCGGCTCCTGACGGAGATCGAGGGCTCCTGGAAGCCCGACCAGTACTCGAATCCGGCGAACCCGGCCTCGCACTACCACCAGACCGGGCCCGAGCTGTGGGCGCAGACCGACGGGCGGATCACGCACTTCGTGGCCGGGATCGGCACGGGCGGGACGATCACCGGCATCGGCAAGTACCTCAAGGAGGTCTCGGAGGGGGCCGTCAAGGTCGTCGGCGCCGACCCCGAGGGCTCGGTCTACTCGGGAGGGACAGGCCGGCCGTACCTGGTGGAGGGCGTCGGCGAGGACTTCTGGCCGGCGAACTACGACAAGGGCCTGCCCGACGAGATCGTGGAGGTCACCGACGCCGAGGCGTTCGACATGACGCGCCGCCTCGCCCGCGAGGAGGGCCTGCTGGTGGGCGGCTCGGCCGGGATGGCCGTGGTCGGCGCGCTCGAGGTGGCCCGCGGGGCCGGGCCCGACGCGGTGGTCGTGGTGCTCCTGCCCGACGGCGGGCGCGGCTACCTGTCGAAGATCTTCAACGACACGTGGATGACCGAGTTCGGGTTCATGGGCGCCGGCGGGGACGTCACCGTCGCCGAGGTCCTGTCCGCCAAGGGCGGGGAGATCCCCGAGCTGGTCCACGTGCACCCCACCGACACCGTGCGCGAGGCGATCGACATCATGCGCCAGTACGGGGTGAGCCAGATGCCGGTCCTGGGGGCCGAGCCGCCGGTGATGAGCGGCGAGGTCGCCGGGGCGGTGGCCGAGCGGGACCTGATGGACGCGCTGTTCAAGGGCGAGGCGACGCTGCACGACCCGATCGAGCGGCACGTGGGCAGCCCGCTGCCGACGATCGGCTCGGGCGAGCAGGTGGAGCGGGCGGTCGAGGTGCTCCAGGACCACGACGCGCTCATGGTCTTCACCGACGGCAAGCCGACGGGGGTGCTGACCCGCCAGGACCTCCTCGGCTACGTCGAAAGGTGAGGCGTTCGTCACCGAAACGGCGACACGCCGCGCGGGATACGAGGGCTCGCATGGCGTGCCGCTTAATCTCCCGCCATGCCCAAAGCTCCCCATGAGGCCCTGCACCATATCTTCCGCGACGATCCGGACCTGGTCCGGCGCGCGCTCAAGGAATGCCTGGACGAGGACTTCCCGGTCTTCCGCAGCGTCGCCGTCATCGACTCCGACCTGACCGAGATCAAGGCGATCGCCCGCGAGGTGGACACGGCATTGCTGATCGAGACCGACTGCGGCGCCGAGATCCTCATCATCGAGCCGCAGTCGACGCCGCCCACTCGGGCCAAGACGCGGGCCTGGCACTGGTACCTGTCGTACTTCGAGGCGTATTTCAACGTGCCGGCCTCCTTGATCATCCTCACGGCCGACAAGGCCGCGGCCGAGGCGTGCCGGAGGCCGATGACCCTCGGGCCCGAACGGCGGGCCTCGGCCACGGTCCATCCCTTCGTCATCGGCCCGGACAACACGCCGTTCATCACCGATCCGGCCCAGGCCGCCGACGACGTCATGCTCGCGGTCATGGCGGCGCTCGCCCACCGCAAGGACCCTGAGATCAACACGGCCCTGGACACCCTCGCCGCGGCCCTCGCCGGCATCGAGATCGAGTCCGCCGCGTTCTTCGCCCATTACGTCGAGGTCGGCCTCGGCGAAGGTAGCGCCTACGACCACTGGAAAGGCATAATCATGACCATGACCTACCCGTTCGCCTCCAAGCTCCGCGACGAACTCGAGGCGCGCGGCCGAGCCGAGGGCCGCGCCGAAGCGCTGTTCGCGCTGCTGGCCCTTCGCGGCATCGCCCTCACCACCGCCCAGCGCGAGCGGGTGCGGCACTGCGAGGACGAGCGGACCTACCTCACGTGGCTCGGGCGGGCGGCTTCGGCGGACAGCGCCGAAGAGGTCTTCGCCGCCGAGGGGTGAGTTCACGCTGCGCCACGGAACTGTGAACAAACCGTACTGATGGCGCTCCCACCCCCATGGGAGCGCTAGGCAAATCGGGCGAGAGGGAATTATCGTCGCCGCGGGCCTTGACATGACATCGGTTTATGGACAACCATGATTGTAATTTCTGTAAGGAATACTTACGAATCATGGAGGGCGCCTTGAACCGCACCCGAAGAGCGGCGCTGATCGCCGCCTCCGCCCTGGTGGCCGTGTCCGCCGCCGCCGTCCCGATCGCCTTCGCGACCAACGCCGCCGCCCAGGCCACCTGCGAAGGCGACCCCTGGCAGTCCGGCGCGGTCTACGTCGGCGGCGACCTGGTCAGCCACGACGGCCACGAGTACCGCGCCAAATGGTGGACCACCGGCGAAACGCCCGGCACCACCGGCGAATGGGGCGTGTGGGAGCCCCTCGGCGCCTGCGACGGCGCCGGGCCCACCGACCCGCCCACCGAGGAGCCGACCGACCCGCCCACCGATCCCCCCGGCGGCGACGGCGCCGCGACCCTCACCGGCTACTGGCACAACTTCGACAACGGCTCCACCCTCCTGCGCCTCTCCGAGGTCCCCGACCAGTACGACATCGTCGCCGTGGCCTTCGCCGAAGCCGTCGCCAGCCCCGTCGGCGCCGTCGACTTCGCCCTCGACCCGGTCCTGAACTACTCCGACGCCGACTTCAAGGCCGACATCGCCGCCCTCCAGGCCGAGGGCCGCGAGGTCATCATCTCCGTCGGCGGCGAGAAGGGCAACGTCACCGTCAACGACACCGCCAGCGCCAACGCCTTCGCCGACTCGGTCCTGTCCCTGATGGACGAATACGGCTTCGACGGCGTCGACATCGACCTCGAGCACGGCATCAACGCCGACGCCCTGGAGACCGCGATGCGCCGCATCCACGCCTCCGCCGGTTCGAGCCTGGTCTACACGATGGCCCCGCAGACCATCGACTTCCAGTCCACCGCGGGCGGCTACTACCAGCTCGCGGTGAACACCAAGGACATCCTGACCATCGTCAACATGCAGTACTACAACTCGGGCACCATGCTCGGCTGCGACGGCCAGGTCTACGGCCACGGCGACATCGACTTCCTGACCGCCCAAGCGTGCATCCAGCTCGAAGCCGGGCTCGAACCCGCCCAGGTCGGCCTCGGCCTGCCCGCCGTCCCGAGCGCCGCGGGCAGCGGCTACGTCGACCCGTCCATGGTCAACGACGCCCTCGCCTGCCTGGAGACCCTCCAGCGCTGCGGCGACTTCGTCCCCGACCGGGCCTACCCGGGCATGGGCGGGGCCATGACGTGGTCGATCAACTGGGACGCCACGAACGGCTACCACTTCGCCAACACCGTCGGCTGACCGCCGCCTCCGCCCCCGCAAACGGTCCGGCGCCGCTCGTCGAGCGGCGCCGGACCCGCGTCCGGGCTCAGCGCGTCCGGTCCGGCACCGGGTCCATGCCCCGCTCGATCGCGGCGAGGCGCTCATCGGTCGCCAGCTCCTCGGCGCTGGGCACGGTGATCACCATGAAGACCAGGAACAGCAGCACGACCGCCGTCAGCGTCGCCATCGGGAAGATCAGGTCGATCGAGTGCGCGCCGTGGACCGCCGCGCTGATGTCCCCGCCGACGCGCACCCCCATCATCCCCGTGTAGTGCATGAGGTTGACCGCCAAGGCCATCACCGCCGCCGCCAGCCACATCGACGAGGTCCTCTCCAGCCGCCACGCCAGCCACAGCGCCGTGGTGGAGGCGCCCACGGCGATCGCCACGGCCGCGATGACGAACCCGGGCTCGTGGCGCAACTCGACGTCGGCGTTGACGGCGGCCATGCCGGTGTAGTGCATGGCGGCGACGCCGAGACCGGTGAACATGCCGGCCGCGATCAGCTTCGGCACCGAGTACCGGCCCATGCCGATCAGGAGCAGCCCGCACGAGACCGCGGCGACGGCGATGACCGCGCTCAGCGCGGTCAGGCCCGGCCCGTAGCGCAGCTCGGCGTCGGGCAGGTCGAAGCCGAGCATGGCGACGAAGTGCATGACCCAGATGCCGGTGCCGCCGATGGCGAACGCGGAGAGGACGAGCCACATGGCCCGCCGTCCGGTGACGCGCTCGCGGCGGGCGTGCCGGGCCAAGAGCAGTCCGAGGGCCGAACCGGTCATGGAGATCAGAAACGCGATCGGCAGGGTAATGTATCCGTAAGAGAAATGTTCGATCATTTCGGGCTCCGGGGAGTAGGATCGGAATGGCCGCCGCCCGAATGCAGAGCAGCCCGATCGAATCGTACCGCCGCCCATTCGAAGCGGGAATCGAAGAATGCTCCGCGCGCATTTTCTGCGCCCCGGTACCAAGTTCGCGTATGTGTTCCACCGGGTGTTTTAGTGGTTCGAATCCGCAGCAAAGCCCCACGGCGCCTCACCCGAAAAGACGTTTCCCACGCCATTGGAATAGCACCGCATGGCGCATCGGCGCGACTATTCTGCCTGTTCGAATCGAACCGGACAATTGCCTTCGGATCGCGCCACGCGCGCCGAAGGACAGGCCGTCCCGAAAAGCGGGACGAAGGTATCGGGGGAAAGGGGGCGCGACCGGGGCGACTTCCGGCGGGACCGACGTCGGCCGAACGGGGAAAGGAAGGTTAAGGTCCCGTATGACCATGAACGATGACGAACAGATCGTGCGCGCGGCCGTCGCCGCTCCCGCGCAGCTCCCCGAAGACGTCATGGACCGGCTCGGCGACGAACGCGTGACCGTCCTCCTCAGCGCCGCGACCGCCGTGGCCCTGCGGCGCAAGTTCCGCACCAGCCCCGAACGGGCGGCGGTCGTCGACTTCACCGAGACGCTCCACGAGCGCTTCGCCAACGCCGCCTCGCTGCTCAAACCAATCGTGATCGAAGCGCTGGTCGGCTTCGCGTTCGGCGACGGCGACCTCGCCGACGGCCTCTCCCCCGACGACCTGCGCACCGCGCTGCTCGTGCTGCCCTACGCGGTCGTCTCGGAGACCGACCTCGAAGGCGAAGCGCTCGACGGGTTCGTGACCGAGGTGCTCCAGTCCGTCTACGCCTCGGAGGGGTAGCGGCCCGGCACGCGAACGGGGGCCCGCCGAACGGCGAGCCCCCTGAACTCATCACACCTAGGAAACGGTGATCTTCGGCTTGCGCCCGATCGACAGCGTCGGCTGCCGGGTGTCCTCGAAGAAGTCGTTCCCCTTGTCGTCCACCACGATGAACGCCGGGAAGTCCTCGACCTCGATCTTCCAGACCGCCTCCATGCCCAGCTCGGGGTACTCCAGGACCTCCATGGCCTTGATGTTGTCCTGCGCCAGCTTCGCGGCCGGGCCCCCGATCGAACCGAGGTAGAACCCGCCGTGCTCCTTGCACGCGTCGGTCACCTGCTGCGAACGGTTCCCCTTCGCCAGCATCACCATCGAACCGCCCGCCGCCTGGAACCGGTCCACGTAGGAGTCCATCCGCCCGGCCGTGGTCGGCCCGAACGAGCCCGACGCGTAGCCCTCGGGGGTCTTCGCCGGGCCCGCGTAGTACACGGCGTGGTCCCGCATGTAGTCCGGCATGGGCTCGCCCGCGTCGAGGCGCTCCCTGATCTTGGCGTGCGCGATGTCCCGCGCCACCACCAGCGGCCCGGTCAGCGACAGGCGCGTCTTCACCGGGTGCTTCGCGAGCTCGGCGCGGATCTCGGACATCGGCCGGTTGAGGTCGATGCGCACCACCTCGCCGTCGAGCTGGCCCTCCTGGGTGTCCGGCAGGTACGCCGAGGGGTCGGTCTCCAGCCGCTCCAGGAACACGCCCTCGGCGGTGACCTTCGCCAGCGCCTGCCGGTCGGCCGAGCACGAGACGGCCAGCGCCACCGGCAGCGACGCGCCGTGGCGCGGCAGGCGGATGACGCGCACGTCGTGGCAGAAGTACTTGCCGCCGAACTGCGCCCCGATGCCGAAGTTCCGCGTCAGCTCCAGCACCCGCTGCTCCAGCTCGACGTCGCGGAAGCCGTGGCCCGCGGCCGAGCCCTCGGTGGGCATCGCGTCGAGGTACTTCGCGGAGGCGTACTTCGCGGTCTTGAGCGCGAACTCGGCGCTGGTGCCGCCGATGACGATCGCCAGGTGGTACGGCGGGCACGCAGCGGTGCCGATCTGCCGCAGCTTCGCGTCGAGGAAGGCCATCATCGCGTCCGGGTTGAGGATCGCCTTGGTCTCCTGGAACAGGAAGGACTTGTTGGCGCTGCCGCCGCCCTTGGCCATGAACAGCAGCTTGTAGGCGTCGTCGCCGTCGGCGTAGAGCTCGATCTGCGCGGGCAGGTTCGAGCCGGTGTTCTTCTCGTCCCACGTCGTCACCGGCGCCATCTGGCTGTAGCGCAGGTTCAGGTCGCGGTAGGCCCGCCAGATGCCGCGCGAGAGGTGCTCCTCGTCGCGCCCGTCGGTGAGGACGTGGCGTCCGCGCTTGCCCATGACGACGGCGGTGCCGGTGTCCTGGCACATCGGCAGGACGCCGCCGGAGGAGATGTTGGCGTTCTTGAGCAGGTCCATCGCCACGAACCGGTCGTTGCCGCTGGCCTCGGGGTCGTCGAGGATCGACCGCAGCTGCGCCAGGTGCGCGGGCCGCAGGTAGTGGGAGATGTCGTGGATCGCCTCGGCGGCGAGCTCGGTGAGCACCTGCGGCTCGACGGTGAGGAACCGCCGTCCGGCGGCCTCGGTCACACCGACCCCGTCCTTGGTCAGCAGCCGATACTCCGTCGTGTCGGGTCCGATGGGAAGCAGGTCGGTGTAGTTGAACTCGGCAGTCACCGTTCCAACTTAGCGCGGCGGGCCCGCGCCGCCGGGCAGGGTGCGCGCCGCTTCCCGCGCCCCGCGCCCGCGTCGCGTCCGGGGAACCGTCGGACCCCATCGGTATCGTCACATGCACGTGGTCCGCAGGAGTCGGACCACGTCAACGCAGGTACGATTGCCGGGTTGCCCGCAGGTCCGCCTCTCGTGGAGCGCGGCCGGGCGGGCGACGTGCAAGTGACCCTCCTGCCGCGGAGAGACCGCGGCCGATGAGACCAGAGGAGGTGGAGCGATCTTGCGGCATTACGAACTCATGGTGATCCTCGACCCGAACACCGAGGAGAGCCAGGTCAGCTCGACGCTGGAGAAGTTCCTGAAGGGCGTCAAGGACGCCGGTGGCTCGGTCGACAAGATCGATGTCTGGGGACGGCGTCGTCTCGCCTACGAGATCGAGAAGAACAGCGAAGGCGTCTACGCCGTCGTCGACCTGCAGTCCGAGCCCGCTCCCGTGGCGGAGATGGACCGGCAGCTGCGGCTCAACGAGTCGGTGCTGCGGACCAAGGTGCTGCGGCCGGAGCTTCGGTAACCCGACCTTGCAACTGCGAGACCTTAGGGAGAAGAGGTCATGGCAGGAGAGACAGTCATCACGGTTATCGGCAACCTCGTCGACGACCCGGAACTGCGTTACACGCCGTCCGGTGCAGCCGTCGCGAAGTTCCGGATCGCCTCGACCCCGCGCACGTTCGACCGCGAGTCGAACCAGTGGCGCGACGGCGAGGCGATGTTCCTGACCTGCAGCGTCTGGCGCCAGTACGCCGAGAACGTCGCCGAGTCCCTGTCCCGCGGCACCCGCGTGGTCGTGCAGGGCAAGCTCAAGCAGCGCACCTTCGACACCCGCGAGGGCGAGAAGCGCACGGTGTTCGAGCTCGACGTCGAGGAAGTGGGCCCCTCGCTGCGATTCGCCACGGCGAAGATCAACAAGTCCGGCGGCGGAGGCGGCGGCCGCTCCCAGTTCGGGGGCGGCGGCGGCGGTGGTTCCGTGCCGGACGACCCTTGGGCCTCAGCCGCCCCGGCCGGCCAGAGCTCCGGCTCGGGCAACCAGGGCTTCGATGAGGACCCGCCGTTCTAACCGGGCGCAGACCCGGATCGATTTCACGTAAAGGCAAGACACCACATGGCCAACCCGAAGTCGGCTCCCCTGCGGAAGCCGAAGAAGAAGCCGAACCCTCTTGAGAAGGAGGGCATCAAGTACGTCGACTACAAGGACACGGCGCTGCTGCGGAAGTTCATCTCCGACCGCGGCAAGATCCGTGCCCGCCGTGTCACCGGCGTCACCTCGCAGCAGCAGCGGCAGATCGCCGCGGCCGTCAAGAACGCCCGCGAAATGGCGCTGCTCCCGTACACCAGCCAGACCCGTTAAGGAAGGAGCGCACTTATGAAGATCATTCTGACTCATGAGGTCGCCAACCTGGGCTCGGCCGGTGACGTCGTCGAGGTCAAGCCCGGTTACGGTCGCAACTACCTGCTGCCTCAGGGCCTGGCGATCGCCTGGACCAAGGGCGGCCAGAAGCAGGTCGACTCGATCCAGCGCGCCCGCGCCGCCCGCGAGGTCCACGACCTCGACCAGGCTCGTGCGCTGTCCGACCAGCTGAAGAGGACCGACGCCCACATCGTCGCCCGGGTGGGCGACGCGGGCCGCCTCTTCGGCTCCATCACCGCGGCCGACGTCGTCAAGGCCGTCGACGAGGCCGGCGGCCCGAAGATCGACCGCCGCCGCGTCGAGCTGCCGGGGACGATCAAGTCCATCGGCACGTACGACATCTCGGTGAAGCTGCACCCGGAGGTGACCGCGAAGTTCAAGCTTCAGGTGACCCCGGCCAAGCGCCGCAAGAAGTAGCGCCAGACGTCGAGACCCGTGATCGCGTACGCGATCACGGGTCTCGTTCGTTCCGCCCTTCGGGTGAACTCTCCAGGTATGTTATGCGCCTCTTGCC
>DASTYG010000095.1:0-199505 GCA_035765105.1 Glycomyces sp.
GTCACCGGGATCGTCCGCTCCCAGAAGCTGTCCCACGAGTAGGTGTAGCGGAAGTAGGCGTGGCCGACCGCGTCCGCGCCCTCGTGCGCCTCCAGCCGCCGGTCGACGACCTGCGGGTTGTAGTCGTGCTCGCCCGAGAGCTCGGCGTTCGCGTAGTGGACGGTCAGGTCGTACTCGCCCGGCGCCGCGAAGCCGTCGCGGGGGATCTCGATCGCGTTCGCCTCCCCGCCGCCGATCCAGCCGACATAGGCCATGCCGGAGGCGTTGGAGCCGGTCGCGTCCGCCAGGACCGTCACCGCGGCCGCGCCGTGGAGCACGGCGTCCTCGGCCTCGACCGACACGGCGGCCCCGTCGGCCTCGGCGGCGCGCACCGTGGTCAGCGATGCGACCACGGCCCCCTCCGGGGAGCGGATCTCGATCTCGTTGATCCCCTCCACCAGGTGCACCCGCGCGGTCGACCGCCACCGGCCCTCGCCCTCGGCGCTCAGGTTCGCGGTCGGCACACCGCCCACGGTCAGCTCGACCGATGCGGCCCCTGCGGACGCCCAGTCCACGACGAGGTCGTAGTAGCCGGTCGCCATCGCCGCCGCGTACAGGTCGGCCCGGGCCCCGCCGTCGAGCGCCGCGCCGCCGCGCACGGGGGAGTGCCCGTCCCATTCGAGCGCCGCCCCGTCGTAGAGGCGGAAGGTCGAGGCCGGGTACGCCGTCGGCTCCCCTTCGGACACCGAGGTCAGCGTGGCCTTGTCCAAGGTGATGTCCGCGTTCGGCAGGACGCTCGTCCCGTCCTCGCCGGCCCTGATCGACAGCGTGTGCTCGCCCGCGGTCAGCGCCACGAGGATCTCGGCGCTGCCGCGGTACTGCCACCGGCTCGTCTCGTTGAGCGCGAGGTCGGCGGTGTACTGGATCGTCCCGGCCGCCGCGCCGTCGACGAAGAGCGCGTGCCGCCCCGGCACGCCGGGCGCGCCGCCGATGACCTGGAGCCGGTAGACGCCGTCGTGCGGCACCGCCACGGTCCAGTCGGCCTTGGAGCCGGGCCGGTCGAACGAGCCCACGTCCTGGCCGCCGGAGGCCAGGAACTGCCAGCCGCCGTTCGCCTGCGGGTCCTGTGTGTACACCTGCGCGTCGGTGAGGTCCATGTGCTCGGCCTCGATCGACGCCGTCCACGCCTGGGCCTCGGCCGCGGCGGCGACGTCGCGGGACTGCTCGGGGGTGATGATGAGCTGATAGGCCGCGTACCGGTCGTAGGTCGGCACGTCCAGTCTCAGGGAGCCCTGCTCGACCTCGACGCCGTCGTATGCGGCGACGACGCGCGGCGCGCCCGCGAGCCCTTCGGCGCCGGTCAGGGTGATCTCGCGGACCTCGACGTCGACGCGGTCGCCGAATACCCGCTCGTCGAGCCCGGTCAGGTCCAGCGCCACGTCCTCGTCGGTGCCGCCCCACAGGACGGTGGCGCGGCGGTCGCCCTCGTCGATCGCGCCGATGCCCTGGAGGGTGTCGACGGTGTCCGGGTGCGGCGGGGTCACCCGCACGGTCTCGGACCCTTCGAGGTCGCCGTACCACTTGAACATCCACCATCCGGCGTTCGCGCCGTTCGGCCGGGCGCTGTTGTCGGAGAAGTTCCCCGCGTAGTTCCAGTAGGCGGTCTGCGCGTCCACCTTGGTGTCCTCGAACATCGAGAACCACTGGACGAGCTGCCCGGGGACGCCCATGTCGCGGAGCATCCCGTACTCGGTGATGTTCACCGGGAGCGGTTCGATCCCCAAGGACGCCTCCAGTGCGCGGTAGTCGGCGAGGTGGCCCCGGTAGGACGCGAGGTTGTCGATGCCCAGCTCGTGCCAGACGAAGACGTCGGGCAGCGAGCCGTGCTCCTGCGCGAAGGCCAGGAAGTCGGCGCTGCGCTCGGGCTGCCAGCGGGTGTCGCCGGGCCCGGCGACGCGGGCGTGCCCGAGGCCGTGGCGCTCCCAGACCTCCTGGATCTTCTCGTGGACGGCCTGCCAGTCGCCGAGGAACCGCTCCCGCTGGTTCGCCCAGTCGGGGTACCAGTTGCCGCCGTCGGGCTCGTTGAACGGCAGGAACACGTAGTCCTGGGGGCGGGAGGAGTCGGCGGCGACCGCCTCGGCGACGAACTCGACGACCTCCAGGTAGTCCCACACGCCGTTGGCGCCCTCGGTGTAGGTGCCGTCCGCCAGGTCGTAGGCGCGGGTGTCGCCGGGCCGCTCGCCCCCGTGGTAGGGCCAGTCGGGGTAGTAGTCCTGGACGTAGATGTACAGGTCCTCGCCGTGCTTGGCGAAGAACCCGTCCTCGACCTTGACGGCGTCGCCCGAGGGGTGCTGCGTGCCGTGGGGCGCCTTCTGCGAGACGTTGGTGAGGTGGGCGCCGTTGATGAGCGCCTGCGTGGGGGCGCCCTCGTCGCCGAGGCCGTAGAGCGTGCCCGAGGCGCCGCCGCGGAAGGCGCCGGTGCGGTCGGCGAAGTCGACGGCGAGCACTTCGGGTTCGGACGCCTGAGCGGGGGTGCTCGCGGCGGTGACGGCTGTCGCCGCCACCGCCGCCGCGCTGAATGCGGTCATGAGTCTCCTCATCGGTCGGTCCTCTCAATCGAGACACGGGGGTCGGATCAGGATCGCGGCTTGAACGTACCGAAATTTGATAACGATTTCAAGACGTGACTTGAAATCGATTTCAGATATGGCTATGGTTCTGCTGAAATCGCTATCGCGCCGATCGGCGCCGACAGCAGTGACGACAGGTGTTGACAAGGGGCATCGTGACCGAACAGTTGTCTTGGGGCAGTGACGCTTTCAGCCTCGAATTCGAGTGGGCCGACGACGCGCCCGTCCGCATCGCCGGGCTCGTCCGCGCGGGCGAGGCCCTCCCGGTCCACCGGGTGCCGCTGGTGGAGATTTTGACCGCCGACCGGGGCCGCCTCCCCGCCTCCGACCGCCTCGCCCACACCGAACTCGGCTCCCGGCTGCGCTACACCGCCCACGAGGAGACCCGCACCGACCGGGGCCGCGCCCTCGCCGTCACCCAGGCCGCCGACGGCGTCGAAGCGACCCTCACCCTGGAGATCCTCGACCGCGCCCCGGGCGCGATCCGCTCCCGGGCCGAGGTCCGCGCCACCGGCGAGCGGCCCGTCGTGCTCCGCTCGGTCACCACCCTCACCGCGGGCTTCACCCGCCGCGACGCCCCCGGCGACGCCCTCGGCGACTGGGAGCGGATCTGGGGCACCGGCGACTGGCTCGGCGAAGGCCGCTGGACCCGCACGCCCCTGCGCGGCCCCGACTTCCCCGAACTCGCCTCCCACCTCACCGCCCAGGACCCCCGCGGCGCCCTCGCCCTCACCTCCGACGGCACCTGGTCCACCGGACGCCACCTGCCCACCGGCGGCCTCGCCTCCGCGGACGAGCGCCTCGCCCTCGTCTGGCAGATCGAGCACAACGGCCCCTGGCGCTGGGAGATCGGCGAAGACGTCGACGGCGCCTATCTCGGCCTCTCCGGCCCCACCGACGCCGACGCCTCCTGGACGCGCCTGCTCCAGCCCGGCCAGTCCTTCACGACCGTCCCGGCCGCCCTCGCCGCGGGCGCCGACTTCGAGGACGCCCTCGCCGCCCTCACCGCGCACCGCCGCGCCGCCCGCCGCGACCACCCCGACAACACGGCCATGCCCGTGGTCTTCAACGACTACATGAACACCCTCGACGGCGACCCGACCACCGCCAAACTCCTCCCGCTCATCGCCGCCGCCGCCGAGGCCGGCGCCGAGATCTTCTGCGTCGACGCCGGCTGGTACGACGACAGCGGCCACTGGTGGGACACCGTCGGCGAATGGGAGCCGTCCACCACCCGCTTCCCCGGCGGCCTCGGCGAAGTCGTCGACGCCGTCCGCACCGCCGGCATGGTCCCCGGCCTGTGGCTCGAACCCGAGGTCATCGGCGTCCGCAGCCCCATGGCCGACCGCCTCCCCGACGAGGCGTTCCTCCTGCGCCACGGCCAGCGGATCGTCGAGCACCACCGCTACCACCTCGACCTGCGCCACCCCGCCGCCACCGCCCACCTCGACCGCGTCGTCGACCGGCTCGTCGCCGACTTCGGCGTCGGCTTCTTCAAATTCGACTACAACGTCAACCCCGGCCCCGGCACCGACCACGACGCCGACAGCGTCGGCGACGGCCTCCTGGCGCACAACCGCGCCCACCTCGCCTGGCTCGACCGCCTCCTCGACCGCCACCCGGACCTGGTCGTCGAGAACTGCTCCTCCGGCGCGATGCGCATGGACTTCGCGATGCTCTCCCGCCTGGCCATGCAGTCCACCTCCGACCAGCAGGACTTCACCAAGTACCCGCCGATCGCCGCCGCCGCCCCGATCTCCCTCCTCCCCGAGCAGGCCGCGAGCTGGGCCTACCCGCAACCCGGGATGACCGCCGAAGAGACCGCGTTCTGCCTCGTCACCGGCCTGCTCGGACGCTTCTACGTCTCCGGCCACCTCAACCGGATGGACCAGGACCGCCGCGCCCTCGTCGCCGAAGCGATCGCCACCGCCAAGACCCTGCGCACGGCCGTCGCGAACGGCCGCCCGCACTGGCCCGCCGGGCTCCCCGGCTGGACCGACCCGTGGACCGCCCTCGCCCTCCGCGGCGAGGAGGACGACCTCGTCTCGGTCTGGCGCCGCGGCGGCCCGCCCGCCACCGAACTGCGCTTCCCGCACCTCGCGGGCGCCGACGTCGCCGTCACCACCGTCTTCCCCACCGGCCTCCCCGAATGGGGGACCTCCTGGGACGCCGACACCGGCACCCTCACCGTGCGCGCGGACGACGCCGACACCGCCGCCCGCACCCTGCGCCTCACCACCGATTCCCTCAAGAAGCGATAGGAGCCATGCAATGAAGAACCCGTTCCGCACCGCGTTGGCGCTCGCCGCCGCGGGCGCGCTGGCCCTCACCGGGTGCTCCGACCCCGGCACCGGCACCGACTCCGGCGGCCCCGCCGACTGGCCCGCCCAGGACGCCGACCTCACCGGCACCACCCTCACCGTCTGGGCCGCGCAGAACTCCAACACCGTCCCCGAAGGCGTGATCGCCGGATTCGAGGAGCTCACCGGCGCCGAGGTCGAAGTCGTCACCATCCCCGACCCCTACGAGCAGGGCGTCCAGACCAAGGTCGCCACCGGCGACAAACCCGACCTCGCGTTCTGGCAGCCCACGGCCTCCCAGCTCACCGCGCTCAACGCCTCCCAGCACCTCCAACCGCTCGACGACGCCCCATGGCTCGACGCCTACCGGCCCGAACTGCGCGACATCACCGGCCTCCAGGACGGCACCCGCTACGCCGCGCTCGTCACCACCCCCGCCGTCCAGGGCGTCTACTACAACAAGGAGGTCTTCGCCTCCCACGGGATCACCGAGACCCCCGCCGACTGGGACGCCTTCGTCCAGACCGCCCGCGACCTCAAGGCCGAGGGCGTCACCCCCTTCCACGAGATGGCCGCCGACCGCTGGGGCACCCAGTGGTGGGTCCAGGTGCAGCTCGCCGACGCCGCCGCCGACGGCCTCTGGGACCGCGTCAACGCCAACGAGGAGCAGTTCACCGACCCGACCATCCAGGGCGCCATCGAGACCTACCAGAGCCTCATCGACGAAGGACTGTTCAACGAGGACATCAAGACCGCGACCTTCGAGGACCAGGGCGCCGCGCTCCTCTCCGGCGAGGCCGCGATGGTCATGCAGGTCAACTCCTACTTCGGCCAGCTCCAGGCGCTCGCCGGCACCGAGGAGCTGAACGAGACGATCGGCTTCTTCCCGATCGCCCCCTCCGGCAACACCGGCACCTTCGTCCCCGACCAGGCCAACGCCCTCGTGGCGTTCAAGACCGGCGACGCCGACCGCGAGTCCGCCGCCCGGCAGCTGCTCTCCTACTGGCTCGGCGACGGCTACGAGGACTTCGTGGACGACCAGGCCACGGTCTCGCTCCAGAGCGGCGTCGAGACGCCCGCCGACGTGCCCGAGGCGCTCCTGTCGGTCAGCGACGCGCTCGCCGACTCGGTCGGCTCCATGCAGGCGTCGGCGATCGCCAACCCCGACCTCTACCTCTACCTCGCCGACATGATCCAGGGCACGAAGACGCCCGCCGAAGTCGCCGAGGCGACCCAGGCCCAGTTCACCGAACTGGCCAAGGCCCAAGGCGCCGAGGGCTTCTAGCACACCCCCGGGGGCGCCGACTCCGGCCGGCGCCCCCGAACCCCGAAAGGCAGCACCGCACCGTGACCACGCTCTCCAGGCCCGCCAAGGGGGCCCGACGGCACGACCATCCGCTGTGGTTCCTGATCCCCGCGCTCGCGGTCCTGGTCGTCTTCTTCGCCGTCCCCACGCTGTTCAACTTCGTCTACGCGTTCACCGACTGGTCGAGCTTCAAGAGCGCCATCGGCTTCGCCGGGTTCGACAACTTCGTCTCCCTGTTCTCCAACGGCACGCTCCTGGGCTCGCTCAAAGTGACCCTCGTGTACGCCGTGCTCGTCGCGATCTTCCAGAATGCCTTCGGCCTCGGCCTGGCGCTCCTGCTCGAACGCGACACCCGCGTCAACCGCGCCGTCAGGGTCGCGTTCTTCATCCCGGTCGTCATGTCCGCGCTCGCCGCCGGATACATCTTCCAGGCGCTCCTCAAACCCGACGGCGCCCTCAACGGCATCCTCGGCGCCCTGACGGGGACCGACGTCGCGATCCCCTGGCTCGGCAGCACCACCTGGACGATCGTCGTCGTCGCGATCGTCCACGCCTGGAAGTGGATGGGCCTGTCCATGCTCATCTACCTCGCCGGGCTCAAGACGATCAACGAGGACGTCCTCGAAGCGGCGCGCCTGGACGGGGCGAGCCGCTGGACCATGTTCCGCTCCATCCGGTTCCCCCTGCTCGCCCCGGCCGTGACCTTCAACGTCGCGACCGCCCTCCTGGGCTCGATGAACGGCTTCGACATCGTCCAGGCCACCACCGAGGGCGGCCCCGGCGGCACGACCGAACTGCTGAACATCTTCATCTTCCGGACCTTCGGGCAGGGCCTGTTCGCCCAGGCCACGACCATGAGCCTCGTCCTGTTCCTGACGGTGACCATCCTCGCCTTCCCCGTGATCCGGTTCCTGCGCAAGCGAGAGGACGTGCTGTGACCACCACCGCGACGAGGCGCGCGCCGCGCCCGCGCCTGCGCCTGCGCCTCCAGCCGATCGCCGCGATCCTGACCGCCGCGCTGGTGCTCGGCGTCCCCTTCTGGCTCGTGATCGCCACGGCCGCGAAGACCCAGGCCGAGGCCCTGGACCCGAACCTCGCCCCGCCGGGGGAGTGGCGGCTCTTCGAGAACTTCGCGACCGTCTTCGCCGACGGGCGCATGCTCCCGGCCTTCTTCGGGAGCCTCCTGGTCATGGTCCCGGCCGTCGTCGGCGTGCTCGTCCTCGGCTCCATGGCCGCGTGGATCCTCGGCCGCCGCGGCGGGCGCCTCCTGGCCGCCGTCTACGCCCTCGCCATCAGCGGCATCGTCCTGCCCCCGGCCGTGGTCACCGTCGTGCTGCTGCTGCGCCAGCTCGGCCTGGCCGGGACCGCGCTCGGCATGATCGGCGTCTACATGGGCATGTACCTGTCCACCGTGGTCTTCTTCGTCACCGGGTTCGTGCGCACCATCCCGCCCGAGCTCGAAGAGGCCGCCCGCGTCGACGGGGCCGGGCCGGTCAGGGTCTTCGCGCGCATCATCCTGCCGCTGCTGCGGCCGGTGCTCGCCACCGCGACCATCCTCATCTGCCTCTACATCTGGAACGACGTGTTCTACGCGCTGTTCGTCATCGGCGGCCGCATCGACACGCTCCCGTTGAACCTCTACCAGGTCGCCAGCGCCGGGCTCCATCTCCAGAACTGGCACCTGATCTTCGCTTATATCATCCTCATGAGCCTGCCGCTGCTGATCACGTTCGTGGTCGCCCAGCGCAGGATCATCTCCGGCATCACCAGCGGGGCGGTCAAGTGAGCACGAGGAAAGCAGCGGGCAGGGCGGGCGAGGCCCCCAGGAACCCGACGATCACCGACGTCGCCGAGCGCGCCGGGGTGTCGGTCCCGACCGTCTCGCGCGTGCTGACCGGCGCGGCCCGCGTGAGCCCGGCGAAGCGGGCGCTGGTCGAGGCGGCCATCGCGGACCTGAACTACCGGCCCAGCGCCGCCGCCCGCGTGCTCGTCTCGCGGCGCTCGCGCACGATCGCCGTCATCGCGGGCAACACCTCGCGGTACGGCTACGCCGAGACCATCCGCGGCATCGAGATCGCCGCCCGCGCCGAGGGCTACACGGTGATGATCACCGTCGTCGAGAGCGCCGACGAGGACGAGGTGGACCGGGCGATCGCGGCGACGCTGACGCAGGAGCTGGCGGGCATCGTGGTCATGAAGTTCGACCCGCCCGGGGTCGCGGCCCTGAAGAAGATCCCGCCGGACCTGCCGGTCGTCGCCCTCTCGGGCACGCGCGAGACCGGCCTGCGGCAGGCGGTGCTCGACGAGGCGGGCGCGGCCGAGGAGCTGACGGACTACCTGCTGGGGCTCGGCCACGCCACGGTGCACCACGTCCGCGTGCCGCCCTCGCGCCGCATGGACGGGCGCACCACCGGCTGGAAGCGCTCGCTCAACCGGCACGGCGCGCCCGTGCCGCCGCTGCGGGACGCCACCTGGGACCCCAAGAGCGGCGTGCCGATCGGCCGGGAGCTCGCCGCGGACCCGAGCGTCACGGCCGTGTTCTGCGGCAACGACGAGATCGCCATGGGCGTCATGCGGGGCATCGCCGAGGCGGGCCTGCGCGTGCCCGAGGACGTCTCCGTGGCCGGGTTCGACGACCATCCGCTCGCGGAGCTGTGGACGCCGCCGCTGACTACCGCCGAGCAGGACTTCGCGGGCCTGGGCCGCCGCGGCTTCCGCCTGCTGCTCCAGGCCCTGGACGGCACCGGCGACCGCCTGCACTCCTCCGAGCGGCCCCGGATCGTCTTCCGCGACAGCACCGCCGCACCCCGGGACCGCGGCACGGCATGAGGCCGCCGGAGCGGCGATGAATCGGAGCGTCGGTCCTCGTCGGTATAAGTAGAGCACCGACACTCCAGAGGAGACACCGCCATGACCGAGACGCGCACGCTGGAAGCGCCCGGCGCCGTACTGCACTACGACCTCCGCCCCGGAGGCGACGGGGCCGAGCCGCCCGCTCACTTGATGCCGGTGGTGGCGATGCCCTTGATGAGGAACCGCTGGCCGAGGACGAACACGAGGAACATGGGCACCAGGGAGACGACGCTCATGGCGAACATCGACCCGTAGTCCGAACTGGACTGGGCGTCGAGGTAGCCCTTCAGCGCCACCGAGACCGGCCAGGTCTCGGGCAGCCGCAGGTAGACCAGCGGCCCGAAGAAGTCGCTCCACGTCCAGATGAACGTGAAGATCGCGGTCGTCGCGAGCGCGGGCACGACCAGCGGGAGCGTGATCTGGAGGTAGGAGCGGAAGTGCCCGGCGCCGTCGATGCGCGCGGCCTCGAAGATCTCCTCGGGCAGGCTGCGGATGAACTGCACCATCAGGAACACGAAGAACGCCTCGGTGGCGAGGAACTTCGGGGCGATGAGCGGCAGGAAGGTGTTCAGCCAGCCCAGCTCCTTGAAGATCAGGAACTGCGGCACCATGAGCACCTGGAACGGGAGCATGATCGAGCCGAGCATGATCGCGAAGAGCAGGCCCCGGAACCGGAACCGCAGCCGCGCGAAGGCGTAGGCCGCCAGGGTGCACGAGACCAGGTTCCCCACGATGGCGCCCAGGGCGATGATCGAGGAGTTCAGCAGGAACACCCCGAAGGGGAACTGGAGGTCGTTCCAGCCGCTGGCGTAGTTCTCGGCGGTCAGGTCGGCGGTGAAGACGCTGAGGTCGCGGAAGATCTCGCTGTCGGGCTTGAAGCTCGACACGAGCAGCCAGATCAGCGGGTAGACCATCACCGTCGACAGTGCGATGAGCGTCGCGTGCTTGAGGATCGAGCGCAGCGTCCGGCGCGCGGCGCCGGGCCGCCGCCGCGGGGGAGCGCCGGGCCGCAGGGGGGTTTCGGTTTCAGTCGTCATAGAACACCCAGTACTTCGAGAGCCAGAAGTTGAACGCGGTGAAGGCGGCGACCACGACGACTAGGAACCACGCCATGGCCGAGGCGTAGCCCATGTCGAGCTCGGTGAACGCCTCCTTGTAGAGCAGGAGGGTGTAGAACATCGTCGCGTCGGCGGGGCCGCCGGTGCCGCCGGAGACGACGTACGCCTGCGTGAACGCCTGGAAGGCGAAGATGATCTGGAGCACGAGGTTGAAGAAGATGATCGGCGTCAGCAGCGGCAGCGTGATCGCGAAGAACTGCCGCGCGCGGCCCGCGCCGTCGATCGAGGCGGCCTCGTAGAACATGCCGGGGATCTGCCGGAGCCCGGCCAGGAAGATCACCATGGGGGAGCCGAAGGTCCACACGTTCAGGACGATGAGCGTGCCGAGGGCGAAGTCGGGGTGGCCGATCCAGCCGGGGCCGTCGATCCCGAACCAGGCGAGCACGCCGTTGACGAGGCCGTCCTTGCCGAAGACCTGGCGCCACAGGATCGCGATGGCGACCGAGCCGCCCATGAGGCTCGGCAGGTAGAACACCGAGCGGTAGAACGACAGGCCCCGCATGCCCTTGTCGAGCAGCAGCGCCAGGGCCAAGGCCAGGACGAGCTGGATTGGCACGCCGACGAGCACGTAGACGACGGTGACGCGGAAGGAGTTCCAGAACCGATCGTCGCCGAACATCGCGGTGAAGTTGTCGAGCCCGGTCCACACGGGAGGCTGGAGCAGGTTGTAGTCGGTGAACGAGAGGTAGAGCGAGGCGATCATCGGCCCGACGGTGAGCCCGAGCAGGCCGATGAGCCAGGGGAGCAGGAAGAGGTAGGCCGCCTTGTTGTCGGGGTAGCGCTCCTTGCCGCGGGCGGCGCCCTTGCGTCTGCGCACCGCCATGCTGCGGAGTTCGCCGAGACTGCTCATCGGTCCTCCTCGCCTCTCGTGACCGCGGGATCGGGGGAAAGCGGTTGCACGACTGCGTCGATTATGACCGCCGCCACCGCCCCCGTCAATCGGTGTATCGCCGAAAAGATCGGAGCGGTTCTGAAAATTTCACAAGCGATATACGCCATGTGGCCAGGGGTGATGTGAGCGCTTCGCCAATTTTTGGCATTGACAGCCGTCACTCTCGATGATAATTTTCGGAAAGCGGTTGCACTTTTCGGCCGTCCCGGCCCGGCCGCGGCGACCGCCTCGGACGGCCCCTCGCACGTCCGGATCAATGGCAACCCGGTGGCCCCTCGCCACCGACGACACCCGAAACGAGGCGCAATGACGCGTAAGACACGTTCGCGTGCCGCCATCGGATCCGTCGCCGCGGCGGCCCTCGCCCTGACCGGCTGCTCCGGCTCCGGCGGCGAGGCGAGCGAATACGACCCCGATGAAGCGATCGAGATCGAGATCTCCTGGTGGGGCGACGACGACCGCGCCCGCCTCTTCGGCGAGGTCATCGACCTGTTCGAAGCGGAGTACCCCAACATCACCGTCGTCGAGACGCCCGTGGGCGCGCCCGACGACCTCTTCAACCGGCTCGCCACGGACTTCGCCGGCGGCGGCGCCACCGCCCCCGACGTCTTCGCGCTCGGCGGCGCCAAACCGCAGGAGTACGGCGAACTCGGCGCCCTGCTCGACCTCGCGACCGTGAGCGACGAACTCGACGCCTCGGCCTACCCCGACTTCTCGCTCACCAGCGCCGTCGTCGACGACACCCTCTACGGCCTGCCCACCGGCGGGAACGCCACGGCCGCGTTCGTCAACGCCGACGTCTTCGCCCAGGCCGGCGTGCCCCTCCCCGAGGACGGCTGGAACTGGGACGACCTGGTCGACCTCGCCGGCCAGATCGGCGCAGCGGGCCTGACCAACGACGCCGGCAACCCGGTCTACGGCATCGACCTGCGCATCCAGGACATCATGGGCACCTACGCGGGCCAGGTGAGCGAGGTCGGGATGTACGACTGGGACGGCGGGCTCGGCATCGACGCCGGCCAGGTGGCCGACTGGTACGAGATCGAGGAGCGGCTGCTGGAGAGCGGCGCCCTCCCCGACCCCTCCGTCGTCACCGCGAACTGGCAGCTGCCGCCCGACCAGCAGCCCTTCACCATCGGCCAGGCCGCGATCACCTTCGGGTACACCAACCTCATGTCCGCCTACAGCGCCGCGGGCGACGTGCGGATGATGCTGCCGCCCACGAACACCGACCTGTCCGGCGTCGCACTGCTGCCCTCGGCGTACTGGTCGGTCAACGCCGCCAGCGAGCACCCGCAGGCGGCGGCCATGCTCGTCGACTGGTTCCTCCACGAACCGGCCGCCGCCGAACTCGTCCTCGACACCCGCGGCGTGCCGTTCAACCCCGCCACGCTCGAAGTCGTCGCGCCCCTGCTGGAAGGCCCCGCCAAGACCTCGGCCGACTACGTCGAACTCGTCCTCGACGAGGGCGTGGTCGCCCCGCCGCAACCCGCGGGCGGCTCGATCATGAACGAGCTCTCCCAGCGCATGGAAGCCGAAGTCCTGTTCGGACGCATGAGCGCCGACGAGGCCGCGGCCCAATGGGTCGACGAACTCGGCACCGCACTCGACGAATGACGCCCCGGGGCGGGCCGCCGGACCTCCGGCCGCCCGCCCCGGCCACCGCCACGACTGGAGAACGATGACGACGCCGATCGAAGCGGCACTGGCCCGCCTCCGCACGAGCCCCCGCGCCGCCCGCCCCGGACCCGCCGCGCACGGCGCCGGCCGCCCCGCCGACGGCGCGGCCTTCGCCGCGATCGGCGGCCCCCTCGAAGCGCGCTGGCACCAGGCGCTCGACGAACTCGCCCAGTGCGTGCGCCCCCTCGGCGGCGGCGCCCCCGTCCTCACCGAGGGCGGCGTGTACGCGGGCACCTGGATCGAGAGCACCGGCACCGTCAACGCCGAAGTGCTCGCCCGCTTCGCCCCCCGCACCGCCCGCGACACCCACCTGCTGTTCGCCGAGCACCAGCGCGAGGACGGCATGATCCCCTACAAGGTCACCGACTCCGGCCCCGCCTACAGCCAGATCCAGATCGTCACGCCCCTCGCGCGCAGCGTCTGGCACCACTACCTCCTCACCGGACGCGACCGGGCCTTCCTGGCGACGATGTACCGCGCGATGGCGCGCTACGACGACTGGCTCGCGCGCTACCGCGACACGCGCGGCACCGGCGGCGTCGAGGCGTTCTGCACCTTCGACACCGGCCACGACCGCTCCCCCCGGTTCTGGTTCGCCCCCGACCGCGCCTTCCGCGGCGACGCCCGCCGCTGCGACCCCGACTCGCCGACCCTCCCCTACGTCGCCCCGGACCTCACCGCCAACGTCGCCTGCCAGCGGACCTACCTCGCGCGCATCGCCGAAACGCTCGGCGAGGACGGCGAGCCGTGGCGCCGCAAGGCGAACGCCTCGGCCGCGGCCCTCCACGAGCAGTGCTTCGACCCGGACGACGGCACCTTCTACGACCGCGACCGCACCGGGGCGCACGTCCGCGTCCGGTCCGACGTGCTGCTGCGGGTCCTGGCCTGCGAGATCGGCGACGGCGCGTTCTTCGAACGGGCCCTGCGCACCCACCTGATGAACACCCGCAGGTTCCTCGCGCACTACGGATTCACCTCGCTCGCCCTCGACGACCCCCGGTTCGACGCCGACGCCTCCCGCAACTCCTGGGGCGGCCCGGTCAACTTCCTCTCGCTCCTGCGCGCGCCCCACGCGTTCGAGCACCACGGCCACGTCGCCGAACTCGCCGTGGCGAGCGCGCCGGTCCTGGCCGCCCTGGCGATCGCCGACCGCTTCCCGCAGTGCCTCGACCCCTGGACGGGCGAACCCGGCTTCACCTCGGTGTACTCGCCCGCGATCCTGTGGCTCCTCGACGCGGTGGAACGCGGCTTCGGCGTCCTGCCCCGCCCGGACGGCGAGACCTGGTTCACCGGCCTGCCGCCCACACGGCTCGACCACGGCGCCGCCGCCGAGGCGACCGCCTACGCGCGCACCGTCGCCGGGAGGGCCTACGAGCTCGCGGCCGACGACGAGCGCGTCGAGGTCCACCGCGACGGCGAACTGCGGTACGCCTTCCCGCGCGGATGGCGGCTCGCCGCCGACGCCGCGGGGGAGCCGCGCGCCGTCATCGGGATGAGCCCCGCGACGGTCTCGGGCGCGCTCGAGATCCACGGCGAAGGGGCCGGGCCGCGGCGCCTGGCGCTGTCGGTCGCGCCCAACGAGCGCGTCGCGCTCGACCCCGGGGGCCGGGTGGCCGGGCGGACGGCGCCGCCGTTCGTCCCGCCGACCTCCTGACCGCCCTCAGCGCAGCGTGAGCCCTCCGGGCCCTTCAGCGAGCCCGATGAACCGCGCCCGCTCCGCCGGCGTCCGGTTCGGATGGTGCAGCGCGAGCAGCAGGCGCCCCTCGGCGTCGGCGAAGACCATCCCGTGCCCGCCGTCGCGCGGCCACAGCGCCTCCGGCTCCTGCCGCCACGGCCCGAGGACGCCCCCGGACTCCGAGGTCGCGAACCCGAGGCTGTAGCCGCCCTCGCCCACGCTCGACCACAGCATCAGCAGCCGCCCGTCCGCCGTGCGGTGCAGGAACGGACCGTCCGTCACATGGGCCGCCGGGCCGGGCCGGTCCAGCGGCCGCGTCCACGGCGCCTGCGAGGCGGTGAAGAGCAGCGCCGGCTCGCCGATCGTGCCCCGCAGGTCCGGCGTCAGCCGCACCGACCGGATCTCGCCGTCGCCGACGTCCTTCCACTCGTGGCAGAACACCATGTGGGGGACGCCGTCCTCGACGTGCAGCGTGCCGTCGAGGCACTCCCAGTCGGCGGGCGTGAGCGGGCCGTCCGACCAGGGGGCGTAGGGGCCTTCGGGGCGCTCCGAGCGCAGCACCTGGGTGCCGCGGCGGCGGCCCTCGGCAGTGAAGGTCGCGAACATGTAGAACGCCCCCTCGTAGCGGTGCACCTCGGGCGCCCAGTACTGGGTGTGCGACCAGAAGTCCGCCTCGGGCCGGAACGCCGGAGCCGGGCCGTGCCACTCCTCCAGGTCCGTGCTCCAGTACGTGTCGAACCCCGTCGCCGGGCCGCTCCAGATGTTCTTGTCGGTGCTGCCGAAGAGGTGGAAGCGGCCCTCCTCGGGGACGTGGAGCACGAACGGGTCGCGGATCTGGATCTCGTGCAGGGCGGGCATCGGCGTCCTTTCCGTCGGGTGCCCCCATTCTCCCCGGCCGGGCCCGACCCGGCCGGAAGGGGCGGGGACAATCGGCGCATGGCTCGACGTTCACCGCGGTCCCGCTCCGGGCGGGCCCGCTCCCAGCGGCCGCGCGGCCCGCGCGCCCGGCCCGCTCCCGGCCAGGACTGCCCCTGCGGCGCCGGCGGCCCCTACGACTCCTGCTGCGGGCGCCTGCACGCGGGCGCCGCGGCGGCCGACACCGCCGAGGCGCTGATGCGCTCGCGCTACAGCGCGTTCGCCCTCGGCGATGCGGCGTACCTCCTGCGCACCTGGCACCCCGACACCCGGCCCGACCGCCTCGACCTCGACGGGGACCGGCGGTGGACGGGCCTGGAGATCCTCGCGACGACCGGCGGCACCGCCTTCCACGCGAGCGGCACCGTGGCCTTCCGGGCGCACTACCGCGACCCCGAAGGGCCGGGCGCGCAAGAGGAGACCAGCGAGTTCCTCCGTCTCGACGGCGCCTGGGTCTACCGCTGAGACGACGCGCCGGAGGGGCGGCCCCTCCGGCGCGTCAGGTCCTCGCGGCCGCACTCGGCGCCTGCGGACCCGCATGAGCCCTTCGCCGCAGTACGGCTCGGGCCGCTGGGGCCGCATGCCGCGTGCGGCCGTTCCCCTGCCGCCCGGCGTCATGGTGGGGCAGACGGCAGGCGGTGGGGTAGTGCTCTCCCTCCCCCCGACTCGCCAGCTGACCATATTGGGGCGCAGTCGAAATCGCTATAGCTTCGAGTGGACGGTCCGAACCGGCCGGACAAAGGGACCGATACGGCTTTCCCGTATTCGCATGCGTCTCCACCCTATCGACGAGAGAAGCGAGAACCACCTCATGAACACCACCCTCCCCAGCGGGGCCCACTGGTACCGCCCGATGACCGCGGCCGCTCTGGCGCTGTCGACCGCGCTCGCGCTCGTCGCCTGCGATGACGGGGAGCGCGAGGGGCAGGACCCCGCCTCCTCGCCGACGGCGACCGACGATGCGCTGGAGCCCGGAGGCCGCTGGACCCCCGCCGAACTCCAGGCCCTGGCCGACGACGCGGTGGCGAGCGGCGTCCCGGGCATCGTCGTCCGCGTCGACGACGGCGAGGAGTCCTACAGCGTCACCGCATCGGCCGATTGGGCCGGACCCGTCTCCGCCGACGACACCTTCCGGGCGGGCTCGAACAGCAAGACGGCGACCGCCGTGCTGGCCCTGCAACTCGTCGACGCCGGAGCCCTTGATCTCGACGCGCCCCTGAGCACCTGGTTCGCCGACCTCCCCGACGGCGACACCATGACCGTCCGGATGCTGCTCAACCACACGTCCGGCCTCGCCGATTACGTCTACGATCCCGAGTCGCTCCTCGCGATGGCCGGCCTCCGCGACGAGCTGCCGACCGAGGAGGAACTCATCGGCATGGGGGTGAACGCGACCCCGGACGCGGACCTGGCCGACGGCTACAACTACAGCAACGCCGGTTACCTCATGCTCGGGCAGATCGTCGCGGACATCACCGGTTCCTCCGTCCCCGAGCTCTTCGAGACGAACATCGCGGCGCCGCTCGGCCTGACCGAGACCTGGTTCGCCTCGCCCGGACGGAACCCGGACCCCGAGATGCGGGGCTACGAACCGGACGCCGAAGCCCTCGCGCCGATGCTGCCCGAAGGAATGCCGGAGGGCTTCGGATTCGCCGGCGAGGCTGCGGGAGAGGGCTGGGTGGAGGTCACCGCCATCGATCAGAGCTGGGGCGGTGCGGCGGGGTCGGTCATCTCCACGCCCGTGGAATGGGCCGCGTTCCAGCAGGCCCTCCTGTCCGGCGAGCTGATCTCCGAGGAACTGCTCGGCCAGATGCGCGAGACGGTTCCCGAGGACGACACCAGCGGCCCCGGCCGCAGCTACGGGCTGGGGCTGGAAATGGTCGAGACTTCCTGCGGCGTCGTCTGGGGCCACGACGGGGCGCTTCCGGGCTACCGCACCGACACTTACGTCGATGAACTGGGCGAGCGCAGCATGACCGTCGTGGCGGCGACGCATTTCGCGCTCGCCCTCCAGCCCGAGGTCGGCGCGGCCCATGAGGAACTGGTCGACGCGGTGGCCTGCGCGATGCTCGGGTCGCCGTCCCCCGCCTCCGCGGAGTAGCCGCGCACCGCGCCCGCTCCCGACCGGAGCGGGCGCGGCCCCGTCCGTTCGCGGCGCGGGCCGCCGGAGCCGGCGGTGAAAGGCGCCACAACCCTCTTGCATGGTCATGCAGAATCATGCATACTCATACCTATGACGAAAGTGCTCGCTTCCCTGCCTGTCGGTGAACGTGTCGGGATCGCCTTCTCCGGGGGACTCGACACCTCGGTCGCGGTCGCCTGGATGCGAGAGAAGGGCGCCGTGCCCTGCACCTACACCGCCGACATCGGCCAGTACGACGAGCCCGACATCGCCTCGGTGCCCACCCGCGCCGAGGACTACGGCGCTGAGGTCGCGCGGCTGGTCGACTGCCGGGCCGCGCTCGTCGAAGAGGGCCTCGCCGCCCTGTCGTGCGGCGCCTTCCACATCCGCTCCGGCGGACGCGCCTACTTCAACACCACCCCGCTCGGGCGGGCCGTGACCAGCACGCTGCTGGTGCGGGCGATGCTCGACGACGACGTCCAGATCTGGGGCGACGGCTCGACCTTCAAGGGCAACGACATCGAGCGGTTCTACCGCTACGGCCTGCTCGCCAACCCCTCGCTGCGGATCTACAAGCCCTGGCTGGACGCCGACTTCGTCACCGAGCTGGGCGGGCGCACCGAGATGTCCGAGTGGCTGGTCCAGCGCGAGCTCCCGTACCGCGACAGCGCCGAGAAGGCCTACTCCACCGACGCCAACATCTGGGGCGCCACCCACGAGGCCAAGGCGCTCGAACACCTCGACGCGGGCATCGAGCTGGTCGAGCCGATCATGGGCGTGCGGTTCTGGGACCCCGCGGTCCCGATCGCGACCGAGGACGTCACCATCGGCTTCGAGTACGGGCGGCCGGTCACCATCAACGGCGCGAAGTTCGAGACCCCCGTCGAACTGGTCATGGAGGCCAACGCGATCGGCGGACGGCACGGCCTGGGCATGTCCGATCAGATCGAGAACCGGATCATCGAGGCCAAGAGCCGGGGCATCTACGAGGCGCCCGGCATGGCGCTGCTGCACGCGGCGTACGAGCGGCTGGTCAACGCGATCCACAACGAGGACACGCTGGCGATCTACCACAGCGAGGGCCGGCGGCTGGGACGGCTGCTGTACGAGGGCCGGTGGCTCGACCCGCAGGCGCTGATGATCCGCGAATCGCTCCAGCGGTGGGTCGGCACGGCCGTCACCGGCGAGGTGACGCTGCGGCTGCGGCGCGGCGAGGACTACTCGGTCCTCGACACGACCGGACCGGCGTTCAGCTACCACCCCGACAAGCTCTCGATGGAGCGCACCGTGGACTCCGCGTTCGGGCCGGTCGACCGGATCGGCCAGCTGACCATGCGGAACCTCGACATCGCCGACTCGCGCGCGAAGCTCGAGCAGTACGCCGGGATCGGCATGGTCGGCAACTCGCACCCGACGGTGATCGGCGCCGAGCAGGCCGCCTCCACCGGCCTGATCGAGTCGATGCCCGAGGGCGGCGCCGGGGCGATCGCCTCGCGCGGCGAAGCCTCCGGCGAGGAGCTGCTCGACTACGCCGCCATCGAGTCGGGCACCGACTGAGCCCGGCGCCCGCGCGGCCCGCCGCACCCGAACGCGTTGCTAGGGTGCTCGTGTGAACGGTGCGGACGGCCTCGGCCGCGTGCGGGGCCCGGCATGAGCGAGGCGCGGCGCGAGCTGCTGGAGCGGTCCGTGGCCTGGTTCGCCGAGCACGGCGTGGGCGACACCAGCATGCGCGCCCTCGCGGCGGGCCTGGGCACCAGCCACCGCATGCTCCACTACCACTTCGGTTCCCGCGAGGCGCTGCTCAGCGCCGTGATCGAACGGGTCGAACGCGGCGAGCGCGAGGCGCTCGCCGCGCTGCTCGGCGCCGCGGGCGACCCCTTCGCGGCGGGCCTGGCGTTCTGGAGCCGCATCGCGGACACCGCGCAGGTCTTCGCGCCCCTGTACTTCGAGCTGTCCAGCCACGCGATGCGGCGGCGCCCGTACACCGACGCGTGGCGCGAATGGCTCGCGAGCGGCTGGGGCGCGATCCTCGCGCGGCTCTACCGCGACGCGGGTGCCGCGCCCGAGGCTGCCGACGCCCTGGCCCGCCTCTCGCTCGCGCAGGCGCGCGGGCTCCTGTTCGAACTCGCGCTCTCGGGGGACCGGGCGGGCGTGGACGCCGCCATGCGCCGCTTCGTCGCCGTGATGCGGTCGGAGGTCCGCTGAACCGCTCCTCTCCGCTCCGGACCCGCACGCCCCGAGCGCTTCGACTGTGCCGCACCGGAGAAGGTCCGCGCGGGCCGCGAGACGCCCACTGCGGTGACGCTCGCCCCGACCGGGAGGCGCGTCCCGGCCCGATCGGCGTCGGCGAACGCTCCCCATTGTCTGTACCATGTGGTACATGATCGTGGTGCGAGGCGAGACCCGGGCGAGCCGCGCAGCGGTGTGGGCCGTCATGAGCGAACTGGACCGATGGGACGAGCTGATCCCGACCGTCAGCGGCATCGACCGCCGCAGCGCGCCCGGGCCGATCGGCGTCGGCACCCGCTACCGGGTGCGGCAGCCCGGCCTGCCCGCGGCGGAGTACACCGTCACCGACTGGAGCCCCGACGCCGGGTTCACCTGGGAGGCGCGGGCCGGCGGCGTGCGCACCGTCGCCGACCACCGGCTCCGGCCGCACGGCGAGGGCACCCGCATCGAACTGGGGATCGAGTGGTCCGGCCCCGCCGCCCCGCTCGTCAAGGCGCTCTTGGCCCGCAAGGCCCGCGCCTACATGCGGCGGGAGCTGGCGGCCCTCAAGGCGCTCGCCGAGGACGGCCCGCCCCCGCGGTGAGCCCGGGCCGGAACCTCAGTCCCCCCTGGCGGACGCGCCTCCCGCCCCGCGCCGCCAGCACCGCACGATCGCCTCGGCCGAGACGTCGATGTCCTCGGCGGTCGTCGAGGCGTCGCAGACGCTGACGCGCATGGCGCGGCGGCCCTGCCAGACGGTGCCGCCCGCCCAGCAGGTGCGGTCGGCCTGGACGGCGGCGACCACCGCCTCGGTGGTCGCGTCGTCGCCGAACCGTACCAGCACCTGGTTGAGCGCGGGCGGGACGAGCACGCTCGCCCCCGCCGCCTCCAGCAGCCGCGCCATCCGCTCGGCGTGCCCGCAGAGCCGGTCGACCAGGTCGGCCACGCCCCGGCGGCCCAGCGCCGCCAGGACCGCCCACACCTCGGCCCCGCGCGCCCGCTGCGACATCTGGAGCCCCAGGTGACCGCTCGCCCGCTCGGCGTCGTCGGACAGGTAGGCGGCGCTGAAGTTCATGGCCCGGCGCAGATCGGCGGGGTCGCGGCAGACCGCGATCCCCGAGTCGTACGGCGCGTTCAGCCACTTGTGCGCGTCGGTGGCCCACGAGTCGGCCAGCGCCACCCCCTCGACCAGGTGCCGGCGCGCCTGGGAGGCGCCGGCCCACAGGCCGAACGCGCCGTCGACGTGCACCCACGCGCCCGAGTCGCGGGCGGCCGGGACGACCTCGCCGAACGGGTCGCTGTGGCCGGTGTTCACATTGCCCGCCTGGAGCAGCACGAGCGTCAGCTCGTCGACGGCCGGGAAGCGGTCGGCCCGCACCCGCCCGCACTCGTCCACCGGCGCAGGCGTCACCTGGGCCGTGCCGAAACCCGCGGCGCGCAGCGCCTTCGACACCGAGGCGTGGATCTCCGCCGAGGCCACCACCCGCAGCGGGGGCGCCCCGGCCAGGCCGCGCTCCTCGACGCTCCATCCGGCGCGGTGCAGCAGCGCGTCCCGCGCGGCGACGATGCACGTGAGGTTCGCGACCGACGCGCCGGAGCAGAAGGCGCCGACCGCCGTGTCGGGCAGGCCCAGCAGGTCGAGGCACCAGCGGGCGGCGGTCTCGTCGAGCCGGGCCGCGACCGGCGACATGACCGGGAGCGCGACGTTCTGGTCCCAGGCGGCGAGCAGCACCGAGGCCGCCGCCGCGGCCGGATCGGCGCCGCCGGTGACGAAGCCGAAGTACCGCCCGCCGGTCGAGGCCACCGTGGCGGGGGAGCCCAGCTCGTCGAGCAGCGCCAGGGTCTCGCGCGCGCCCAGGCCCGTCTCGCCGAGCTCGCTCGGCAGGCGGTCGAGGCCGCGCAGGGCCTCGTCGGCGGGGAAGACGCCGCGCTCGCGGCTCGCGGCGACGTACGCCGCCGCACGGTGCGCGGCGTCGAGCATGAGCTCGGCCTTCGCGTGCGATGGGGATGACATGGCCCCAGTCTAGGGAGCCGCCGTGCCGCTCGCCGCGGCGCGCCCGGCCGGGCGCTCAGTCCTCGCCGATCCGGCGGACGGGCTTGGCGGGGTTGCCGACGGCCACGACGTTCGCGGGCAGGTCGCGCGTGACCACCGCCCCGGCGCCGACGACCGTGTTGTCGCCGATCGAGACGCCCGGGCAGACGATGACGCCGCCGCCGAGCCACACGTTGTCGCCGATGGTGATCGGCTCGGCGGCCTCCAGCTTGTCGCGCCTGGGCCGCGGGTCGACCGGGTGCGTGGGCGTCAGCAGCTGCACGTTGGGGCCGATCTGGCAGTCCTCGCCGATGGTGATGGGGGCGACGTCGAGCGCGACGAGGCCGTAGTTGGCGAACGACCGCGCGCCGATGGTGATGTGCTCGCCGTAGTCGACGTACAGCGGCGGTTTGACGAACGCGCCCTCGCCGAGGCCGCCGAGCAGCTCCGCGAGCAGGTCGAGCGCGCCGTCCTCGCCCGCGGTGAAGGCGCGGCGGTAGGACTCGGCCAGCTCGACCGCGCGTTTCGCGCGGGCGGCCAGGTCGGGGTCGTCGGCGAGGTAGAGGTCCCCGGCGAGCATCCGCTCGCGCATGGTGCGGTCGTCGCCTGCGAAGTACGTCTCGACACTCATGCGTACGATCGTACACATCGTGGGGCCCCGCCGCCATCGGCGCCGCGCGGGCGCAGGTGGCCGGGCCGAGCGGAGGCGCCGAGCGGACGGGGTGCGCGGTGGGGGCGCGCGGACCGGAGCGGCAGTGCCTCCTCGGCGCCGGAGGCCGTCCCGCAGCGGCCCCGGCCGCGTGACCGGACTCGGACATGACCGGTATTACCCACTGTCGACGCGTGGTCAACGCAGGAAGAATTCAACAGGACCACCGTGGGAACGAGAAGGGAACACTCATGCGCACGACCGGGTTCGCCGCCCTCGACCGGGTCGCGGTCGCCTCGACCGCGCCGCCCGCAGAGGCACGGCTCCGGGAGGCGCCCGCCGGGGCCGAACGACCGTCCGCTTCGGATCGGCTCCGGGACTGACCGCCATCGTCGAGAATAGCGCGGTGTATCCATGCGACTGATAGTCGTCGACGTAGAGTTCGCCACCGAGGCCCCCGCCGGCAGCCTCCTGCTCGCCAGTCTGGAGCGGTCGCTGCCTCCGGCGATGGAGCTGGAGCACATGTTCGCCCTGCGCAGCGGCCCCGGGACGGTGGCGTGCTGCTTCTACGTGCAGTCGGCCGGTTCCTGCGATGACCTGGTGATGCTCGTCAGGAGGGCCCTGGTGACCCTGGTCGCCCCGGGGTCGTGGCGCATCCTCCGGGTGCGGGAGTCTATCTGACGTCGTCCGGTTCGAGCAGGCCCTCGACCACGGCCCTGGCGCCGCTCTGGAAGCGGCTGGCCGAGCCGAGGTAGGCCGTGACGCGATCGTGGATGCGGCGGATGGTCCGCTCCGAGACCCCGAGCCGCCGCGCCACGGTGCTGTCGGTGCATCCCTTGGCCCACAGCGCGACCGCCGTCAAGTCCTGTTCGGACAATCCGTGGTCGTCCCGCTTCCTCGGCACGCTCAGCGGTTTCGCCGTGCGCCAGTAGCAGTGGTACAGCGCCACCATGTTGAACACCAGTCCCGGCTCGGAGACGAAGAGCGCGCCCCAGCCGGTGTCCTCGTTGTCTATGGGCACCACCGCCACTTCGCGGTCGACTATCAATAGCCGCGTCGGCAGTGAGGGGCTCAGCCTGATCTGGGCGCCGTGGTCGGCCATCCACTGGAGGTGCAGTCGGGTCGACTCCTCGTTCCTCGCGCTGTCCAAGAAGATGGAACGCATCTCGACGCCGCGGTCGAGCGTCTCCTTGGAGAGTCCGCGGGCCGCCGACATGCCGGGTTCGGTCTGCGGCCCACCGGGATTGAACGACCACACTTCGTTCCGGCAGGACTCCGAGAGCGTCGTGAGGCGCCGGCGCACCTCCTCTATGCCGATGACCCGGTCCACCCCCACGGTGCGGTTCGCCAGCGACGCGCCCGCCCCCAGGTCGGCGAGCATGCGCGTGACCGCCTCCCGGGCCTCCCCGAGCTGGGACTGCTGCTGCTCCAACTCCGTCTGGCGCTCTTCGAGCAGCGAGAGCAGGCTCGCCGTCGGGTCGAGGACGCGCCAGTGCCGGTCGTCGTCCGGCTCGGTCGAGACGAGCTTCGCCTTGGTGAGCGTCTCAAGGCCCGCGCGGACCTCCTCCGGTGTGGCCCCGAGGATTCGCGACAGGTCGTCGAGTCCGTAATCCGGGTATTCCAACATGGCCAGATATTGCCGCTGGACCGTATCTGACATCCCGAAGTATGAGAACATATCGCCTCCGACGGTGAGCCCTCGTCGATCTAGGTCGATTCCTAGCATAGAGGCTAATTGCACGCGGGTTCGCCGAGGCGGTGCCGCACAGCACCGGCGTCCTCACCGTAAGTGCTTTGTGATGACCAATGGTGAGAGCAAAGATCAGAGGGCCATTTAGTGTGCCGCCGTTGAATATCGGCGGATTCGTCTTTCTTGTCGGGTGGCCGGATTCGCCCGTTCGCGCGCTGTTGGCCCGCGGGCGGCGGCACTCGGAACCGTATTGCTCCATTTTAGACGCAAAAGTGCGCGCCGGCGCCGATCGGCGTCCGCTTCCCGAGGCGTGGACACTCCGGTGCCGACCGCGACCCGGGCCGCCGCCGCGCCCGGCGGCGCCGGTGGGCGGCCCCGCGACCGCCCTCTCGGGCGCGGCCCGAGTGCTACGGCCGCAACGGCTTCCGAAAGGAGCTATCAGGCAAAATGCACGATAGTCCCCGAATCTTCCTATAAAGGTGTGCTACTCTCGCAATCTCGGCATAACGCGGGCGCGCCCCGCGGGAGCGCCGCCCCCGCTCCGCTACTCCCTCCGCCGATGCAGCGCAATAGGACACTTCCGGCCAGTCGGAGCCTGTCCGACTCCGGACGCGCATCGCGGCGGCGTCCGCATCAGGACGGGTCCTAAAACAACCACTACTCAAGCGCACCCCCTCATGGCAATCTCGAATTCGAACCGGCAATTCGAATATGGAGCGCACATGAAACCCCACCTTTTCATCTCCGCCAGCATGGCCGTATTCGCTTTCATCGCCGCGGGCGCGGCGTTCACGCAAGAGAACGATCACGTTCACGACTCGGCAATCCACCTGTCACCGGTGCCCGCCGGCGTGCAGACCTCGGGAGACACCGGCTCCGATCCGCAGGACTGGATCTGGGAATAGCCGACCGGAGTCGGCCCCGCCCCCGAAGAAGAAAGCGGCCGCCGCGATACCGGCGTGAGACGACCGGCCGCATGCGACGCCCCGCCGACGCGGAGCGACCCCCTCTCATACGAAGACGCCAATCGCACGTTGCCCTCTCCTGCGCGAAGGCAGTGCAAGAGCCACGCGAAGGAATTGTGGAATCATGACAGAATCGGCCGTTCCGATGTCGTCGTCCCAACAGGGCATGTTCTTCGACAGCCAACTGCGCGACGCGTCCGACTACCACGTGGTGCTCCACCTGAAGATGGAGCCCGTCCCGACCGAGCGGTTCGCGCACGCCGTGCGCCGGGCGACGGCTGAGCAGGCCGCGCTGCGCAGCGCCGTGCGGAACGGCACCGACGGACCCGCCTACGTCGTGGCCGACACGGTCGAGCCGCCCGTGACCGTCCACGACCTCCGCGAGACCCCCGAAGCGATCGACGCCGTCGCCGCGGCCGCGGCGAGCGCGCCGTTCCGCACCGACCGGGCCCCGCTGTTCCGCATCGCGCACTGCAAACTGCCCGATGAGGACCGCGCGGTCATCGTCTGCCACCACCTCGTCGCCGACGGCACCTCCGTCAGCCTCCTCGCCGAGCGCATCGTCTCCCTCGCCCGCGCCGAAGAGCCCGAACCCGACGCCCCCGCCGAACCCGACCCCGGCTTCCACTGGTACCAGGAGCGGCAGCGCCGGGCGGCGTCGGCGAAGCGGACGGAGCGGCAGCGGCGCTTCTGGGAGGCGAACCTCGCCGAGCAGGAGACGCCGGACCTCGCGCACTGGATGCGACCGGGCCGCGACGGGGCGACCGGACGCGAGCACCGCGTGCCGATCGCCCCGCCGCTGCGCGAAGCGGTGGCCGCATGCGCCCGCGAGGCGGAGGTCTCCGAGAACACCGTCTACCTCGGAGCGTTCGGCATGCTCCTGGCGCACTACGCCCACGCCGACGCCGTCTCCGTGGCCGCGCCCTTCACCGACCGGCCCGCCCTCGAGACCGAGCAGAGCATCGGCTGCTTCATCAAGACCCTCCCCGTCCGCGTCGACGCGCGGCCCGACCAGACGGTCCGCGAGATGCTCGAACGCCTCGGCACGGCGGTCCTGGGCGCCTGGAAGCACCTGCCGTACCCCGTGGCCTCGCTCCTGGGCGACCACCCGGCCCTCGCCGGCGTCCACGACGTCACCTTCATCCAGGACAGCTACCCCGGCTACCCCGAAGGCGTGACCGGCACGGCCCGCCACGACCGCGTCCACTTCCCCGGCAAGTTCACCGTCCTCGTCGAGCAGATCGGCGCGAACGCCGAACTGGTGCTCCAGTACAAGGAGTCCGCGCTCACCCGCGACAAGGTCGAGCGCTTCGCCCGGCGTTACCTGTCGCTGCTGGAGCGGCTCGCCGCCGCCCCCGACGAGCGGGTGTCCGCGGTCCGGCCCCTCCCCGAAACCGAGGCCGCGGAGCTGCTGCGCGAGCTCTCACAGACCCACCATTTCGACTGGGAGCCCGAGCACCTGGGCTCGGTCTTCCTCGCGAAGACCGCGGCCGACCCGGCGCGCACCGCGTGGACGGACCGCTCGCGCGCCTACGCCAACGCCTGGGCCCACGACGCGGCGGTCCTGGTGCAGCGCCGCGTCGTGGCGGCCCTCGGCGGCGAGCGGCGGCCCGTGGCGATCCTCCTGCCGCGCAGCGCCGACCTCCTCGCCGGTGTCTTCGGCACCGTGCTCGCCGGGTGCCCCTACGTGCCGCTGTCCGAGGCCATGCCCGCCCAGCGCGTGGCGCAGATGCTCGACGACGCCGCGGTGGGCGCCGTCCTCACCACCGCCGACGCCGCGATCGACCTCCCCGACGGCGTCGCCAGGCTCGACCTCGACACCTGGGACGAGTTCACGGCCATGCGGACCGAGGCGCGCACGCGGATCGTCGAGCGGCCCCTCGAACTCGACCTCGGCCCCGACGACGTCCTCTACATCGAGTACACCTCGGGGTCGACCGGCCTGCCCAAGGGCGTCGCGGTCACCCACGCCAACGTCCAGAACACCGCCCTGGACCTCGAACGCCGCTTCCCCCTCGGCGAGGACGACGTCTACCTGCTGAAGACGGCCTTCACGTTCGACATCTTCGGCACCGAGATCTACGGCTGGCTCTTCGGCGCCGGACGGCTCGACGTGCTCCCCCCGGGCCGGGAGGGCGACCCGCCCGCCCTCCTCGACGCGATCGGCGGACGGGCGGTCACGCACGTCAACTTCTCGCCCACCATGCTCCGCGTCCTCCTCGACGCCGCCGCCCGCACCGGCCGCGCCGCCGACCTCGCCCCCCTCCGCCACGTCTTCAGCGGCGGCGAGGCGCTCACCGCCGACATCGTCGAGCGCTTCTTCGCGCTGCCGCTGCACTGCACCCTCGAGAACGTCTACGGCCCCACCGAGGCCACCATGTGGGCCACGCACGGCACCGTGACCGCCGACGACGCCGACCAGGTCGTCCCCATCGGACGGCCGCTCAACGACTACCGGATCTACCTGCTCGACCGCGACGGCGGCCTCTGCGGCGCCGACGTGCCCGGCGAGGTGTGCATCGCCGGGGCCGGCGTGGCCGTCGGCTACCTGAACCGCGAGGAGCTGAACGCCGCCAAGTTCGTCGAGAACCCGTTCTACGACGCCGACGCCGACCCCGCCCACATGCGGCGCATGTACCGCACCGGCGACCTCGGCTACCTCCGCGGCGACGGCCGCTTCGCGTTCCTCGGACGCATGGACCGCCAGGTGAAGGTCGGCGGTGTCCGGATGGAGCTCGGCGAGATCGAGCAGGCGCTGCTGGGCGTCGACGGCGTCATCGAGGCCGCCGTGACGGTCGACGACCGCACCGAACCCGCGCGCCTGGCCGGGTTCTACACGGCCGGACGCGAACTGCCCGACCGGGACGTCCGCGCCGCACTGGCCGAGACCCTCATGCCGCACATGATCCCCTCGGTCCTGCACCGGACCGACGCGCTGCCGACCTCGGCCGCGGGCAAACTCGACCACCGGGCCCTGCTCGAACGCCTGCCCGCCGAGGCGCGGGACGCCGAGCCCCCCGCGCCCTCGGCCACGCCCGCCGAAG
Organism: Glycomyces sp.; assembly: GCA_035765105.1. GTDB lineage: Bacteria > Actinomycetota > Actinomycetes > Mycobacteriales > Micromonosporaceae > Glycomyces. The sequence goes on from DASTYG010000095.1 coordinate 28,059, forward strand.
CGCGCGTCGCCCGGCTGTGGCGCCGCGTCCTCGGCACCGAGCGCATCGACCACGACGGCTCGTTCTTCGAGCACGGCGGCAACTCGATCAGCCTCATGAACCTCCAGGCCGAACTCCAGGCCGAGTTCGGGCGCGAGATCCGGATCACCGAGCTGCTGAAGCACCACAGCGTCGCCGCGCAGGCCCGCCTGCTCGCCGACGCCGAGCCCGCCGCGACCGCGACCGGCCGCCGCGAGCGCACCGGAGGCGACATCGCCGTCATCGGCATCGGCGTCCAAGTCCCCGGCGCGGACGACGTGCACCGGTTCTGGGAGAACCTCCGGTCCGGCGGCGAGCACATCACCTTCTACGACGACCAGGAGCTGCGCGACCTCGGCGTCCCCGAGAGCGACCTGCGCGACCCCGCCTACGTCAAGGCCAAGGGCCGGATCGACGGCGTCGACGAGTTCGACCACGCCCTCTTCGGCATCCCGCCCGCCGAGGTCGAGGTGACCTCGCCGCAGCTGCGCCTGCTCTACAAGTGCTTCTGGCACGCCTGCGAGGACGCCGGATACGACCCCCGGTCCCTGCCGGGCCGCGTCGGCGTCTTCGTCGGCGGCAACGACGACTTCGCCTGGTACCGGCGGGCCCTGATGGACCCCGCCGCCTTCGGCGACCGCTACCAGAACTTCACGCTGGCGACCAACCACTTCCTGAGCACGCGCCTGTCGTACCGCTTCGACCTGCGCGGCCCGTCCATGTCGACCCTCTCGGGCTGCTCGACCTCGCTGCTGACCGTCCACCAGGCCGCGCAGGCGCTGCGCGCCGGCGAATGCGACATGGCCGTGGCAGGCGGGGTCACCGTCGAACTGCCCAACGAGGGCGGGTACCGCTACGTCGACGGCATGATGCTCTCCCCGGACGGGCACTGCCGCCCCTTCGACGCCGCGGCCGCGGGCACCGTCTTCGCCAACGGCGCGTCCCTCCTGGTGCTCAAGCCGGTCGAGGCGGCGCTGCGCGACGGCGACCCCGTCTACGCCGTCATCAAGGGCTCGGCGGTCGGCAACGACGGCGGCGGCAAGCCCTCCTACACCGCCCCCAGCGAGGACGGCCAGTACGAGACCATCCGCGCCGCCTACGAGACCTCCGGCATCGACCCCGCGACCGTGTCCTACGTGGAGGCCCACGGCACCGGCACGCTCCTGGGCGACCCGATCGAGGTCGCCTCCCTGTCCCGCGTCTTCGCCGACGCCCCCCGGGGCGAGTGCCTCCTCGGATCGGTGAAGGGCAGTGTCGGCCACACCGACTCCGCCGCCGGCTCGGTCGGACTGAGCAAAGTGGCCCTCAGCCTCAAGCACCGCTACGTGCCCGGCACCCGCAACTACACCGAACCGAACCCCAACATCGATTTCGCCGCCACCCCCTTCGAGGTCACCGGTGAGGGACGGCCCTGGCGCGGACGGCGACTGCGCGCGGGCGTCAACTCCTTCGGCGTCGGCGGCACCAACGTCCACATGATCGTCGAGGAAGCCCCGGAGACCGACATGACCGACGACAACCCCTACGAGCTGCTCCAGTTCTCCGCGGCCAGCCCCGAAGCCCTGGAGCGCGCCGCCGAGCGCGTCGCCCGCCACGTGGCCGAGCGCGCGACCGTCTCGGCCGGCGACGCGGCCCACACGCTGCGGCACGGCCGCGCCCAGCTCCCGTACCGCAAGACCGTCCTGGTCCGCCCCGGCGAGCCCCGCGACGCCTGGCCCGAGCGCACCGCCGCGGCCCGGACCGTCCGCGCCGAGACCGGAGCCCGGACCGCGCTGCTGTTCTCCGGCCAGGGCAACCAGTACCGCGGCATGGGCCTGGGCCTGTACGAGAGCGACACCCGCTACGGCGCGACCTTCCGCCGCTGGATGGACGACCTCATCGGGATGCTCCCCGACGGCGAGGCCATCACCTTCCGGGACGTCCTCTACGGCGAGGCCGACGACGGCCGCGTCGACCGCACCGAATGGTCGCAGTTCGCCCTCTTCAGCACCCAGTTCGCCGCCGCGAAGGTCCTGGAGTCCTTCGGCGTCCGACCGGACGTGCTCGCGGGCCACAGCATCGGCGAGCTCACCGCCGCCGCCCTCGCGGACGTCTGGAGCCTGCCCGACGCGGTCCGGCTCGTCCGCGAACGCGGCAAGCTCATGCAGGCGCAGCGGCCCGGCGTGATGATCGCCGCCGCCGCGCCCGCCGAGCGGATCAGGCAGGTCGTCGACGGCATGGACGACGTGTGGGTCTCGCTGCACAACTCGGCCGAGCGCTCGGTGCTCGGCATGACCGCCGAGGCGTTCGACGCCGTCGTGGACCGGCTCGAGGACGCGGGCGTCCGCGGCAGCAGACTGCACACCTCCCACGCGTTCCACACGCCGATGATGGCCGAGGCCGCCGCCGCGTTCGCCGAGGCCGTCGCCGCCGTCGACGCCCAAGACCCCGCGATCCCCATCGTCTCCAACCGCTCGGGGGCGACCGTCCGGCCCGGCGAGATGACCGACCCGTCCTACTGGAGCGACCACGTCATCGGAGCGGTCCGCTTCGAGGAGAGCCTGCGGACCCTCCTGGCCGACGGGCCCCTCCACGGCGTCGAGCTGGGCCCCGGACGCAGCCTGGCGACCTTCGCCGCCCACGACCCGAACGCGCGCCCCGACCAGGTCTTCGTCAACGTCCTGCGCCACGCCGTCGAGCAGACCCCCGACGAGGCCGCCCTGTTGACCGCGCTCGGCGGGCTCTGGAGCGCCGGTGCGGCGATCGACTGGAGCCCGCTCGACACCGGCCGGAAGGTCTCCCTGCCCGGCTACTCCTTCGACCGGACCGTCCACGCGCAGGACGCCGCGCCCCGGACCGCGCCCGCCGCCGAGCCGGCCGCCGCGCCGGAACCCGAGCCGCAGCCCCGGCCGCAGTCCGCGGCCGAGACCCTCCAGGGCGTCCAGGACGCCTTCCGCCACGTCCTCGGCTTCGCGGACGTGGCCCCCGACGCCGACTTCTTCGCCCTCGGCGGCGACTCGCTGAAGGCCACCGGCCTGACCGCGCGACTGGAGCACCGCCTGGGCATCGCCGTCACCGTCGCCGACGTCTTCGCCTCGCCCACCCCCGCCGCGCTCGCCGAGCGCTTCCGCGGCACCGACGCGCTCGACGTCCTCCCCAAGGCCCCCGCGGCCGAGGACTACCCGCTCAGCCCCGCGCAGACCCGCATGTACGTCGCGGCCAAGCTCGACCCGGCCGGCCGGGTCTACAACATGCCCTCCGCGACGCTGCTGCGCGGATCGCTCGACCACGACCGGGTCCGCACCGCCCTGCGCCGCCTGGTCGAACGCCACGAACCGCTGCGCACCACCTTCACCGTGCGCGAGGGCGAGGTCCGGCAGCGGATCACCGCCCCCGAGGACTTCGGCGCGCTCCCGCTGCGGTTCAGCCGCACCGACCACACCGCCGAAGGCGCCATGGACGCCCTCCTCGCCGCGTTCGTCAGGCCCTTCGACCTGGAGACCGGGCCGCTGTTCCGGATGGAGATCGTCGACGGCGGACCGGCGGGCATCCTGCTGCTGTTCGACATCCACCACATCATCGCCGACGCCGTGTCCGTCGAGGTCATCACCCGCGACTTCAGCCGCCTGCACACCGAGGAGCTCGCGCCCCCGCCGCTCCAGTACACCGACTTCGTCATGCACGACAGGTCCCCGGAGCGGCAGGAGGCGATCGCCGCGTCCGAGGCGCGCCTCCTGGCCGCCCTCGCGGACGCGCCGACCGGCGACCTCCTCGCCCCCGACCACCCGCGCGGCGACCGCGAGGCCGCGGCCGGACGCGTGGTCCTGCAACTCGACTCGATCCGCCTCGGCGACGTCCAGGCGCTCGCCGAAGTCCACAACGCGACGCCGTTCATGGTGCTCCTGTCCACCTGGGGCGCGGTGCTCTCGCGCTACGCCGACCGCGACGACCTCGTCATCGGCGCGCCGGTCACGGGCCGGACCATGGCCCAGACCCAGAAGATGATCGGCATGTTCGTCAACATGATGCCGATCCGGCTGCGCCCCGAGGCCGCGACCCCGTTCGGCGAGTACCTCGACCGGAGCCGCACCGCCGTCCTCGAAGCACTGTCCTGCCAGGACGTCCCGTTCGACCGGCTGGTCGACGGGCTCGGCCTGCCCCGCGTCCCCGGCCGCCACCCCCTGTTCGACATCTCCTTCGACTACCACAACATGGACCACCACGACCTCGCCGTCGACGGGGTCACCGCCGAGCCGATCGCGCTCGAACCGCTCGCGGTCGGCATGGACCTCGTCATCACCTGCACCGAGGCGCCCGACGGGCTCACCGTCCACGTCGACTACGCCGCCGACCGGTTCGACCGGACCACGATCGAACAGCTCACCGGCCACTTCGACGCCATGCTGGGCCGCGTCTGCGCCGACGACTCCCAACCGCTCGAACGGGTCTCGGTGTACTCCAACGCGGCGCTGGCGAAGATCCGCACGCGCTTGAACGCGGTGCCGTTCACGCCGATCCACGAGCTGATCGCCGCCCGGGCGGCCGCCGACCCGGAGGCGACCGCCGTCATCGGCGCCTCCGGCGAGCACTACACCTACGCGCAGATCGACGGCATGGCGAACGCCCGGGCCGCCCTCCTCCGCGAGGCCGGAGCCGAACCCGGCGAACCGGTCGCGCTGTTCACCCACCGCGACGCGCACCTCCTCATCGCCCAGCTGGCGATCCTCAAGGCCGGGTGCCGCTACCTCCCGATCGACCCGGCCCAGCCCCGGGCGCGCCACGAGAGCATCATCGCCGACCTGCGGCCCCGCTTCGCCTTCGCGCCCGCCGGCACGGACGCGGCCGCGCTCGTCGGCACCGTCTTCGACACCGGCGCCTGCGCCGACGAGGTCCTGCCGTCGTTCGACGCGCACTCCAGCGCCCCCGACGACCCGATCTACACCGTCTACACCTCCGGGTCGACCGGCGTCCCCAAGGGCATCACCGTCAAGCACCGGGGCGTGCTCAACCTCTTCGACGACCACCGGCGGCGCGAGCTGTTCGCGCCCGGCGACGTCGTCATCAGCCTGGCCGACCCCACCTTCGACATCTTCACCTTCGAGAGCCTGTTCCCGCTCGCCGCCGGCGCGAGCGTGCACATGTGCCCCGAAGCCGACCGCAAGGACGCCGCGGCCATCGCCGACCGCATCGCCGAGCACGGCGTGAGCCACCTCCAGCTGCCCGTCTCGAAGATGTCGGCCCTGTGCGGCAACCGGCGCTTCCGCGCCCAGCTGCCCGCACTGCGGGTCGTCGTCTGCGGCGGCGAGCACTTCTCGGAGAACCTCCTGGCGCTCCTGCGCGAGGAGACCGGGGCCCGCGTGTTCAACATGTACGGCCCCACCGAGACCACGGTGACCGCGACGGTCAAGGAGTTCGGCCCCGGCGACGCGGTGACCATCGGCGCGGCGGTCTCGGGCGCCGAGGTCCTCATCGTCGGCGAGCACGGCATGATCCAGCCCGACGGCGTCCCCGGCGAGCTCTGCATCGCCGGCGAGGGCCTGGCCGCCGGGTACACGAACAACCCCGAGCAGCACCGGCGCTCGTTCACCGCGCTCCGGGAGCTGCCGGGCGTGCCGGTCTACCGCACCGGCGACGCGGGCGTCCGCCTCCCCGACCGCGAGATCATCCTCAAGGGACGACTGGACCACCAGGTGAAGGTGAACGGCAACCGGATCGAGCTCGGCGAGATCGAGCAGACCGCGATGCGCGCCGACGGCGTGACCTACGCCGTCGCCGCCGTCGAGGACGGCGACCTCGTCCTCTACTACACCGCCGCCGAGGCCGCGGACCGCGCAGCGGCGATCAGGGCGCAGATCGCCCGCGCCCTCCCCGGCTACATGCACCCCGAGCACCTGCGGCGCGTGGACGAGATGCCCAAGCTGCACAACAACAAGATCGACCGGGAGGCGCTGCGCCGCGAGCGGCCCGCCGCACCCGAACCGGCCGCGGCGCCCCCGCCCGCCGCGGACGTCCTCGGCGAGATCCTCGCCGCCTGGGAGGCCGTCCTCGGCCGCCCCGTCCGCCCGGACGACAACTTCTTCGACGTCGGCGGCAACTCCTACAAGCTCATGCTCGTCGGCAACCGGCTCGGCGAGGCCCTGGGCGCCGACGTGCCGTTCGTGACCCTCTTCGAGCACCCCGCGCCCCGTTCGCTCGCCGCAGCACTCGGCGCGGAGGCTGCCCCCGAGGCCGCGACCGAGGCCCTCACCCTCGCCGACACCGCCGACTGGGCCGACTGGACCCCCGAGCCCGCCGCCGAACCCGCAGCCGAACCAGCCGACACCGGACGCAAGATCGCCGTCATCGGCGTGGCCGGCGTCTTCCCCGGCGCCGCGACCGTCGCCGAGCACTGGGACAACCGCGCCGCGGGCACCGTCAGCGTCTCCCGGTTCACCAGGGACGAACTCCTCGCCTCCGGCATCGACCCGGCCGTCGTCGACGACCCGCGCTACGTCAACGCGCGCGGCCACGTCGCCGCCGCCGAGTTCGACGCCGAGTTCTTCGGCTACTCCGCCAAGGAGGCCGAGACGCTCGACCCGCAGATGCGGCTGCTCCACCAGACCACCTGGCACGCCCTGGAGGACGCCGGGTACACGCCCGGCGAGCACTCCGGCGACATCGCCCTGTTCGCGGGCAGCGGCACGAACTTCCCGTGGATGGCCCGCTTCCTCGGCCGCAAGGACGACCCGATCGGGGCGTTCGAGGCGATGACCATGAACGAGAAGGACTTCCTCGCCACCAAGATCGCCTACAAGCTCGACCTGACCGGCCCGGCCGTCAACGTGCAGACGGCGTGCTCGACCTCCCTCGTGGCCGTCCACCAGGCCGTGCAGTGCCTCCGCCAGGGCCAGGCCGACATGGCGCTCGCCGGAGGCGTGGCGCTGAACTTCCCCCGCAAGGAGGGCTACACCTGGCACGAGGGCATGATCTTCAGCGAGGACGGCGTGTGCCGCCCCTTCTCCCAGGACGCCCAGGGCACCGTGGGCGGCCAGGGCTGCGGGATGGTCCTGCTCAAACCGCTCGACCGGGCCCTGGCCGACGGCGACCACGTCTACGCCGTGATCGCCGGCAGCGCCGCCAACAACGACGGCGGCGTCAAAGTCGGGTACACCGCGCCCGGCGTGCGCGGCCAGGAGCAGGTGATCCGGTCCGCGCTCGACGACGCCGCGGCCGACCCCGACCAGGTCGGCTACGTCGAGACCCACGGCACCGGAACGAAACTCGGCGACCCGATCGAATACGCCGCGCTCGCGTCCTTCTACGGCCGCGGCGGCCCCTGCGCCCTCGGCGCGGTGAAGGCCAACATCGGCCACCTCGACGCCGCCGCGGGCGTCGCCGGGCTCATCGGCGCCGTCGGTGTCCTGCACCGCGGCGAGATCCCGCCCATGGCGAACTTCCGGGCCCTGAACGAACGGGCGGACTCCGGCGGCGCCCTCTACGTCCCCGCCGAGCGGACCGCCCCCGAAGGCGGCGTGCGCATGGCCGCCGTCAGCTCCTTCGGCATCGGCGGCACCAACGCCCACCTCGTCCTCGAAAGCGCCCCGCCCCGCCGCGAGCGCCCCGGCGACGAGGCCGCCGAGCACGTCTTCCCCGTCTCGGCCCGGACCGAGCGCTCCCGGCGGCTCGCGCAGGACGCGATCGAGCGGTGCCGCGACGGGCGCGACCCGCGCGACATCGCCCACACGCTCGCCCGCGGCCGCGCCGCCTTCGGCTCCCGCGCCGCCGCGATCGCCGCCCCCGGGCGGCCCCTGACGTGGATCGAGCCGACCGATCCGCCGCTCGCGCTCGACGCCTCCGACGACGCGCGCCTCGCCCTCGGCGCGGACCTTCGCGACGGCCCCGACGGGACCGGCCTGCGCGAGGCCGTCGAACGCGAACTCGCCGTCTGCGACGACCGGCTGCGCGAGGCGGTGCGCGAGGCCGTCCTCGGCGCCCCCGCCGCCGACACGGCGGTCGACCGCCTCGCCCGGTACACCCTCAGTGCCGCGCTCGTGCGCCTCGTCGGACCCGAGGGCCTGTGCGCCCGCGCCGGAGCCGACCGCGTGCTGCGCATCGCCAAGGCGTCGGCGCGCGGCGACCTCGGCCCCGCCGAGGCCGTGCGCGCGCTCAAGACCGGCGCGGCCCCCGCGGCGGCGGCCGAACCCGTCGTGAGCATAGTGGACGGACCGCTCGACGCCGCGCTCCTCAAGCGGCTGCTCGCCTCCCGCTGGGTCCGCCACGGCGACGTCGACCGGAGCCGGTTCTGCGCCGAAGGACGGCGCGTCCCCCTCCCCGGCTACGCCTTCGACGGCCGACCCTTCACCGCCGACGTCCGGCTCGACGAGCTCGGCGCCGCCCCCGCGCCGCCCGAGCCCGCCGCCGCGGACCCCGCCGAGGCCCTCCGCGACGCCTGGATCGACGTCCTCGGCGCCGAACCGGCCGACGGCGACGACTTCTTCCAGTCCGGCGGGGACTCGCTCTCCGGCGCGCGCCTGTGCTCGCTGATCGAGGGCCGGACCGGCATCGCGATCACCGTCGCCGACTGCTTCGCCGACCCCGCCTACGCCGCGATCCGGGACCTCCTCGCCCGGCGGGCCGCGGCCGACCGGCCCGAGCCCGCACCGGCCGCCGCCGCGCCCGGCCCCCACGACTCCCCGGCCTCGCCCGCCCAGCAGCGCATGTACGCCGCCTGCGAACTCCAGCACGAGACCACCGCCTACAACCTCGCGATCGCCTACGAGGCCGCCGGCGCCCTCGACGTCGAACGGCTCCGCTCCGTCTTCGGCCGCCTCGTCGCCCGCCACGACCAGCTCCGCACCTCCTTCCACCTCGTCGGCGGCGAACTGGTCCAGCGCCTCCACCCCGAGGCCCCCGACGTCGTCTCGGTCGTCGACCTCACCCTCGAAGAGGCCCAGACGCGGCTCGACGCCGAACCGCGGCCCTTCGACCTCGCCGCCGCCCCGCTCATCCGGGTCGAGGTCCTGGCGGTCGCCGACGACCTCCACTACCTGCTCATCGACATGCACCACATCGTCGGCGACCAGCAGTCCCTGGGGATCCTCGCCGAGGACATCGCCGCCGAGCTGCGAGGGGAGGAGCCGCCCGAACCCGCCGTGCGCTACGCCGACTACGTCCGGGCCCTCGCCGCCCGCGAGCGGTCCGGCCGGACCGCGGAGGACGTCGCGCACCTCACCGCGGCGCTCGAAGACGACGCCCCGCGCCTCGAACTGCCCGCCGACAAGACCCCGCCCGAACCGGCCTCGTACGACGGGGCGCGCCACGGCATCGTCTGCGCCGCCGACCGCCGCGCCGTCGCCGACCTCGCCGGAGCCTGCGGAGCGACGCCCTACACGGTGTTCCTCGCCGCCCTGACGCGGCTGCTCGGCCTCTACAGCGGACAGCGGGAGTTCGTGCTCGGCACGGCCCTGTCCGGACGCTCGGTCCCCGGCAGCGACCGCATCGTCGGCATGTTCGTCAACACCCTGCCGCTCAAGGTCGCCGACGCCTCCGAGCGCACCGTCCGGGAGGCCGTCGCGGCCGCCAAGGACACGGCCCTCACCGTCCTCGCCCACCAGGGCGCGCCGTTCGAGTCGGTGCTGGCCGCGCTCGGCCTCCGCCCCGAAGGCGAGGCGAACCCCCTGTTCGACGTCGTCCTCAACTACGTGCGCACCGGGACCGAGGAGCTCGAACTCGACGGCGTGCGCCTCACGGCGATGCCGCCCGGCCGCATCAAGAGCAAGTACGCGCTGTCGGTCACCGTCGTCGAGCACGCCGACCGGTTCGCGGTCGACTTCGAGTACCGCACCGAGCTGTTCGACGGCCGCACCGTCGCCCGGATGGCCGAACGGCTCGACCGGCTCCTGCTCGCCATGACCGCCGACCCCGGCGCCGTCGTCCGCGCCCTCCCCCTGGAGACCCCCGAGGAGCGCCGCACCCGCCGGGCGGTCCTCACCGCCGAGGGCCCCGCGGTCGAGGACTCGCTCATCGACCGGACCCGGGCCGCGTTCGAGCGCCACGCCGACCGCCCCGCGCTCCGCTGGGAGCGCCGCGAATGGACCTACGCCGAACTCGACCGCCTCACCGACGACCTCGCCGGCGGCCTCCAGGCCGCGGGCGTCGGCCCCGGCGACTTCGTCCTGTGCCTGCTCGACCGCGACCCCTGGCAGGTCTTCACCCGCCTGGCGCTCATGAAATGCGGCGCCGTCGAGATCCCCCTGAACCCTGACGTCCCCGCCGAGCGCGTCGCGGGCACCCTCGACGACAGCGGCGCGGCCCTCGTCCTGGCCTCGGACCCGCGGTCCCACCCCTGGCCCGAGGGCGTCGCCGCCCGCCGGCCACAGGACCTGACCGGCCCGTACCGGAAGCCGTCCGGCGTCACCGGCGTCAGCCCGCTGGTCATGATCTACACCTCGGGCACGACCGGGCGGCCCAAGGGCACCCTGTGCACCCACGGCGGCGCGCTCAGCACCTGCGCCGACAACGGCTACACCGACTACCGGCCCGGTGAGCGCATCCTCCACCTCACCGCCTACACCTTCGACGGCTCGGTCCTCGACCTCTACAGCTCGCTCCTCGCCGGAGCGACCCTCGTCATGGGCCGCCACGAGCACAACATGGACATGGCGCTGCTGACCGAGTTCCTCCGCGAACAGCGGATCGACAAGGGACTGGTCATCACCGCGGTGTTCAACCTGCTCATGGCGGAGAACCCCGCCGCGATCGCCGGCATGTCGGCCCTGTACGTCGGCGGCGAGGCGATGCAGCCCTGGGCCGCGAAGCGGGCATTCCAGATCCTGGGCCCCGGCAGGCTCCACAACCTGTACGGCCCGACCGAAGTGTCGGTGGTGACGACCCACCACCGGCTCGACGAGGCACCGGACCGCGCCCGCATCCCGATCGGATGCGCAGCGCGGAACCGGTCACTCTACATCGTCCACCCCGACGGCACGGACGTCCCGCGCGGCGTCCCCGGCGAACTGTGCGTCGCCGGGCCGGGCCTGGCCCTCGGCTACCACCGGCGGCCCGAGCTGACGGCCGAGAAGTTCACCGACGCGCTCGGCGACCTCCCCGAACGCGTGTACCGCACCGGCGACCGGGTCGTGCTGGACGAGGCCGACCGCATCGTCTACATCGACCGCGGCGACCGGCAGGTCAAGCACGCCGGGTACCGGATCGAGCTCGCCGAGATCGAACTGGCGCTCCAGCGCTGCGCCGGCGTCGCCGACGCCGTCGTCATCCACACCGACGAGCGCAACGACAGCCAGCTCACCGCGTTCTACACCGGCGAGGCCGCCCCCGACGAGACCGGCGCGCGCCGGGCGCTGGCGGCGACGCTCCCGCACTACATGGTGCCCCACCGGCTCGTCCGGATGCGCTCGCTCCCGATCACCTCCCACGGCAAGGTCGACCGCCGGAGGCTCGCGGCCCAGATCCGGCCCGCCGAACCGCCCGCCCCGCCGCAGGGCGGCGCCGACGAGGCGATCCTGGCCGCGTTCCGGGCGGTCCTGGCCGCCCCGGACCTGGCGGCCACCGACGACTTCTTCGAGGCCGGAGCCCAGTCGCTCCAGGCGATCGCGGTCGTCCGGCGCCTCCGCGAGGCCGGCATGGAACTCCAGGTCGGCGACCTCTACCGCCACCCCACCGCCGAAGGGCTCTCGAAGGAGCTGGGGCGCTCCCCCCAGGCCGCCGCCCGGCCCCCGCGCGAACGCGGACCGCTCGCCGTCGAACCCGAGCGGCTGCGGCGGATGGCCGCGTGGGCCGCCGCCGACGCCCGCCGGACCGCCGAGTCCTTCGCCGACGAGGCCCCGGTCTACGACTTCGCGACCGGCGCCCTGGCGCGCCTCCACCGCTCCAGCGGCGCCGAGTCCGGCGGCTTCATGCACACCGTCGACGACGCCGCGCCCGACGACCTCGCCGAGGCGGTCGCCGCCCTCGCCGCCCGGCACGAGGCCCTGCGCTCCCGAGTGGACGGCGACCGGTTCGCCGTCGTCGACCCCGGCCGCGTCGGTTCCCTGGCGGCGCTCGTGCCCGTCGCCGACCTCCGGCGGCTCGGCGAGGCGGCGCGGCGCGAGTTCACCGACGCGCTCGCCCGCGACCTCGGACAGGCCCCCTTCGGCGACGGCCTGCCGTGGCGGTGCGTCATCGTCCGCACCGGCGACCGGACCGCGACCCTGGTGTGGGCCTTCCACCACGGCGTCTTCGACGGCTTCAGCGCCGGCATCCTCCGCGGCGAGATCGCGGCCCTGCTGCGCGGCGAGACCCTCAAGGAGGCCCAGCCCTACAGCCGGTTCCTCACCGCCGTCGAGTCCTGGCACGAATGGGAGTCCGAACTGGCGTCCTTCGACTACGGGGCCTGGCTGGAGGCGAACCACGCCCTCACCGGGGCCGCCGCCCGCATCGAGGCCCCGACCGAGCGCCTGAGCCTCCCGCTCGACGGCCGCAACCCGCTCGAACTCGCCCTCCAGGCCGCGCACACGGCGCTCGCCCCGCACAGCGGCGGCGAGACCGTCGCCGTCGGCCTCGTCGCCGACTGCCGCCGCTGGCGCGGCGAGGACTACACCGACTGCGTCGGCGAGTTCCTCGACGTCGTCCCGGTCCTCCTGCGCGGCGACGGCGACCAGGAGGCGGCCTCCCTGCGCTTCGAGAGCGCCCGCCGCCAGGGCCTCCACTACGCGCACTCCCTGTCCCGCCCCGCCGGGGCCGACGGCCCGCCGCCCGAGCTGCGCGCCGCCTACCGCAACGACGGCGGCGCGCTCGACCTCGCGCTGGTCAACTTCCAAGGCCACCTCGACCCCGCCGAGGTCCCCGAGAGCGGCCCGCACGGGCCGACCCCGGCCGCCGTCCACCTCAACATCTGGCACGACGACGACGCGCTGCACCTGGAGTGGGCCTCGGCCCGCCCCGGCCCGCAGGCCGGGCCGTCCACGAAGGAGATCTGATGACCGAACCGTCCATCGTGATCACAGGGCTCGCCCTCAGGCTGCCCGGCGCCGACGACCAGGACCAGTTCTGGAAGCTCCTCATCGAAGGCGAGGACCGCACCCGGCCCGTCAGCGCCCGCCGCCGCGCCCTCGCCGCCAAGCCCGACTGGAACGACGTCATCGGCGAGGTCGAGGACATCGAGATGTTCGACGCCGAGTTCTTCGGCATCGACGACGACGAGGCGAAGTTCATGGACCCGCAGCACCGCATGGTCATGGAACTGGCCTACGACGCGGTCTGCGACGCCGGGCTCCTGGAGTCCAAGCGGACCGCCGAGCGCCGCTACTCGGTCTACATGGCGATGTCGACCAACCCCTACTACCCGCTGGTGTCGCGCCACATGGACGAGCACGGCACCGCCGGCGTCCACCCCCGCACCCTCATGAACCTCCACCCGCACGCCCTCCCGGCGCGCGTCTCCCACCAGTACAACCTCACCGGCCCCGTCATGGCCGTCGACACCGCCTGCTCGTCGTTCCTCACCGCGCTCGTCCAGGCCGCCGACTCCATCCGGCACCAGGGCTGCGACGGCGCCGTCGTCGGCGGCGTCAACCTCCACAGCGGCCACTACACCGCCGAGCTGTGCAACTGCGGCGGCATCACCACCGCCCACCCGCACACCCGCGTCTTCGACGAGGACGCCGACGGGACGCTCCTGGGCGAGGGCGCGATCGTGTGCGTGCTCGAACGCGAGGACGTCGCCAGGCGCGGCAACCGCAAGATCTACGGGCGCCTCCAGGGCTACGCCATCAACAACGACGGCTCCTCGCTCAACATCATGGCGCCCAACCCCCGCGGGCAGGCCAACGTCATCCGCGACTGCTACGCCCAGGGCATCGACCACACCCGCATCGGCTACGTCGAAGCGCACGGCACCGGCACCAGGATCGGCGACCCCATCGAGCTCAACGCGCTCGCGAAGGTCTACCGGAAGGAGGACTTCGGCGGCGCCGAGGTCGGCATCGGCTCGGTCAAGACCAACCTCGGCCACCTGCTCAGCGCCGCGGGCGGCGCCGGACTCGCGAAACTCCTGCTGAGCATGCGCCACGGCCGGATGGCCCCGAACCTGCACCTGGAGAAGCCCAACCCGCTCCTCCAGCTCGAGGACACCCCCTTCTCGGTGGTCACCGAGCCCCGGGACTGGGACCGCGTCGGCGACCGGCCGCGCGTCGGCGCCATCACCTCCCTCGGCCTGGGCGGCACCAACGTCCACTTCGTGATCGAAGAGGGCGAGGCCGAGCGCACCGGCGCCGAGCTGCCCGCGCCCCTGCTGTGCCTCTCGGCCAAGACCGAGCCGGCCCTGCGCCGCATGCTCGAAGACGTCTCGCGCCACCTCGCCAGGGGCGAGTGCGACCCGTACAACCTCGCCATGACCCTCGCCCGGTACCGCCCCGCCTACGAGTGGCGCGCCAGCGCCCGCTTCGACGCCGCCACCGGCGTCCTGTCCCAGATCACCACCCGCCGCGTGCCGCGGCCGGTCAAGCGCGTCCTGCTGCGGCCCACCCCCGCCACGCTCGAACGCGAGGCGTTCTTCGGCGAGGCGCTGGCCGCCCGGGTCCGCACCGCCGAGACCGCACCGGGCCTCGCCGAACTCGCGGTCGCCGTCGGCAAGACCGAGCACGAGCCGACCCTCGTCCTCGACCCGGTCCTGACCGACCTGGAGATCGCCGCCGAGCTGTTCGTGGGCGGCTGCCCCGTCGACTGGAGCCGCTTCTTCCCCGACGACACCGGCACCGTCCTCACCCTCGCCTCCTACCCGTTCTCCCGCAAGCCGCACTGGCTCGAACCCTGAAAGGAACCCCCGTGGACCAGGAACACATCAAGGTGGTGCTCACCAAGGAGATCGCCGCCGAGCTCTCGATCGCGCCGGGCGAGATCGACGAGGACACCAGCTTCATGAAGCTCGGCGTCTCCTCCATCCAGGCGCTCAAGATCATCAACCGCCTGCGCAAGGAACTCGACATCGACATCAACCCGGTGGCGCTCTTCGAGTTCAAGACCGTCGAGGACATCAGCGCCTACCTCGCCGAAGAGGCCGACTGACGGACGCGACCGCTCCGCCGCCCCGCGCCGACCGCGCGGGGCGGCCCACCCCCGAACAGAAAGGCCACACCGTGACCCCGACGACGGAGTCCGCGAACCGCCGATACCACCGCAGAGTGAAACGCCTCCTCCCCGGCGGCGTCCACTACAACTTCAACATGCCCTGGGAGGAGGTCCCCCTCCACTTCACCGGCGGCGAGCGCAGCCGCCTGTTCGACATGGACGGCAACGAGTACCTCGACCTCTACGCCCGCTTCGGGGCGATGATCCTCGGGCACGCCGACGAGGAGTACACCAAGGCCCTGGAGGACGCCATGCGGCGCGTCCTGTGCGTCAGCCACTGCGACTTCGACGCCGACGCGCTCGAACTGATGAACGCGCACATCCCCTCCGCCGAGATGGTCCGCTTCGGCCTGTCCGGCACGGAGATCCTCCAGACGGCGCTGCGCCTGGCCCGCGCCCACACCGGGCGCAACCGCTTCCTGCGGTTCGAGAACCACTACCACGGCAACGCCGACAACATCATGGGCGGGCGCGTCACCGACCCCGGCCGCCCCGTCCCCACCGACTTCAAGGGCGACTACAAGGGCACCGCGGGGCGCGCCGCGGGCGTCATGGCCGAGCAGTCGTACATGCTGCCGTGGAACGACGCCGAACTGCTCGAGGACTTCTTCCGCGAGCACGGCGAGACCCTCGCCTGCGTGGTCACCGAACCGGTCTGCGTCAACGGCGGCTCGATCGACCCCGCGCCCGGCTACCTGGAGCGGATGCGCTCCCTGTGCACCGAGTACGGCGTGGTCCTGATCTTCGACGAGATGATCACCGGCGTGCGCATGGGCCTGGGCGGCGCCCAGAAGGCCCTGGGCGTCACCCCGGACCTGTCCACCTTCGGCAAGGCCATCAGCGGCGGGGGCGTGCCGGTCTCGGCGCTGGCCGGCAAACGCGAGTTCATGGAGCTGCTGGAGAGCAAGAAGGTCATCCACGCCGGGACCTACAACGGCTACCCCCTGGGCTCGGCCGCGGTCAAGGCCACCTTCGAGATCCTCTCCCGCGACGAGGGGGCCGTCCTGCGCGCGATGCACCGCCGCGCCGAGCGCCTCCAGACGATCCTCGTCGAGGAGGCCCGCGCCGCGGGCCTGCCGCTCATCGTCCAGGGGCCGGCCGGGGCGGCCTCCTACCACTGCCGCGAGACGCCGCTGGAGCACCCCGGCCAGTACGACTTCGAGCTGATGAGCAAGGACATCATCGTCGCCACCGCGTTCCAGCGGCACGGCGTGCTCATCTCGAGCATCTCCCGCATCTACCCCAACGCCCAACTGTCCGATGACGACCTCGAGTACTTCCAGAGCCGCGCGCGCCTCGCGCTCGGCGACGCCAAGCAGTCCATCGACGAGATCTACGGATCCTGAGACGAGAACGCGGAGAACCATGTCTGTGAACCAACCCGCCACCGGGCGCGCGGCCCGGCCCTACACCAAGCACCTCGTCGGCTTCTTCGCCGCGACCATCGGCTCGGTCTGGGCGCTGACCCTGTTCTACCTGGCGAACTACGATTTCGCCGTGGGCGCCCTGGGCGAGCTGACCCTGCGCAACCCCCTGGTCGTCATCATCCTGCACAGCCCGGCGATCGCCGCCTTCGTCATCCTCCACCGCTACGACGGCGGCCGGGGCATCGCGAACTTCCTGCGCACCCTCGTGCCGCGCAAGAAGGACCTGCTGTGGCTCCCGGTCCTGGCCGCGCTGATGCTCGGGTACATCTTCGCCATCCGGTACCTGTGCATCCTGTTCGGCATCGACGTCCCGCCCGAGCCCGAGACGCCCCTGGAGATGCTCCTGACCTTCCTCGAACTGTTCTACATGGAGGTCGGGATGGTCGCGATCGGGATCGGCTGGTTCGGCTTCGTCCTGCCGATGATGCACCGCCTCACCAGGAACCACCTCACCGCGGGCATCGCGACCGGCATGAGCCTGGCGATCTTCGTCGCCCCCGGCAACGTCCTGGCCTCCTTCGAGCTGGCCATCGCCTGGCCGCTGTACGCCGCGCAGCTGTGCGTCCTGTGCACCGGCATGAGCATGCTGATGAGCCGCATGAAGGGCAACGTCCTGTTCTTCCTGATCCCGTTCTGGGTCTCGGCCTCCGGCAGCGCCATGGAGCTGTACTACTTCGCCGCCACGACGCAGTTCGTGCAGCTGGGCCTCTTCACCGTCCTGGTCGCGGTGCTCTACATCGTGCTCAAGCGCGAGGCCGCCGACGGCCGGCTCGCCCCCCGCTTCACCTTCCCCGAGTACCTGGAGCGCGAGTACACCGTCCGCATGGGCGCGGTGCTCCCCGGCGTCGGCGACAAGAGCAAGGAGGCCTCCGAGCGCGGGGCCGAGTCCGCCCCGGCCGAGGCCGACCGGAAGGAGATGGCCGGTTGAGCTCCTCCGTCCTCTGGAACCTCCGTCCCTCCCGGACGGGCCGCCAGATCGTCATGTTCCCGTTCCTGGGAGGGTTCGGCGCGTCCTTCAACCGACTGGTCACGCACCTGAGCGGCGACTGGGACGTCTGGACGGTCAACCCTCCCGGGCACGGGCCCTCGAACCGGCCGCCGCTGCACCGGGTCGCCGGGCTCGTCGACTGCTACCTGGCGCATCTGCGTGAGGTCCTGCGGCCCGACGCGGTGTGCTTCGGGCACAGCATGGGCGGCGTGATCGCCTACCGCGTGCTGCTGGCGATGGCCGCCGACCCGTCCTTCGAAGGGCGGCGGCCGACGGACCTGGTGATCTCGGCGTCCGCCGCGCCGCGCGAGGTTCCGGTGGACGGATGCGCGACGCTCCCCGAACGGGACCTGCTGCGGCACCTGGGCTCGTTCGGGGCGCTCTCGGAGGAGGTCGCGAAGGACCGGTCGCTCATCGACCTGTTCCTGCCGGCCTTCCGCGCCGACTACCGCGTCCTGGAGGACGCCAAGCGGGCCGACGCGGTCCGGCTCGACGTCCGCACCAGCCTCATCCTCGGCGGGCGCGACCCGCACACGCCCCCGGGCACCCCGGAGGCGTGGCAGGACTACATCGCCCGCCCGATCCGCACCCACGTCCTCCGCGAGCAGGGGCACATGTACGTGCTGGACGCGGTCGAACCGGTCGACGCGATCCTGAGCGGCCTGAACGCGCCCGCCGGGAGCCTGTCATGAGCCTCGCCGCCGCCGAGCGCCCCGCCGAGGACGAGCGGTCCGCGGAGGACGTCGCGCGGGGCATGCGGAGCTTCATGATCATCTGGGCCGCGCAGCTGGTCGCGCGGATCGGCAACGGGCTGACCGCCTTCGGCCTGTCCGTGCACGTCTACCAGCAGACCGGGCTCAGCGCGTCGGTCGCGGCGGTCACGATGGCCGCCTTCCTGCCGGGGGTGCTGCTCGCCCCGCTGGGAGGCGTCCTCGCCGACCGCTTCGACCGGCGCCTGCTGATGATCGCGGGCGACGCCATGTCGGCGATCGGCCTCGTGGCGCTGCTGCTGGCGTTCCGGGGCGGATTCGACGGCGTGGTCGTCGTCTGCGTCTGCGTCGCCTTCAGCTCGGTCTTCACCTCGGTCATGGACCCCGCCTACCGCGCCACGGTCACCGACCTGCTGACGCCGCGGCAGTACGCGCGGGCCGGCGGACTGGTGCAGTTCGCCTCGGCCTCCCAGTACCTGGTCTCGCCCGCGCTCGCGGGCCTCCTCATGGCCTGGTTCGGGATCGAGGTGATCCTCCTGATCGACATCGCCACGATGGCGGTGACGACCCTGTGCATGGCCGCGGTGTGGCGGACGGTCAAGGCGGTGACGCGGACCGCCGACCGCGGCTTCTGGGCCGACCTGCGCTCGGGGGTCGCCTTCCTGGCCGGGCACCGGGGGATCACCGTGCTGATGCTGCTGGTGACCCTCGTGACCTTCTGCATGGGCTTCCTCCAGACGCTCCTGACGCCGATGCTGCTCGATCTGTCCAGTGAGGAGGTTCTGGGCGTCGTCCGCTCCGTCGCGGCGGTCGGGATGGTCGTCGCCAGTCTCGCCATCGGGATATTCAACATGGGCGGGCGCCACCGCGCCTACATGGCGACCGGTCTGGCCGTCGGCGGCGTCGTCGTCGCATTGATGGGCGTGACGGTGAACGTCCTCCTCATCGGGGCGCTCGCCTTCGTCTTCTTCATGACGCTCCCGCCCCTGAACACCAGCATCGAGGTGATGGTCCGCACCGCCATTCCCAATGAGACGCAGGGCAAGGTGTGGGGGCTGGTGGGCCTCATCTCGCAATTGGGCTACATCGTGGCCTACGCCGTCTCCGGAGTCCTGGCCGACTCCGTGTTCAACCCGCTGCTGACCGGCGGCGGCGCCCTGGCCGACAGCCTCGGGAGCGTGATCGGCGTGGGCGAGTCGCGCGGCATCGGGCTGATGTTCGTCATCGTCGGCGCGATCCTGGTCGGCACCGCCGTCGCACTGCCCCGGATGAAGAGCATCCGGGAGATGGAGGGCGCCATGTCGCGGCAGACCACGGAAATGAAGAGGTAGTGAAATGTGGATTGTACTGATAATAGCCATAGGCATCGTCACCGCCATTGTCCAACTCGCCTTCCAAGGCTTCTCCGCCGATTACGAGGGCGTCATGGAGACGCTCCTGCTGCACCAATTCGCGGTGACCCACGGCATCATCGCCGTCATCGGATTCATCATCAACGTCCTCTATCCGAAGCAGACGGCCGAGAAACTCGGATGGGCCACCAGCCCGTTCCAGGTCAAGTACGGGTTCGCCCAGCTCGGACTAGGTGTCATGGGCGTCCTGTCGATCTGGTTCACCGGGAACTTCTGGGTCGGCACACTCGTGACCCTGTACATCTACGGCCTCAGCGGCCTCTGGACTCACACGCAGGAGGTAATGCGGAAACGGAAAGAACAGGGTAAGACCGATCGGATCGAGATCAGTAACATCATCCTGGACGTCGTCTACCACGCCGTCTTGACGTGGATGTCCTTGCAGATACCGGGAATTTGGAGTCTTTCATGAGCAAAAGGGACTCACCGTACCTTCGATACGCCTACAACGATCTGGCCGGGAACAAAGGCGTCAACGCCGCGCTGTTCACGGTACTGATCCTCAGCGCCTTCCTCATGGCGACCGGCGCCATGGTGATGGAGCGAATGTTCGGCGCGGTCGACCAGCTCTTCGAACAGGCCCAGCCTCCCGACTTCCTCCAGATGCACAAAGGGGACTACGACCCCGGGGAACTCGACCGCTTCGCCGCCGAGCACCCCGAGATCGAGCACTGGCTCATCGAGGAGATGCTCGGCTACGACAGCGCCGCCCTCGCCTGGGAGCGGCCCGGCACCGGCGAAACGGGCGACCTGGCCGACAGCCTCATCGACAACCTCTTCGTGACCCAGAACCGGGAGTTCGACTTCCTGATCGACCAGGAGGGCGCGATCCCGCACCCCGCCCCCGGCGAGGTCTACGTCCCCGTCGCCTACCAGCAGGAATTCGACCTGGCGATCGGCGACGAACTCCAGATCGGCACCGACGCGGGCGTCCACGCCCTCACCGTCGAGGGCTTCGTGCGCGACTCCCAGATGGCCTCCTCGCTGTCCTCGGCCACGCGCTTCCTCATCGCCGAAGAGGACTTCGCGGCCCTGGAGGCCGCCGGCGGCGGCGCCCCGGAGATCATCGTCGAATACCTCCTGGCCGACACCGCGGCCACCGCCGACCTCCAGCGCGCCTACGAATCCGACGAGGCGCTGCCCAAGAACGGCCCGGCCGTCACCTACCAGCAGATCCGCATCATCAACGCCTTCAGCGACGGCCTGGTCGCCGTGGCCCTGATGTTCGTGAGCATCCTGCTCATCGTCATCGCACTGCTCAACGCCCGCTTCGTCATCCGCGGCACCCTCCAAGAACAGGTCCGCGAGATCGGCGCGATGAAGGCCATCGGCCTGCCCAGCAGGTCGATATCGGGCCTCTACCTCGGCAAGTACAGCGTCATGACCCTCCTGGCCTGCCTCGTCGGCGGCGCCCTCGCCATCGGGGCGACGAGCCTGCTCACCCGCAACGTCCAGGCGAACTACGCCGAGGCGCCGCTGGGCCTCGCCTCCTTCCTGGCCCCGCTCCTCGCGCTCGCGTTCGTCTACCTCCTGGTCATCGCCATCTGCCGCCGGGTCCTCGGCGCCGTCAAGCGCATCCAGGTCGTCAACGCGCTCGTCCACGGCAGCACCCTCAACGACCGGCAGACCGCCCGCCGCGCCAAGCGCGAGGCCAAGCGGGCCCGGCGCTCCGGGTTCGCCTCCTACCGCGGCGAGCACCTCAACCGGCGCCTGGCGCTGCTGGACCTCAGAGCCGACGCCAGGCACTGGGTCCTGATCCCCACGGTCTTCTTCATCGCCACCGTCCTGGTCACCCTGCCGATGAACCTGCTCAGCACCTTCGAGAGCCCCCGCTTCGTCACCTACATGGGGGCGCCCGAGAGCGACGTGCGCGCCGACCTCCAGTTCTCCGAAGGCGTCGACGACCTCCGCGAGGCCGTCCTGGCCGACATGCGCGAGGACGACCGCCTGACCGACGTGCGCGTCTTCGCGAACATGCTCTACGGGATCGACGGCGAAGAGGGCCCCGAGGTCCTGCGCGTCGAAGTGGGCGACTACACCGGCGACACCGTCGAGTACACCGAAGGCGGAGCGCCCGGCGCCGGCGAGATCGCCCTGTCGGTGCTCAACGCCGACAAGTACCAGGTCGCCGCCGGCGACGAGCTGAGCGTCCGCGACGGCGACCAGACCCGGACCTACACCGTCAGCGGCGTCTACCAGGACGTCACCAACGGCGGCCACACCGCCAAGATGGAAGGCGAGATCACCGAGGGCGCCGCCGGCTACGTGATCTACGCCGACACCGTCGACGGCGCCGACCCCGCGGCCGTCGCCGCCGACTACGGCGAGCGGTACGAGGCCGCCGCGGTCATCCCCATGCGCGACTACGTCGAGCAGACCCTCTCGTACGTCACCGACGCCTTCCGCAGCGCCGCCGTCCTCTCCCTGGTCTTCGGGGTGGGCGTCGCCGTCCTCATCACCAGCCTGTTCCTCAAGCTCCGCCTGACGAGCGAACGCCGGAAGATGGGGACGCTGTCCGCGATCGGCTTCTCGACCGGCGAGATCATCGCCCAGGTGCGTGCCAAGACCGCCGTCGCGGTGGCCGCCGGAACCCTGCTCGGCCTCGCCTTCGCCGCGACCGTCGGCGAGAAGGTGGTCGGCGCCTTCATCGCGCTGGCGGGCCTGGGGATCGCCGAGCTGGAATTCATTCCCAACGTACCGCTGGTCTACGTCGCCTACCCGCTGATCCTCATCGCCGCCGGCTGCCTCGGCGCGGTGGCGCTCACGGCCGGGCTCCGCGGCGCCGACAAGAGCTCGTGGCTCAAAGGATGATAGGAACACTCATGACAGATGCACCGCAGGCCATCCTCGAATCCCGGGACCTGGCCAAGACCTACCACTCCACGATCCCGCCCACACAGGTGCTCAACGGCATCGACCTCACCGTCGCGAAAGGCGAGTTCCTCGTCGTGATGGGCGCCTCCGGATCGGGCAAGTCCACACTGCTCTACAGCATCAGCGGCATGGACCGCCCCACCGGCGGCACGGTCACCCTGGAGGGGCGCGACCTGACCTCGCTGGGCGACAAGGAGGCGAGCCGCGTCCGCCTCACGAAGATGGGGTTCGTCTTCCAGCAGGCGTACTTCCTGAGCAACCTCAACATCCGCGACAACATCCTCCTGCCCGCGTTCAAGGCCGCCCCCAAGGCGAAGGACGCCGCCCGCGCCCGCGTCGACGCCCTCCTGGAGCGGTTCGGGATCGCGCACGTGGCCGACCACGGCATCACCCAGGTCTCCGGCGGCCAGCTCCAGCGCGCCTCCATCTGCCGGGCCCTGGCGGGCGAACCGTCCGTCCTGTTCGCCGACGAACCGACCGGCGCGCTCAACAGCAGCATGTCGGTCGAGGTCATGGACGCGCTCACGGACGTGCACGGCGACGGCGCGACCATCGTCATGGTCACGCACGACCCCGCCTGCGCCGCCCGCGCCGACCGCGTCATCTACCTCCGCGACGGCCTCCTGGTCGACTCCTACGAGCTGGGGAAGTGGAACGCCGAGCAGGCCCGGCAGCGCGAGGACGACCTCCTCGCCTGGCTCCGCGAACAGGGATTCTGAGCAGAGAGGCACGACCGTGAACGAGACGCAGTTCAAGACCGCCCTGGCGGAGTTCACCACCAAGAGCGCCGACGAGCTCGCGATGACCGACGACCTGGCCGCCCTCGGCGTGGACTCGGTCGGCGTCTTCGAGTTCGTCATGAAGGTCGAAGACGCCACCGGACGGCAGGGCATCGAGATCGACGAGTCCATCGCCAGCGTGCACGACCTCTACGAATGCGTGCTGGAGGCCGCCGAATAGCACCGCGGGGCCGGCGGCGACCGCCGCCGGCCCGCCGCGGCCCCCGAAGGCAGTCCTCGAAGAAGGGATGGAGCAGTATGGAAAAGGTCGTCATCACCGGCATGGGCACCGTCGGCCCGATCGGCAACGACGTCGCCGCATTCGAGTCGAACCTGTTCGCGGGCCGCCACGGCATCGCGCCGATCGACCACTTCGACACCTCCGACGTGTCCGTGAGCCTGTGCGCGCCGGTCAAGGACTTCGACGCCGCGGCGCACTTCCCCGCCCGGGAACTGCGCCGCCTGGACCCCTACAGCCGGTTCGGGCTGGTCGCCGCCCGCGAGGCCCTCGACGCCGCGAAGATCGTCGGCGCGGTCGACCCGTACCGGCTCGGCGTGTTCATGAGCAGCGGCCTCGGCGGCGTCGCGACCGCCCTCGACGCGCTGGAGACCATGCGGGAGCAGGGGCCGCGCCGCGTCTCCCCAGTGCTCATCCCCAAGTGGATACCCAACATGCTCGGCGGCGTCATCGCGATCGAGGCCGGCGCCCGGGGCCCCTCGGCCTCCCACTCGGCCGCGTGCGCCACCAGCTCGATCGCCGTGGGCGAGGCGGTGCGGACGATCCGCCACGGATACGCCGACGCCGTCATCTGCGGCGGCGCCGAGGCGGTCACGCAGAAACTGGTGCTCGCGGGCTTCCAGAACCTCCGCGCGCTGACCACCGCGACCGACCCCGACCGCGCCAGCCTCCCCTTCGACAAGGAGCGGGGCGGCTTCGTGATGGGCGAGGGCGCGGGCGCGCTCGTCCTGGAGCGCGAATCGCACGCCAGAGCGCGCGGCGCCGAGATCTACGCCGAGGTCTCCGGCTACGGTGTCACCAACGACGCCTCGCACATCACCGCGCCGGCCGAGGACGGTGCGGCCATCGACCGCGCGATCGCCGACGCGCTCGCCGAGGCGGGGGAGCGGGAGGGACCGGTCCACGTCAACGCGCACGGGACCGGCACCGTCAAGAGCGACCAGGTCGAAGGGGCCGCGATCGGCCGCGCCTTCGGCGAGAGCGCCCTGGTCTCGTCGACGAAGTCCATGACCGGGCACCTGTTCGGCGCCGCCGGGGCCGTCGAGGCGATCGCCTCGGTGCTGGCGCTCCGCCGCGGGGCCGTCCCCCCGACCGCCGGAACGGCCGAGATCGACGACGAGTTCGCGATCGACGTCGTGCGCGGCGAGGCCAGGACCGCGCCGATCACGCGCGCGGTCTCGCTGGCGCTGGGCTTCGGCGGCCACAACGTCAGCCTCGTGATCGACGGCGTGCGCCCATGATCGAACTCGCGATAGCCCGCTCGGACCTGCTGGACGAGGCGACGTTCCGGCTGCTGCGGGCCCGCGTGCCGGCCGAACGGCGCCGCAAGGGCGACCGCTACCACCGCTTGAAGGACCGGTACGCGTCCGTGGTCTCGTTCTCGCTGCTGCAACACCTGTGGCGGACCGGCGGCGGGGGCCCGATGCCGGAGATCGTCCTCGGCAGGCGCGGCAAGCCCGCCTTCGCGCCGCCGCGCGCCCGGCACTTCAACTGGTCGCACGACGCCTGGGTCTGCGTGTGCGCCACGGCCCCGGCACCGGTCGGCGTCGACGTCCAGTCCCGCGTGCCCTACGACGAGGGGCTGTTCGAGCGCATGGCCGCGCCGAGCGAGCGCGTCCTGCGGGACCGGCTCCTGCGATCGGACGACCTGAGCGCACTGTGGACCCGCAAGGAGGCCGTGGTGAAGCGCACCGGCTGGGGCCTGTCGACCCCGCTGCGGCACGTCGACACCCTCGCGGCGCGGGACGTCCTCACCTTCTCCTGCGCCGAACCGGACTTCCGCATGAGCCTGACCGTGGAGGGCCTGGACGAGCAGGACCTCCT
This sequence comes from Glycomyces sp., assembly GCA_035765105.1. Lineage (GTDB taxonomy): Bacteria > Actinomycetota > Actinomycetes > Mycobacteriales > Micromonosporaceae > Glycomyces. Next base: position 53,413 of record DASTYG010000095.1, read on the forward strand.
GGCGGCCCTGCGCGTCCGGTTCGTGCAGCCGGGGCCGGCGCCGGGGGAGTGGACGGACGCGCCCGGCCCCGCGCCGCTGCACCGGCTGCCCCGGTCGCTCGCCGCGCCCGCCGCCGCGCTGCTCGGCGCGGCATGAGGCCCGCCCGCGCCCGGCCGGGCGCGGGCTACTCCTTCGCAGTGAGCCGGTCGAGCGCGCCGAGCACTTCGGCGGCCGTCACCGGATCGACGGCAGCGGAGAGGCCGCCCTCGCGGGGATAGTAGTAGTGGTCGAGCCGGTCGGTCAGGAACACCGCCTTCAGGCGCTGGTCCTCGACGTCGGCGCCCCAGCCGATCTGGAGGCCCGGGGCCAGGCCGACGGCCACGTACCCGCCGCTCGGCAGGGGGAAGTGGAAGCCGAACTCGGTGCCGTTGTCCTGCGGGCGGCCCCGGACCCAGCCGCGGCCGGTGAGCCCGAGGATGCTCCCGGCGGGCACCACCGCGTCCTCGAAGCGGCGCAGCCGGCCGGTCTCCAGCTCCTCCTCGGTGAAGGCCATGACCGGGCGGTGCAGCTGCTCGAACGGTTGCAGGATCTCGTAGTCGGCGAGGATCTGCGACCACGAGGCCAGCTCCTCGGCCGTCATGTCGACCGGGTGCGCCAGGCGGATCACGGCGTCGCCGGGCAGGGCGACCGCCTCGTCCGCGGCGTCGCCGTAGGTGCCGTCCTCGGCGATGCGGAACCCGAACCGCGTCCCGCCGCTCTCGGCGAGCCAGACCATGCGCCGCACCAGGTGCCGCATGAGCGGATGCCCCGAGAGGTGGCGCTCGAACTCGTCGCGGCCCCAGGTGCGGGCGCCGACCAGGGCGGCCTCGAGACGCCGCACCTGGTCGGCGGCGACGGTGCGCAGCTCCTTCTTCAGCGCCGCGAACCGCCGGTAGGCGGCGCCCGCCAGTTCGGGGTCGTCCTTGGCCCCGGGCTTGGGCAGGGTCTTGCGCGGCTTGCCCGACTCGTCGGTGACCGAGGGCCGCAACTGCTCGTCGAAGACCACGCGGAAGCGCCGCGGCCCGTAGTCGAGCACGAGCGCGCCGTCCTCGCCCAGCCCGTAGTCGGGCAGGAGCCGGTCGGCCAGCTGCTCGCCGGTGAGCCCGATCCGGTTCGCGATGGCCTGTATCTGGCGTTCCGCCTCGGCCTTGATGCCCTTGTACTTGGCGCGCTGGGAGACGTGCTGTATCGCGCGCAGCGCCGCCTCGGAGCCGATGCCGCCGAGGACGCTCAGGCCCGCGACCGCGCGGTGGTGCCGGCTCTGGCCCGGCCACGCCTTGATCAGCGGCGTGAGGCGGTCGACGGTCGCGTCGTCGCCGAAGTGGGCGAGGGCGGACAGGACCCACGCGTCGGCCGCGGGCGCGCCGCGGTCGTTCCACTGCTCGAACAGGGCCCAGGAGAACTCGCGCAGCGAGTCGCGGTCGCAGGTCTCGGCGACCACGGCGAGGCGCTCGTCGTCGGCCCTGCCGACCGCGATGCCCATGACCACGGCGACGTGCCGCAGCGAGGACTCCGGCAGCGCCGCGGCGCCGCCGCGCAGCAGGACCTGCGGGAGCCGGGCCGGGTCGAACCACTTTCCGGGCTTGCGAATCCGGGCGGGCGGCGCGTCCGCGGCCCCGGCCTGAGCGGGTCGCTTGCCGCTCCACGGCGGGCGTACGAGCAGTTCGGGGAGGTCCGCTTCGGCGGCTTCGGGAACGGGGCGCTCCTGCGGCGCGGGGAGGCCGCTCGCCTCCGGGAGGGCGTTCGTCTGATGCACGTGCGCAAGATTAGAGAACGGGTGCGACACCGCCGCCCGGGAGGCTCCGGCCCACTCAGCGCGGCATGCGGCGGAGCAGGGCGGCGCACCAGCGGAAGTGCCCGTCGGCGCCGTCGGCGGCGAACAGGTCGTACGTCGTCAGGGCGTAGGCGGCCTGGTAGAGCGCCAGCGTGGCGGGGGAGTGGCCCAGCTCGGCGGCGAAGAGCCTGGTGAGGATCTCGGTGTGCTCGCGGGCGTGGGGCCCGTACATGTCCCAGACGGCGGCGGCGACGGCGGCCTCGAAGGCCGGGTCGCCCGCGGTGGTGAAGAACCCGAAGTCGAGGACGGCGACGACCCGCCCGGTCTCGTCCACATGGATGTTGGGCGGCACCAGATCCCCGTGGACGACGGCGTCGGCGGCGTCCGGCAGCGCCCGCAGCTCCCGGACGACCCGCGCGGTCTTCTCGGCGAGGCCCGGGACGTGGGCGGCGAGCAGATCCCAGTGGCGGCGGGAGGCGCGTTCGACGAGGGCGGCGAGGGCGTCGGGGAAGCGGGTATGGCCCTCCCAGAGCGGACGGTCGTCCCCTTGGACGGTCAACCGCCGCATGGCCGCCGTGCCGGGGACCGCGGCCAGGCCGCGCAGGACGGCCAGGAGCGCGCCGGCCGTGGCGGCGTCCACTCCGCGGGCCGGGGGCCGGGCCGCGGAGTCCGGTGCGAGCGGCGCCCCCGGCAGTTCGCGCTCGTAGGTGACCAGGACGCCCTCGACCTCCTCCGACCGCAGCACCTGGGGCGTGCCGAAGGGCGGGCGGCACCGCGCGATGTCCTCGTAGACCCGGCGCATGAGCGCGAAGTCGGCCGGCGGTCTGCAGTGCCACACCTTGGCGACCGTGCCCTCCTCGAGCCGGTAGACGGCGCCTTCGACGCCGCTCGCCAGCGGCCGCGCCGCGGGGTGGCCGCGACGCGCGAAGTACTCCGCCCATGCGGCGGTGTGCGCCCGCCGGTAATCGACCATGCGGCGATTACACCCGCCGCCGGGAGCGCGCGCAACCGTATTGCGGGGCCGCCCTCGCGCCTCAGGACCGGCCGCCGGCCGGGCGCGGACCGCTCTTGTCCCATCGCATGAGGATGCGCTCCTTGAACATCTGCTTCTCCATGCCGCGGGCGGGCTTGCGGTCGTACTCCACGAAGCCCAGCTTCCGGTAGAGGCGGAACGCGTTCTCGTTGAAGTCGAGCACTTCGAGCGTGAGGCTGCCGTAGCCGGCCCGGTCCATCACGTGGTGGAACAGCGCCGTCGAGACGCCCCGCCCCCGCGCCCGTTCGGCGGTGGCGACCCACTCGATGTAGCCGTTGCCGGGCCCGTACTGCAACGGGGAGTTGAAGGATCGCTTCAGGGCGGCGTAAGCGATCGACCCCGTCAGGAACCCCAGGCCGCGCCGCAGCGAGGTCTTGCGCGCCACCAGGGCGCGGCGGGTGTCGATCGAGCAGCCCAGGATGCCGACGATCGCGCCGTCGAGTTCGGCGACGTAGAACATGTCGGCGCGGAACCCGTCGCGGAACGTTGCCGCGAGTTTGCCCCGGTCCTTGGTGAAGTAGGCGAGTTTGGGGAAGAAGCCCTCCACGAGCAGTGCCGACACCTCGTCGCGGACGTCGCGCTCGTACTCGTCCATTCGTCGCACTTCGACCATTCTCGGCGTCTCCTTCGCCTCCACTTGAACTTCGTATGTCATACGGAGATGATAGCGTCAGGCGACCAGCCACTCGGCCCCAGGGCCGACCGCGCCGACACCGACCCGGAACGGACGATGACCGCTCGCGACAATCCCGACCTGGTTCGCCTCGACCTGATCTGGGGCAGAACGCCGCGGCGGGCCCGCGGCCCCCGCCCCTCGCTCACCCTGGAGCGGATCACCGATGTCGCGATCGAACTGGCCGACGCCTCGGGCCTGGAGGCGGTCTCGATGAAACGCCTCGCCGAGCGCCTCCAGGTCGGCACCATGACGCTCTACACCTACGTGCCCGACAAGGCGACGCTGCTGGCGCTCATGCTGGACCGGGCCGTCGGCGAGGCGGCGCTCCCGGAGGCCGTCGAAGACTGGCGGGAACAGCTGCGGCAGAGCGCCGAAGTCCTGCTGGCGCTCTACCGGCGCCACCCCTGGGCGATGCAGATCGACATCGAGGGCCCGCCGCTGGCGCCGAACCAACTGCGCTATCTCGAGTCCCTCCTCCAAGCGCTGTCGAAGACGGGGCTGGGGCGCAAGGAGATGCTCGACACCGCACTGTCCTTGACCTACTTCGTGCTCGGCGCCGCCAAGACCACCAGCGGCCTCCTCGACGCCGAGCGGACGTCCTCGCTGAGCCACGAGGAGATCCGGGAGCGGCGTGCCGAGGCGGTCCGTCGAGTGCTCGATCCCGCCGAGTTCCCGCTCGCCCGCGAGGCCATGGCCGCGAGCGCGGACGGCTCCCCGTCCGGCGGGCTCTGGGACAGCCTCGGATTCGCGTTCGGACTGGACCGCTTCATCGACGGCATCGCCGCCTACGCCGAGGCGCGCGGCGGAGGCGCGAAAGCGTAGGCGCCTCTCCGAGACGGGCCGCCGCGGCGCCGCCGCGGTCGCCCGGGTGCGGCAGTCCACCGCGTCCGTGGTGCAGCACGCTGTACGTCGACGCTCCCGAAAACCGCCGCCAGGTGTGCAGCCAGCTGTATGTCGTTCTGCCCCAAGAGTTCATAGCGTTGAGGGCATGCCTCAGCGCTCTCCCTTCACCACTGCGGGGCCGGTATGGGCCCCCTGACCCTCATCGGCGACGTCCTGGCCGCCGTCGAGTCGTTCGCCCTCGCACTGGGCGCCTCCCCCTGGCTGCTGCCGGTGGTCCTGCTGCTGTGCTGCATCGACGGGTTCTTCCCGCCGGTGCCCAGCGAATCGATCGTGATCGCCGTGGCCGCCCTGGCCGTCACCGGAAGCGTGCCGCCGCTCTACCTCGTGGCCCTCGTGCTGGCGGCCGCGCTCGGCGCGTGGTGCGGGGACCTGATCGCCTACCGCATCGGCGGCCGTGTCCCCCTCGAGCGACTGCGGCTCTTCCGCGGTCCCAGAGGCCGCGCCGCGCTCGCCAAGGCCGCCGACGCGCTGGACCGGCGAGGCGTCACCATCCTGCTCGCGGGCCGCTTCATCCCGGTCGGGCGGATCGCCCTCAACATGACCGCGGGCGCGGTCGGTTACGCCTGGAAACGGTTCGTGCCGATCGCGGCGGGGGCCGGACTGCTGTGGGCCGGCTACGCGGCCGCCCTGGGCATCGGAGCGGGGCACCTCTTCCACGACAGCCCGCTCCTGTCGATCACCCTGGGCATCGTCGCCGGCGTGCTCACCGGTCTGCTCCTGGACGCGGTCGCCGGCCGCGTCGGCTCGCTCCGCGACGCGAGGCGCCCCGCCGAACCGGGCTCCCGGCGGCCGGACTGACCGGCCGCGCCCCGCCGCGGCCCCACCCGCCTCACCCGCCGCTCCCTCCCAGACCGTGTCCGTAGGATGCCATTGGACGCCCCTGTCATCCTGAGAGGACCAACCCTATGGGCCGCACGACTTTCGCCCTGACCCTCACCAATGCCCTGACCTGGCCGGTCGCACAGTCCCGGCGCAACCCCGACGCCGCCTGGAACAAGGCGGTGGCCGCCGCCGAGAAGCAGGCCGGCGCGCAGGTCGAAGACGGCGACAAGACCTGGATCGAAGACTTCCGCTTCCTGCTCAACTGCGTCGCCGACGCCCCGGGCCTGACCCCGATCGGCTGGATCAGCAGCCTCAACGACGCCCAGCAGCGCCTGGTGACCCGCCTGCGCATCCGCGACCTCCACCGCCGCAACCCCCAGATCGCGGCCGAGCCGATCGAGAAGCCGGTCTTCGTCGTCGGCCTCCCGCGCACCGCCACCACCCTCACCCACCGCATCCTCGCCGCCTCGCCCGCCCACCGCGGCCCGCTGCGCTGGGAGATGGCCCACCCCGACCTCCCGGTCGGCCCCGACGTCGAGCGCGGGCGCATCAAGCTCGCCGAGAAGGCCAACGTGGTCACCAAGTGGGCCCCGGACTTCGACATCATCCACCCCGTGGAGGCGACCAAGGCCGAGGAGAGCATCCTGCTGCTGCCCCACGGGCTCTACCACGTCCTCTACCACTGCCCGATGCCGAAGTACCGCGAGTGGCTGTCCGATCGCGACTCGACCGCCGACTACCAGTACCTCAAGGAGGTCCTCCAGGTCCTCCAGCACGGCCGCGACCGCCGCCGCTGGGTGCTGAAGAACCCGCTGGACCTCGCCGAGACGGCCGCCATCCGGCGGGTCTTCCCCGACGCGACGTTCGTGTGGACCCACCGCGACCCGATCACCGTCATGGGGTCGCTGTGCTCCCTGATGGACCTGTCGTACTCGCTGTTCCTCAAATCGTTCGACCGGGCCGCGCTCGGCCGGCTGGCGCTCGAGCTCATGGCCGAGACCGTCGAGACCGGGCGCACCTGGCGGCAGAACAACCTCGAAGCGGTCGTCGACGTGCCCTACCACCGCTTGAACGCGGCGCCCGAACGCTATGTGCCCGAACTGTACGAGCGGCTCGGGGCGACCTGGAGCGAGACCGACAGCGACCACCTGCACCAGGCGCTGACGCGGCCGGTGCGCGACCGCAAGCACGAGTACACGATCCGGCAGTTCGACCTGAGCGAGGCCGACATCGAGGCGGCGTTCGGCGACTACAACAGGTTCGTCTTCGCCATCAACGGCTGAGGCGCGGTCCCGCCCGCCCGGCCCGGGCGGGCGGGCCGCCTACGCCCGCGCGTCCGCCGCGTCGAGCAGGCGCCGCGACTCGGTGAACAGGCGCACCACTTCGGTGCGGATCTCGGGGCGCTCGGTCAGCCGCCGCCCCCAGGGGATGCGGAGCGGCTCCTCACGGCCGTCGACGGTCACCGCGTAGTCGCCGCCGTCGCCGTCGAGCCCGGTCATGCGCGCGGCCGCGGCTTCGGGACGCCCGCCCGCGCCGCGGCAGATGACGAGCGTGTCGTCGGCGTGGTCGTCGTTCATGTGGCGGCAGACGGCCGCGACCGCCTCGGGGCCGAACGGGTTCGTCCCGTCGCTGAGGCCCTCCGCCAGTTCGGCGAGGAGGGCGCCGTTGTGGTCGTAGGCGATGAGGACCTCGTCGATGAGCCGCCCCCGGTCCGCCTCGTCGAGTTCGATCCGGTCGAGCTGCGCCCGGTAGGCGTCCTTGAACGCCTTGGGGCTCGCGATGGGGAAGCGGTAGAAGGAGGCCCCGGCGTCGGTGAAGCCGTAGGTCTTCCTGGCGGCCTTGCCGAACGCCTGCCCGCCGGACAGGTCGCCCAGGTAGCGGGTGTAGGAGTGGGCGATGTACCCGTCGGGGCGGGCGCCGGCGCGCTCGATGTGGGCCGTGTACCGCCTGGTCGAGGGCAGCGGGTCGATCACGGCCCGCCAGCCGGGGCCGATGAGGAATTCGAGGTCGGCGGCGATGGACTCCAGCCGCAGCAGCTCCTCCTTCACGAACGGCCCGGCCACCGGGTCGTCCCTCCAGCGCTCCCCGGCCGATTCGAGGGCCAGGTAGACGAAGTACTGCTGCGCGTGCCAGCGGGTGTAGTCGGCCAGCTCCAGGGTGCCGTCGAAGAGCCGGTCGAAGACGCCGGGCCGCGGCGGCCGCTCGCCCGCGCTCGGGTCGAGTGACTGGTGCCTGGACCAGCTGGCCTCACGGATGCGGGCCGAGAACGGGCGGTCGGCGGTGTCGGTCGGCATCTGAACCTCTTCAATTCGGTCATGCGATCGCTTTAGGCAAGGCTAGCCTAATCAAAAGCTCGGGGATTGTCTACGGGTCGCGAGGTCCGCTCGCGGTGGGCGGCCGCCCGCCCCAGGGGAGGGCGGGGCGGGCGGCCGGGTCCGGTCAGGAGGCGAGCGTCCTGCGGCGCGTCAGGATCATCGCGCCCGCACCGGCCGCGATGAGCGCGGCCGCGGCGGCGATGATCCAGGTCAGGCCGGCGCCGGTGGTCGGCAGCTTGGGGCCGCCGGGGCCCGCGCCGTCGCCGCCCCCGCCGCCCCCGCCGGGGCCGGCGGGGAGGTCGTCGAGGTCGACGTCCTCGTCGAAGGCCAGCGCGAACGCGACCGGGTCGACCTCGTCGCCCGCCTCGTAGAAGCGGGTCTCCTGGCCGTTCACGTCGGCGGCGAAGAACTCGGCGCCCGCCTCGGTCAGGACCGCGGCGGCGCCGGCCACGGACAGGCCGCCGTCGACCGCGCCGAGTTCGACGTCCTCCAGGTCGGCCAGCTCGGTGTCGCCGACGTACAGCGACAGGTCGTCGCCGGTGCCGCGCACGGCCAGGTCGGTGACGGTCAGGTCGAGTTCGCCGTGGTGCCCGGTGAAGCGGACGGTCCCGGCGAAGGCCGCGTCGAGTTCACCGGTCTCGGTGTCGAAGGTGCCGGTGGCCTCGGTGAAGCGGAAGGCGCCGTCGGCGTGCTGCTCGGCGCCGTCCGAGACGGCGATGTCGCCGCCGGCGATCGGGCCGGTCACGTAGTTGCGGAAGGACTCCTTGACGCCCCAGTCGGCGCGGCCGTCCACGATGTCCAGGACGCCTTCGGTCTCTTCGGGCTCGGCCGGAGGGGTCGTCCCGGGGTCGTCGGGGCCGGGGGTCTCGGTCGGGTCGCCGCCGCCCCCGCCGGGCTCGGGCTCGCCGGCCTTGACGGCGATCGTGACGGGGTCGAGGGCCTCGCCCGCGCCGTAGAACCCGGCGAAGGCCTCGGCGCCCGCCTCGGTCAGGACCGCCGGGACGTCGCCGACGGTCATGTACTCGCCCTGCTCCCATGCGGTGCCGGAGAGGTCCAGGTCGGCGAAGGGCACGTCCTCCCTCGTGCCCGCCGGGTCGGTGACGTCCGCGTACAGGACGCCGGTCCCGGCGGCGTGGTCGGTCTCGACGCGGAGGTCGGCGAAGGTCAGGTCGAGTTCGCCGCCGTGGCCCCAGAAGTGGACGTAGCCCTCGGACCGGGCGGTCACATCGTGGGTGCCCACGCTGTAGGCACCGCCGGTGACCGGGAAGGCGTAGGCGCCGTCGTCATCGACGCTCGCGCCGTCGCCGGTGGTGATCTCGCCGTGGGCGATCGGGCTGACCAGGTAGTTGCGGAAGGATTCCTTGACGCCCCAGTCGATCGAGCCGTCGACGATGGGGAACTCGCTCGGTTGGGCGTTCGCCGGGGCGGCGGCGAGTCCGACCGCGGCGACGGCGGTCGCCGCCGCGGCGGCCAGGGCCGCGAGGCGTCTGCGGGTGGGGGAGTGCATCGGTGTCATTGCTCCTTTGTGTTCTCGCCCTCGTCGGAGGGCTGCTGCGGGGTGTTCGGTGCGGTCTCGTCGGCGGCGGCCCCGGTCGCTGCGGGGGCGGGCTCGCCGGTCCCGGGCCGTCCGGCCCTGCGGCGGCGGACCGCGATGGCGATCGCCGCCGCGGCCAGCAGCGCGAGCAGCGCCGCCGGGACGATCCAGACCAGGGGGCCGGCGCCGCTCTCGTCGGCGGCCTCCTCGGTCTCGGCCGGGGCGGGGGGCTCGGGCTCGGGGTCCGAGCCGAGGTCGGGCAGGGCCGGGAGTTCGGCGTCCTCGCTCAGCGGGACGGCGATGGTGAGCGGGTCCATCGCGTCCCCGGCCTGGTAGTAGCCGTTGAACGCCGCGACGCCGTCGGCGCCGAGCGCGGTCGGGACGCCCTCGGCGATGAGGAGGCCGTCGCGTTCGTCCAGTGTCGCCTCGAATTCGGCCAGGTCGACGCGTTCGCCGTCCACTTCGGCGCTCAGCACGCCCTTGCCGTCCGCGGCGGTCACGGCCGGGTCGGCGATGGTCAGGTCCACGCCCTCGCCGGTGAAGGCGACGCTCCCTGTGAAGGCGAGCGCGTAGTCCCCGCCGTCGGCCTCGCCGGCGCCCTCGGTGAAGCGGAAGACCGCCCCGCCGTCCTGGGCGCCGTCCTCGGCCCGCCAGGACCCGGCGGCGAGGTCGCCGCTGACGTAGTCGCGCCAGGAGGCGCGCACGCCCCAGTCGAGGATCGCGCCGGAGACCCCGGCGTCCTCGGCCGGCGCCTCGCCCGCGGCCTCGGAGTCCTCATCGGAGGGTTCGGGCTCGGGCTCGTCGGCGACGACGTCGGCGGTGAAGGAGACCGGGTCGAGCGCCTCGCCCGCCTCGTAGAACCCGGCGAACGCCCGGGCCCCGTTCGCGGTCAGCGTCGCCGAGGCGCCCTCGACCGCGACGGTGCCGGTCCGCCCGCCGATGTCGGGGCCCGCGAGCGAGGCCATGTCGGTGCGGTCGCCGTTCACGTGGACGTAGAGCGTGCCCGAGGAGCCGGAGTACTCGATGGACGGATCGGCGAAGGTCACGTCGAGTTCGCCGTCGTGGCCCCAGAAGTGGACCCAGCCGGTGTAGTCGATCGCGGCGGCGCCCGAGTCGGGGTCGTACGTCCCCGCCGCCGAGTGGAAGCGGTAGACGCCGCCGACGACCGAGGCCCCGGCGCCGGTGCCGACCTCGCCGTGGGCGATCGGGCCGACGATGTAGTTGCGGAAGGACTCCTTGACGCCCCAGTCGAGGCGGCCGCCCTCGGCCTCGTCGGCGCCCGCGGGGGCGGCCCACGTCAGGATCGCTGCCGCCAGGGCGGCGAGGGCGGCGAGCGCCGCGGGGCGGCGGCGGGCGGTGCGGGGCATGTCGGGGGAACCTCCATCGTGATCGGGGTGAGGTAAGGCTAGCCTAAAGAATCGGATGAGAACAAAGGGGGTGCTAATTTTATTTAGGCAAGCCTAAGTTAATCTCGACCGACACCCCGCCGAGCACAGAACCGGAGAACGCCCCGTGACCTCCCGCTTCCGCTGGGCCGCAGCCGCGATCGGCGCCGCCGCCCTCCTCCTGTCGGCCGCCTGCACGGCGACCGACGCGGCCGAAGGACCCGACTTCGAGGAGACGGCCGACCGCGTCCGGCCGATCGCCGAGGACCCCGAGCAGCACCTCCCGGCCACCGTCACCGACGCCACCGGGACCACGGTCACCGTCGAGTCGGCCGAGGCGATCGTCCCCCTCTCCGGCTCCCTCTCCGAGATCGTCTTCACCCTCGGCCTGGGCGGCAACGTCGTCGCCCGCGACGTCACCGCCGCCTTCGAGCAGGCCGCCGACCTGCCCGTGGTCAGCCGCGGCCACGACATCTCCGCCGAAGGCGTCCTCTCCCTCCAGCCCGACCTCGTTCTCGCCGAGACCAACTCCGGCCCCCAGACCGCGCTCGACCAGATCGCCGCCGCCGGCGTCACCGTCGTCGTCTTCGAACCGGCCTCCGGCATCGAGGACGTGGCCGACCGCATCACCGGCGTCGCCGCGGTCCTCGGACTCGACGACCTCGGCGCCGAACTGGTCGAGCGCACCGACGCCGAGATCGCGGCCGCCACCGCGGACGTCGACGTCGCCGACCCGCCCCGCGTCGCCTTCCTCTACCTGCGCGGCACCGCCTCGATCTACATGATCGGCGGCTCCGAATCCGGCGCCGCCTCCCTCATCGAGGCCGCGGGCGGCCTCGACGCCGGAGCCGAGGCCCTCGACGGCGACTTCCTCACCCTGACCCCCGAGGCCCTGGCCGCCGCCGCGCCCGACGTGATCCTGGTGATGGACAAGGGACTCGAATCCGTCGGCGGCGTCGCCGGACTGGTCGAGATCCCCGGCGTCGCCCAGACCCCCGCCGGACGGGACGAGCGCATCGTCCACCTGCCCGACGGCATGATGCTCTCCTACGGCCCCCGCACCGGCGAGGTCGTCGCCGACCTCGCCGCCCAGCTCCACGGGGACCGGGAGTGACCGCCGTCGAGGCCCGGCCCGAAGCCCCGCCGGTCAGGGCCTTCCGCGCGGGCGGCCTCGCCGCGCTCCTCATCGCCGTCCTCGCCGCGGGCGTCCTCGTCTCCGGCTCCTCCGGCGCCTACGCGATCCCCGTGGGCGACATCCTCGCCTCCATCGGCAACCGCCTCGGCCTCGGCGGCGCGCCCGTCGAAGGCACCGGCGAGAGCGTCCTGTGGGACATCCGGTTCTCCCGCCTCGCCCTCGCCGCCGTCATCGGCGCCTGCCTGGCCTGCGCCGGAACCCTCATGCAGGGCATGTTCGGCAACCCGCTGGCCGAACCGGGCATCATCGGCGTCTCCTCGGGCGCGGCCGTCGGCGCCGTCGCCGCCATCGCCTTCGGCCTGACCTTCGCCGGGAACTGGACGATCCCGCTGTGCGCCTTCATCGCGGGCCTGGCCACCGTCACCGCCGTGTACTTCATGTCCCGTTCGGACGGACGCACCGAAGTGGTCACCCTCGTCCTGACCGGCGTCGCCGTCAACGGCCTGGCCGGGGCCGCCATCGGCCTGTTCATCTTCTTCGCCGACAACGCCGAGGTCACCGAGATCACCTTCTGGCAGCTCGGCAGCCTCGCCCAGGCCACCTGGCAGAAGGTCGCCGCCGTCGCGCCCCTGGCCGCGCTCGGACTCGGCCTGGCCCCCCGCTACGCGCGGCGGCTCGACCTGCTCGCCCTCGGCGAGCGCCCCGCCCGGCACCTGGGGGTCGACATCGAGCGCATGCGGATGGTCCTCATCGTCGTCGTCGCCCTCCTGACCGCCGCGGCCGTCGCCGTCTCGGGCGTCATCGGCTTCATCGGCCTGGTCGTGCCCCACCTGATGCGCATGACCGCCGGGCCGAGCCACCGCACCCTCATCCCGCTGTCCGCGCTCGGCGGCGCCGCCGTCCTGGTCTGGGCCGACCTGGCCGCCCGCACCCTCGCCGCGCCCGCCGAGATCCCCCTCGGCGTGCTCACCGCCCTGGTCGGCAGCCCCTTCTTCTTCTGGCTGCTCCGCCGCACCCGACGCCGCCAAGGAGGCTGGGCATGATGCGACTGCGCCCCCGACCGGACGCGCCCGGACCGGTGCCCGAACTCGTCGCCGCCGCCTTCGACCTGACGGTCGACCTCGGCGGCGCCCCCGTCCTGCGCGGCGTCGACCTCGACGTCCGCTCCGGCGAGGTCCTGACCCTGGTGGGCCCCAACGGCGCGGGCAAGTCCACCCTCCTGGCCGCGCTCTCGGGCGACGTCGCCCCCGGCGGCGGCGGCGTGGAGCTGTGGGGCCGCCCCATCGGCGAGTGGCGGCCCGGCCAGATGGCCCGCAGGCGGTCCATCCTCCCGCAGGCGCACCGGGTCTCGTTCCCCTTCACCGTCGCCGAGGTCGTCGCCATGGGCCGCGCGCCCTGGAACGGCTCGGCGGCCGCCGACGCGGACGAGGACCGCGTCAGCGCCGCCATGAAGCAGACCGAAGTGGACGGGTTCGCCGCCCGGCCGTTCACCTCGCTGTCCGGCGGGGAGCAGGCCCGCGCCATGCTCGCCCGCGTGATCGCCCAGGACACCGGCCTGGTGCTGCTGGACGAGCCCACCGCCGCACTGGACCTGCGCCACCAGGAGCTGGTCGGGCGCACCTGCCGGGACCTGGCCGAGCGCGGCCGGGCCGTGGTCGTCGTCCTCCACGACCTCGACCTCGCCGCGGCCTACGCCGACCGCTGCGCGCTCATGTCCCGCGGCCGCGTCGCCGCGGTCGGCGAGCCCGCCGAGGTCTTCGACGCCGACCTGCTCGGCGAGGTCTACCGGCAACCGGTCAAGGTCGACGCCGATCCCGACACCGGTGCGCCGCGCGTGACACCTGTGCGAAGCGTCGGCAGATGACCGCGGGCCCGGCCGCCCGGGCCCGCGGTCATCCGCGCCGCAGTCGATGCCGTCTGTTCATGCAACCTGTAGTGACCGGGTCTGACCTGGGGAGCCGCTGCGCCGACCCCCTCGGTACGGTGAAATACTGACATTGCGAACGGGTCGGCGCCCGCGCACGAGGCGGCGGCGCCACCGCCCGTTCCAGTGGTTTTCGGTGGGAGATTGAGGACCTGGCTCATGACCGATGCAGCGGAGGACCCGCTCGCCGGGGTCGTGCCATTCGAGCGGTACCGGGACGCCGAGGTCGGCGGCCTGCACGTGCGGGTGACCGTCCCCGACGACATCCTGGAGACCGGGCAGCGCGGCGTCTCGCCGACCGTGGTGGTCTACGAGCTCGTCGACGGCGAGCGGGGCCGGTTTATCGCGAACATCTTCCGGCTCGACAGCCCCAGGCCCCTGGAGCGCTTCAACATCCACGCGGAGCGGACACTCAGCGCCCAGACCCGGGCGGCGGTGGCCGACCTCGCGAAGGAGTGGTGGCGGCGCCGACGCGGCTGGCGGCCCATCGACCCGGCGCTCTGGCCGAGCGCGACGCACGGCCGCTGACCCGGCGACGGCCGTGAGTCGGGTGCCTGATAGCAGCCGGACCCACGGTCATGCGAGAATCGCTCTGTGCACATCGGCCGACCGTTCATCCGAGGGTTCCGCGCCCTCGTGTTCGCGGTCGCCTGCGTCCTGGTCTCGGCCGGACTGCACTTCATCGCCGGAGGGGCCGCGGTCTCCTGGGGCGCGTGCGCGGCCGCCGTGGCGGCCTTCGCCCCGGTCGGCTACCTCCTCGGCGGCTCCCAGCGCGGCTGGGCCGTGCTCCTGCCCGCCTGCGCGGTGACGCAGGCCGGGCTCCACGTGTGGTTCAGCGCCGCCGCGGGCCACCTCGAACACGCCGTGCCGAGCCCCGCGATGCTGCTGGTGCACGCCCTCGCGATGGCCGTCTGCGCGGTCTGGCTCGCGCGCGGCGACGCCGCGCTCGCGGCGTTCCTCGACCTCCTGCTCCTGTGGACGGCCGCCGCGCTCGTGCTGCGCCTGTCCACGGCCGCGCCGGTCCGCGTCCGGCGCGCGCTCGCCGACCGGAGGCCCGCGCCCCCGCCGGTGCTGCGGCTGCTCGCGACCACCGCCGCGCGCCGCGGCCCGCCCGCGTTCGCCCGTTCCCACTGACCTTCTGACGTCGGCGGCGCCCTCTGCGGCGCCCGCCGCGAGCACACGCACCCGTTGAACGACGGCGCGGCACGTCCGCGCCCGGGGCGGCGTGCGCTCGCACCTGGAAACGAGAGCGAACATGCGCAAGACCGATACGACCACCCCGTCATTCCCCGTCCGTGCCGCGGCCGCCGCCGCGGCCCTGCTCGGCGCGGGCCTCCTCGCCGCCTGCGGCGGCGAGGACCCCGAGACCGACCGGGCCGCCGAGGCGGCCGGGCCCGCCGCCGCGTCGGTGACCGTCGCCGACGCGTGGGTGCGCGCCACCGAAGAGGGCATGAGCGCCGTCTTCGCCGTCCTGGAGAACGGCTCCGGCACCGAGGCGCGCCTCGTCGCGGCCGAGAGCGACCTGGCCGCGATCGAACTGCACGAGGTCGTCGAGGCCGAGGGCGCGATGGTCATGCAGGAGGTCCCCGAAGGCTTCACCGTCCCGGCCGAGGGCTCGCACGAGCTCGCGCCCGGCGGGGACCACCTCATGCTCATGGGCCTGAGCGCCCCGATCGTCGCCGGAGACGAGGTGACGGTGACCCTCGCCTTCGAGGACGGCTCCGAACTGGAGTTCACCGCCGTCGCCAAGGACTTCGAGGGCGGCGACGAGGAGTACGAGCCCGGCCGCGACGGCGAGATGTAGGCCCGCCGTGGAACCGCAGCGAAAGCGCCTGAACCGGCGCGGACTGCTCGGGGCCGCCGGAGGGGTCGCCGCGCTCGGCGCGGTCGGCGCCGGGGCGACGGCCCTGGCCCGCGGCTCGGACGGGACCGAGCCCGCGCCCCCGCCCGCGACCACCGTGCCCTTCCACGGCCCGCACCAGGCCGGGATCGCCACCCCTGCCCCGTCGCGGACCGTGCTGCTGGCACTGGACGTGAACGACGACGTCGACGCCGACCGCCTCGCCGCGGTCATGCGGCTGCTGTCCGACGACGCGGCCCGCCTGACCCGGGGCGAGGCCGCGCTGGCCGACGCCGACCCCGAACTGGCGGCCGAGCCCGCGCTGCTCACCGTCACCTTCGGGTTCGGCCCGGGACTGCTCGACCGGCTCGGCCTGCCCGTCCCGGGCGGCGCCGGGCACCTCCCGGCGTTCACGGTGGACCGCCTGGAGGACGCCTGGTCGGGCGGCGACCTGCTGATCCAGGTGTGCGGCGAGGGCGACCTGGCCGTCAGCCACGCCGTCCGGATGCTGGTCAAGGACTCCCGGTCCTTCGCGACCGTCCGCTGGACCCAGCGCGGCTTCCGCCAGGCCCCGGCCGGGGGCGGCACGCCGCGCAACGTCCTGGGCCAGATCGACGGCACGAGCAACCCCGACCCGGGCTCCCCGGGCGGCGGTGCGGCCGTCTGGTTCGGCGAGGACGCCGGGGCGCTGGCGGGCGGCACGGTCATGGTCGTGCGCCGCATGCGCACCGACCTCGACCGGTGGGACCGGCTCGACGAGGTCGGCAAGGACCGCGTGATCGGCCGCCGCATCGCCGACGGCGCCCCGCTCACCGGCGAGCACGAGGACGATCCGGTCGACCTGGAGGCGCGCGAGGACTCCGGGCTCCTGGTCGTCCCGACCAACGCCCACGTGCGCCGCGCGATCGACGCCGGGGAGACGATCCTGCGCCGCTCCTACAACTACGACGAGGGCCCCGGCCCGAACGGCGCGCCGGACACCGGCCTGGTGTTCATCGCCTACCAGGCCGACCTCGGGCAGTTCACCGCCATCCAGGAGCGCCTGGCCGAGGCCGATCTGCTCAACGACTACGCCGTGCCGATCGGCTCGGCCGTGTTCGTCCTCCCGCCCGGGTGCGACGAGGACGGCTGGATCGGCCAGGAGGTGTTCGCCTAGCCCCGGGGCGGCCGGAGCGGTCCGGCCGCCACCGGTTCCCCAGTCTTCAACTAAATATCGAAACATTCACAGTTAGCAATTAAATGCGACTCAGTCAGAAAGCGATACCAGCAATGCAACGATCCACAGTCCGCAACACGTTCGCACGCACCGCCGTCGTCGGCGCCGCCGCCGCGATCGCCGTCCTGGCCGCCGGCGGCCCGGCCGCCGCCCACGTCACCATCGACGCGCCCGTCACGGCCGCCGGCTCCTACACCCTGCTCACCGTCTCGGTCCCGCACGGCTGCGACGGCGAGGCCACCACCGAGGTCGCCGTCCAGATCCCCGAGCCCATCAACGCCGTCACCCCCAGCGTCAACCCCAACTGGGAGGTCGAGAAGGTCATGGCCGACCTCCCCGAACCGATCACCGACAGCCACGGCAACGAGATCACCGAACGCGTCGACCAGATCGTCTACACCACCGACAGGCCCCTGCCCGACGGCATGCGCGACGCCTTCGAGCTCTCCCTGCGCCTCCCCGAGGAGGCCGCCGGCCAGACGCTCTACTTCCCGGTCGTCCAGACCTGCACCGACAGCGACCACCCGTGGATCGAGATCCCCACCGACGGGCAGGACGCGGACGAGCTCGCCTCGCCCGCGCCCTCGATCACCGTGACCGCGGCCGACGCGACCGACGCCGAACCCGCCGCCGAATCGACCGAGGCCGCCGCGGCCGAGGGCGAATCCGACTCCGGCGGCACCGACCCGCTCGTCTACGTCGCGCTCGCCATCGGCATGATCGGCGCCGCGCTCGGCGCGTTCGCGCTCGTGAGGGGACGACGCGCAGCGTGACCCGGCTCCGCATGCGACCGCTGGGGCGGGCGTTCCCGCTCGCCCTGGCGGCCCTCTTCACCGCACTCGCGTTCGCCCTCGCGCCCGCCGCCCCGGCGCAGGCGCACGCCGCCCTCCTGGCGACCGACCCCGCCGACCGCGCCGCACTCGACACGGCCCCCGACGCGGTCACCCTGACCTTCAACGAGTCCGTCCAACCCGTCGAAGAGGCGATGCGCCTGGTCGACGGCAACGGCGAGGAGCGATCGGTCCCGGCCGCCGTCAGCGACGCCGACGTCGTGGTCGACCTCCCCGACGACCTCCCCGACGGCCCCTACTACCTCAACTGGCGGGTCATCTCCGCCGACTCGCATCCCATCTCCGGCGTCCTGTCCTTCACCGTCGGCACCGGGACCGCGCCCCCGCCGCCGAGCGAGGCCGCCGAGGCGGCCCCCGACCGGCCGTGGGCGGTCTGGGCCGTGAACATCGCCCAGTACGCCGGGCTGCTCCTGTTCGCCGGGTACGCGCTCTTCCGCACCGCCGTCGCCCGCGAACTCGCCCCGCCCCGGCCCCGGCACCGGCTGCTGAACGCGAGCGGCGCCCTCGCGGTCCTCGCCGCCGCCCTCGCCGTCCCCGTCGGCGCGCTCGACCTGGCCGGGCAGCCGCTCGACCGCATCGGCGACCTCGACGCCTGGCGCGGCACCGTGCAGACGGGCGCGCTCGCCGCCCTGGCCGCCACCGTCATCGGCGTCGCGCTGGTCCGCCTCGGCGTCGGCCGCGCCCGGGGCGCGCCCGCCGTCCTCGCCGGCGGCGCCGCGGCCCTCGCCGCGCCGATCCTCATCGGACACACCGTGGCCTTCGGACCGCGCTGGCTCATGGTCGCCGCCGACGCCGTCCACCTCGCCACGGCCGCGATCTGGATCGGCGGCATCGCGGGGCTCACGGTCGTCCTCACACGGCGGCGCCGCGGCCCCGACGGCGCCGCGGACGCCGCCGCCGTGGTCGCGCGCTTCTCGACCTGGGCCGGGTACAGCGTGGCCGCCCTGGGGGCGAGCGGCATCGCCATGGCCTGGGCGATCCACCGCGAATGGGCGAGCCTGTTCGCCTCCGACCACGGCCGGGCGCTGCTGGTCAAACTGGGCCTGGTCGCCCTCGCCCTGGCGCTCGCCGGATGGAACCGGTACCGGCTCGTCCCCGCGATCCGCGCCGACCGCGACGCCCCGGCCGCCCTGGCGCGGCTGCGGCGCACCGTCGGCGGCGAGGCCGCCGTCCTCGCCGCCGTCGTCGCGCTGACCGGCGTCCTGGTGAACCTGCCGCCCGGCGACGACCGGGCCGCCCCGGACGCGGGCGAGACGGCCGCCGCCGACTCGGGGCCGCTCGCCCTCCAAGCGCCCCTCGGCGACGGCGAGGCGCAGCTGCACCTGACCTCCGGGGCCGCGGGCGAGCACACCCTCACCCTCGCGCTCGTCGACGCCGCCGGGGCGCCGCTCGCGCCGCTGGAGGCCCCCGTGGTCACCGCGACGCTCCCCGAGCGCGACTTCGGCCCGGTCGAGGCCCTGATCCACGAGTACGGGCCGGGCCAGTACCACTGCATGGTGGACCTGCCGCTCACCGGGACCTGGGAGCTCACCGTCCAAGTCCGCGCGTCCGAATTCCAATCCCACTCAGCAGCCTTCGAATTCCCGATCGGATGACCTGGCAGAATCCGGTCGACCCCGATCCGTACCCCGAGGAGCCTCCGATGCGAGCCGACCACCACACCGAGCACCGACCGCGCGGACGAAAGCCGCGGTGCCTCCGGGCCGCGCCCGGCCGCCTTGCGATCGCCGCGCTGGCCGCCGCCGCCTTCGCCCTGGCGCCGCCTTCCCCGGCGTCCGCGCAACCCGCACTGTGGGCCACTTCTCCCGAAGACGGCGCTGCACTGGACGTCGCGCCCGGCGAGATCGCCGCGACCTTCTCCGAGGTCCTGGACGGGGCCGCCAGCGACGTCGCCGTCACCGGCCCCGACCGGGCCCCGATCGAACTCGAACGACCGGCGTTCAACGACAACGTCCTCATCCAGCCGATGCGCTACACCGTCCCCGGGGACTACACCGTCACCGTCAGCGCCGTTTTCGAAGACGGCCAGAGCCTCGAGATCGCATTCGGATTCAGCGTCGAATCCATTCCCGACATGCTCTCCGCCGCCGTCGAGCACGCCGGCGGCTCCGATCCGGAGGCGGCGGACACGGCGACCGGCGGGTCCGATGCGAACCTCGGCCTCATCGTCGGTCTCGCCCTGCTCGCCGCATTGGCGGCCGGCGCAGTCGGCGCCCGGCTGGCACGGCGGTCCTCCCGGCGATGACGGCCACCGGTTCGGGCCCGGCGGGCGGGGACGCCCGCCCGCCGCGCGTCCGGAGCGGAGCGGCGCGGCGCCGGTTCAGCGCGGACCGGCGTCGGCGACCGAGGGGTAGGGCGTGAAGCGGCTGCGGCGGTCGTCGACGTCGAGCGGTCGCCCGATGGCCGGGAACGCCCGCTGCGGGCAGCCGGTGCGGTCGCACACCTTGCAGCCCGGGCCGATCGGGGTGAGCTTCGCGGGATTGGCGAGGTCGAGCCCGTCGGCGTAGACCAGCCGGTGGGCGTGGTGGAGGTCGCAGCCCAGGCCGATCGCGAAGGTCTTGGCCGGGGTGCCGAAGCCCCCGTAGCGGCGGGTCACGGTGCGGGCGACCCACAGATAGGAGCGCCCGTCGGGCATCTGGGCCAGCTGGGTGCGGATCTCGCCGGGATGCTCGAACGCCTCATAGACGTTCCACAGCGGACAGGTGCCGCCGACCCGCGAGAAGTGGAAGTCCGTGGCCGACTGCCGCTTCGAGATGTTCCCGGCCCGGTCGACGCGCACGAAGAAGAACGGGACGCCCCGCGCGCCGGGCCGCTGGAGGGTGCTCAGCCGGTGCGCGACGGTCTCATAGCCCACCCGGAAGCGGCGGGCCAGCAGGTCGATGTCGTACCGCAGCTCCTCGGCGGCGCGCAGGAACGGCCCGTAGGGCAGGATGAGCGCCCCCGCGAAGTAGTTCGCCAAGCCGATCCGGGCCAGGCCGCGCGCCTCGTCCCCCGAGAGGTCCGCCGCGGCCGCCTCGGCGTCGATGCGCTCGCCGTGCTCGGCCAGCGCCAGGTGCGTGGCGAGCTGGAACGCCCGCTGCCCCGCGGTCAGGTGCGGCGACAGGGCCAGGACGCCGGCACGGGCGTCGAAGCGGCGCTTCACGCGCTCCCCCTCGCCCGCGTCGAGATCGACGACGACGGTGCCGTGCCGCTCGCGCAGCAGCCGGACCAGCCCCCCGGCGAGGTCGGCCGGGTCCAGCGCGGCCTCGGCGTGGGCCCGCTCGGCGGCCTCGTCGAGCCCGGCCACATGGTTGCGCTTGGCGTAGAACAGGTCCCGGACCTCCTCATGGGCCGTGGGGGCGGCCCCGGTGTCCAGTTCGGCGCTCATGGCCGTATTGCGCTCCAGCGCGTGCCGGTAGCGGCGGTGCAGGTCCACGATGTACTGTGCCAGCTCCGGCATCGACTCGGCCAGTTCGCGGGCCTCGCCGTCCGAGACGCGCTCGGCGTGGGCGGTGTCGGCGAGCGCGTCCCGGATCTGCGCGGTGAGCCGATCGCTCTCGGAGGCGGAGAAGCGCTGCACGTCCACGTCGTAGACCTCGGCCAGGCGCAGCAGCACCGGCCCGGTCAGGGGCCGCTGGTTCGACTCCATCTGGTTCACATAGCTCGTCGAGATGCCCAGCGCCGCGGCCAGCGCCGCCTGCGTCAGGCCCCGCTCCTCGCGGAACCGCCGCAGCCGCAGCCCCACCTTCGCCTTCCTCAACGCCATGACCACGCCCTTTCACAAATTTCACAGACATGCCCGGAAATTTTCACAAGAAACCACATTTACAGGCCCTTCAACAACCCTCCGACATGTGCATACTGTGAAACATACCCCGATCACAGAGGAAGGGAGCGTGCCGCCGTGGCAACCGCGCAGGCCGGGCCGACGATCGCCGACGTGGTCTTCCCCGAGCAGCTGAACCACCGGGGGACCCTGTTCGGCGGCGCGGCCATCGCGCTGATGGACCGGGCGGCGTTCGTCGCCGCGAGCCGCGAGGCCCGCACCGACGTGGTGTGCGCCGGCGCCGACGGCATCGAGTTCTCGCAGCCGATCGCGCCCGGCGACCTGGTCGAGGCCACGGCCGTCGTCGACCGGCGCGGCCGCCGCTCCATGACCGTCTCGGTCGTGGTGGTCGCCGAGGCCCTGCGCACCGGCGAGCGCCGCGAAGCCGTGCGCGGACGATTCCACATGGTCGCCACCGAACCGCCCCGAACCTGGAACACCGAAGCACCGCAAGGAGCACCCGAGTGATCACCCATCGCGTCCGCACCCACGCCTCCAGTGAGGACCTGCCCCGCGAAGGGCAGCTCGCCTGGAAGATCGCCGAGGTCGCGGCCGACCCCGTCGCCGTCGACGCCGACGCCGCCGAGATGATCGGGAACCGCGTCATCGACAACGCGGCCGTTGCCGCGGCCTCGCTCGCCCGTCGGCCCGTCGCCAACGCCCGCGCGCAGGCGCTCGCCCACCCGTACACGCCCGGCGCCGCCGTGTTCGGCGCGGCCCCGACCGTCCGCGCCTCCCCCGAATGGGCCGCGTGGGCGAACGGCGTGGCCGTGCGCGAACTCGACTTCCACGACACGTTCCTGGCCGCCGACTACTCCCACCCCGGCGACAACATCCCGCCCGTCCTCGCGGTCGCCCAGCACCGCGGCCTCGACGGGCGCTCCCTCGTGCGCGGCATCGCCGCCGCCTACGAGATCCAAGTGGACCTGGTGCGCGGCATCTGCCTCCACGAGCACCGGATCGACCACATCGCCCACCTCGGCCCCTCGGCCGCGGCGGGCGTCGGCGCGCTCCTCGGCCTCACTCCCGAGGTGATCCACCAGGCCGTCGGCCAGGCCCTCCACACCACCACCACGACCCGCCAGTCCCGCAAGGGCGCCATCTCCTCGTGGAAGGCCTACGCCCCGGCCTACGCGGGCAAGGCCGCGATCGAGGCCGTCGACCGGGCCATGCGCGGCGAGGGCGCGCCCTCCCCGATCTACGAAGGCGAGGACGGCGTCATCGCGCGCCTCCTCAGCGGCCCCCGGGCCGTCTACGAGGTGCCGCTGCCCGGACCCGGCGAGGCCAAGCGGGCGATCCTCGACACCTACACCAAGGAGCACTCCGCGGAGTACCAGAGCCAGGCGCTCATCGACCTCGCCCGCCGCATGGCGCCCCGCATCGGCGACCTCTCCCGCGTGCGCGAGGTCCTGATCCGCACGAGCCACCACACCCACAACGTGATCGGCACCGGCGCGAACGACCCGCAGAAGACCGACCCCGACGCCAGCCGCGAGACCCTCGACCACTCGATCATGTACATCGTCGCCGTCGCCCTCGAAGACCGCGCCTGGCACCACGAGCGCTCCTACACCCCCGAGCGCGCCCACCGGCCCTCCACCGTCGACCTGTGGCGCAAGGTCCGGACCGTCGAGGACCCCGAGTGGACCGCCCGCTACCACGACCCCGACCCCGACCGGCGCGCCTTCGGCGGCCGCGTCGAGGTCGTACTCGACGACGGCACTGTCGTCGCCGACGAGATCGCGGTCGCCGACGCCCACCCCCGCGGCGCCCGGCCCTTCGCGCGCGAGCAGTACATCGCGAAGTTCCGCGCCCTCGCCGAAGGCGTCATCGACCCCGCCGAACAGGACCGCTTCCTCGGCCTGGCCTGCCGCATCGCGTCGCTGGACGCCGACGGCGTCCGCGGACTCCACCTCGCCGCGCCCGCCGGGGCGCTCACCGCACCGACGCCGAAGGGGATCTTCTGATGACGACGCGAGCCACACCCTCCCAGAAGCGCCGGCGGCTGCGCGAGGGCCTGGCCTCCGGGCGGATCCAGCGCCTGCCGGGCGCCTTCTCGCCACTGGCCGCGAAGGCGGCCGCCGACCACGGCTTCGACGGCGTCTACGTCTCCGGCGCGGCGCTCGCCGCCGACCTGGCGCTGCCCGACATCGGCCTGACCACGCTGACCGAGGTCGCCGGGCGCGGCGGCCAGATCGCCCGCGCCACCGACCTCCCGACGCTCATCGACGCCGACACCGGCTTCGGCGAGGTCGCCAACGCGGCCCGCGCGATCGGCGCGCTCGAGGACGCCGGGCTCGCCGGCTGCCACCTCGAAGACCAGGTGAACCCGAAGCGCTGCGGGCATCTCGACGGGAAGGCCGTCGTGCCAGCGTCCGAGATGGCCCGCCGCGTCGCGGCCGCGGTCAAGGCCCGCACCGACCCCGACTTCCTCGTCTGCGCGCGCACCGACGCCCGCGCCGTCGAGGGCCTGGACGCCGCCGTCGACCGCGCCAAGACCTACGTGGACTCGGGGGCGGACATGGTATTCCCCGAGGCCCTGCGCACCGAGGCCGAGTTCGCGGCCTTCCGCGCGGCGGTCGACGTGCCGCTGCTGGCGAACATGACCGAGTTCGGGACCTCCCCGAACCTGACGGCCCGCAAGCTCGAAGACCTCGGCTACAACCTGGTCATCTGGCCCGTCTCCAGCCTGCGCGCCGCGATGGGCGCCGTCGACGAGCTGTTCGCCGCGCTGCGGACCGAGGGGACGCAGGCGTCCCAGGTGGACCGGATGCAGACCCGCGCCCGCCTCTACGACCTGGTCGACTACGCCTCCTACGCCGCGTTCGACCAGGAGCTGTTCGACTTCGAGGTCCCCGGGAGGGACGCATGAGCACCGACATCCACAAGGGCCTGGCCGGCGTCGTCGCGGACACCACCGCCATCAGCGAGGTCGTGCCCGAGTCCAATTCGCTGACCTACCGCGGCTACCCCGTGCAGCAGCTCGCCGCCTCCCGCTCCTTCGAAGAGGTCGCGCACCTCATCTGGTACGGTGAGCTGCCCGACGCGGCGCGCCTCGCCCGCTTCACCGAACGCGAACGGGCCGGACGCGAGGTCACCCGCTCCACGATCGCCGCCGTCGACCGCGTCCCCGACGGCTGCCACCCGATGGACCTGCTGCGCACCGCCGTCTCCTGCCTCGGCGCCGAGGACCCCGCCGAGGACGACAACCGCCCGGCCGCCAACCAGGCCAAGGCCGAGGCCCTGTTCGCCAGGCTCCCCACCGTGATCGCCCACGCCCACCGGCGCCGCCGCGGCCTCGACCGGATCGCGCCGGACCCGGACCTGGGCTGGTCGGCGAACTTCTTCCACATGTGCTTCGGCGCGATCCCGGACCCCGAAGTGCTGCGCGCCTTCGAGATCTCGATGATCCTCTACGCCGAGCACTCCTTCAACGCCTCGACGTTCACCGCCCGCGTGGTCGCCTCCACGCTCTCGGACATGTACTCGGCCGTGACCGCCGCGATCGGCGCGCTCAAGGGATCGCTCCACGGCGGCGCGAACGAGGCGGTCATGCGCATGATGCTCGACATCGGCGAGCCCTCGCGCGCCCGCGCGTGGCTCGCCGAGCGCCTGGCGGCGGGGGAGAGGATCATGGGCTTCGGCCACCGCGTCTACCGCAACGGCGACTCGCGCGTCCCGACGATGCGGGCCGCACTGGCGGCGACGGCCGCCCGCACCGGCGGCGAGCGGTGGGTCGCGATGTACGACGAGCTCGAAGCCGCGATGCAGGAGGCCAAGGGCCTCAAGCCGAACCTCGACTTCCCGGCCGGGCCCGCCTACCACCTCATGGGCTTCGACATCCCGATGTTCACGCCGCTGTTCGTCATGTCCCGCATCACCGGCTGGACCGCGCACATCATCGAGCAGCTCGACGCGAACGCCCTCATCCGGCCGCTCAGCGCCTACACCGGCCCCAGCGAGCGCCCGGTGCCCCGACCGTCCTGAACCGACACCGCACCGCGGACCGGTGCGGCCCAGTGAAAGGGAGCCTGTGAACGAGACGACCGACCTGGAGGCGCGCTTCGGGGCGCGCAACTATCGCCCGCTGCCGGTGGTGCTGTCCGGTGGGGAGGGCGCGTGGGTGACCGACACCGAGGGGAACCGGTACCTGGACTGGCTGGCGGCGTATTCGGCGGTGAATTTCGGGCATCGGCATCCGCGTCTGGTGGCGGCGGCGAAGGCGCAGCTCGACCGGCTCACCCTCGCCTCGCGGGCGTTCCACACCGACCGGTTGGGGCCGTTCCTGGCCGAGCTGGCCGAATTGTGCGGCAAGGAAGCGGTGCTGCCGATGAACACCGGTGCCGAGGCGGTCGAGTCGGGGATCAAGGCCGCCCGCAAATGGGGCCACCAGGTCAAGGGCATCCCCGACGGGCGCGCCCGCATCATCGTCTTCGACGGGAACTTCCACGGCCGCACCACCACCGTCGTCGGCTTCTCCTCCGACGAGGTCTCCCGCGACGGCTTCGGCCCCTATGACGGCGGGTTCGACTCGATCCCCTACGGCGACACCGCCGCCCTGGAAGCGGCGATCGGCCCCGAGACGGCCGCGGTCCTGCTGGAGCCGGTCCAGGGCGAGGCCGGAGTGGTCGTGCCCCCGGACGGCTGGCTCACCGACGTGCGCCGCCTGTGCGACGAGCACCGGGTCCTCATGATCGCCGACGAGATCCAGTCGGGACTGGCCCGCACCGGCCACACCTTCGCCTGCGACCGCGAACAGGTCCGCCCCGACGTCTATCTTCTGGGCAAGGCCCTGGGCGGCGGCATCGTCCCGGTCTCGGCGGTCGCGGCCGACCGCGAAGTCATGGACGTCTTCACCCCCGGCAGCCACGGCTCCACCTTCGGCGGCAACCCCCTCGCCGCCGCCATCGGCCGCGAAGTCGTCGCCATGCTGCGGACCGGCGAATGGCAGGCCCGCGCCCAAGAACTCGGCGCCCACCTGGCGTCGGCGCTCGCCGACCTCCCCGCCGACCGGATCGCCGACGTGCGGGTGCGGGGGCTGTGGGCCGGAGTGGACCTGGCCGAAGACGGCCCCTCGGCCCGGGAAGTGTGCGAGCGGATGGCCGCGCGCGGCGTGCTGTGCAAGGAGGCGCACGGGACGACCATCCGCATCTCCCCGCCCCTGGTCATCGAACCGGCCGAGATCGACCGAGGCGTGGCGGCGCTGCGCGCCGCGCTCGACGACTGACCGGAGACGCCCCGGCCGCCTCGTCAGCAGCCCCGGTCCCGGCCGAGAGGCACGGGATCATGCGATTCCCGCAGTCCACCGGCGACCCGGCTCCTCGCGGTCTGAGCCGACGCTTCGTGCGCCGTCGGTTCCGCGTCGCCTCCGGCCGTGTCCCCTTGTGCGAGAAGCCGCGCGAGGGCGGCGAGTTGCGGGCTGGTGCGGTCGGTGCGCCAGACGAGCCCGAGCCGGCTGGTGGCCTCAAGCCCCCGCACCGGGATGAAGCGCAGGTCGGTGCGGGCGTGATGCTCGGCGAGCGGTCGGCAGACCAGGAGCGCGTGGCGCCCCGAGGCCGCGAGCGCCATGCCCTGCTGGATCGTGGTGATGCCGGTCGTAGAGGGGATCGGCGATCCCGCCGGGGTGACCGGCGGGGTGCGGGCGGCTTTCCAATAGTCCGGGGCGTCCCCGATCCGGTGCAGGAGGTCGACTCCGGCCAACGCTTCGAAGGTGAGCCACTCCCGAGTCGCGAGTGGATGGTCGGTGCTGAGCGCGATGAACTGGTCTTGCGGCGGGAAGCGGTACCCGACGGTCAGTTCGGGCTCGTGGACGGGAAGCTCGGCGATCACGGCATCGACCTCGCTGTCGAGGACCGCGGCGAACGGCGACCCGAGCGGCAGGTCGCAGGTGTGGACGGCGACCCCGTGCGCTTCGCGGAGGGCGCGGAAGACGGTGGTGACCGCTTCGTAGACCATGCCCGTGAAACCGATCCGCAGTTCTTCGACCGCCCCCCGCATGGCGCGTTCGCGTGCCCTGGTGAAGGTGCGCATCAGGGACCGGTAAGCGGGACGGACTTCGCCGACGAATTGGGAGCCGATCCGGGTGAGGGCGACGCGGCGGCTGGTGCGTTCGACCAGACGCGCGCCGACGCGCGCCTCGAGTGCGGCGATGAGCTGGCTCACGCGGGACTGCGAGTAGCCGAGCCGCTCGGCGGTGCGGCCGAAATGGAGTTCTTCGGCGAGGGTGACCAGGCATTCGATCTGCTGGAGGTTCGCCTGATGCATGCTCGGATATTCACTGCCCATGCGCACAAGATACGCCTCGATCAATCAGCCCGGCTTATCGATCGATGAGAAGATCGGCGTTGTTCCCAGCGCTTCCGCGCGGTGAGCTTGCGGGTATGGACGCTTCTGCACCCGCCCCCGCTCCGACCCGAGACGATCGCACCCCGCTGCCTCGGTGGGCCGCCGTCGGGGTGCTCACATCGGCGACGTTCATCGTGGTCACTTCCGAGATGCTGCCGGTGGGGGTGCTCACGCCGATGGCGGACCACCTCGACATCTCCACCGGCGCCGCCGGCACGAGCCTGACCGTCACCGGCCTGGTCTCGGCGGTCACCGCCCCGGTCGCGCCGCGTCTGCTGGGCGACCTCGACCGGCGCAAGGTGCTCGCGACGGCGATGGCCGTCCTCGCCGTCGGCAACGCCCTGACGGCTGTCGCGAGCGGATTCGGACTGCTGGCGGTGTCGCGGATCGTCCTCGGCGTCGGGATGGGCACGGTCTGGGGCATGGCTTCAGCGGTGGCCGCCCGGCTCGTCGCGCCGCGCGACGTCGCTCTCGCGGTGTCCTTCGCCGTCAGCGGTGTCGCCTCCGCCTCCGTACTCGGCGTGCCTTTGGGCACGTTCGTCGCCAACGCCTTCGGTTGGCGGGTCGCGTTCGGTTCGCTCACCGTGCTGGCACTGGTGATCGCCCTCGCCCTGATGTTCGCGCTGCCGACGCTGCGCCGCCCCGCCGCCGACGACGCGGCGAAGGCCGGCGCCCCGCGCGGACCGCTGCTGCGCCCGGCGGTCGTCACCGGCCTGATCGTGGTGGTGCTGCTGGTGACGGCGCACTTCGCCGCCTACACCTACGTCCGCCCCGTGCTCGAGAACCGGACCGGCCTGTCAGCGAACGCCATCGCGCTGCTGTTGCTGCTGTACGGGACGCTCGGGCTGATCGGGAACTTCGCGGCCGGAGCCGCCGCCGGACGCCGTCCGCGCCTGACCGTGCCGCTGCTCGCAGCGGGCATCGCGGTCGCGGTCGCGATCCTCGCGGGCTTCGGCGCGGGCGCCCTTGCCGCGGGCATCGCCGTCGCCGTGTGGGGCGTCGCCTACGGCGGCCTGTCGGTGGGGGCGCAGCTGTGGATGACGACCGCGTCCCCGGATCGGGTCGAAGACGTCACCGGCCTGTACGTCGGCGTCTTCACCGGCTCCATCGCGCTCGGCGCCGCCGCCGGCGGCCTGGTGGTCGAGGGCGCGGGCATAGTGCCGATGCTCTGGGCCGCCGCCGCCCTCGCGTTCGCCTCCCTGATCGTCGGCGTGGTCGGGCCCGGCCCGAAGCGCGCCCCTGCGGCCGGGCGACCCTGACCTGTCGCCGCCGCGCGGCGGCGGTCCGTGTGCCCGCTCGCTGCGTCGTCGGGCCTCTTGTCGAAGCTCGCGAGCCGTCCATCGGCACTGCGAGCGAATGGACTCGGACATCGCCTCGCCCCGAATTCGTGAACCCGCCCCAGCAGGCGGTGGAACGGGCGTGGACGCGAACGGTTCCGGCCGCGCGTTCGCCGCGCGGCCGGAACCTGGAATCACCCCCGCCGGAAGGCGAGGTCGCAAAGGACGATCGGCGCCCTTCGCGTCTATGGCGACGCTCCCGCGTCGGTCAGGCGGCCCTCGCGGCCTTGGCCTCGGCGTAGCGCGCGGCCACGTCCTGCCAGTTCACGACCTCCCACATGGCCTTGACGAAGTCCGGGCGCACGTTCTTGTACTGGAGGTAGTACGCGTGCTCCCAGGCGTCGAACGCCAGCAGCGGCACCGACGACTGCGCGACGTTGCCGTGGTGGTCGTAGACCTGTTCGACGATGAGGCGGTCCGAGGTCGGCTCGTAGGACAGCACGCCCCAGCCCGAGCCCTGCACGAGCGTGGTCGCGGCCGAGAGCTGGCCGTGGAAGCCCTCGAACGATCCGAAGTACTCGGTGATGGCGTCGGCGAGGTCGCCCTCGGGGCGGCCGCCGCCGTCGGGGCTCATGTTCTGCCAGTACAGCGAGTGCAGGACGTGCCCGGAGAGGTTGAACGCGAGGGTCTTCTCCAGGCCCACGATCTGCGAGAAGTCGCCCTTGTCGCGCGCCTCGGCGATGCGCTCGGTGGTGTCGTTGGCGCCCTTGACGTAAGCGGCGTGGTGCTTGTCGTGGTGCAGTTCGAGGATGTACCCGTTGATGTGCGGTTCCAGCGAGCCGTAGTCGTACGGCAGGTCGGGCAGCGTGTAGACGGTCATCGTCCCTGTGACTCCCTTGGTCGCGTGATGAAAGTGCTATCGCCAGAACCTTACTCCTGCAAATAGGTTGCAACAGCGAACCCGTTGGATCGCGGTACGTCGCCGCGGCCGGGGCCGCGCCGGTGTGACCGAGGCCGCCCGCGGGCGGCGCCACGGCACCTTATTGCAAGTATATTGCAATAGTAGACCACTGGCGGCGAGAGAACGAGGTGGGAAAGGCGACGATGGAGACGACCCTGCACGCCCGCGCGCACCGGGAGGCGACCGCATGAGCGGCACCGCGCACCCGATCGTCCACTACGGCCAGGCGGTCCTGCACCGGCCCTGCGCGCCCGTCACCGCCTTCGACGAGGCATTGGCGGCGCTGATCGAGGACATGTTCGCGAGCATGCGCGCGGCCGAAGGGGTCGGCCTGGCGGCCAACCAGATCGGCGTCGACGCCCGGGTGTTCGTCGTCGAGTGCCCCGACGCGGACGACCGCGTGACCACCGCCGCCGTCGTCAACCCCGTCCTCGAACTGCCGCCCCCGCCGAGGGAGCTGGACGTCGGCGACGAAGGATGCCTGTCGGTCCCGGGCCAGTTCACCGGCAGCCCCCGCGCGGCCACCGCCGCCGTCCGCGGCTACGACGCCGCGGGATCGCCGATCAGGATCGAGGGCACCGGCACGCTCGCGCGCTGCCTCCAGCACGAGACCGACCACCTCGACGGCATCGTCTACGTCGACCGCCTGCCGAGGAAGACCCGCGTGGGCCTCCTGCGGGCCGCGGGCCTGCCCACCGCCAGGCCCGGAGCCTGACGTGGCCGCCGCGCTCGGGCCCGAAGCGGTCGTCCTCGGCATCGAGACCTCGTGCGACGAGACCGGCGCCGGACTGGTCGCGGCCGGCCGCCTCCTGGGGGAGTGCACCGCCACGAGCATGGACGAGCACGCCCGGTTCGGCGGCATCGTGCCCGAGGTCGCCGCCCGCGCGCACCTCCAGTCGACGATCCCGGCCGTGGGCGCCGCGCTCGAACGCGCGGGGATCGCCAAGGCCGATGTGGACGCGGTCGCGGTGACGGCGGGGCCGGGCCTGGCCGGCTCCCTCGCCGTGGGGGTCGGGGCCGCGAAGGCGTACGCGCTCGCCCTCGGCGTGCCGCTGCTGGGCGTCCACCACCTCGCCGGGCACGTCGCCGCCGACACGCTCGTGCACGGGCCGCTGCCCGAGCGCAGCGCGGCGCTCGTCGTCTCGGGCGGACACACCTCGCTGCTCCTGCTCGGCGATCTCGCCCGCGACCCGATCGTCCACCTCGGCGACACCGCCGACGACGCCGCGGGCGAGGCGTTCGACAAGGTCGCCAGGCTCCTGGGCCTGGGGCACCCGGGCGGGCCCGCGCTCAGCGCGGCCGCGCGCGAGGGCGACCCGGCGGCGATCCGCTTCCCGCGGCCCTCGGTGGGCGCGTACGGTTTCTCCTTCTCGGGCCTCAAGAGCGCGGTCGCGCGCTGGGTCGCGGCCGCGGACGGACCGCTCCCGGTCGCCGACGTCGCCGCCTCGTTCCAGGAGGCGGTCTGCGACGTGCTGACCGCCAAGGCCGTCGCCGCCTGCGCGGACGAGGGCGTGGACACGCTCGTCGTCGCCGGTGGCGTCGCGGCCAATGCGCGGCTGCGCGAACTGGCCGAGGAGCGCTGCGCCGCAAAGGGGATCACCCTGCGGATTCCGCCGCCGCGCCTGTGCACGGACAACGGCGCCATGATCGCGGCCGTCGGGTCCATGCTGGTCGCCTCCGGCGCGCCCTGGGCCCCGCCGGGGCTCGCGATCGACTCGTCCGCGCCGCTGACGGCGGCGCTGCTGCAACCGGTGAAAGGAACGCTGTGAACCGTCCGACCGATGCCACCGCACTCGAAACCCGCTACGGGGCGCATAACTACAAGCCGCTGCCGGTGGTGCTGTCCGGTGGGGAGGGTGCGTGGGTGACCGACACCGAGGGCCGCCGCTATCTGGATTGGCTCGCCGCCTACTCGGCGGTGAATTTCGGGCATCGGCATCCGCGTCTGGTGGCGGCGGCGAAGGCGCAGCTCGACCGGTTGACGCTCGCCTCGCGGGCGTTCCACACCGACCGGTTGGGGCCGTTCCTGGCCGAGCTGGCCGAGCTGTGCGGCAAAGAGGCCGTCTTGCCGATGAACACCGGCGCTGAAGCGGTGGAGTCGGGGATCAAGGCCGCCCGCAAATGGGGGTACACCCGTAAGGGGGTGCCCGCCGACCGGGCGAGGATCGTGGTGTTCGACGGGAACTTCCACGGCCGCACCACCACCGTCGTCGGCTTCTCCTCCGATGGGGACGCACGGGACGGTTTCGGCCCCTACGACGGCGGGTTCGACTCGATCCCTTACGGCGACACGGTCGCATTGGAGGCCGCGATCGGTCCGGACACCGTGGCCGTCCTCCTCGAACCGGTCCAGGGCGAGGCGGGGGTGATCGTGCCGCCGGAGGGCTGGCTCGCCGACGTGCGGCGGCTGTGCGATGAGCACGGCATCCTCATGATCGCGGACGAGATCCAGTCGGGGCTCGCCCGCACCGGCCACACCTTCGCCTGCGACCGTGAACAGGTCCGCCCCGACGTGTACCTCCTGGGCAAGGCCCTGGGCGGCGGCATCGTGCCGGTCTCGGCGGTCGCGGCCGACCGCGAGGTCATGGACGTCTTCGCTCCGGGCACGCACGGCTCCACGTTCGGCGGCAATCCTCTCGCCGCCGCAGTGGGCCGCGAGGTCGTCGCCATGCTGCGGACCGGCGAGTGGCAGGCCCGCGCCCAAGAACTCGGCGCCCACCTCGAGCAGGCCCTGAAGCGCCTCGACCCGACCAAGGTCGCCGAGGTGCGCGTCTGCGGCCTGTGGGCGGGCGTCGAACTCGTCCCGGACGGCATGAGCGCCAGGGAGGTCTGCGAGCGGCTCGCCGGTGAGGGCGTGCTGTGCAAGGAGACCCACGGGACCGTCCTGCGCATCGCCCCGCCCCTGGTCATCGAACCCGAAGCGATCGACCAGGGCGTGGAGGCCCTCGACCGCGTCCTGAGCGCCTGAGGCGCCCCGCCCCCGGCGGCTCGGCTCCGAAGCCGTCGCGGGCGGTCGCGCGCCGCGTTCATTGCGGTCCCGGTCACAAGGGGTCGCCCTGCGTGATGATAATGAAAATGAATACCAATACTGTGGCGGATGCACTGACCCCGGAGAAGATCGGCCCACCGCATGACCGCCCTCGCCGTCGAACCCCAGGAAGCGCCGCCGCGACGAACGCGGAGCCGCGGGCTCGCAGGAGCCGCGGCGGCGCTGCTCGCCCTCCTGCTGGCCGTCTCGACGCTGGTGGCGATCGGGGCCGGCTCGGCCTCGATCCCGCCCGCCGACACCGCCTCGTACTTGTGGGCGGCCCTGACCGGCGGCACCGTCCCCGCCGAGGAGACCGGCCGGTACCAGATCGTCTGGCAGATCCGCACCCCCCGCGTGCTCCT
Source organism: Glycomyces sp. (assembly GCA_035765105.1). GTDB lineage: Bacteria > Actinomycetota > Actinomycetes > Mycobacteriales > Micromonosporaceae > Glycomyces. Next base: position 86,618 of record DASTYG010000095.1, read on the forward strand.
CGCCGCCGTCGTCGGCGCCGGGCTCGGCGCGATGGGCGTGGCGGTCCAGGCCATGGCGCGCAACGCCCTCGCCGAGCCGTATCTCCTCGGCGTCTCCGCCGGAGCCGCGACCGGCGCCGTCGCGGTCGGCGTGTGGGGCGGCCTGGGCGCGCTCGGCATCTACGCGGTCTCGGCCGGCGCCTTCGCCGGCGCACTGGCCGCCTCGCTCGTGGTCTACCTCGCGGCCGCCCAGTACTCCGGCCTCAGCCCCCTGCGGCTGGTCCTGGTCGGCGTCGCCATGTCGTTCGCCCTCCAGGCCGCGATGAGCGTCATCGTCTACTTCGCACCCAACGCCGAGGCCGCCAGCACGGTCCTGTTCTGGACCATGGGCGGATTCGGCGCGGCGAACTGGGCGACGCTCCCGGTCGTCGCCGCCGCGGTCCTGGCCGGCATCGCCGTCCTGGTCCACCGCTCCGGCGTCCTCGACGTCATCTCGCTCGGCGAGGAGGCCGCCTCCAGCCTCGGCGTCGACACCGGCCGCCAACTCGCCTGGCTGCTGGCGCTCACCTCGCTGGTGACCGGCGCGATGGTGGCCGTCTCCGGAGCCATCGGCTTCGTCGGCCTCATCGTCCCGCACGTGGTGCGCATCGTCGTCGGCGCCGGACACCGCCGGGTCCTGGCCGTGGCGCCGCTGGCCGGCGCCCTCCTGATGGTCTGGATCGACCTGGCCTCGCGCACCCTCGTCGCCCCCCGGGAGCTGCCGGTCGGCGCCGTGACCGCCCTGATCGGCGTGCCCGTCTTCGTCTACCTGCTGCGCCGCCGCGGCTACCTGTTCGGAGGCCGCTGACATGGAACTGCGACTCGACCGCCTCTCCGTCGCCCTCGGCGGCACCGCCATCGTCCGCGACCTCACCCTGGCCGCCCCCGCGGGCTCGGTCCTGGGCCTGGTCGGCCCGAACGGATCAGGGAAGACCACCGCGCTGCGCAGCGTCTACCGCGCGCTCGCGCCGAGCGGCGGCGTGGTCTGGGCCGGCGAGCGCGACCTGTGGCGGCAGCCGCGCCGCGAGGCCGCGCGCACCGTCGCCGCGGTCATCCAGCAGCACCAGACCCACCTGGACTTCACCGTCGCCGAGATCGTCGCCATGGGCCGCCACCCCCACCGCGGGCACGGCGGGCCGCTCGACGCGGACGAGGAGCGGCTGTGCCTGGAGGCGATGGCGCGCGTCGACGTCGCCCACCTCGCCGACCGGGGCGCGCTCACCCTCTCCGGCGGAGAGATGCAGCGGGTGCTGGTGGCCCGCGCGCTCGTCCAGCAGCCGCGCATCCTCGTGCTCGACGAACCGACCAACCACCTCGACCTGCGCCACCAGATCGGCCTGCTGTCGCTCATCGCCGCCTCGGAGGTGACCGTCCTGGTCGTCCTCCACGACCTCAACCTCGCCGCCGCCGTATGCGACCGGATCGCCGTGCTCGCCGACGGCGCCCTGACGGCCGTCGGCAGCCCCGAGGAGGTGATCACCGCCGCGACGCTCAAGACCGTCTTCGGCGTCGACGGCGAGGTCGTCGCCCACCCGCACACCGGCCGACCCCAGGTCCTGTTCGCCATTCCCGCACCACCCGACACCGAAGGAACACCGCAATGAACACCGCCCGTCGCCTGCCCGCTCTGGGAGCCGGCGCCACCGCCCTCGTCCTGGCCGCGGCCGCCTGCGGCGCCGAAGTCGAGACCGACTCGGACGCCGCGACCGCCGCCGTCGACCGCTGCGGCGAGACCGTCGAGTACACCGTCCCCGAGCGGGCGGTCGTCTACGAGGCCGGCAGCGCCGACAAGCTGTTCGTCCTCGGCCTGGTCGACCACGTCCACGGCTACGTCATGCCCCCGGCGAACCCGCCGGTCGAGCAGTCGCCGTTCGCCGACGACTACGCCCAGGTCGAGTTCCTCTCCGACGACCTGCTCAACCGCGAGCTCGTCGTCGACGCCGAGGCCGACTTCGTCGTGGCCGGATGGAACTCCGGCTTCAGCGACGAGCGCGGCATCACCCCCGAGATCCTCGACGGCCTCGGCATCCAGAGCTTCATGCACACCGAATCGTGCTTCAACTACCCCGAATACCCCGAGCGGACCACTCCGCTGGAGGGCCTCTACACCGACCTGGAGCGTCTCGGGCAGATCTTCGACGTCGAGGACGAGGCCGCCGCGGTCGTGAGCGACCTCAAGGAGCGCGTCGCCGCCGTGGCCGCCGCCGCCCCCGAGGGCGAACCGCTCAAGGTCTTCCTCTACGACTCCGGCACCGACCAGCCCTACACCGCCGGGAACCAGGTGCCGCCCAACGACATCTTCACCGTCGCGGGGGCCGAGAACGTCTTCGGCGACCTCGACGAGCGCTGGACCCAGGTCGGGTGGGAGTCCGTCGTCGAAGCGCAGCCGGACATCATCGCCATCCTCGACTACCAGGACCAGCCCGCCGAGGAGAAGATCGAGTTCCTCAAGACCAACCCGAACACCGCCGACCTGCCCGCCGTGCAGGACGACCGGTTCTTCATCCTCGACTACAACGAGGCCATCAGCGGCCCCCGCGTCATCGACGGCATGGAGTCCTTCTCCGACTACCTCCAGACCCTGCGGTGACGGCCGGGCGCACCGACGTGGCGGCCCCCGGCGAGGCCCGCCTGTGGGTCGAGCTGTGGCCGCTGCTGCTGGCCTCGGCCGTCGGCCTGCTCCCCTTCACGGTCTACTCCACGTTCCTGGTGCCCATCGCCGACGCCGCGGGCGGCGAGGTGGCCGCGGTCGGGGCGCTGCGCGGGCTCGGGGGCGTGAGCGCGCTCGTCGTCGGCGTGGCGGCCGCCCCGCTGATCGGGCGGTTCGCCAAGCGCCGCCTCAGCGCGGTCGCGCTGGCCCTGCTGTCGGCCTGCTCCCTCGTCGCCCTGCACGGCGGCTACCCGTCCCTGGTGGTCTTCTGCGCCGGGATCGGCACCGCGACCGCGGTGCTGACCCCGGCGCTCCTGGCCGCCGCCGCCGAACGCTTCACCGACCCGGCCGTCTCGGGCCGGGCCGCGACGCTGGTCACCGCCGCCCAATCGCTGGCGGCGGTGGCCGCCGGGCCGGTCATCGGCCTCATCGCCTGGCAGGCCGGCTGGCGCGGCTGCCTGATCGTTACGGCCGTCGCCGCGGCGCTGCTCGCGGTCGGGTTCGCCGGGCGGGCCGAGGCGGCGGCCGAGGAGCGGCCGCCGTCCTATCGCGACTCGATCCGGCGGCTGGCCGCCCGGCCCGGCCTGATCGCCCTGATCGCCGCCGCGGCACTGCGCACCGCCGCCTTCATGGGCTGCCTGGCCTACCTGGCGGCCTGGTACGAGCACGGCTTCGCCGTCGGCGCCACCGCGTTCACGCTCGTGTGGACCCTCAGCGGACTGTCGTTCTTCCTGGGCAACTACTGGGCGGGCCGGTGGATCGCGGGCTCGCCCGCGCCGGGCCGGGCGAACGCCGCGATGATCGGCGGCCTCGGGGCCGCCGCGGTCGGCCTGGTCGGCCTGTTCGCGGCCCCGGCCCTCCCGTTCGCGCTGGCCGCGACGGCGCTCCAGTCGGCCGGGCACGCGGTGGGCGCGGCCGCGATCACCGCCCTCATCGTCCGCCGCGGCGGACCGGCGACCGCCTCGGCGCTGAGCGTCAACGCCGCGGGCATGAGCCTGGGCGTCTTCGCCGGGGCTGCGCTCGGCGGCGCCGGCCTGGCGTCCGGCTCCTACCCGGGCCTGGCCGCGGCGCTGGTGCTGCCGCTGCTCCTGGCGATCGCCCTGGCGGCGGCGCGGTGCCTGCCGCGGCGCCGACCGCGCCCCTCGTGAGACCTCATCCGGCGAGGAACGCGGCGATGTCCTCGGCGATCCGGTCGGGGTGCTCGCCGCTGACCGCGTGCGAAGCGCCCTCGTAGAGGTGCACGGTGCCGTCGGGCAGGGCCCGCTCGGCGGTCGCGACGGCGGCGTCCGGGTCGAGCATGACGGACTCGCCGGCGATGATCGCCATGACCGGCATCTCGAGTCCGGCGAGCCGGTCCTCGCCGATGCGCGCGGGCTGGGGGAGGCGGAGCTTGTAGTGCTGCATCCCGGCCTCGATCATCGCCGCCACGGGCACGTCCTCGACGGGCGCGCCTCCGGCCGTGTAGGAGTTGAACCCGTCCCGCCAGGACTTCGGCAGCCAGGAGAACGCGGCGGGGATGGAGCGGACGACGGTGCCCAGGGGCATGTCGTCGAAGACGAAGACCGGGTCGATGAGCGTCACGGTCCGGACGCGCTCGGGCCGGTGGAGGGCCAGGTTGGCCGCGGTCCAGCCGCCGATGGAGAGCCCCACCAGGTGGAACTCGTCCTCGGGGAGCCCGGCCAGGGTCTGGGACAGCCACTCGGCCTGCTCCTCGTCCGAGGTGATCGGCCGCTCCTGCACGCTCATGCCCGGCTCGCCGAGCAGGTCGAGGGCGTAGACGTCGCCGATCTCCAGCAGGGAGGGCATGTTGTCGGCCCAGACCGGCGTCGCCGACGAGCGGCCCGGCAGCAGCACCAGGGGCGCGTCCCCGTCCCCGCCCGCGAAGCGGTAGACGCGCACGACGCCGAAGTCGGTGCGCACGTCGAAGGTCTCGGCCGCTTCGGGCATGTCCGCGAACGCCTCCTGGTAGGCGGCCATGAACCGGTCCCGGCCCTCGGCGCCGTCCCAGTGCCCGACCGGCGAGGGGCTGCGCATCGCGTAGCCGCCGACGAGGGCCAGCAGCAGCACGGCGGCGACGGGGACCAGCACGCGGCGGCGGCGCCACCACCGGCGCCGCTCCACTGCCTCGACGGGCCCGTCCTGGGCGGTTGCGTTCTCCACGACACTCTCCTTACCGATCGGTCAGTGTTTTTACCATACGGTAAGCTCATGGGCATGACCAAACCGAGCCCCGCCGAGACCGCGGGCAAGGCGACGACGTTCACACGCCAGGCCCGCAAGGCGCAGATCATCGCCATGACCGTCGAACTCGTGGCCGAGAAGGGGTACGCGGGGGTCTCCCTGTCGGGGATCGCCGAACGCGCCGGCATCACCAAGCCCGCGGTCCTCTACCACTTCCCCAGCAAGGCCGCCGTGGTGAGCGCGGCCTACGAGCAGGTGCTCGGGGAACTCGTCGCGCACGTCGGGGCCGCGGTGGACGCCGCCGCCGCGGAAGAGGGGCCGAGCAGCTACGCGCGCTCGATGATCGGGCACCTGAGCGACCACCCCCGGCACGCGCGCATGATCATCGAGGCGCTGAGCAACCAGGAGGGCGAACACGACACCGCGGCGCGCTGGAAGCCGCTGGCCGCGCTCGTCCAGTCGGCCCGGCGCGCCCGCGGCCTGGCCCCCGACCCGGACGCCCGGACGACGGCGCTCGTCATCGGCGGGGCCGTCGACGCCATCGTCTCCGAGAAGCTCCACGACCCCGACTACGACACCGAGGCCGCCGCCGAACGGCTGGCGGACTTCATCGAGGCCGCCTGCGCGCGATGACCGCGCAGGCCGGGGGACATGGCAAAGGCCCGCGGCGGAGAGGGGCGTGCCCGCCGCCCCCTCCGCCGCGGGCCCCGTCGACCGGCCGCGGCGCCGCGGCCGCTCAGCCGAGCCGCACGGCCTGCAGGTGCTTGAGCTCCATCGTGGGCAGTTTCTCGTCCCGCGGCACCCACAGCATGAAGTCGAAGTCCTGCGACTTGCCCGCCGGGATCAGGCGGTCCTGCTGCGAGTGGAGGTAGGCCTGGCGCCCGTCGTGGTGCTTGATCTCCATCCCCCAGGTCTTGACCCGCGCGTCGGCGGGGATGTCGAAGGTGGCGCGCCACTCCCGGACGTCGGTCTGGCCCGCGGTGAGGGTCAGCCGGAAGGAGTAGTCCCAGCCCGGCGCCGGGTCGGAGGACTCGAAGGGGTGCTCGGCCCTGGCGGTGACCTTCGCGCCGATCCAGTCGTAGCGCTCCTCGATCTCCTGGTGGAGGACCTGCCCGGCGGAGTCCTGCACCTGGAGGCCGTCGAGCTTGAGCCTGCCGCCGCCGACCCGGGCGGACTTCCGCTGCCGCAGGTCCTCACCGGTGACCGGCTTCTCCCTGGTCGAGGCGGTCAGGTCGAGCTTGTTGACGTTCCCGGCGGTGTCGACCGCGTACAGGTTGCCGGCGGTGTCGTAGAACACCGCCGAGTACAGGCCGCGGTCGCCCGCTTCGGGGGCCTCGGCTTTGGGGAAGCACCCCTCGCTGAGCACCGTCTTGAGCGGGTTGGCGGACATGTCGATGAGGATCAGCGACCCGTCGTCGCCGTCGACGGCGTAGAGCCGGCCGTCCCCCGGGTGGTACGCCCAGTCGTACCAGCCGCCCGCTCCGGCGGGGTGGAGCTGGGTGACCGTGGGCGTCTCGGCGGCGACGTTGACGCGCACCGCCGGCTGCTGGGGGCCGGCCGCGATGATGTAGGTGTCGCCGTCGGGCTCGAAGTCGCCGTTGACGTAGCTCGATCCGCCGAGCGGGGGCATCCCCGAGAGCTGCTTCTCGGCGAGCACCTTCCCGGTCCCGGCTTCGATGACGAGCATCGTGTCGGACCGCTGCTTCATCGCGTACAGCTTGCCGTCCTTGGTGCGCAAGGCCAGGGCGTCGTACCCGGCCTGGTACGGCGCGGCGTTCTCGACCTTCGCGACCAGGCCCGAGTACGGGTTCAGCGTGTAGAGCGTCGTGTCGGTGACTCCCACCGCCAGATAGGTGTAGGCGTTCCCCTGCTTCTTCTCCGTGGCGGGGCTGGTGCCTTGCTCGGTGATGGTCATGAGTGCTGTGCCTCCTGGGCATGGAATCGGACTGCCGGCGGCAGTGGGCCGGCGGCGATGGGAACAGTCTGGGCAACGCGCGGTGCCCGTGCCGGCGATTCGGTCGAACCCCCGCCGCCCCTCGCCCGGCCCCGGGGGCGAGGGGCCGCCCGGCCTGGGCGTCGTCTCCCGTTGCGGGGAGTGTCCGGTTCCCGACAATGGCGCCGCCGCGTCGATGCCCCACGCCCGCAACGACTATGAACATCACTCGCTTTGAGGTCGGGCGGGACGGATAATGGACGAGTGGAACGATGGCGAATGGACACGCGGCTGCCCGCGATCCTCGACGCGCTCAGCCTGTCCGAAGACCACCCGGCCGTACGCCGCCTGGCCGACGCGTTCGGCGGCGAACCGGCCGAGGTCAGGGAACGGCCCGTCGGCGAACCCGCCCTGCGGTCGCGGCGGCTGCTGTTCGCCTCCGGCGGGGAGATCATCCTGCACGACGACGCGGTCGCGGCAGTGCTGCTGCACCTCGCGCCGCGCGGACTCGACCTGGCGGACTGGATCGCCGGAGCCGGCGGCGACGCCACCCTCGCCGACCTGGCGGACGCCCTCGGGGCCGCGCCCCGCTTCGCGGGACTGCGCACGCCGTACTTCTCGGTCGGCGGCGGGTACGTCCGCGCCGACTTCAAGGACGGCCGCGGCTGGAAGGACGCGGGGAACCTCCTCGGCCTCGCCGTCACCGTGGAGCGGCCCGGCCTGGCCTGCCGCCCCGATGACGACGACTGCGCCGCCTGCGGCGACCTCCTCGTCCGGGGGAGCGGCGGCGTCGACGTGGACGGCACCGCCGACGCGCTCGCGACCGCCCTCGCGGCCGGGCTGCTCACCGAGGACGCCCACCGGGTGCGGCTCGCCGACCTGCGGCCGCTGCACGCCTCCGGGCTCATGGAACGGGCGGAGAGCCAGCTCACGTGTGCCGCGTGCGGGCGGATCGTCTGCTTCACCCTGTTCCGCGACGTGGCGCCGACCTTCGGGTACCACGTCCTGAACGACGCGACGCGGCGACCGCGCGAGACGATCCCGCCGGTCGAGCGGTGGGGCGACGCCGCGCGCATCGCGCAGGCCCACCAGGGGATGCGCTACGTCGACCACGAGCCGGGGGCGTGGTTCCTCGTCGAGCAGCAGGGCGTCCTCTACCTCGACGCCAGGTACAGCTACAGCGCGGTGATCGACGACGCCGCCCTGATCCGCCTCGACGAGTCCGAGCTCGCGGACTACCGGACCGGCGGCCACGACTACCTCTCGGGTCTGGCCTCGCGCATCCACGACAGCGCCCCCTACACCGAGACGTCCCCCTACCACGAGCGGGACCTGTACCGCCGTCCCGACGGCAGGGCGTACCGCGACGCGGTCACCGGAGCGATCATCGAGCACACGTGGAGCGCCAAGCGGTGACCGGCTCGGGACGGCCTCCTGTGCTTCCTGCTGCCGCAGGCCGTCTGCGCGTTCCGCCCTAGGCGGGGACCGCCTGGCGGCGGGCGGCGATGATGGCCGCCATCGTCGCGGACAGGGCGAGCACGTACCCGGCGAACAGCCAGGAGGCGGGCTGCCAGTCGGTGATGGTGAGCAGTGTGATGACGGCGCCGATGCCGATGAGGGGATAGAACAGGGCGTGCTCGGAGTGCGGGTTCCTCCACGCCTTGCGGACGGTGGGGACGGCGGCGGCGCCGTCGGCGAGGACCACGAACAGGACGGCGAGCCCGGTGTGGCCGAGGCCGAGCCAGGCGCCCAGGGCGACGACGGCGGTGGCGCCGCAGGCGAGGTCGAAGGCGGTGACCCTCAGGGCGCCGTGGCGGCTGAGGAACGAGGCGACCAGGACGATCAGGGGGCTGACGCCGGCGCCGAGGGTCTGCACGGAGGGCAGCCCGATCCCGCCGTCGAGCTGGGCGAAGAAGCCGATGAGCGGGGCGGCGGCCCACAGGGACCAGGTGACGCGGTTGGGCGTGGCGCGCCCGGCCAGGGTGGCGCGGGCGTAGTGGACGCTGCCGAACAGCGACAGGGCCGAACCGAGGAACACCCAATGCGGATCGAGCATTCGTGAACCCTACGTGACAGAACCTCTCATCAACCGGACCCCCGCACGCGGATCATCCGAAGCCGATCGACCCACTTCGACGTGTTCGATTGTTGACAATACGTGTTCGTCCATATCTGGGCGAGGCGCGGCAGTGCTTCCTACCCTGATGAGCGGCACATCGGACTCGGGTGTGCAAGGTCTCGACCCCGTTGACACCGGGGCTTGAAAATGGGGGATGCTCATGGACGCTGGCACGGTCTACGTTCACAACTACAACGTCAACCAGGTCATTCACTTCGAGGTGGAAAGCAACGACGTCGGAAGGATCGACTCCTGGAAACGCCAGGACCGGAGTTCACCGTCTATGACCTGCTCGTGGGCTACGACAAGGCCGGCGGCGGGCTCGAACTCCGGGCCAGGGTGGAGTACGAGCCGCAGCGGTCGGCCCTGCCGCGGGGCGGAGCCGCGCCGGCGGCCCCCGGACGCGGGGCCGCCCCGCCGGAAGAGGAGCCGCCCGGGAAGAAGACGCAGCTGGTCTCCTTCCCCCCGCCCCTGCCCGACCAGGGCACGCCCAACTTCGAGGTTGACTACTTCGGACTCGGGCAGAAGTTCGGCCCCACCGTCGACCTCAACGCCGAGGACCCCCTCAAGGACGCCTTCGACGCCTTGGAGGGGCACCTCACCAGCAACGACCCGGTGACGATCATCCGGGAGCTCGCCGACTACTTCCACCCGGACCGGGGCTGGTTCGTCGCCGCAGACATCCGGCTCCGCGGCTGGCGGGTGCGCGCGATCTTCAACGACCCCGTGCTGTACGGACTCGAAGTGACCTGCGCCAGCCCGGGCGACCCGTTCGACGGCTTCCTGTTCGAGATCCTGTACCAGAAACTCGGCCCCCACCTCGGCGTGTACTACGGCGCCCTGACCATCCCCAAGGCGTTCCGCCAGATCGACCTCGGCGCCGTGGCGCTGACCCTGCCGGCGTTCAAGATCTGGATCTACACCAACGGCGACTTCAAAGTCAGCGTGGGATGGCCGCTGGGGCCCGACTCCATCGGGGTGGCGGTCGCCGTCTTCACCGGCGGCGGCGGCTTCTACTTCGCCAAGCTCCGCAGCGGCGACGACCCCAACCACGCGGCGAAGGCCGGCCCCGCCTCCCGGGAAGCGACGCCGGACTACAACCCCGTCCTCGAGTTCGGCCTCGCCGTGTGGCTCGGTCTCGGCCGCTCGATCGAGAAGGGGCCCTTCTCGGCCACGCTCAGCCTCACGCTCCAGGGCACCTTCCAGGGCCTCCTGGCCTGGGAGGCTCCGGCCGACGGCCGGGCCGCGAGCCTGTCACGTGCACCGGACTACCACTGGTTCGCCGCCACCGTCGGCATCGTCGGCCAGCTCCAGGGCAGCATCGACCTCAAGGTGATCCGGCTCTCGGTGCTGGTGCGCCTGTCCGTCACCGCCGGGATCGCCTTCGAGAGCGGTTACGGGACGGTGGCCGAGGTCGTCGCCCGAGTCGACGCCGAAGCCAGTATCACGATCGTGTTCGTCACCATCTCCGTCAGCTTTCACACCACCATCGCCGAGACGTTCACCCTCAGCACCGGTGAACACGGGCCCGCCAGCCTGAACGGCCCGCAGAACGAGGCCTTCCAATGGATGCGCGGCTCGCCCCCGAAGCGGGAAGCCGCTCCCGCCGTCGCCGCCGGCCCGGCCTTCGAATCCCTGTACGCCCCGGGGCGGCCGGTGATCGAGGGCATCGCCGAAGCCTCGGACGCCCCGGCCGCCGAGCCCGTCGACGTCGGCCTGGGCTTCCTGCTCCATCCCTCGGCCGTCTACCGGAGCGATGCGGCGACCGGATCGGCCGTCGCGCTGCTGACGATCGCCTGCCCACCGCAGGACGACGCCCGGCAGAAGGAAACCACCGACTGGGAGCGACTCGTCGGCGCCTTCGCCGTCTGGCTCCTGGACACCTGGGCGCCGACGAGGAGGACCTGGGGCGAGGTCCGCAGCGCGCTGGGTGAGGGCCGTGACCTCCCCCCGGAGGCATGGGACGACGAACTCACCGGTTTCCTCACCCGGCGGGTCAGGTTCACCGTGCACGGCATGGACCTGACCGCGCAGCGGGAGCCGCACGCCGCCGCGCTCTTCCCGGTCTTCGACGCCATGAAGCTGACATGGGAAGACGGCTCGGTCGTGTTCGCCGACCGCGCCCCGACCGGGCCCGGATACGTCGAGGCCGTCGACGCGTACTTCGACGAACTCTCCCTGCGCGGCACGGCCGCCGCCGAAACGGCGGACAGGGCGCACCCCGAGCAGCACGGTTCGGTGGCACGGTTCGTCTTCGACGACTACTTCCTCCTGATCGCCAGGCAGATCGCGCACAGCCTCCCCGAGGACTCCGACGCGCAGCCGGACGCCGGACCCCTGGCGGGCATGGTCTCCCGTTACCTCCTGCACGGGCTTCGCCTGCCCGACCCCGCCCGCCTGCCCGCCGTCGTGCCCGAAGCGGGGTACACGCTGACCGGTCAGCAGTTCGCGGTCCCCGGCCCCGGCACCTGCTCCGCCACGCTGTCGATCGGCAAGCGGCAGGACGAACGCGCCGCGGCGCTGCGCTTCGAGGACGGCGCCGACTCCGCCACCGCGACGATCCCCGTGGGCGAGGTGCCGGACCCGCCCCGCCCGGACTGGACCGGCCCCGACCGCACCGGCGCGCCCACCGGTGCCGACACGATCAACGTGGGCCTCCTGCCCGCCGCGCACAGCGAACGCACCCGGTACGCGCAGCGGTTCCGGTCCCCGTGGGCGGCGGCGGGGACCACCCGCTCCCTGGTGCCGCTCCCGCCGGACCTGCTCACCGAGACCGCCCGCCGGCCCCTCACCCTGGCGGTGTCGAAGGCGGACGAGGACCGACCGCTGAGCGTGGCGCCCGCACTGACCATTCCGCTCCGCCTCCACCGGGTGGAACGCGCCGAGGACGCCGACACGGACCCCCGGGCGGCCGGCCCCTATGCGCCCTTCGTCTATCAGGTGGAGGGCCCCGACGCCGCCGCGCGCGCCCGCATCCACGCACTGCTGGAAAACGCGGACCCGGCGCCGCTGGGGCAGGCCGCCGTCTCCCTCCTCTACAACGCGCCGACGACCGGCTACCGGTCCGACCGCCTGGACCCGGCCGAGCAGCCGGTCACCCTCACCAAGACCAACCTGTCGACGTCGAGCCGGCCCGCCGAGGCGCACGTCATGTTCGCGACCGCGCCCTCGGCAGCGGAGGACGCGGACGAACTCGGCCCGACCACGGCCACGCTCGAGCAGACCGAGCACTTCCTGCGCCTCCTCTGGGAGGCGGGCACGGTCCACGCCGGCGGGTTCTTCCTGCGCTATGCCGCCGCCGACGGATCGGACCTGCCGGCGCGGATCTTCGCGTCCGGGAACACGGCCGACCTGACGGTCGTGGTGGCGTTCGCCTCCGAGGAGACGCCCCGGTTCGACCCTTGGCACGACTCCTTCGCGCTGGCCCTGGACACCGAGTACACGGACACGCTCGTCATCCGGCCCAGCGACCCCGACGGACCGCTCAGGGTGCTCGCGCCCTCGTACCCGCCCGGCTGCGTCGGCTTCGCGGCCGACTGGCAACGGGCCAACGACCTGCTGCTGCACGACACGACCCCCGAGCTGCACACACCGGACTGGGTCGCTTCGCTGTACCACCTGATCCAGTACCAGGTCAGCGGAGAGCAGGAAGGCTCCGAGCCCCGGTTCGAGGCCTCGCCGTGGAGCTCGGCGCTGTCCCCGACCCAGGACAGCGGCACCGACGACCGGGACGCGGCACCGGAACACGACCCCGCGAAGAAGGACTACCGCCAGGTCGTGCCCGTGTTCCGGTTCTCCCGAGACGCGGGCGACCGCGCCAACCCCTATGCGGCGGTCGGAGGGCGGCCCCTGCTCTCCTTGCGGCTCAACGACATCTTCGGCAACGACCTGGACGGCGCCTCCTTCTCCGCACCGTTCCCGGTCACCTACAACGATCCGCTGATCCTCCCCTCGGAGTGGCCCGGGGCGCACTGCGCCTACCGTTTCGTCCCCCCGGGCGGCGACTCCGGAGGGCCCGCGCTCGCCCTGCGACTGCGCTTCGACCCCGCCCACATCCGTACCGGAGCGGCGGCGTTCGCCATGCCCGTGCACGGCTTGGCCGCCGGAGCGGAGGCCACCACCGCTCAGCGAGTGGCGCAGCAGGTCACGGCGGCGGTGGCCCGCTACGACCTCGTCTTGGCGCAGCTCGGCGACCCGCGATGCTCCGTGGCGCTGCGCACCACGGTGCAGCCCTCCGCCGACACGTTGGGCGACACCGAAGCGCTGCGTTCGGACCTCGCGCGGTTCGCGCGACTGGCGAAGGCCGAACTGCTCGCGATCGCGGCCGGGAACGAGGGGAAACCCGTCGCACTCGACGTGCCCGTGGCCATCGACCCGGCCGACCTGGCCCAGGTCCCCGAGAACATCGTCGAGATCCAGACGACCCTGACGTTCTCCAGACCACCGGAACACGTGTACACCGACAACGGGAACAAGGTGCCGCGCTCGGAAACGGCTGCACTGGTCGTGCCCGCCGACCTGGACTCGCCTCCCGCCCAGTCCGTGCCGGAGCACTCCGGGCCGACCGCAACGGAGGAGGACGCCCAGGACGATGCACGGCTGCGCGGTTTCGCACGCGACTTCGAGAGCGCCTTCGCCGGTTTCGACGGCGATGGAGGCCAGGCGCGCGCGGCGGTCACCGCGGACATGCGGGAGGCCGAGGGGACGGGCTCGTCCACACCCGCGTTGTGGGCGGTGCGCTGGAGCAGCCGGGCGGGGATCACCGTCCACACGGCCGATGAGGCCCCCGCCTACTTCTCCCTCGCTCCCCTGAGCGTCCACCTCTCCTCCGTCACCGCCGACGTACCCGCCTATGACGCGTCGCTGCATCCCGTCGACGGCGAGCGCACCTTCACCGGCATCGACCTGGACGCCTGGGCACAGCAGTTCCTGCACGCGGTGGACGAGGTGCTGTCGGCCGAGCACGCCCCCGCCGTCGCGAGCATCGACGCCGGCACTTACCAGGAGCTGATGCGGGCCAAGAGCGTGCTCGCCCAGGCACTCGCCCGAGGCGTGCAACCCGTGCTGGAAGGCCAGACGACGGGCGACCTCGCCGAGGCCCGCGACCGTTTCGAGCAGTCCGTGCTGAACACGCTCTCCTCCGCCTACGACATCTCCGCGGTCGTCCAGGTGCCGATGCGGGTGACGGTGAAGGACACTGGCGCCGCGCCGCGGACCCGCTTGTTCGGCAGCGTCGTCGGCGGCGCCCCTCCCGCTCCGAGCGGGACGGAGGAGACCTCCGCTTTCACCGCGGGCACCGCGAAACTGCCGCTGCGGCCGACCGACTCCCGGCCGAACCTCCTGTCGTTCCCGGTGACGGCCACCGAACCGCACAAGGTCGCGTATCTGCCGATACGGCCCACCTACCGTCCGCGCTTCCTGGAACGGGAGATCCCCGAGGAGCACGGTGATTACGGCTACGCGCCCTCCCAGTGGCTCAGAGTGGTGCTGGAGGCGGACCCCGAACCGTTCGACCTCCCCATCGGCGACCTGGAGGTGCCCGTGCCCTCGCGGGAGCACCCGCGGCCGTTCGTGCTGAAGGACCAAAGGGCCTGCGGGCCCGCGGTGATGCCGCACTGGGACCTCGCCGCCCCGCTCACATGGGACTACGAGACCGACCTCGTGCTGGGGGAGTGGGAGGCCCAGGACGACTTGTGGTTCGACGTCGTCTACAACCGGCCGGTCGCCGACGACACCGGCGGGGAGACGCCGGCGCAGGACGACGGGAGCGCGGATCCGCTCCTGGTCGGACTGTCCCAGGGACTCGCTGCCTTTGCCGTGGCGTGGCCTCAGCTCCGACCGCATCTCGCCGGTCTCACCGCCCCCGGCGAGGCGGCGGCCCCGGCCCCGCGACAGGTCGTGACCGCGATCTGGAACGCGATCAAGCGGGTCACCCGCGCCTGGGCGGCGCTGCGCGGCATCCCGGACCCCTGGGCGTCCTCCGCGGAACTCGAAGCGGCAGGCGATGCCCCGCCGGACGTGCCCGAACTGGTGAAGGACCACTACGTCATCCGTTTCGCCGACGCCCAGCGGCAGCTCCTGCACGTCTTCGCCAGAGCGGGGGCGATGGAGCACGGAGCCTGTGACGAGGCTTCGCTGCGCTGGCCGGAGATCAACGGGAACCTGCCGCAGGGGGAGGTCAGCGCGGTGTGCCGCCCGGCGGAGCAGCCCTGCGCGGGCGCGCCGTCCCCGGATCCGTGCTGGTACCGGGCCGAGTACCGGTTCGACCGTCCGGCGGAGGAGGAACTCGCACTCACCTTGAAGTGGACGGGGATCGACGTGTTCTCCCGCCAGACGGCCGAAACGGTCTTCTGGCTGGTGCGCAACGCTCACCTGTCGGGGGACGACGCCGCGGCCAAGACCAGTGCCGCGTTCGTCTACCGGACCCCCCAGGTGCGTTTCGTGAGCCCGGTGACCCCGATCCTCACCGTGGACACAGCGGGGCCGGTGCCTCCCGGAGCGGATGTCCGAGCCGCTCTGGCTCAGGCGCTGTCCTCGCTGGCGACCGCCGGGACGGCGGCATACAAGGAGCGCTTCCTCAAGACAAGCCTGCGCTACCGGTACCGGCTCGTGGGAACGGACGACCGTGGACTGTGCGGCGAGTACCCGGTGCTTCTCGCGGACCACGTCCGGCTGGCGTCCGACGCCCACCCCGACGACGGGACGACCGACCTGAACACGTTCGCGCAGCAGCTGTCCCACAACTTCAAGGTATGGCACCAACACGCCCGTCCCAGCACGGCGGGCGCAACGCTCTCCCTGGAGGTGACGCTCTTCGCCGACATCCATGGATCTCGGCTGCCGATCGTCACGGTGCGGGACCTGGCGATCGCCACCGACGACTCCTGGTGGACCGACATGTAGACGGGAACCGGTTCGGCGAGGCGGCACCTCAGGACGGAACGGCCCCGCTTCCGGGGCCTGGTCGAGGCCCTTCGCGACGCGCATCGGAGACCAATACCGACGGACAGGACCATGCCGGCCCCGTCGAGACCGAACCTGACGCACGCACAGGCGGGCGCTGGGGGCGCCGGTCACGAGGACGGAGCGCATGACCGTCCACATATCCGATGCGGTCCACCTGGGCGCGTCCGCGAAATCTGACAATCAGTCGCACAGGCGTCGGCCGAATGCAACGCCCCCGATTTGATCTTGCGATCGGAACCGGAGGCGTTCTTGTAGGCCATGGGCTTGAGCGGGCGACGAGAATCGAACTCGCGTCATTGGTTTGGAAGACCAAGGCTTTACCATTAAGCTACGCCCGCGTCGGTCGCCTGCGGCGGACCGGGAACGAGTGTAGCGTGCTGCCGTTTCGGCCTGCAAGCAGACCCGGGTCAGCCGGTGTGGGCGAGGACGCTTCGCAGGGGCTCGGCGCCGGTGAAGGTGTGGACCTGCCAGCCGCGTTCGGCCGCCGCCGCGGTGTTCTCTCGGTTGTCGTCGACGAGGAGCAGCTGGTGCGGGGAGGCGTCCAGGGCGCTTCGGAGGTGCTCCTCGACCTGCTCGTAGGCCGCCGGGTCCGGCTTGCGGGCGCGCAGGCGGCAGGCGAAGTAGCGGTGGCGGAACCAGGCGGCGGCCTCGGGGAAGCGCTCGTCGAAGTAGTCGGCGAACAGCGGCCCGTTGTTGGAGAAGACCGCCAGCGGCAGCCCCGCGGCGGTCAGCGCCTCCAGGGTCTCGCCGTCGAGCGTGAACGCCGAGGTCCACAGCCGGCTCAGTTCTTCTGTGGTGCCGTCGAAGCCGGTCAGTTCGGCCACCCGGTCCCTGATCTGGTCGGGCGTGAACTCGCCGGACTCGCATCTGGTCTCGAAGCCCGAGGTGAACAGGCGCTCCTCCAGCTGGCCGCGGAGCAGGCCCGTCCGCTCGGCGAGGCGCTCGAAGCGGTGCTCCGCGTCGAAGGAGCAGAGGACGGAGCCGATGTCGGTCACGATGACGCGGATGCCGTCGGCCAAGGAAACCACCTCGTGCAAGATCGTCGGCCTTACAGACTAGCCGCCGCGGCTCTCATTTTTCGGGAAGGACGCTTTCCAGTCCGCCCCGGAGGTGGCCCAGGAACTCGGGGTCGGCGTACGCCGCGGCGTCGTGGCCCAGCGCCGTGTAGAAGCACCGGCCCGCCTCGAGCCTGCGGTGCCAGGCGAGGGGGTGCGGGCTCCCCATCGCGAGGTCCGCGGTGTCGTAGGAGTCCTCGTCCACTTCGAGCAGGACCTCGACGCCGGACGGGCGCTCGTCGAAGCTGTACCACTCGTCGGTCCAGCTCCACGTCTTCGGCAGGCCGGCCGTGGCCGGATGCCCCCCGTCCACGACCGCTATCCTGCCGGGGGTGCAGCCCGGCGGGTGGCCGACGAAGCGCGCGCCCACCAGCTCGCGGAAGTACGGCCAGGAGCGCTCGGCGGTGGACGCCGCGTGGACGCCGCACCACCCGCCCCCGCCGGTCACGTAGTCGGCCAGCGCGGCCCGCCCCAGCTCGTCGAGCACGTCGCCCGAGACCGACAGCCACACGACCGCGTCGAACTCGGCGAGCCGCACCGGGTCGTAGACCGCCGCGTCCTCGGTGTGCTCGGTGCGGTAGCCCAGCTCGTCGGCGATGGCCGCAAGCGCCTCCACCCCCGCGGGGATGGACTCGTGCCGGAAACCGGTGGTCTTGGTGAACAGCAGGATCGCGGGGGATGACATCGGCGTCTACTCCGGTTCCGGGTCTTCGTGTCGCTGGAGATCGGTTGCTCGGCGTAGTTTATGCGACGCCCGCGAGCCCGCTCTCCGGCGATATCTGCCACACCCGCCGGGGTGCGCCGCCCGCGACGACCTAGACTCGGTCCGAGCGGGGGTGGACGCCGCGTGTCCTGACGCGGGGATCGAGCCCGCCCGGACCGGGAGCCCCCGCGATGACGCAATGAGCCATTAAGCGAACTTGATCTAGGAGTACGCCTGTGAAGAGCACTGTCGAGACCCTGAGCCCGACCAGGGTGCGGCTGTCGGTCGAGGTGCCGTTCGAGGAGCTGGCACCGTACATCAATGAGGCGTACCAGTCGGTCGGGCAGCAGATCCGCGTCCCCGGTTTCCGTCCGGGCAAGGC
The DNA here is from genome assembly GCA_035765105.1 of Glycomyces sp. Taxonomy (GTDB): domain Bacteria; phylum Actinomycetota; class Actinomycetes; order Mycobacteriales; family Micromonosporaceae; genus Glycomyces. Next base: position 104,625 of record DASTYG010000095.1, read on the forward strand.
CCCCCGCCAGGTCATCGACCAGCGCATCGGCCGCGAGTCGGTCTACGCCCAGGCGATGGACCCCGCGGTGCAGGCCAACCTGAACAAGGCCGTCACCGAGAACGACGTGAACGCGCTGGGCCGCCCGGAGCTGACCGAGGTCAAGCCGATCGAGGACGGCAAGCCGTTCGAGTTCGTCGTCGAGACCGACGTGACCCCCGAGTACGAGCTGCCCGACTTCGCGACCCTGAAGGTCACCGTCGAGGCCGACGACGTCTCCGAGGAGGACATCGACGCGGACCTGGAGTCCCAGCGCCTGCGCTTCTCTTCGCTCAAGACCGTCGAGCGCGCCGCCGCCGAGGGCGACTTCGTCGTGATCGACCTCAAGGCCACCCAGAACGGCGAAGAGGTCGAGGGCGGCTCGGTCAGCGGCATGAGCCACGAGGTCGGCTCGGGCAACCTGCTCGACGGCCTGGACGAGGCCCTGGTCGGCATGAGCGCCGGCGACGAGAAGACCATCCAGTCGACCCTGGCCGGCGAGCAGGAGGGCGAGACCGCCGACGTGGAGGTCCGCGTCGACCAGGTCAAGGAGCGCGAGCTGCCCGCGCTCGACGACGAGTTCGCCGAGATGTCGAGCCCGTACGACACGCTCGAGGAGCTGCGCGAGGCCACCCGCGAGCGCCTGGAGCAGCAGGCCGTCTCCGGCAAGGCCTCCGAGGCCCGCGCCAAGACTCTCGACGCCCTGCTCGAGGCCGTCGAGCTGCCGCTGCCGGAGAAGACCGTCGAGGACGAGATCGGGCACACCCGCGGCCACCTCGAAGAGCAGGTCACGCAGATGGCCGGCAGCTTCGAGGAGTACCTGACGGCGATCGAGAAGACCGCCGAGGAGTTCGACGCGGACCTGCGCAAGGACGTCGAGTCGAACCTGCGCCAGTCGATCATCCTGGGCCGCATCGCCCGCGAGCAGGAGGTCGAGGTCTCCGGCGAGCTCATGACCTCCGAGGTCGTGCGCCAGGCGCAGCAGCGCGGCATCCCGCAGGAGCAGTTCCAGCAGTTCGTTGACGAGCTGCGCGGCAACGGCGGCCTCCAGCAGATCGCCTCCCAGCTGCGCCAGCAGCTCGCGCTCGAGGAGGTCGTCAAAGCGGCGACGATCGTCGACGCCAAGGGCGAGGAGCTGTCCGAGGACGACCTCTTCCCGGGCCGCGCCAAGGCCGCCGAGGCCGAGGCCGACACCGACGAGGAGGCGGCCGAGGAGCAGTAGCGCCGAAGCCGGTTCGCTTAGGGCCCATCGCGAGAGCGGTGGGTCCTTTCGCGTCCCCGGGGCCCGCAGGCCGGAGCGTCGCACAGCGAGTGCGAGTCCGGCTCCGGGGTACGCCCGAGGATGGACCCGGGCCGCCCGCTCGGCTCCGCTGGAAGCGAACACGGTGCCTAGGCGCGTCCGATCGTCACCGCGACGGGTTAAGGTCTGGAAGGTAACCGCAAAGCCGACTGCATATCGCCGAGACAGAATGAAGGTGCAAGATATGGAGCATTCAATTCCATTCTCCTCGGAGCTGGAGAGGAACGTCTTCCTTCCCTCCGCCCGCCGCGGCGGCGGACAGAGCTCGCCTGGATTGGACGACATGGTGTTCGACCGCCTGCTCCAGGAGCGGGTGATCTTCCTCGGTTCCGAGGTGAACTCCGAGATCGCCAACCGGCTGTGCGCGCAGCTCATCCTGCTCGAAGCCGAGGACCCCGAGCGGGACATCAAGCTCTACATCAACTCGCCGGGCGGCTCGGTGTACGACGGCATGGCCATCTACGACACCATGCAGTACATCAAGAACGACGTCGCCACCGTCGCCATGGGCATGGCCGCCTCCATGGGCCAGCTGCTCCTGTGCGCCGGCACCGCGGGGAAGCGCTACGCCCTGCCGCACGCCCGCATCATGATGCACCAGCCCTCGGGCGGCATCGGCGGCACCGCCTCGGACGTCGCGATCCTCGCCGAGCAGATGCTCTACACCAAGCAGATGTTCCAGGAGCGCGTCGCCCAGCACACCGGGCGCACCGTCGAGGAGATCGAGACCGACTCTGACCGTGACCGCTGGTTCACCGCCGCCGAGGCGAAGGACTACGGCTTCATCGACCACGTGGTCCAGCGGGTGACCGAGCTCCCCGCCGAGGCCCAGTAGCGAACGAGGGGAAGCATCACCACCATGGATTACCGCATGCAGTCCGGCCACGCGCAGCACCAGCCGCAGGCCCGCTACATCGTCCCGTCGTTCACCGAGAAGACCTCGTACGGGGTCAAGGAGATGAACCCGTACAACAAGATGTTCGAGGACCGGATCATCTTCCTCGGGTCTCCGGTCGACGACACCTCGGCCAACGACATCATGAGCCAGCTGATCGTCCTCGAGGGCAACGACCCCGAGCGCGACATCATCATGTACATCAACTCGCCCGGCGGTTCGCTGACGGCGCTCATGGCCATCTACGACACGATGCAGTACGTGCGCCCCGACATCCAGACGGTGTGCATGGGCCAGGCGGCCTCGGCCGCCGCCGTGCTCCTGGCCGCGGGCACGCCCGGCAAGCGCACCGCGCTGCCGAACTCGCGCGTGATCATCCACCAGCCCGCCACCGAGGGCACCTTCGGCCAGGCGTCGGACATGGAGATCCAGGCGCGCGAGATCATGCGCATGCGCGACCAGCTCGAGAAGGTCCTCGCCCGGCACACCGGCCAGGAGCTGACCCAGGTCCGCAAGGACATCGAGCGCGACAAGATCTTCACCGCCGAGGAGGCCGTGGCCTACGGCCTGGTCGACAACGTGCTGAACTACCGCAAGAAGAACGCGCTGCCCGCCGAAGTGGCGGCCTGACCCGGGCTTCGTGCGCGCGGACGCGGGGCGCGGCGAGCCCGCCGCGCCCCGCCCCCGCGCCGCCCCGCCCGCGCGGGGCCGCCCCGTGACGGCACCTCGTCTCCGGGCGATCGCTTCACTTCGACGCCCGCGCGGGGTACCGTGGCGCTGGCACCGGGTGACCGCTTGCCACGGCCGCTCCGGAGCCGGGACGCCCGCCCGCGGAACGGCCCGCGATCGTCGCCGCGGGTGGCGTTCGGGCCGCAAATGCGAAATAATCGATCGGGACATCGGTTCGTCCAGAATCAACCGAGCGAACGAGACGACCGCAACGCCCGCAAGGGGCTCGGGCCCCGCTTGCGGACCGGACATGGGACTCGCCAGGGAAGGGAGCGACTGCGATGGCGCCACGCCTCGGAGACAGCGAGATCTTGAAGTGCTCGTTCTGCTCGAAGTCGCAGCGGCAGGTCAGGAAGCTGATCGCTGGACCGAACAACGTCTACATCTGCGATGAGTGCATCGACCTGTGCAACGAGATCATCGAGGAGGAGTTCGCCGAGGCGGCCGACGTGGCCTGGGAGGACCTCCCCAAGCCCAAGGAGATCGTCGAGTTCCTCGACCAGTGGGTCATCGGGCAGGACGACGCCAAGCGCTCGCTGGCCGTCGCCGTCTACAACCACTACAAGCGCGTCCAGTTCGACGAGCTGGGCTCCACGAAGGCCGGCGTCGAGCACGTCGAGCTCCAGAAGTCGAACATCCTCCTCGTCGGCCCCACCGGATCGGGCAAGACCCACCTGGCCCAGACCCTCGCCAGAATGCTCGACGTGCCGTTCGCGATCGCCGACGCCACGGCCCTGACCGAGGCCGGCTACGTCGGCGAGGACGTCGAGAACATCCTCCTCAAGCTCATCCAGGCGGCCGACTTCGACGTCAAGCGCGCCGAGACCGGCATCATCTACATCGACGAGATCGACAAGGCCGGCCGGAAGGCCGACAACCCCTCGATCACGCGCGACGTCTCCGGCGAGGGCGTGCAGCAGGCGCTGCTGAAGATCCTCGAGGGCACGGTCGCGTCGGTGCCGCCGCAGGGCGGGCGCAAGCACCCCCAGCAGGAGCACATCCAGATCGACACGACGAACATCCTGTTCGTCTGCGGCGGGGCGTTCGCGGGGATCGAGGAGATCATCAAGAACCGGATCGGCAAGCGCACGGTGGGCTTCACCGCGCCGCTGCGCTCGGCCGAGGACGACGCCGCCGACGCGCTCGTCTCCCAGGTCATGCCCGAGGACCTGCTGAAGTACGGGCTCATCCCGGAGATGGTCGGGCGCCTGCCGGTGCTCACCACGGTGGACCACCTCGACAAGGCGGCGCTCCTGCGCATCCTGACCGAGCCGAAGAACGCGCTGGTGAAGCAGTACCAGCGGCTCCTGGAGCTGGACGGCGTGGAGCTGGAGTTCGCCGAGGACGCGCTGGAGCCGATCGTGGAGTCGGCGATGCTGCGCGGCACCGGCGCGCGCGGGCTGCGGGCCATCCTCGAAGAGGTGCTCCAGCCGGTGATGTTCGAGATCCCCTCGCGGGCCGACGAGGTGGCGAAGGTGCGGATCACCGAGGACGTGGTGCGCCGCAATGTGAATCCCACGCTCGTGCCGAGGACGAAGGCCACGCCGCGCCGCACCTCCCGCGCCCGCCGCGAGAAGTCGGCCTGACGGCCCCCGCCGGGCCGCGGGCGGCCCTCCGAGCCGCCCGCTCAGTCCTCTTTTCGCTCGTCGTCGCGCAGCTTGCGGTCGAGGTCCCGCAGGAAGTCCGGGTCGTCGTCGGGCGCGACCGGGCCCTTGGGCCGTCTGGGGCCGCCGCCGGCGCCTCCGCCGGGCCGCCCCGGTCCCCGCTGCCCGCCTTCGGGTCTGGCCCTCCCCACCAGGAACCACAGCACCGCGCCCGCGATCGGCAGGAGCACGATGATCAGCACCCACAGGGGGCGCGACAGCCGCCGGGGCGCCCGCTCACCGCCCAGGCAGTCGGCCACTGCGGCGATGAGCAGTGCCAGGTGGACGAGGAACAGGAAGACCGCAACCCGGATCATGTCCCCAATCATGCCTTGTCCGACTCGACGGGGACAACAACACCTCGGGTGGTTACTCGCTAGTAACTTCATAGGATATAGTTCAGATCGATACGCACGGACCCTGCGGAGGTTGTCTATGAACATCGTGGTTCTGGTCAAGCAAGTCCCCGACTCGGGGCTCGCGAGACAGCTGGACGCCCAGTTGCGGGTCGACCGCAACGGCGCCAACAACGTCATGGGAGAGCTCGACGAATACGCCGTCGAAGCCGCCCTCCAGCTCAAAGAGGCCCACGGCGGCGAGGTCACCGTCCTCACGCTCGGCCCCGACCAGGCGACCGAGACCGTCCGCAAGACGCTCGCCATGGGCGCCGACAAGGCCCTCCACATCAGCGACGAGGCCGTGGCCGGCTCCGACGCCCTCGCGACCTCCAAGATCCTGGCCGCCGCCCTCGGCCGCCTCGAATGGGACCTCGTCATCGCCGGCGCCGAGTCCACCGACTCCGGCATGGGCGTCATGGCCCACCTGCTCGCCGCCCGCACCGGCGCCGCGGCCGCCACCGGCGTCCGCAAGATCGAGCTCGACGGCGACGCGGTCACCGTGGAGCACCAGCGTGACGACGGCTACGACGTCCTCAGCGCGAAGCTGCCCGCGATCGTCTCGGTCTGGGACACCATCAACACGCCGCGCTACCCCTCGCTCAAGGGCATCATGGCCGCCAAGCGCAAGAGCGTCGAGACGCTCACCGTCGCCGACCTCGGCATCGACCCGGGCGAGGTCGGCGCGGGCGCCGCCGCCACCGAGGTGCTCACCGCCACCGACCGGCCCGAGCGCACCGCCGGCCAGATCGTCACCGATGAGGGCGATGGCGGACGCCGCCTCGCCGAGTTCCTCGCCGCCGAGAAGTTCATCTAGGAGACCGCCATGGCCGACATCCTCGTCTACGTACCCGACACCGGCAAGCACGCCGCCGAGGTCCTCACGCTCGCGCGCTCCCTCGGCGAGGTCGCCGCGATCGCCTTCGACGACCAGACCGCCGCGCTGGCGGCCGAATACGGCGCCGCCAAGGTCTGCCGGGCCGACGCCGACGGCGTCGACGACCACTTCGTCGACCCCAAGGCCGCCGTCCTGACCGACCTGGCCCGCAAGACCGAACCGGCCGCGTTCCTGCTGCCGAGCACCGACGAGGGCAAGGCGCTGGCCGCCCGCGTCGCCGTCGCCCTCGACAACGGCCTCCTGACCGACGTGACCGGCCTGGACGCCGAGGGCACCGCCACGCAGGAGATCTTCGCCGGAGCCGTCGTCACGACCGCGAAGGTCACCAGGGGCTTCACGCTCGCCACGGTCAAGGCCGGCGCCACCGCCGCCGAGCCCGCCCCGGGCGAACCGGCCACCGAGGCCGTCGAAGCCGAGGCGGGCGAGGCCGACAAGCGCGTCCGCATCGTCGAGCGGGTCGACGAGCCCGCGGGCGACCGCCCGAACCTGGCCGAGGCCGACGTGGTCGTCTCCGGCGGCCGCGGCGTCGGCTCGGCGGAGGACTTCGCGCTCATCGAGCGCGTCGCCGACGCGCTCGGCGGCGCGGTGGGCGCCTCCAGGGCCGCCACCGACGCCGGGTACTACCCGCACAAGTTCCAGGTCGGGCAGACCGGCACCACCGTCAGCCCGCAGCTGTACTTCGCCGCCGGGATCTCCGGGGCGATCCAGCACCGGGCCGGGATGCAGACCTCCAAGGTCATCGTCGCGGTCAACAAGGACGCCGACGCGCCGATCTTCGGCATGGCCGACTTCGGTGTCGTGGGCGACCTGTTCGCGGTGCTCCCGCAGGTCCTCGAAGAGGCCGAGAAGCGCAAGTAGCGCCCGCCGGCCGCCGCGGCCCGCACGCCCGACCGGGCGCGCGGGCCGCGGCCGTCTCCGCGCCCGGTGAGCTTCGCCATGACGGCCCGTAACCCGGCGGGGACCGCCGTGCGTTACGCTTCTGGGCAGCCTCTCATTATGAGAAACCTACAGATGATGTTGGAGGAACCCGCAATGGCCGCCCCAGCAGCCGCGCTTCCCGCGCCCAGGGTCCTTGCAGACCTGCTCCCCGCCGCCTCGCGCGCCGGCGCGATCGCCCGCGACACCGTCCTGGTCCTCGGCGGCGCCGCCGCCGTCGGCGCCTCGGCCCAGATCGCGTTCACGATCCCGCAGCTCAGCCCGGTCCCGTTCGTCCTGACGACCTTCACCGTGCTGCTCCTGGGCGCCGCCTACGGGCCGCTGCGCGCCGGGCTCACGCTGGCCGTCTACCTCGCCGCGGGCGTGGCGGGCGTGCCGTGGTTCACCGACGGCGGCTCCGGCTACGCGATGCCCAGCTTCGGCTACATCCCCGGGTTCCTCGCCGCCGCCGTCGTGGTCGGCTGGCTCGCCCGGCGCGGCGGCGACCGCACCGCGCCGCGCACCGTCGGCCTCATGGTCGTCGGCAACGTCATCATGTACGCCTTCGGCGTCCCCTACCTGGCCTACGCGGCGAACCTGGACGCCGCGACCGCCGTCGAGCAGGGCATGCTCCTGTACCTGGCGGGCGACTTCGTCAAGCTCGTCGCCGCCGCCGCGCTGCTGCCCGGCGCCTGGTGGGCGGTGGGCCGCTTCCGCTCGAACGAGCGCTAGCCGCACCGCGAGCGAGGGGCGCCCCCGGATCACCGGAGGCGCCCCTCGCGCGCGTCGTCTAGGCGTCCCAGCCGATGCCGAGCGCGCCCGGCCTGGGCACCGGCTCGGCCACCGCCACCGTCCGCCCCGGGCCCAGCTGGAGGTCGCCGGTCTCGCGCTTCTCGCGCTGGAGCGAGGACTGCGCGAACCGGTAGACGCGCCGCGGGATCGCGTCGGGGGAGAAGCGGATCTGGAGCGAGTAGTGGTCCACCGGGTAGCGGAAGGCGTTGCCGTGCCCGGTCGAGACCCCGCCGTTGCCCTGCACGACGATCTCGAACAGGTGCGTCGCGCCCTGCGGGAGCGGCTGGTCGAACACGATCTCGGCCAGCGCCACCGGGGCCTCGGCGTGGCGCAGCACATTGGGGACCGTGCAGTCGCGCACCGGTTTGAACTCGATGTCGTCGATGTCGCAGCCCTTGTCGCCCCGGTACAGCAGGACGTAGCGGTCGACGTCGTCCCTGCGGGCGCGCACGAGCATCGACAGTTCGAAGACCGACTCCTGGTACTGGGAGTCGACGTGGACGATCACCTGCTGGCTGAGGATGTCGAGGGTGTGCTCCCGGGAGGCCGGGACCAGGTCGCACAGCTCGCGCACCGCGTCGCCGCCGAGGACCGCGTCGGGCCGGGGGAGCTGGCCGCGGATCGACCTGGGCCCCCGCGCCCGCTTGGGCCCCAGCAGTGCCCGCAGGGAGCCGGCGGGCAGCTCCAGGAGGTCCTCCAGGGCGGTGACGGCCGCGAGCGACTCGGCGCGCTCGGGCCGCGAGCGGCCCGACTGCCAGTAGCTGAGGCTGGTGGTGGACACGGTGATGCCGCGCATCGAGAGCCGGTGGCGGATGCGGTCGAGGCCGAGCCCGCTGGACTGGATGGCGACACGCAGGGCAGTGTGGAACGGCCCTGCGCGAAGTGCTTCGGCGAGTTCGGGCGTCATCGGCACACTTCCTTGGAAGAGCCCGGCCTCGGCAAGGCCCGGCCTTGTGGAAAGCCCGGCCTTCGCGGTGGCGAGTCTCCATGATTGAAAAAAGTTACGAAGATTCGTCAGATTCTAGCTCGGGCTCCCCACCAGCCTTCACGGCTCCGTGCGCCGCCGTTCACCCACGGTCTCGGCCCGGACGCCGCGCCCGGGCCGCGCCGTAGACTGGAGAGGCCATGGCCTATCTCGATCACGCCGCGACCACGCCGATGCTCCCCGAGGCGCTCGACGCCTACGTGCGGACCGCTCGCGAACTCGGCAACGCCTCATCACTCCACGCCTCCGGACGCGCCGCGCGCCGCACCGTCGAAGAGGCCCGCGAACGCATCGGCGAAGCCCTGGGCGCCAAACCCAGCGAAGTGGTCTTCACCGGCTCGGGCACCGAGGCCGACAACCTCGCCGTCAAGGGCCTCCACTGGGCCCGCCGCGCCCCCGGGCGCAACCGGCTCGTCACCACCGCCGTCGAGCACCACGCCGTCGCCGACGCCGTCGCCTGGCTCGGCGACCACGAGCGCGCCGACGTCACCGAACTGCCCGTCGACAAGCTCGGCCGCGTCGACGCCCTCGCCCTCGCCGAACTGCTCGACGAGCGCGCCGCCGAGATCACCGCCATCACCTGCATGTGGGCCAACAACGAGGTCGGCACCCTCCAGCCGGTCGACGAGATCGTCGCCCTCGCCGCCCCCCACGGCATCCCCGTCCACACCGACGCCGTCCAGGCCGTCGGCCACACCCCCGTCGACTTCGCCGCCTGCGAGGCCGACGCCCTGACCCTCTCGGGGCACAAACTCGGCGGCCCCACCGGCACCGGCGCGCTCCTGCTGCGCCGCGACACCGCGTGCACGCCCCTGCTCCACGGCGGCGGCCAGGAGCGCGAGATCCGCTCCGGCACCCTCGACGCGCCCGGCATCGCCGCGCTCGCCGAAGCGGTCGTCCACGCCGTCCGCACCCGGGAGACCGAGGCCCGGCGCCTGGCCGCGCTCCGCGACGACCTGGTCGCCCGCGTCCGCGCCGCCGTGCCCGAAGCGCGCTACAACGGCGACCCCGAGCACCGCCTGCCGGGCAACGCCCACTTCTCGTTCCCCGGCTGCGAAGGCGACGCCCTGCTCATGCTCCTCGACGCCGCCGGTGTCGAATGCGCCACAGGCTCGGCCTGCTCGGCCGGGATCGCCCAGCCCTCCCACGTGCTCCTGGCCATGGGCGCGGGCGAGGACGACGCCCGCTCCTCCCTGCGGTTCACCCTCGGCCGGACCACCACCGCGGCCGACGTCGACGCCCTCGCCGCCGCCCTCCCCGAAGCGGTCGAGCGTGCGCGTTCCGCCGGATTGTCCTAGCTAAGGTTGACGACGTGAAACTGCGAGTACTGGCCGCCATGAGCGGCGGAGTCGACTCGGCCGTCGCCGCCGCGCGGGCCGTCGAGGCCGGGCACGACGTCACCGGCGTCCACCTGGCGCTGTCCAAGAACCCCCAGACCTACCGGACCGGGGCCCGCGGCTGCTGCACCATCGAGGACTCCCGCGACGCCCGCCGCGCCGCCGACGTCATCGGCATCCCCTTCTACGTGTGGGACATGGCCGAGCGCTTCCACGAGGACGTCGTCGAGGACTTCTACGCCGAGTACGCCGCCGGGCGCACCCCCAACCCGTGCCTGCGCTGCAACGAGAAGATCAAGTTCGCCGCCGTCCTGGACCGGGCCGTGGCGCTCGGCTTCGACGCCGTCGCCACCGGCCACTACGCCCGCAAAGGCGAGGACGGCCTGCTGCGCCGCGCCGTCGACCCCGGCAAGGACCAGTCCTACGTCCTGGCCGTCTTGACCCCCGCCCAGCTCGCCCACTCGATGTTCCCCCTCGGCGACACCCCCAAGGACGAGGTCCGCGCCGAGGCCGAGGCGCGCGGCCTGGCCGTGGCCCGCAAGCCCGACAGCCACGACATCTGCTTCATCGCCGACGGCGACACCTCCGGGTTCCTCAAGAACCGGCTCGGCTCGGCCACCGGCGACATCGTCGACGCCGCCACCGGGGAAGTCCTCGGCAGCCACGACGGCGCCCACCAGTTCACCGTCGGCCAGCGCCACGGCCTGGGCCTCAAGCGGCCCGCCGCCGACGGCAGGCCCCGCTACGTCCTGTCGATCACCCCGGTCGACAACCGCGTCGCGGTCGGCCCCCGCGAGGCGCTGCGCACCGACCGCATCCGCACCGGCGCCCCCGTGTGGCTCGGCCCCCGGCCGACCGGCCCGTTCGCATGCGAGGTGCAGCTGCGCGCCCACGGCGAGGTCCACCCGGCCACCGTCACCGCCGACGACGACGGCCTGACCGCGCGGCTCCACAAGCCCGCCTACGGCGTCGCCCCCGGGCAGGCCCTGGTCGTCTACGACCCCCAGCGCGACCGCGGCGACGCGGTCCTGTGCTCGGGCACCATCGACGCCGCCGGCGACGACGTGCCGGCGCACGCCGCCGCGGGCCTCGGCGAAGGCGCCGCCGGTGTCTGACCAGGCCCTGCCCGCGGGCGTGGCCGCCGGCGTCGGCTCGCTGCCCGGCACCGACATCGGCGAGGCCGTCCGCACCGTCTTCGGCGAACTGCCCGACTGGCCCCACCTGCCCGAACTGTCCCGGCGCGGCCTCGGCGCCGACATGATCGGCCGCGGCGCGGCCCTCCTCGAAGGGCTCCCCGTGCAGTGGTGGGCCTCGGGCTGGCAGATCGCCGACCTGCCCGGGCGCGACGCCCGCCGCGCCGCCGACTTCCTCGAACGCGACCTCGACGCGCTCCACGCCGTCGCCGACACCGCCGACGGGCCGGTCCGGCTCACCGCCGTCGGCCCGTGGACGCTCGCGGCGAACCTGTGGCGGCGCACCGGCGGGGCGATGATCGCCGACCACGGCGCGGCCGCCGACATCGCCGCCTCCCTCACCGAAGGGCTCCGGGGGTTCATCGCCGCCGCGCAGGCCCGGCTCCCCAAGGCGCACCTGTCGATCCAGCTCGACGAGCCGACGCTGCCGGCGGCGCTGGCCGGGCGCGTCCGCACCGAGTCCGGTCTGGACTTCTACCGCCGCGTCCCGGCCGAGGCCGCCCGCGACCGCCTGCGGCAGGTGGTGAGCGGCCTCGGCGTGCCGGTCGTCGTCCACTGCTGCGCCCCGAACGTGCCGCTGCGGCTCCTCGCCGAGGCGGGCGTGCGGGCCGTCTCGCTGGACCTGACGCTGCTCGACCTCGACGACGTGCCCGCGGTGGACGCCTTCGGCGAGTACCTCGACGGCGGCGGCCGCATGATCGCCGGCGTCGTCCCCGCGATCGGGGAGCCCCGGCCCGACCTCGCCGAGCGGGCCGCCGAGCGGATCACCGGCCTGTGGCAGCGGCTCGGCCTCGCCCCCGAGCGGCTCCCCGAGCAGGTGAGCGTCGCCACGACCTGCGGCATGGCGGGCGCGAGCCCGGCGTACGCGCGGGCCGCGATGGAGGCGAGCCGCGAAGCCGCCAGGCGGCTCCGCGGCTGACCGGGGCCGCGCCCGCTCAGTCGTGCTCTTGGGCGAGGGCGTGCAACTGGTCGCCCAGGTCCTCGCAGACCTGCCGGGCCGCATCGTCGACCGGTCCGTCGACGATGCTCACCGCGAACACCAGGTCCTCGTCGGCGAACGCGCACTTGAGCTCCTGGCGTGAGGCGTCGTCGTAGACGGCGGTGAACCCGGCCGTGGTCTCGCCGCCGAGGTCGGCGACCTCGTAGCCGGTGCCCTCGCGGAAGCCGCGGTCCCGGTCGAGCGCGACCCCGGCCTGCGCGGCGTCGTCCCACTGCTCCACCACCGCGATCAGGTACCTCGTGCCGGGGCCGTAGTAGCCGCATTCGAGATGGGCGTACGGGGTCGTGTCGTCGCCGTCGACCCCGGCGGTCCACGCGTTGTGCCGGGACTCGTCGGGCTCGACGCCGTAGTCGCCCTTGGCCGAGACCCCGAACAGCTCCTCGGCGTCGGACAGTTCGAGCCGATCGCAGGTGTCCCAGTGGAAGAAGGCGCTCGCGGCGGGCGGCCCGGCGGCGTCGGCCGCATCCGTCGCGGCCTCGGCCTCCGCCGGGGCCTCGGCCGGCGCGGACCTCTCGTCGCTCAGGTCCCAGCCGTACCGGTCGTAACCGGGGCACTCGTGCGCGGTGCGGACGGGGTACTCCTCGGCCAGCGCCGCGCCGTGCGCCCACCCGAGGTTCCACGCCAGCGCGGGCCGGTCCCCGTGCCGCCAGCCGACGTCGCCGAAGACGCATTCGCGTTCGTCCTGCGGCAGTCCGGCCAGCGCGTCGGCCGCGTCGGCCGACAGGCCCGCGGCGTAGTACGGGTCGAACCGGCCCGTCTGCTCGAAGCGGTCCACGTTGTACTTCGCGATGACCCCGTCGGGGTTGATCGCCGCCAGGCCCAGCAGGACCGCCGCGCCCGAGCCGAGGATCGCCCGCGGCAGCCACGTCGCCCGCAGCTTCCAGCAGCACAGCAGGACCAGCACGAACAGGACCGCCAGCCAGATCTCGACGGTGAACACCCACAGCCGCAGGCGCGTCAGCCCGAACGACTCGAAGTAGCGGCTCATGCGGAACATCGCCGAGGCCACGACCGCCAGGGACATCAGGCACAGCCCGCCCAGCAGGACCCGGGCGACCCACCGGTCGGCCCTGGCCCGCCGCGGCGCCTTCCACGCGGCCACCGCGATGACCGCGAGGGCGAGCACCGCGACCACGCTCAACTGCCAGAACCCGCTCCTGGCGTACTCGGCCATCGTCAGCCCGGCGGTCTCCATGACGTACTCGTCGCCGCCGTACAGCGTCCGCGCCTGGAGCGCGATGAACGCGGCGAACAGCAGGTTCAGCGCCCCCAGCGGCACCGCGACCTCGAAGCGCGAGGCCGGCCTCGGCTCGCTCGGCTCCTCGGGGTCGAAGCGCGGCCGGGCGGCCGACGCGTACGCCCACAGCAGGAGCACGCCGAACAGCAGGACCGACAGCGTCGCGCGCACGAACAGCGTGAACGGATCGACCTCGGGCACCAGGTTCGCCGCGATCGCCGCGAAACCCGAGTCGGCGGCGGCGAACAGGCCGCCGAAGACCACCAGCAGGCCCGCCGTGATCGCGGCGACGCGCAGGTTGCGCATCGCGTTGCCCGCCTCGTCCGGGCGCCGGAGGCCCCGGTGCATCCACCGGAACGCCCCGGCCAGGCCCCCGAGGTGCCCGAGGATCGCCGAGAGGACCCCTGAGAACCGGGAGGGCGGCGCGAGGACCAGCGGCGTCAGCAGCAGCGCGGTGAGCGCGCACAGCGCCACGATCCAGCCCGCGTCGCGGACGGCGGCCACCGACCACAGTCCCGCGACCAGGATCGCGCCGGGGAGCCGGACGGCGAGCCCTTCGCGCCCGCCCGCCGCCATCGGCACGGCCGTCGCGGCGACGCCGGTGAGGGCCAGGCCGATCCCGACGCCCTCGTCGTGGAAGGCGGCCCAGCCGCCGAACAGCGCCACGGCCGCGCAGGCGAAGGCGAGGTACGGCGGCGCGCCGCCGGCGGGCGTGCGCCACCGGTCGGGACGGGCCGGGAGCGGGCCGATCAGGACCGGCCCGGCATAGGGGCGCTCCGCGGGCGCGGCCGGGGGCCGGTCCCGTATCGCGGGAGCGGGCGGAGTCGCCGCCTGCGGGGGAGCCGCGGCGGTCGCCTCCGTTCGGCCGTCCTCGGACGCGTCGGTCGCGGTCGGTGCAGTGACCGGACGCCGCTCGGCGTCCTCCGGTGTCCGCGATTCGGGGGATTCTTCGTCAGCGCTCATGCGAAGCCTTCTCATCGGAGGACCCGAACAATAGCGCACCCGGACCATCCACTTGCGTCCTCAGGCGCCGAACGCGCACCGCAACGCCGGGAATACCGCCCACAATGGTGCAATTCAAGCCGCGGCGCGCCCCGCGGCTACGGGGCGAGGTGCGCCACCGGCATCGTCAGGTACCGGTCGATGGTCGGCCCGATGGCCGCGGCGAGGTCCTCGGCGCCGAGCGAGGCGATCGGCTCTATCTTGAGGATGTAGCGGGCCACGACGAGCCCGAAGATCTGCGAGGCGATGAAACCGGCGCGGACGCGCAGGTGGTCGACCTCGCCGCCGAGGACCTCCTCGATGGTCCCCACGATCCGGTGCTCGAACGTCTGCCTGAGGATGAACGCGCTGCCGGGCTTGCTCAGGCTGGTGCGCACGACGGCCAGGAGCTTGCCGGAGTGGGGGCCGTCCCAGATGGCGACGAACGCGCGCATGATCCGCTCGCCCGCGTCCTCCACGCCGCCGCCGCGGAGCACGGCCGCGATCTCGGGGCCCGGGTCCACCGGCAGCTCGACGGCCGCCATGAACAGCTCGTCCTTGGACCCGAAGTAGTGGTGGATCAGCGAGGGGTCCACGCCCGCCGCCCCGGCGATGCGCCGCATGCTGACCGACTCGAACCCCTCGTCCGCGAACAGCGCGCGGGCGGCGGTCAGGATCTCCGACCTCGTGTCGGGCTTCCCTGACCGGCGTCCGCTGCGCTTGGCTCTGACCACAGGCGGAGCTTAACCGGTCCGCCGCCTGAGCGTGGCGGCCCCGAGGACGGTTGCGACGACGGCCGCACCGGCGACGATGCCGAGGTCGGCCCACAGTCCGGCGGTGAGCTCGGTGGACGTCTGCACGTGCTGGAGCGCCTCGACCGCGTAGGTGAGCGGCAGCGCGTTCGCCACGCCCTGGAGCCACCCGGCCATCTCCTCGCGCGGCCAGATCAGCCCGCACAGGAAGATCTGCGGGACGATGAGGACCGGCATGAACTGGACGGCCTGGAACTCGGTGGCGGCGAACGCGGAGACGAGCAGGCCCAGCGCCATGCCGAACACCGAGGTGACGATCGCGATGAGGGCGACCGTCCAGGGCGAGCCGACGGTGTCGAGGTCGAGCCACAGGTAGGCCACGGCGGCGGCGACACCGGTCTGCGCGGCGGCGCACGCCCCGAAGGCGATGGCGTAGCCGCCGACGAGGTCCATCTTGGCCGTCGGGGTGGTCATCAGGCGCTCCAGCGTCCCGGCCGTGCGCTCGCGCTGCATCGTGATCGAGGTCAGCAGGAACATGATCGTGAACGGGAAGACCGCCAGCAGGACCAGCCCGACCTGGTCGAACATCCGCGGCGAGTCCTCCATGATGGCGCTGATGAGGGCGATGATGAGCGCCGGGACGGCCAGGATGAGGACCACGGTGCGGCGGTCGTTGAGCAGTTGGCGCAGGATGCGCCAGGCGGTGATGAACGTGATGCGCATCGACATGTCAGCGGTCCTCCTCGAGCTCGCGGATGAGGCGGAGGAAGGCCGACTCGAGGTCGTCGGCGCCGGTGGCCTCGCGCAGGCCCGCGGGGGTGTCGTCGGCGATGAACCGGCCCTCGCGCACCAGCAGGAGCCGGTCGCAGCGGTCGGCCTCGTCCATGACGTGGCTGGAGACGAGGAGGGTGCTGCCGGAGGCCGCGAGGTCGCGGAACCGGTTCCACAGCTCTTCGCGGATGACCGGGTCGAGCCCGACGGTCGGCTCGTCGAGGACCAGGACTTCGGGCTCGCACACCAGGGCGCACGCCAGGGAGGTGCGGGTCCGCTGGCCCCCTGAGAGGTTCCCGGCCGCCTGGTGCGCGTGGTCGCCCATGCCGACGGCGTCGATGGCGGCCATCGCGTCCTTCCCGCCGCGGCCGTACAGCGCCGCGAAATATGACACATTGGACTTGACGCTCAGGTCGGGGTAGATCGACGCGTCCTGGGTGACGTAGGCGACGCGGTTGCGCAGGCCCTTGGCGCCGGCGGGCTCGCCGAGGACGGTGACGGCGCCGGACTTGACCTTCTGCGTGCCGACGACGGACCGGATGAGCGTGGTCTTGCCCGACCCGGAGGGGCCGAGCAGCCCGGTGACCGACCCGGCGGGGATCGCGGCGGAGACGTCGAGCAGCACGGTCCGGCCGCCGCGCTCGACGACCAGGCGGTCCACGACGACGGCGGGCGGGGAGGAGTTGTCGGGTGGCATGGGAGCCTCCAATAATTCAATGGATGATGAATTCAAGCTACCACATTAATTCATCGCACGTTGAATTATGGTGGGCCCGACACGCCCCGAACGACGACGAACCGGCCGCGCGACGCTCGGTCGCGCGGCCGGTTCTCGGGTGCCGCTTCGAGTGTGGGCTCGGTGTTACAGCACGCCCCGGTCCCAGGGGCCCCAGACGGCGATGGTGCGGCCCGGTTGGAGCGCCGGGTCGCCCGCGGTGGCGCCCTGGAGGTTGACGAAGAGGACCTCGCCGCCGGGGGAGAAGGTCGCCCCGCGCCACTCGGCGCCGCCCTCGTGGTGCGCGAACGTGAAGACCTCGCCCGCGCGGGTCAGGCCGCGCACGGCCGGGAGGCCGCGGCGGGCGTTCTCGCACAGCAGCAGGTTCCCGCCGGGGGAGACGGCGATGCCGTCCGGCGAGGACAGCAGCTCGGCGTCGGGCGACTCGAAGACCAGCCGCAGGCTCCCGCTCCCGGGGGCGTACTCCCAGACCTGCCCCGCGCTCTCCTCGCCTCCCGACGACGAGGCCAGGTAGACCGCGCCCCCGCCCCACCAGCAGCCCTCCAGGCGGCCGAACACGGCCGCGCCGCGGGCCCAGCCCTGGTTGAACACCGCGAGCGGCACCCGCTCGGCGTCGGCCGGGTCGGGGTCGGCGATGTCGACCCACTCGACCGGCAGGGCCTTCTTGGTCCGCTGGCCGGTGCGCGTGTCGTAGTTCCACTCGCCCTTGACCTTCAGCATCTGGAGCCGCCCGCCCTCGGCGAGCGCGCCCGGCGTCTCGGGCAGGAAGCGGTAGAACCCGGCGGTGTGCTGGTCCTCGGTCTCGTAGACCACGCCCGTGCCCGGGTCGACCGCGACCGCCTCGTGCACGAACCGGCCCATCGCCCGCAGCGGGACCGGGTCGGCCTCCCGCGCCGCGCCGGAGGGCACCTCGAAGACGTAGCCGTGCTCGGCGCCCCAGCCCGCCCCGGCCCCGGCGGTGGTCTCCTCGCACGAGAGCCACGAGCCCCACGGCGTCGGCCCGCCCGCGCAGTTCGCGATCGTGCCGGCCAGGGACTGCCAGGCGCCCTCCAGCACCGGCGCCCCCCGCTCCCAGCGGAGGCGCATCGTGGTGGTGCCGCCGCCGCCGAGCGGGTCGTACCGGCCCTCCGCCCGCCCCGAGGGCGCCGCGGCCCCGGGGCCGGAGCGCTCCTCGTGGTTGCGCACCAGGTGCCACACGCCGGGCTCGCCGGCGGCGAAGCAGGCCATCGCGTCGTGTCCGAGGGGGACGGCCGCGCCGTCGTCCATGCGGCTCCCGGCAGGGGAGAGCACCTGGAAGTCGAATCCTTCGGGGAGCCACAGGGTCTGCGCCAGACCGGTCCGCGGGTCGGTGCGCGTCAGCTCGCGCGGCTCGCCGTAGCCGCCGTTGCGCTGGGCGGCCCTGTCCCGGCCCTCCTCGATCGCCGAGGCGGCCCGGACGGTCATGCCCTCCATCGCGGGGACGGCGAACCGCCCCTCGCCGGCGGAGGGTGGGCGGCGCCGGAACGCGCGACGGCTCGGGGTCTTGGGGCGGGCGGCCCCGGAAGTGCGGGTGCTCAAGACATGCTCCTTATACGGCCTCGTCGCATCGCCGTCAGCACAGATGTTCCCGCGCGCAGGAGAGGTCCAGGGAATCGGAACATGAACGGCAGTTGACGAACCGCATAAGCCTTCACCTTCACCGGAATGTCGGACCAAGCTGCCACAATAGGTCCCGTGAGCACCGCAGACACCGATTTCAACGAAGACCGTGCACGGCACGAGGCTCTGTCCGAGGAGATCACCGAGCACCGCCGCCGCTACTACGTGGAGAACGCGCCGACGATCGCCGACGCCCAGTTCGACGAGCTCATGCACGAG
The DNA here is from genome assembly GCA_035765105.1 of Glycomyces sp. Classification (GTDB taxonomy): domain Bacteria; phylum Actinomycetota; class Actinomycetes; order Mycobacteriales; family Micromonosporaceae; genus Glycomyces. The sequence continues at coordinate 123,059 of DASTYG010000095.1, forward strand.
CTGATCGACATCGAGACGCGCCGCCCCGAGCTGAAGGGCGCCGACTCGCCCACCGAGCAGGTCGGCACGTTCTCCGAGGCGTTCACCCCCGTGCGGCACCTGGAGAAGATGCTCAGCCTCCAGGACGTCTTCAACGAGGACGAGGTCCGGCTGTGGGCCGAACGGGTGTCCGAGGAGGCCGCGGGCGCCCAGTACCTGTGCGAGCTCAAGATCGACGGCCTCGCCGTCGACCTCGTCTACGAGGACGGCCGCCTCGTCCGCGCCGCCACCAGGGGCGACGGCACCATCGGCGAGGACGTCTCGGCGAACATCGCCACCATCGAGGCCGTCCCGCGGCGGCTGCGGGAGGCCGAGGGCTTCGACGTGCCCGAGCTGCTCGAAGTCCGCGGCGAGGTCTACTTCCCCAGCGCCGACTTCGCCAAGCTCAACGAGACCCGGGTCGCCGCCGGCGAGGCGCCCTTCGCCAACCCGCGCAACGCCGCCGCCGGCTCCCTGCGGCAGAAGGACCCGGCCAAGACCGCCGAGCGCCCCCTCAGCTTCATCTCCCACGGCCTGGGCGCCCTGCGCGGCTTCCAGCCGCACTCCCAGTCCCACTCCTATGCGGCCCTGGAGGCGTGGGGCCTGCCCACGAGCCCCTACTGGCGCGTGGTCGACACCATGGAGGAGGTCTTCGACTACCTCCACGAGTTCGGCGGCAAGCGCCACGAGCTGGTCCACGAGATCGACGGCGTCGTCGTCAAGCTCGACGACATCGCCTCCCAGCGGCGCCTCGGCGCCACCTCCCGCACCCCCCGCTGGGCCGTCGCCTACAAGTTCCCGCCCGAGGAGGTCAACACGAAGCTCCTCGACATCAAGGTCTCGATCGGCCGCACCGGCCGCGCCACCCCCTACGCCGTGCTCGACCCCGTCCAGGTGGCCGGCTCCGAGGTCGAGTTCGCCACCCTCCACAACGCCGACCAGGTCAAGGCCAAGGGCGTCAAGATCGGCGACACCGTCGTCCTCCGCAAGGCCGGGGACGTCATCCCCGAGGTCGTCGCCCCCGTCGACGCCGCCCGCGACGGCTCCGAGCGCGACTTCGCCATGCCCGAGCACTGCCCCGAATGCGGCTCGGCCCTGGCCCCGGCCGCCGAAGGCGACGTCGACCTGCGCTGCCCCAACGCCCGCTCCTGCCCCGCGCAGCTGCGCGAGCGCCTGTTCTACCTCACCGGCCGGGCCTGCTTCGACGTCGACCGCATGGGCTACATCGCCTGCGCCGCGCTGGTCCAGCCCCTGGAGCCGGCCGAGCCGGTCCTGACCGACGAGAGCGGCGTGTTCGACCTGCGGATGGACGAGCTGCTGCCGATCAGGGTCGTCGTGCGCGACCCGGACTCGGGGCTGCCGAAGGTCGACAAGAAGACCGGCGAGGACAAGACCGCCACGCCCTTCGCGCGCCAGCCCGACAAGAAGACCGGCGAGATCCTGCCGCGCAAGACCGCCGAGGAGATGCTCCAGAACCTGGAGCGGGCCAAGTCCCAGGAGCTGTGGCGGGTGGTCAACGCCCTGTCCATCCGCCATGTCGGCCCCGTCTCCGCCCAGGCCCTCGCCGAGCACTTCGGCGACATGGACCGCATCATCGAGGCCGACGAGGCCGAGCTGGCCGACATCGACGGGGTGGGCCCCACCATCGCCGCGGCCGTCAAGGACTGGTTCGCCGTCGACTGGCACCGCGAGATCGTCGAGCGCTGGCGGGCCGCGGGCGTGCGCATGCGCGACGAGGCGCCCGAGGGGGCCGAGGCCGTCGCCAAGACCCTGGAGGGCGCCACGGTCGTCATCACCGGCGGCATCCCCGAGCACACCCGCGAGAGCGCCGCGGCGGCGGTCAAGGCCCGCGGCGGGAAGATCACCGCCTCGGTCTCGAAGAAGACCAGCGTCGTCGTCGCCGGCGACAAACCAGGGTCGAAATACGACAAAGCAGTCAAGCTCGGTGTCACGATCGTATCCGGCGAGGCATTCGAACAGCTGCTCGCCGAGGGCGTTCCGCAAGGTGACGACTCGGACCCCGAATGATCACAAATCGATAACGATACGTATTCCCCGGTGGGGGTGTCCTCGTTACAACAAGGCAGAGTCATTGCGTGGAACCGCCCTGCGTCACCGCAGCGGGCCGTCTCGTCTCGCCCACGCGGCCGGCAGGCGCGTGCCCAGCCGGGTCTGAAACCGCCGTCATCGGACGGACAGCGGTTTCTGTCACGGGCACGTAGCACCTGGTCATAACTGTGCCGCATGCGCTCCCGGCGTTGTCTGAGAGCGAAAATCGCGATATGACAGAGGAGTCGGTCACGGTCGGCCAACGGTGGTTCTGGCGCGCCACCCTGGCGGCCGTGGCAGTGGGAGGAGCGATATGGCCACGACGCTCATGCGCAACACTGCGCCTCGAGAGCATCCGGGCCGGTATTACGGCTACCTGACAGCGGTGGCCGCCTGTTCGATCGTGGCCGCCGTCCTGACGGCGGCCTACGCGGGCAGCCCCGATACCGGGTGGTTCAGCGCGCCCTTCGCGCTGTGGCTCCTCGCCGGCCTGGCGCTGGTCGCCGAGCTGCGCCCCGCCCGCTGGGCCGGCATCAGCATGTCGCCGATCGCGATGATCTCCCTGACCTACATCTACGCGGTCATGGTCACCTGGGGGTTCCTCCCCGCCCTGGCCGTCCAGTGCGCGGCGATGACCCTGCTGTTCATGCAGCTGGGCTCCTCGGTATGGCGCTCGGTGTTCAACCTCGCCCAGATGGGCACCGCCCTGTGCGCCGCCTGGTGGACCTGGACGGCGATCGCCGGGAGCGGCCCCTGGACCGCCTCGCCCGCCCAGATCGGGGGCCTGCTCGCCGCGGGCATGGTCTGGAGCCTCGTCTCCACCGCCCAGGTCGCCATGGCGATGCGGTTCCGCGCCGGCGGCTCCTGGGCCGACCACTTCCGGGCCTGGTTCCGAAGCGAGTGGGCGCTGCGCCTGACCCTCACCGCGATCTCCCCGCTCCTGGCGATCGCCGCCACCACCTCCTGGTGGCTGGTCGCCGTCTCGGCCCTCCCCATCTTCAGCGTCTACCGCATCCTCCAGACCGCCGCCGCCCGCGAGCGCGAGGCCGAACGCGACCCCCTCACCGGCCTGCTCAACCGCAAGGGCTTCCAGCAGGCCGTCGAACGCAAGCTCATCGACGCCGAGGAGACCGGCACCGCCGTCGCCGTCATGATCCTCGACCTCGACCGCTTCGCCGACGTGAACTCGGCCCTCGGCCACGACGTCGGCGACAAGCTCCTCATCGAGCTCGCCGACCGCTTCCTCAGCGACAAGCCCGAGGGCAAGGGCATCGCCCGCCTCGGCGGCGACGAGTTCGCGTTCGTGTGGGCGGAACTGGACGGCATGACCGACCCCCTCGAATGCGCCCGCGAGATCCGCGCCCGGCTCGACAAGGCCATCGTCCTCGACGACGTCTCCATCGAAGTCGACGGCTCGGTCGGCGTCGCCGTCTTCCCCGACGACGGCCGCGACTACCAGACGCTGTTCCGCCACGCCGACATCGCCATGGACGAGTCGAAGAAGCGCGCCGCCACCTACGCCCGCTACGCCCCCGAGTTCGACCACCACTCGCCCGAGCGGCTCATCCTCCTGGGCGACCTGCGCCGCGCCCTCGACCGCCCCGGCGCGCCCGGCGTCAACCTCTACTACCAGCCGCAGGTGTGCCTGACCACCGGCGAGGTCATCGGCGCCGAAGCGCTCCTGCGCTACCACCACCCCGAGCGCGGCATGGTCAACCCCGCCGAGATCATCGCCACCGCCGAGCACTCCTCGGTGATGCGCATGCTCACCGAACGCGTCGTCGACATCGCCCTGCGCCGCCTCAAGCACTGGAACGAGGCCGGCTACCGGCTGCGCATGGCCGTCAACGTCAGCGTCCGCGACCTCCAGTCGCCCGAGTTCACCGACTACCTCACCGACCGGATCGCCGCCTACGACATCGACGCCTCCCGCCTCCAGCTGGAGATCACCGAGAGCGCCCTCATGGCCGACGCCAGGCGCGTGGTCGACAACGTCCAGCGCCTCGCCGACCTCGGCCTGGGCATCAGCCTCGACGACTTCGGCACGGGCTTCTCGTCCATGCAGCACCTGCGGCGCCTGCCGGTCACCGAGATCAAGATCGACCGGACGTTCGTCACCGGCCTGATCGAATCGGCCGACAACGCCGCGATCGTCTCCACCACCATCGACCTGGCGCGGGCCCTCGACGTCGGCGTCGTCGCCGAGGGCGTCGAGGACGAGAAGGTCCGCAAGCAGCTCGAAGGCTGGGGCTGCCACACCGCCCAGGGCTGGCACTTCGCCAAGCCCATGAGCGCCGACGACTTCGACCGCTGGCTCGCCGGGCACCGAGCCGGGCTCTGACCCGCCTCATGGGACCGGTGCGCACCACTGTTCCCCCTGCGCAAAGCCGCGGCGGGAGCCGGAGAGCGGGCCCGGGACGTCGTACCCGTGTGGAATCGTGAAGGGATGAACGACCTGCTCGAATCCTTCGAACCGCACCGCCGCGAGCTGTGCGCCTACGCCTACCGGATGCTCGGCTCCTCCTTCGAGGCCGAGGACGCCGTCCAGGAGACCTTCACCCGCGCGTGGAAGGCCCACGACTCCTTCGAGGGCCGTTCGAGCCTGCGCTCGTGGCTGTACCGCATCACCACCAACGTGTGCCTGGACATGCTCAAGGGCCCGCAGCGCCGGGCCCGCCCCATGGACCTGGCCCCCGCCTCCGACGCGGGCACGCCCCTGCCCGCGCCCGAACCGGAGTACGTGTGGATCGAGCCGATCCCCGACGCGATGGCGTTCGGCGCCGACCCCGCCGAGCACGCCGCCGCCAGGGAGACCATGCGGCTCGCGTTCGTCGCCGCCGTCCAGCACCTCCCGGCCAAGCAGCGGGCCGTCATGCTCATGCGCGAGGTGCTGCGCTTCTCCGCGGCCGAGACCGCCGAGACCCTGGAGATCAGCCCCGCGTCGGTCAACAGCGCCCTCCAGCGCGCCAAGGCCACCATGGAGCGGGTCCGGCCCCTGCCGACCGACGCCCGCGCCATCGACGACGCCGACCTCAGGCGCCTGGTGGACGACTACGTCAACGCCTTCGAGTCCTACGACATGAAGGCCCTGACCTCGCTCCTCCACGACGACGTGGCCCTGTCCATGCCGCCGTTCCCGATGTGGGTCCAGGGCCCCGCCGGGGTCGCCGAGTTCATGCTCGGCACCGGCGGCGCCTGCCGCGACTCGCGCCTGGTCCCCGTCGGCGCCAACGGCCTGCCCGCCTTCGGCCACTACAAGCCCAGCGGGGAGCCCGGCCTGTGGACCCCCTGGTCGATCACCGTCCTGGAGACCGAGGCGGACCGCATCACCGGCCTGAACTACTTCCTCGACACCGACCGGCTCTTCCCCCTGTTCGGCCTCCCCGGCGAGTACCGCGAAGCTTAGGGCGCACCGGCGGGCGGCGGCCGCATCGGCCGCCGCCCGGGTTCCCGGTCTCCCGCGCCGATCGCCTCAGGCGCCGGAGTACTCCATGAAGAACGGCTCCCACTGGTGGCCGTCGAGGTCCTGGAAGGCCCGGCCGTGCATGCCGACCTCGGACTCCTGGGCCCGCTTCTCCTCGTTGACCTCCTCGGTCCCGCCCGCCGCGACCGCCGCCTCGGTCAGCGCGTCGACCGCCTCGCGGCTCTCCAGCGACAGCGCGTACAGCGCGCCGGACGCGGCGACGGTGTCGGCGATCGGCCGCTTGGTGAACGTGGAGTAGAAGTCCTTGCGCAGCAGCATCAGGCAGATGTTGTCGTCGACCACGACGCACGCCGCGTTCTCGTCGGTGAAGTCCTGGTTGATGGACCAGCCGATGGCCTCGTAGAAGTCCTTGGCCCGGCCCAGGTCCGCCACCGGAAGGTTCAGGAAGATCATCTTGCCGCTCATATCGGCGTCCTCTCGCATAGTCGTCTCACCAATACCGACGAGGCCCGGCCCGCGGATTCATCGCCCCCCGCGGCATTGCCGTGAAACCGCCTGCCGACCGTTCGCCGACCGCTCGCCGCAGGCCCGGCGCAGAAACCGGGCGTCCGGCGATGCGCATCACATCGAGACTTCTCACTGGAACGGTCCGCCCTTACTTTCTTGGTAATGCACGTCACCGTGCGGTCGGGCACCACAGGGCCGGCCCCACGGCACACCCTTCAAGGAGGAAGGTCCGATGGCCACGACCCCGATGCGCGAGGGCCCGCCGCCCGCGGTCACCGACGAGGCGCTCGCCGCCATGCACGACGACCCGCGCTTCGCCGACCTCAAACGCCGACTGTTCCGATTCATCGTCCCGGCCACCGTCGGGTTCCTCGCCTGGTACTTCCTCTACGTGCTCCTGTCCGCCTACGCGCGCGACTTCATGGGCACCGTCCTGTTCGGCAACGTCAACGTGGCCCTCGTGCTCGGACTCGGGCAGTTCGTCTCGACCTTCGGCATCGCCTGGGGCTACTCCCGCTACGCCGCGCGCCGCTTCGACCCGCCCGCCGACACGCTGCGCGCCCGCATCGAGAACGGAGACGCCGAATGAGCCTCCTCGCCCAAGCGACCGGCGAGACCGGCCGCACCCTCACCCTCGTCCTGTTCCTGGTGATGGTGGCCGCGACCATCGCCATCACCGTGTGGGCCCGCAACCACACCCGCGACGCCACCGACTTCCACTCCGGCGGGCGCGGCTTCAAAGCCTGGCAGAACGGCTTCGCGATCGCCTCCGACTACATGTCGGCCGCCTCGTTCCTCGGCATCGCCGGGACCATCGCCCTGTTCGGCTACGACGGCTTCCTGTACTCCATCGGCTTCCTCGTCGCCTGGCTGGTCGCCCTGCTGCTCGTGGCCGAGATGCTCCGCAACTCCGGCAGGTTCACCGTCGCCGACGTGCTCTCCTTCCGCATGAAGCAGCGCCCCGTCCGCACCGCCGCCGCCGTCTCCACGCTCAGCGTCTCCGTCTTCTACCTGCTCGCCCAGATGGTCGGCGCCGGCGCGCTCATCGCGCTGCTGCTCGGCATCAAAGAGGGGCAGACGTTCCTGGGCATGGACGCCGACACCGCCAAGATCGCGGGCATCGTCGTCGTCGGCCTGCTCATGATCGTCTACGTCGCCTTCGGCGGCATGAAGGGCACCACCTGGGTCCAGATCTTCCAGGCCGTGGTCCTCGTCGGCGGCGCGCTCGTCCTCGCCCTCCTCGTGCTCGCCGACTACGGCTTCAACCTCTCCAACCTCCTCGGCGACGCCGCGGAGGCATCGGGCGCCGGAGCCGCGTTCCTCGAACCGGGCCAACGCTACGGCGTCGAAGTCGAAGGCGACGCGCTCCAGACGATGTGGAACAAGCTCGACTTCCTCAGCCTCGGCCTCGCCCTCGTGCTGGGCACCGCGGGCCTGCCCCACATCCTCATCCGCTTCTACACCGTCCCCGACGCCAAGACCGCCCGCAAGTCCATCAACTGGGGCATCGGCCTGATCGGCGCGTTCTACCTGCTGACCCTCGTCCTCGGGTTCGGCGCCGCCGCCATCGTCGGCGCCGAGGCGATCACCGCCCAGGACGCGGCCGGGAACACCGCCGCGCCGCAGCTGGCGGAAGTGGCCGGGGCCAACGTCGCGGGCGTCACCGGCGGAGCGATCCTGCTGGCGATCATCGCCTCGGCCGCCTTCGCCGCGATCCTGTCGACCGTGGCCGGACTGGTCATCGCCTGCTCCTCCTCGCTGGCGCACGACCTGTACAACAACGTCATCAGGCGCGGCTCGGCCACCGACCGCGAAGAGGTCGTGGTCGCCAAGTTCGCCGCCGTCGGCGTCGGCGTCATCTCCATCGTCCTGGCCATCTTCGCCCAGAACCTCAACGTCGCCTTCCTCGTCGGACTGGCGTTCGCGGTGGCCGCCTCGGGCAACCTGCCCACGCTGCTGCTGAGCCTGTTCTGGAAGCGGTTCAACACCAACGGTGCCGTATGGGGCATCTACGGCGGCCTCATCGCCGCCATCGGCCTGGTGATCTTCTCGCCGGTCTTCTCAGGCGCGCCGAACTCGCTGCTCGGCGAAGGGGTCGACATCGCGTGGTTCCCGATGTCGAACCCGGGCTTGGTGTCCATCCCGCTGGGGCTCCTCTGTGCCGTGATCGGCACGTACGCGAGCCCTGAATCCAACCCGGACCGGTTCGCCACTCTCCAAGTGCGGGCCCTGACCGGTGCGGGGGCGGAGCGGGCCGCCGACCACTGAGTCCGTCCAAGCGGGGAGGGCCGACCCCCGGCCCTCCCCGCACCTTTTTCATGTGCTCCAAGTTACAGTTGGCGGGTGATCGCGAGATCCCCCCATCAGCAGCTGCGCCGCCGCGGATACAGCACCGCGCCGCTGGCCGCCATGCGACTCACACGCCAGATCGGCGAGGCCCTCGCCGACGGGCTCCCCGGCAAGCGCGCGGGCGACGCCGCCCGCCGCCTCGCCCGCCTCCTCGGCGCCGACGCCGTCGCCCTCGCCGACTGCGACCGCGTCCTGGCCTCCTGGGGCCGCCTCGACACCGCCGCCGCGGCCCAGATCCTCGCCGAGGCCCTCGACCAGCTCGACACCGTCACCGACCCGCCCTTCCGGGCCGTGCCCCTCATCGTCTCCGGCGACCTCGCCGGGGGCCTCATCGTCGCCGGGGACGTCACCGACGCCGAGGTCACCGAGGCCGCGAGCCTCGTCTCCTCCGCGCTCGACCACGCCGACCTCGACCGCGCCCGCGAGCGCATCGCCGCCGCCGACCTGCGCACCCTCCGCGCCCAGATCTCGCCCCACTTCATGCACAACGCGCTCGCGGCCATCAGCGCCCACACCCGCACCGACCCCGAGCGCGCCCGCGAGCTCCTCTCCGACTTCTCCGACTACCTCCGCTACTCCTTCGCGGCCACCGGCGACTACGCGACCGTCGCCGACGAGCTCCAAGCCGTCCAGACCTACCTCGAACTCCAGCGCGCCCGCTTCGACGACCGCCTCGACATCACCGTCCAGATAGCCCCCGAAGTGCTCCCCGTGGCCATCCCCTTCCTCGTCGTCCAGCCCATCGTCGAGAACGCCATACGCCACGGCTTCGAATCGCGCCCCGGCGCCGGGCACATCGCCGTCCGCGGATTCTCCGAAGGCCCCCTGTGCGTCATCGAAGTCGAGGACGACGGCGACGGCATGGACCCCGAGCACGCCAAGGCCCTCCTCACCGGCAACGGCGCGCCCGCCGCCCGCCGCCCCGACCGCCGCAGCGGGCCCTCCGCGTACGCGGACGGCAACGGCGGCATCGGACTCGCCAACGTCGACCACCGCCTCAGGGCCGTCTACGGCCCCGAGTACGGCCTGCTGCTCGACACCGCCCCGGGCGCCGGCACCAAGGCCACCGTCCGCATCCCCCGCTACGCCCGAGGAGTCCTCGCCCAGTGAAACGCCTTCGCGTCCTCGTCGTCGAAGACGAGCCCTCCACCCGAGCCGAGCTCGCCGGCCAGCTCGCCGAGCAGCCCGCCGTCGGCGACGTCGCCTGCGCCGACGGCGGCAGCGAAGCGGTCCGCCTCCTCGGATCGGGCCGCTTCGACGCCGCCTTCCTCGACATCGCCATGCCCGGCATCAACGGCATGGACGTCGCCCGCATCCTCACGCGCCTCTCCGACGCCCCCGCCATCGTCTTCGTCACCGCCTACGACAACCACGCCGTCGACGCCTTCGGCCTGGGCGCCGTCGACTACCTCCTCAAGCCCTTCCGGCCCGAGCGGCTCGCCGAAGCCGTCGCCCGCATCGAGAACCACCGCTCCGCCCCGGCGCACGGCGGCGAGGCGGCCGACGACCTCGCCGTCGTCCAGGTCGAGCTGTCGGGGCGCACCGTCTTCATCCGCCGCGACGACATCGCCTACGCCGAGGCCCACGGCGACTACGTCAGACTCCACATCGGACCGGCCTCCCGGCCGCCCCTCACCGCCCGCGGCCCCGGCGCCGACCAGCGCGAGTCGGTGCTCCTGCGCCAGTCCCTCACCTACCTCGAACAGGTCTGGGACGGCGCCGGATTCGTCCGCGCCCACCGCTCCTACCTCGTCAACCTCGCCGCCATCACCGAACTGCGCGTCACCTCCACCGCCGGACTCGTCGCCCTCACCGACGCCGGGGAGGTCCCCGTCAGCCGCCGCCACTCCCGCCTGCTGCGCGAACGCCTCCTCCAGGCCGCCAGGAACGGCGACCGGAGCCGCCCCTGACCCGCGCCCGGCCGCACCGCACCGCATCCGACCGAAGAGCGAGCAACCGATGAACCAACGGGTCCGAGTCACCAGCCCCCAGACCCGCCTGGCACTGCGCCGCCGCACCGACGCCATGCGGCCCCTCACCCGCCGCAGCGGCCGGCCCCCCATCGCCTCCACCGCCATCGACATCGAGGCCGCCGAACGCGCCCTCCGCCGCCAGCGGCGCCTCGCCCTCCGCACCGTCCTCGCGCTCGGCGCCGCCCTCGCCGCGCTCCTCCTCGCCGCCGACCTCACCCCCGGGCGCCTCGGCTGGGCCGTCCTGTTCTTCGCGCCCTACCCCGTCCTCCTCGCCATCGCCGCCGCCCACGTGCGCCGCGCCGAACGCATCGAATCGGACTCCTGATGCTCGGCCTCGCCTCCATCGGCCTCGTCGTCGTCGCCAGCGTCGCCATCGGCGTCTGGGGCGTCAAGGCCGCGCGCTCCACACCCGACTTCCTCGTCGCCTCCCGCCGCATCGTCCCCGGCTGGAACGCCCTGGCCATCGCGGGCGAGTACGTCTCCGCCGCCTCCGTCCTCGGCCTCGCCGGGCTCCTGGTCAAGAACGGCGTCGGCGCCATGTGGTACGCCGTCGGCTTCACCGCCGGCTACGTCCTGGTCGCCGCCCTCGTCGCCGGGCCCATGCGCCGCAGCGGCGCCTACACCGTCCCCGACTTCGCCGAATACCGGCTCGGCTCGCCCCGCATCAGGCGCATGTGCGGCCTGGTCGTCCTGGTCATCATGCTGCTCTACCTCATCCCGCAGTTCAAGGCCGCCGGCGTCGTCCTCGAACTGGTCAGCGGCATCCCCTACTGGATCGGCGTCATCGGCGCCGGACTCGTCGTCGCCTCCACCATCGCCGTCGGCGGCATGCGCTCGGCCACCTACGTCCAGGCGTTCCACTACCTGCTCAAACTCGCGTTCATCGCCGGGCCCGCCCTCTTCCTCATCTTCCTGGCCGGGGCCGACCGCCGCGACGACGCCGTCGACCCCGTCGAAGTCGACGACGCCTGGATGCGCCCCATGCTCGACCTGGGCGACTCGGGCCACCCCGTCCTCGCCACCGTCTCCGTCCTCGTCGCCACCACCCTCGGCGCGATGGGGCTGCCCCACGTCGTCATGCGCTTCCACACCGTCGCCGGGGCCCGCGCCGCCCGCCGCGTCGCCGTCAGCGTCATCGTCCTGCTCAGCGCCTTCTACCTCTTCCCCGTCGTCTACGGCCTCCTCGGCCGCGTCGCCACCCCCAGCCCCTCCGAGACCGACGTCGTGCCCGTCCTCCTGCCCGGCGAGATCGCCCCCGGCGCCGTCGGCGCCGTCCTCACCGCGCTGGTCGCCGCGGGCGCCTTCGCGGCCTTCCTCTCCACCTCCTCGGGGCTCCTGCTCGCCCTCGCCGGGGGCCTCTCGCACGACCTGTTCGGCGGCTCCCTCCCGCGCCTGCGCCTCGGCGTCGCCGTCGGCACCGGCCTGGCCGTCGCCCTCGCGCTCCCCGCCGCCGGGGTCGACATCAACGTCCTGGTCGGCTGGGCCTTCGCCGTGGCCGCCTCCACCTTCTGCCCGCTGCTCGCCCTCGGCATCTGGTGGCGCGGCCTCACCGCGACCGGCGCGACGGTCGGCCTCCTCATCGGCGCGGGCTCCTCCACCGGCGCCGCCCTGACCTCGGTGTTCGCCGACATCGAATCCGGGGCCGCCTCGGTCCTGCTGGCGCAGCCCGCCCTGTGGACGGTCCCGCTGGCGTTCGCGGCCATGATCCTCGCCTCCCGGCCCTCGGCGGTCCCCGACTGGGCCGAGGAGGCGGTGCTCCGCCTCCACCTGCCCGGCCGCCACAGCGCCGAGGCCGTACGGCCCCGAAAACCGCTCGACGCCCGCACCGAGGCCGACTAACCTGACCGGCATGTCAGGAAGTCCCGTCGCGGCCTGCGTGTGCGCCGCGTTCTTCATCCGGCTGCGCGCAGCAGCCTAGGCTCTGCCGGCGCACCGCGTCCGCCCTGAGCACCAGGGCGTCCTCTGACGGCTCCGTCCGCTCCGCATCGTGCCCCCGGCATGGGACCTAGGCGAATCAGGCGCACCCGATTCGACTACTCCGCTCGGAGGACTTCCATGTCCCGCGACCGCTCCATGCGGCATGCCCGCGACACGTCCCGCTCCACCAGGAAGCGGCTCTCACAGAACTTCCTCACCGACGCCGCCACGGCCCGCATGATCGTGCGGGCCTCGGGGGTCACCAGCGACGACCTGGTGCTCGAAGCCGGTCCCGGCGACGGCATGCTCACCCGCCACCTCATCGGCGCCGCCGGGCGGGTCCTGGCCTACGAGAAGGACCCGCGCTACGCCGAGCGCCTCCGCCGCCGCTACGCCGGCGACGACCGCGTCCGCTGCCACCTGGCCGACTTCCGCGACGTCCGCGCCCCGCGCGAGCCGTTCGCCGTCGTCGCCAACACGCCCTTCGGCGCCACCACCGACATCGTGCGCTGGTGCCTGGCCGCCCGGTCGCTGACCTCGGCGACCCTCGTGACCCAGCTCGAGTTCGCCCGCAAGCACACAGGCGACTTCGGCCGCTGGACGAAACTGGCGGTCGCCCACTGGCCCGCCACCGCGTTCGAACTGGGCCCGCGCATCGGACGGGGCCGCTTCCACCCCGTCCCGCGGGTCGACGCGGCGCTGCTGCACCTGCGGCGGCGCCCCGAACCGCTGCTGCCCCCGGACGCGATGGGGGCGTACCGGCGCCTGGTGGAACTGGGCTTCTCCGGCGCGGGCGGCTCCCTCGCCGCCTCGCTGCGCCGCGCGCACCCGGCCGGACGGGTGAACCGGGCCTGCGGCGCGGCGGGCGTCGCCCGCGACCGGCCGGTCGGCCTCGTGCCGCCCGACCGGTGGCTGCGCCTGTTCCTGGCCCTGCACTGAGCCGGGCCGCCGGGGACCGCGGGCGTGGCGGGGGCGCGCTACGGTGAGGGCGCCGGGTCCGACACCCCTTTGGAGACTGCGATGACCGAGGCCATGTGGATCGAGCTGATCCGCCTCCTGCCCACGCTCATATGGATCGGTTTCGCCTTCGCCGCGCTCGTGGTCGCCCGCCGCCTCCTCGCCCGCGAGTCCCACCGCATGACCAGGGTCGAGACGCCCTTCGTGTCCGTGGAACTCGCCCGCGAAGTCATCGAGCAGGCCGCCAACCGCCGCGAGGAGCCCGGCGCGCTCCCCGCGGGCGCGCCCTACCGGCCGCGGCCCGGCCGCCCGGTCGAGCCGCCCGAGGACGGCCCCCGCGGCGCCCCGGGGTACGGCCCGCCGCCGACCGCCCCCGTCTCGCCGCCCGCCCCGGTCGGCGACCGCCCCGGCGAGCACGACGACGGGAGCGCCGAAGCCGAGGACGCCGACGACGCGCCGCCGGGCGGCGAGACGCCGCCGCCCCCGATGTACCCGCCGATCCCGCCGCAGCGGCGCTTCCCGACGCCCGGCACGCCCTACCGCCCGGCCGCCGATCCGCCCGAGGCCCACCAGACCGCCCCGCTCGTCCCGCCCTACCAGTTCCGCCCGCCGCCGGACCCCGTCGACCCCCAGCGCGGGCTCAGGGCGGCCACCCGGCTCTCCCTCTCCACCGACCTCCTCCAGGGCGGCGCGATCCTGTGGGTCGACGACCATCCCGAGTGGAACGAGTCCCTGGTGCGGCTCTTCCGCACCGCGGGCATCACCGTCGACACCGTCGACTCCACCGACGCGGCCCTGCACGCCATGTCGATCGCGCCCTACGACCTCGTCATCACCGACATGCGCCGCGAGGACGAGCCCGCGGGCGAGACGGCGGGCATGGCGCTGCTCGACCGCATGGTCGCCGCGGGCATCCCCACGCCCGCGGTCTTCTTCAGCGGCCCCGCCGACGCCTTCGCCGCCCTCCACCCGCGTGCCGCCGTCGCCACCAACAGCCCCGAGGAACTGGTGAACTGCGTGATCGACATCGTCGGCCACCGCCGCAGGCACGGCGAGGCCCGACCGCTCCGACTGCCCTGGAGGCAGCGCTGACCGCGCCCCGCGTCCCGACGGCCGCACTGTGACGGGCATCGCCGGCCGGCCCGCGCCGTCCGCGGCTTAATCGTTTGCCGGATGTCGGAGGGCTACTTTACGGTCGTCAAGTGAGGTTCCTCCGTGCTCCCGAACTCCCGCTCGACGACCCCCTCTCCCGCGACGGCTCGCCGGGCGCCGCCGCGGTCCCGCCGCCCACGAAGCCCTGGCGCTACTTCTTCTGGGTCGCCACCCGCCGCCGCGGGCTCGCCGCGGCGGCGCTCGTGAGCTCCGCGATCGCCCTCGGCGGCCTCCCGGTCCTGCCCTACTTCCTCACCGGGGCCGTCGACCACGGTCTCGCCCAACGCGACTGGGGCGCCCTCACCGCCTGGAGCACCGGCCTGGTCCTCGCCGGACTCGTCTCGGCCGCCGCGATCGTGTGGTCGCACCGCCTCACCGTGTGGTGGCGCATGGACGCCGCCTTCCGGACCCTCCAGCTCGCCACCCGCAAGGTCAACGACCTCGGCGACGAACTGCGCCGCAAGGTCACCACCGGGCAGGTCGTCAGCGTCGGCGCGACCGACGTCCGCCGCATCGCCGAAGCCGTCGACGCCCTCTCGCCGCTCGTCGGCTGCGCCGTCGGCCTCGTCGCCGTCGGCGTCCTGCTGTTCACCACCTCGGTCACCCTCGGCCTGACCATCTTCGTCGGCGTCTTCATCGTCGGCCTCATCACCGGGCCCGTCCTCACCAGACTCCAGCGGCGCCAGGCGACCTACCGCGACCGCATCGGCGACATCACCGACCGCGCCTCCGACATCGTCGCCGGACTGCGCGTCCTGCGCGGCATCGGCGGCGAGCACCGCTTCAGCGCCTCCTACCGGCGCGACTCCCAGGAGCTGCGCAAGGCCGGATACAAGGTCGCCGGACCCCACGCCTGGCTGAACGCCCTCGGCGAGGGCACCCCCGCGATCCTCCTCGGCGTCATCGTGTGGGTCTCGGGCCGCCTGCTCGCCGCCGACGCCATCACCGCCGGGCAGATGGTCGCCGCCTTCGGCTACACCGCCGCGCTCATGCTGCCGGTCAACTGGCTCATCGGCACCTCCTACCGCATCATCGAAGGCCGCATCGCCTGCGGCAAGGTCTGCGCGCTCCTCGACATCCCCTCCCGGGCCGCCCCCGAGCACCCGCAGGCCGGGCCCGCGGTCGGCGCCGAACTCCACGACCCCGAATCGGGTCTCGTCGTCGCGAGCGGCGAACTGCTCGCCGTCGCCTCCGCCGACGCCGACCGCGTCGCCGAGCTGTTCGACCGCCTCGGCGGCCACACCGCCTCCGAGGCCCGCTTCGGCGACGTGCCCGTCGCCCGCCTCGACCACGGCGAGCTGCGCCGCCGCATCCTCGTCGCCGAGCACGACGCCTACCTGTTCGCCGGGACCGTCGCCGCCGTCGTCGCCGCCCGCGACGGCGCCGACCGCGTCGCCGCGGCCATCGACGCCGCCAGCGCCGCGGACGTCGTCGACGCCCTCCCCGAGGGCCTCGACACCGAGATCGGCAACCAGGCCCGCACCCTCTCGGGCGGCCAGCGCCAGCGGCTGCGACTCGCCCGCGCCCTCGCCGCCGACCCTGAGGTCCTGCTGCTCCGCGAACCGACCTCGGCCGTGGACTCCCACACCGAGGCCCGCATCGCGAGCCGCCTCGCGCCCCTCCGCGCCGGGAAGGCCACCGCCGTCGCCACCACCTCGCCGCTGTGGCTCGGCCACGCCGACAAGGTCGCGTTCGTCCAGAACGGCAAGGTCGTCGCCCTCGGCTCCCACCGGGAGCTCAGCGAGCAGCACCCCGACTACCGAGCCCTCGTCACCAGGGAGACCGAGTGAGCACCACCGCCCCGATCCGAACGCTCCCGGAGGCGAAGCGCGGCCGGCTCCCGGTCGCAGGCCGCGCCGACGTGCGCCGCGCCTTCGCGCGCCTGCTGCTGTCCGAGAAGCGCCGCGTCCTGGCCGCCCTCGGCCTGCACCTGGTCGCCGCCGTCGCCGCGGCCGTCGCCCCGCTGCTGCTCGGCGAGATCATCGACGACCTCGCCGCGGGCGGCGGCGCGGCGGGCGTCGACCGGCTCGCCATAGGCATCGCCGCCGCCTGCCTCGTCCTGGTGGTCTTCACCTGGGCCGGGACGTTCGTCTCCCACCGGCTCGGCGAACGGCTCTCGGCGCACATGCGCGAGCAGTTCGTCGACCGCTCCCTGCGACTGCCCATGCCCGTGGTCGAACGCGCCGGGGCCGGCGACCTCATGACCCGCTCCTCGGCCGACGTCCCCGAGGCCGGGGCCCTGTTCCGCGACGGCGTCCCCCAGATCACCGTCGCCGTCCTCAAGACCGTGGTCTTCCTCGCCGCGATGCTGTGGGTCAGCCCGCTGCTGGGCCTGTGCATGTTCGTGGCCGTCCCGCCCATCCTCTTCGGCACCCGCTGGTACCTCAAGCGCGCCAGGCAGGGATACCTGCGCGAACGCGAAGCCGAGTCCGAGATCGGCGACACCATCGCCGCCTCGGCCGACGGCGCCCGCACCACCGAGGCCTACCGGCTCGAAGCGCAGCGCCGCCGCGCCGGAGACGACACCGTCACCACGTTCTGGGGCGCGGTCCGCTACACGCTGTTCCTGCGCAGCGTGTTCTTCCCCTTCCTCGACGGCTCCTACGCGCTCCCGACCGCCGCGGTCCTGCTCGTCGGCGGCGCCTTCTACTTCGACGGCGCCGTCAGCCTCGGCATGGTCGCCAGCTGCGCCGTCCTGACCCGGCAGATCATGTTCCCGCTCGACCACATCATGATGTGGGTCGAGCGCATCCAGCGCGGCTTCGCCGCCCTGGCCCGCGTCGAAGGCGTCGCCGAAGCCGAGGACACCGGGGAGGGGGCCACTGCCGAGCGCCCCGTGGACGGGGCGGTCGCGCTGCGGGACGTCCGCTACGCCTACCCGGGCGGCGGCGACGTCCTCCACGGCGTGAGCCTCGACGTCCCGGCCGGGCAGCGCCTGGCCGTCGTCGGGCCCTCCGGGGCCGGGAAGTCCACGCTGGCGCGGCTCGTCTCCGGCGCCGACGTGCCGCGCGAAGGCGCGGTGAGCATCGGCGGCGTGGAGGTGGCGGCGCTGCCGCTCGGCGAGCGCCGCAAACGCGTCACCCTGGTCACCCAGGAGCACCACGTGTTCACCGCGACCCTGCGCGACAACCTGATCCTCGCCGAGGAGCACGCCTCCGACGAGGCGATCGAGTCCGCGCTGGCGGCCGTCGGCGCCGACTGGGCGTTCGACCTGCCCGACGGGCTCGACACCCGCCTGGGCGGCACCGCGCGGGAGCTCGACGCCGCCGCGGCGCAGCAGATCGCGCTGGCGCGGATCATCCTCGCCGACCCGGACGTGGTGATCCTCGACGAGGCGACGGCGATGCTCGACCCGCGCGCGGCCCGCGACACCGAGCGGGCCCTGGGCGCGGTACTGAAGGGCCGCACGGTCATCGCGATCGCTCACCGGCTCCACACGGCCCACGACGCCGACCGCATCGCCGTCGTGGAGGACGGCGTGGTCGTCGAGCTGGGCGGCCACGACGAGCTGACGGCCCTCGACGGGCGCTACGCGTCCCTGTGGCGGGCCTGGCACGGCGGCGAGTTCGCCGGCGGTGACGCGGCGGAGGACGACGCGTTCACGGGCCGCGAGCTTGCGGCGGACCGCGCGAGGGCGGGGGAGGGCGCCACCGGGCCGTAGACGCGAATCGGGCCCCGAGCTTTCGCCCGGAGCCCGTCACTGGCTCGAGAACACCACCACAAGTCGGAACACCCACCGACTCGTTATTAGCAAGGAAACAGAAAGGAAACCAGGAAACCCGTTCCGAACCAGTGATAGCAATCATAGACCACGATCGAGCCATTTTGAAGGGGCCTCTGGTCTCTGTTTCACCCTGCCGTCCCCACGCTGCCCGAACAGGCCGGACGCGCCCCGCCGCCCTCCCCGCTCGCTCCTCGTAGCGGCTTGTCCCGCAAGGGAATCCCTACGCCGTCGACCCGAGTTCCGGTTGCACGCCCGGTCGTAACGATTGCGTATCGAACGTTGCGCGCGACACGTTTCATGACTACTCGCGGTGAGTTGGAAAACACATTGAGTGCCTTCGGTCGTGAAACGCCTGTGCCCGCAGGGGGCAGCGGGACGGAAGGCGAGGACGCCGCCCCGCGGCCCGGCACGCCCGCCGCCACCGGACCGCGCCGCCGCGACCCGCCGCCGCCGCGCTGTGCGCCCCCGGCGCCGCCACCAGGGCCGCCGACCGGCCCCGCCGCGCACGACCTAGACTCGATAGGTCTTCCCGCAGCTAGAAACCGTTAGGAAACACCTGTCGTGAGTACGATTTCACGCGAGGAGGTCGCGCACCTCGCGCGACTGGCCCGCCTCGAAGTCACCGATGACGAACTCGACGCCTTCGCCGGGCAGCTCGACGTCATCCTCGAATCGATGAAGACCCTCGGCGAGGTCGACACCGAAGGCGTCCAGCCGACCTCGCACGCGGTGCCCCTGGTGAACGTGTTCCGGGAAGACCGGCCCCAGCCATCGCTGCCGCACGACGACGTCCTCGCCGGCGGCCCCGACACCGCCGAGGGCCGCTTCCGCGTGCCCCGCATCCTGGACGAGGAGGAGTAGCCGCCGATGCGCATCATCGACAAGACCGCCGCCGAACTCGCCGCCGACATCCGCGAGGGCCGCCTCACCTCGGTCGAGGTCACCACCGCGTTCCTCGACCGCATCGACGCCGTCGACGGCACCGTGAAGGCGTTCCTCCACGTCGACCGCGAAGGCGCGCTCGCCACCGCCCGCGAGGCCGACGCCGCCGTAGCGGCGGGGGAGGCGACCCTCCCGCTCGCGGGCGTCCCCATCGCCGTCAAGGACGTCGTGGTCACCAAGGGCCTGCCGACCACCGCCTCCTCCAAGATGCTCGAAAACTGGATCCCGCCCTACGACGCGACCATCGTCGAGCGCATCAAGGCCGCGAGGATGCCGATCCTCGGCAAGACCAACCTCGACGAGTTCGCCATGGGCTCCTCGACCGAGTACTCGGCCTACGGCGCGACCGCGAACCCGTGGGACACCGGCCGCATCCCCGGCGGCTCCGGCGGCGGCTCGGCCGCCGCGGTCGCCGCCAAGATGGCCCCGCTGGCGATCGGCACCGACACCGGCGGCTCCATCCGCCAGCCCGGCGCCGTCACCGGCACCTTCGGCGCCAAGCCCACCTACGGGTCCAACTCCCGCTACGGGCTCATCGCCTTCTCCTCCTCGCTCGACACCCCCGGGCCGGTCTCGCGCAACGCCCTCGACGCCGCGCTCCTCCACGAGGTCATCTCCGGGCACGACCCGCGCGACTCGACCTCCATCGACGCGCCCGTCCCGCCCGTCGCCGAAGCCGCGCGCCTCGGCGCCGCCGGCGACCTCGCCGGCCTCAGGCTCGGCGTCGTCAAGGAGTTCAGCGAAGGCGCCGACGCCGCCGAGCCCGGCGTCCTTGAGGCCTACCGGGCCGGCGTCGACCAGCTCGTCAAGCTCGGCGCGCAGATCGTCGAGGTCTCCTGCCCGTCGTTCGTCTACGCCCTGCCGACGTACTACCTCATCGCGCCCTCCGAGGCCTCCTCGAACCTGGCCCGCTACGACGGCGTCCGCTACGGCCTGCGCGCCGGCGACGACGGCGAGCGCGGCCTCGAAGAGGTCATGAGCCTCACCCGCGAGGCCGGCTTCGGCCCCGAGGTCAAGCGCCGCATCATCCTCGGCACCTACGCGCTCAGCGCCGGGTACGTGGACGCGTTCTACGGCAAGGCCCAGAAGGTCCGCACCCTCATCAAGCGCGACTTCGAGGCCGCCTTCGAGCAGTGCGACGCCCTCATCAGCCCCACCACGCCGTTCACCGCCTTCAAGTTCGGCGAGCGCACCGGCGACCCGTACCAGATGTACCTGGCCGACCTCTACACCATCCCGTCCAACCTCTACGGCGGGCCGGGCGTCTCGGTCCCGGTCGGGCTCTCCGAGGGCATGCCCGTCGGGCTCCAGGTCATGGGCCCGGTCATGGGCGACGACATCACCTACCGCGTGGCGGCGGCCCTGGAGACCACGCAGGAGCCCCTGCTGGCCGACACCGCGCCCGAGATCTCTGCAAATCTACGCTTCACTGCGTTCAGCGAGGATGGGAAGTAGCAGCGCAGATGACGAAACTCAACGCCTACGACGCCGCCGTGGCCGCCTACGAGCCCGTCCTCGGGCTCGAGACCCACATCGAGCTCGACACGAACACCAAGATGTTCTGCGGCTGCGCGACCGCTTTCGGGGCCGAGCCGAACACGCAGGTCTGCCCGGTGTGCCTGGCCCTGCCCGGCGCGCTGCCGGTGGCCAACAAGGCCGCCGTCGAGGCCACCATCAAGATCGGCCTGGCCCTGAACTGCCGCATCGCCGAGTGGACCCGGTTCGCCCGGAAGAACTACTTCTACCCGGACATGCCGAAGAACTTCCAGACCAGCCAGTACGAGGAGCCGCTCTGCGAGGATGGCTTCGTCGACGTCGTCGTCGACGGCGAGTCCTACCGCATCGAGATCGAGCGCGTCCACCTCGAAGAGGACACCGGCAAGACGCTCCACGTCGGCGGCGCCACCGGCCGCATCCACGGCGCCACCGAATCGCTCGTCGACTACAACCGCGCCGGCATCCCCCTGGTCGAGATCGTGACCCGGCCCGTCCCGGGCGCGGGCCCGCTCGCCCCCGAGGTCGCGCGCGCCTACGCCACCGAGCTGCGCGACATCGTCCGCTCCCTGGGCGTCTCCGACGTCCGCATGGAGCAGGGGTCCATGCGCTGCGACGTCAACGTCTCCCTGAACCGGCCCGGCGAGGAGTGGGGCACCCGCACCGAGACCAAGAACGTCAACTCGCTGCGCAGCGTCGAGCGCTCGGTCAGGTACGAGGTCCGCCGCCAGTCCGCGCTGCTGGACGCGGGGGAGAAGATCCTCCAGGAGACCCGCCACTTCCACGAGACCACCGGCGAGACCAGCCCCGGACGCTCCAAAGAGGAGGCCACCGACTACCGGTACTTCCCCGAGCCCGACCTGGCCGTCATGGAGCCCTCGCGCGCCTGGGTCGAGGAGCTGCGGGCCTCGCTGCCCGAGCCGCCGCGCAAGCGCCGCGAGCGCCTCCAGGCCGCATGGGCACTGGGGGACAAGGAGATGCAGTCGGTGGTCAACGCCGACGCCGTCGAGCTCATCGAGTCCACCATCGCCGCCGGGGCCGGCGCGTCCGGCGCCGTCAAGTGGTGGCTCGGCGAACTCTCGCGGCGCGCCAACGAGTCCGGCGCCGAACTCGGCGCTCTGGACATCACCCCGGCCCAGGTCGCCGAACTCCAGGGCATGGTCGAGGACGGGCGCCTCAACGACAAGCTCGCCCGCCAGGTCATCGACGGCGTCCTCGCCGGGGAGGGCGGCCCGGCCGAGGTCGCCGCCGCGCGCGGCCTCGAAGTCGTCTCCGACACCGGGGCGCTGGAGACCGCCGTCGACGAGGCCATCGCCGCGAACCCGGCCGTGGCCGAGAAGATCCGCGGCGGCAAGCACGCCGCCGCCGGCGCCCTCATCGGCGCGGTCATGAAGGCCACCAAGGGGCAGGCCGACGCCGGGACGGTCCGCCGGATCATCCTGGACAGGCTTTCCTGACCGAGCGAACGGCGCCCGCCCCGCACCGGGGCGGGCGCCGTTCGTCATCCGTTGGTGTGAGCCGCGATTCCCCGATGCGTCGAATGACGGCCCCGTTCACCCGGCCTTGTTACGCTGGAGCGAGCCGGCGTCGCCGCGCCCGCAGTGCGCGCGCTTCACCATGAACACCGGGGCCCTGGTCTGCGGCCCTCGAACGTCGCCGAACAGGCGACCGGCCGGAGGAGGTGAGAGTAGTGGGCGATGACCCCAGTCCTAGTCGAGATACCGAGTTCCGATACCGACGCCTCGACCCATTCGTCCTTCACCGTGCTCCGTATCCGGTCCGCAAGGCGGCACGCCGCGTGATCCTGTAGCCGCGGGGCCCGAGCACGGCCGTTCTCTCGTGCTAGGAGGTGGTTCCTGTGACCACCCAGACCGTCCAACCGATCTCCCCCGCGGCGATGGACTCCCTCGCCGCCCTCCGCGCCGACCTCGCCGAGGCCTCGGCCGTCGAGCTCGCCGAGGAGCTGCCCCGCATGGAGCTGGCCGACCGCGCCGTGCGCTTCCGCCTCCTCCCCAAGGACCGCGCGCTCGCCGTCTTCGAAGAGCTCGACACCTTCCACCAGCAGGAGCTGCTGGACGCGCTCAAGACCGAGACCGTCCGCGACCTGCTCGACTCCATGGAGGCCGACGACCGGGCGAAGCTCTTCGACGAGATGCCCGCCGTGGTCGCCACCCGCCTCCAGTCCCAGCTCAGCCCGTCCGAGCGCCGCTCGACCGCGCAGCTGCTCGGCTACGACCCCGAGTCGGCCGGGCGCATCATGACCCCCGACTACGTGTCGCTGCGGGCCTCCATGAACGCCGCCGCCGCGATCGAGCGCATCCGGCACCTGCGCACGCGGCCCCGCCACCTCGACATCCTCCCGGTCACCGACGGGCACCGCAAGCTCATCGGCACCGTCGCGCTGCCCGACCTGGTGGCCGCCGACCCCGACACGATCGTCGCCGACCTCATGGCCGAGGACCACCACCAGGTCGTCACCGACACCGACCAGGAGGAGGCCGCGCGCCTGGTCCAGGACGCCAACCTGGCCGCGCTGCCCGTCGTCGACCACGAGGACCGGCTCGTCGGGCTCATCACCTTCGACGACGCGATGGAGATCCTGGAGGCCGAGGGCACCGAGGACGCCGCCCGGTACGGCTCGGCCGAGCCGCTGGAGCGGCCCTACCTGTCGGCGGGCGTGTTCATGCTCGCCCGCAAGCGCGCGTTCTGGCTGCTCATCCTCGCCGTCGCCGGGACGCTCACCGTCTCGGTGCTCGACCACTACGAGGCCGAGCTCGGCAACGCGACCGTGCTGGCCCTGTTCGTCCCGCTGCTGACCGGCGCGGGCGGCAACTCGGGCTCGCAGGCGTCGGCGATGATCATCCGCGCCATGGCCGTCGGCGAGGTCCGCTTCTCGGACTTCTTCAAGATCGTCTGGCGCGAGGGCCGGGTGGGCATCCTGCTCGGCGCGATGCTCGCCCTCATTGGCGGCCCCGTGGTGGGCTTCATGTACGCGCCGGAGATCGGGGTCATCATCGCGGCGACGCTGGTGCTGATCTGCACCTGGTCGACGCTGGCGGGCTCGTTCCTGCCGCTGGTCGCCAAGAAGGCCGGCGTCGACCCGGCGGTGGTCTCGGCGCCGATGATCTCGACGCTGTGCGACGCCACGGGCCTCATCATCTACTTCACGATCGCGACGGCGGTCCTCAGCATGGGGTGAGCCCCCTCCGGCGGGGCGCGGACTGGTCCGCGCCCCGCCGGAGCGGCTCAGTCCTGCGTCGGCGACGGCGAGGAGGTGACGCCCTCCTCGACGTCCTCCTCGTCGATCTGCTCGTCGGCCGGGATGACGGTCCGCTCCAGCGTGATGTCGGAGCCGCCGACCGTGCCGACCGAGATCGAGTCGTAGGCGGTGAGCGCCTTGGTCTCGGGGTCGAAGTAGAGCACGTCCATCTCCATCTTCAGCGGCTCCTCGGTGTCGAAGATCCGCAGCCCCGAGGCGCCGGTGGAGCCCTCCACCATGAGCGTCGTCCCCTCCCCGAGGTCCTGGACGGCCCGCTGGTGCGTGTGGCCCGCCAGCACGAGCGGCACGACGCCGGTGAGCGGCAGCGACATCGGCGGCTCGTGGACCATCGCCAGGTCGGCCCCGCCGGCCTCCTCGATGGCCGCGGCGAGCCGCTCGCCGGACTGCGTCAGCATCTGCTGCGCGTACTCGCTGGAGGGCTGGTTGCCCTTGTCGGGCGTGAACCGCGGGTCGGCGACCCCGGCGAACCGGAGCCCGGCCACCTCCTGGACCTCGCCGTCGAGGATCACCACGTGGTCGTAGGCGGCGAGCGCGGCGACGGTGGTCGCCGAGTCGTGGTTGCCCTTGGTGAACACGTACGGCACGTCGATCTGGGTGACCCCCTGGGAGAAGATCTCGGCCTCCTGCTCCGAGCCCCAGTCGTTCATGTCGCCGGTGTCGGCCACCGCGTCGATGTTGAACTGGTCCACCACCGACTCCATGAGGTGCCACGCCGAGGGGTTGAGGTGGATGTCGGAGACGTGCAGGACCCGGATCGTGTCGTCGTCGATGCCGATCTGCGGCATGTTCGTCGCCAGCGCGTAGAACCCGGAGATGTTCGTGACGAACTTCTGGAGGTTGGCGACGTACTCCGCGTAGTTGTCGGCGATGTCCTCGGCGTTGCCGACCACCGAGGGGGCGTAGGTGAGCAGGCCCTCGTAGCGCGGCTGCGAGATCGACTCCGGCTGGAGCGTCGAGGCCGCGTAGCCCATGAGGCCCGCGGTCATCGCCAGCGAGGCCAGCCCGGTCAGCAGGGTGCGCCGCATCGTGCGGAAGAGGAGCGCGCCGACCAGCAGCCCGCACAGCGTCACGATCGCCAGCGCCTCGATGACGACGCGCACCAGGGTCTCGGTGACCTCGGAGGCGAGCGTCTCGGAGGCGGTGCTGACGCCGCCAGGGGTGTTGATGATGGCCCGGGCCTGGTCGGGGTCGACCGAGTCCAGGCGCAGGTTCATCCCGATCGGGCCGTCGTGGCTGTCGAAGACGACCTGGCCCAGCGGCGGGATGGTCACGATCGTCTCGCCGTGGATGTCGGGGTGCAGCGCCACCGTCGTGTGGAACGGGCCGATCTCGGCGCTGGTGTCGCCCACGAGGATGAGCCCGCCCCCGGCCGCGGCGGAGCCGACGGCCAGGATCGCCGCGGCGGCCGCGAGGCGGCGCGCGGCCCGGGAGGCGCGCAGGCGCCCCCACAGCGCCCGCGCCCGCGAGCCCGCACGGCTCGATCCGCGCCCGGCCGACCGCGCGCCGCCGCGGATCGCGCGCGCGGCGGACTTCAGGCGGTGTGCGAACGAGGCGTGCCGTTCCGGCATAAGACTCTTCCTTCGGCGGCGTAGGAGGTGGAGAAGCGGAGGATGCGGTCGTCGGCCTCGTCGATGACGCAGCCGCTGCCCTCTTCGCAGCGGCCGTCGCGGTTCGACGTGGTCACCCACAGCATCCCGTCGGGGCCCATGGCGATCGATCGTAGTCGACCGAACTCGCCGACGAGCGAGGCTTGCGGCTCGTCGACGAGGCCGCCGTCGGCGTCGAACTCCACGACCCACAGCCGCTGTCCGCGCAGGCACGCGGTGATCAGGGTCTGCTCGACGAAGACCGCGCCGGCGCAGGAGGACTCGAACGTCTCCCAGGTGAGGACCGGGTCGATGTGGTCGGGGTCGCCGCCCGGTCCCTCGTACAGCGGCCAGCCGTAGTCGCCGCCCGCCTCGATCCGGTTGATCTCGTCGGCGAGGTTGTCGCCGAACTCGGTGGCGTACAGGACGCCCGAGCCGTCCCAGGCGAGCCCTTCGACGTTGCGGTGGCCCGTGGAGTACACCGGCGAGTCGGGGTCGGGGTTGTCGGCGGCGGGCTCGCCGTCGGTGTCGAAGCGCAGGATCTTGCCGCCGAGGGACGCCTCGTCCTGGGCGTTGTCGGCGTTGCCCGCGTCGCCGGTGGCGGCCCACAGCATCCCGTCGGGGCCGAAGGCGAGCGCGCCGCCGTTGTGGTTGGCGGCGGCGGGGATGCCGGTGAGGATCGGCTCGGGCGCGGCCTCGTCGTCCGCGAGGTCGAGCGAGGCGATCCGGTTGTCCTCCTCGGTGGTGTAGTAGAGGAACAGCGTCGCGTCGTCCTCGAACTCGGGGGAGACGGCCAGGCCGAGCAGGCCGCCCTCGCCCGCGGCGTCGACCTCGACGGCGCGGACCTCCTCGGGTTCGGCGGCGGTGCCGTCCTCGGCGACGGCGATCGAGAGGATGCGGCCGGTCTCGCGCTCGCCGACCAGGGCGGTGCCGTCGGGCAGGAACGCCAGGCCCCACGGCACTTCGAGGCCCTCGGCGACGACGTCCATGAACGTGGCGGGCTCCTCGGGCGGGCCCCCCGAGGGGGTGGGCAGGTTCGGCGGATCGCCCTCCTCGGGTTCGGGCGGCTCCCCGAAGGAGCAGGAGGCGAGGGTGAGCAGGACCGCGGCCGTCACAGCCGCCGATGTCGATCGGCGCATGATCACCAGCCTATAAGGGGGTGCGCGGGGGATTAGACTGAGCCGAGTGAAGGTATGGATCGCTCATGAAGAGGGCCGCGAGCATCTGGGGCCGCTGCCGGACGGCGTCGAGGTCGAGGTCTACACCGGCCGGGACGGCTACCCCTCCGACCCGGCCGACGTCGCGTTCTGGGTGCCGCCGTTCCTGGCCCAGTCCAAGGTCACCGCGCCGCTCGGCGACATGGCCTCGCTGCGGGCGGTCCAGCTGCTCAGCGCCGGCGCCGAGGTGTGGACGCCGGCGATGCCCGAGGGCGTGACGCTGTGCGACGCCCGAGGCGTCCACACCGGAGTGACGGCCGAGTGGACCATCGGCGCGATCATCGCCTCCATGCGCGGCTTCGACGTCTTCGCCCGCCGCCAGCCGCACCACGAGTGGCGGGTGCGGTGGCAGACCACGGTGTGCGACAAGCGCGCGCTCATCGTCGGGGCCGGGGACATCGGCGAGAAGGTCGCCGAGGTCCTCACGGTCCTGGGCACGGCCGTGACGAAGGTGGCCCGGCGCGCGCGCCCCGGCGTCCACGCCGTCGCCGAGCTCGGCGAGCTGCTGCCCGAGGCCGACGTCGTGGTCCTCATCCTGCCCCTGACCGAGGAGACCCGCGGCATGGTGGACGCGAAGTTCCTCGCGCGCATGAAGGACGGCGCGCTCCTGGTGAACGCCGCCCGGGGCCCGATCGTCGACACCGACGCGCTGTGCGCCGAGGTGGCCTCGGGCCGCCTGCGCTGCGCGCTCGACGTGGTCGACCCCGAGCCGCTGCCCGAGGGGCACCCGCTGTGGGACCTGGAGGGCGCCCTGATCACCCCGCACGTGGGCGCCTCGGTCGACGGGATGGTGGCGCGCGCCTACCGGCCGGTGGGGCCGCAGATCCGCCGCTTCGCCGCAGGCGAGCCGCTCGCGAACGTGGTCGTCGACGGCTACTAGGGCGCCGAACCGGACCCTGCGGCATCGACGCCGCACCTGGAGCGAGCGGGGCGTTCGCCCCCGTGGCCCTATTGCTCGGGCTCGTCGTCCTCGGCCGCGTCCTCGCGCAGCTCCTGGCCGCCGATCTCCAGGACCCGCACGAGGTGCTCGGGCCGCAGCGGTTTGAGCCGCACCTGCGACTGGTCGTCCAGGATCGCGGCCACGCCCTCGCTGTCGGTGACGAAGCCGTCGATGTGGCGCCATTCGAGCAGGCGCCGGGTGAACACGCTCTTGACCGTCACGCCCTCGCGCGTGACGTCCACGCCCGAGCGCCACGCCCAGACCGAGATGCCGATCGGGGCGGCCAGCAGGACCGCGCCCAGCGCCGCCGAGGACCACCCCCACAGGGGCTGCTCCAGGATCAGGCCCAGGGCCAGCGGCCCGGCGGCCAGCCAGGCGATGAACGCGGCCACGGTGACCGCCGCGGAGCGGCGAATGCGCAGGCGCGGCGAGGAGGCGGAGGCGAGCCGTGCCGACGTGCCGCTCGCGGTGTCGCCGTGAGTTGTCATGGTCCGATCCTGACACACCCGCCGGTCGGCGGCGATCGCAGTGCGGTCCGTTTCCTGCGGGATTGTCGCCCGCTGCCCCGCCTGCGCGCGCCGCGTCCGGCGCGGCGCGGCGGTCGGCGGCGCCCCGGCCGCCAAGATCACATCCCGGCCGTTCCCCCAGGTGCTCCGGCCCGGCCGCGCACGCGCCCGCGAGCGGGCATGGACATCGAGATCAGTGAATCCAAAATGCTCCGAAAGTTTCGGTCTTGACCGGAGGATGATCACTGGAATACGATTGCCATTCGTGACCGTATCGTAATAGCGCCTCCGGCTCACCTGGCTTGACGCTGTTTTGGTGTTGCCGTAGTCTCACCGATGTCACCGAAAGTTTTCGGATAAGTTCCGGAACTTTAGCAAGCGCTTTCGGTGCTCGGTGGGTCGAGCGGACTCCACCGAAACCCCTTGGCCGCCCCACGGCCGCGACCGACTCTGGAAGGAGCGCTCGCCGATGAGCACTCGCAACCCCCAGTCCGATCACCCTTCGCAGCGACCCGGCGATGAGCGGTCCCGCTCCGTGCCGTGGCCCGACCCCTCCCTCTCCCGCCGCAGCCTGGTCGTCGCGGGCGGCACGGCCCTGACCGCCTCCGCCGCCGGATGCGGCTTCTTCTCCACCGACTCCGACGCGGACGGCGGTGGCGGCGGCGACAAGGGCCCCGAGGCCCCGATGCTCGCCGAGCGCGTCGAGGCCGGCGACCTCCCCCCGGTCGAGGAGCGCCTCCCCAAGGAGCCCATCGTCATCACGGCCGCCGAGTCGATCGGCGTCTACGGCGGCACCTGGAACACCGCCATCACCGGCGCCTCCGACGGCCCCTGGCTGTGGCGCACCATCGCCTACGAGCCGCTGCTCAAGCGCACCCGCGACTGGCAGGAGGCCGAACTCAACCTCGCCTCGGCCTTCGAGGCCAACGCGGACGCCTCGGAGTTCACCATCACGCTCCGCGAGGGCGTCCGGTGGTCCGACGGCGAGCCCCTGACCACCGCCGACGTCGAGTTCGCCTACAACGACGTCAACCTCAACGCCGACATCACCCAGGGCGTCCCGCCCGAACTGCTCGGCCCCGACGGCGAGCCCGGCGAACTCGAGATCGTCGACGACTACACCTTCATCTTCCGCTTCAACGGCCCCAAGCCGCTGTTCGAAGAGGACATGTCCCGCGGCACCGCCGGGCAGCGCTTCACCTTCTACCCCCGCCACTACCTCGAGCAGTTCCACATCGACTACAACGCCGCGGCCGACGACGAGGCGGTCGCCGAGGGCTACGACGGCTGGGTCGCCCGCTTCACCGCCCTGGGCAACCTCTGGAACTTCATGTGGGAGAACCCGGACCTGCCGACCCTCCTCGCGTGGGTCTGCAAGAAGCCCGTCTCCGACGCCGACCACGCGATGTTCGAGCGCAACCCCTACTACTACAAAGTGGATGAAGAAGGCAGCCAGCTGCCCTACATCGACGAGGTCCGCTACAACATCGTCGCCGACGTCGAGACCATGTTCGCCCACGCCATCAACGGCGACTACGACTTCCACTCGCGGCACTTCAACGACAACGCCCACCGCGCCGACGCCATCGACAACGAGGCCGCCGGCGGGTACACCGTCGTCGAACTGGAGTCGACCTACTCCAGCGACATGAACATCGCCTTCAACCTCAACCACGCCGACCCCGGCCTGCGCGAGGTCTTCAAGGACCGGCAGTTCCGCATCGCCCTCTCGCACGCCATCGACCGCCAGGAGCTCCTCGACGTCCTGTGGAGCCGCGTCGGCGAGTTCTCCCAGCCCGCCCCGATGCCCAACTCCCGCTTCTACGACGAGGAGTTCGCCACCCAGTACACCGAGTTCGACCCCGACGCGGCCAACCAGATCCTCGACGACGCCGGCTACGCGCTCGGCGCCGACGGCGTCCGCGCCGCCGCCGACGGCACCCGCCTCGAGTTCACCGTCTCGATCGCCGACGACTCCCTGCTGGGGACCACCTGGATCGACGGCATGGACATGATCAAGGACATGTGGGCCGCCGTCGGCGTCACCCTCCACATCAACGGCCAGCCCCGCGAGAACTGGCAGGCCGGGATCGACGAGAACGAGTACGACCTCACCGTGTGGACCGGCGACGGCGGCGACATCGACGAGACCACCTCGGTGATGTGGTACATGGCCGCGGGCCCCTCCGGCGGCGCCCACTGGGCCCGCCAGTGGTCGGCGCACTACACCCTGCGCGGCGCCCAGGACGACGAGATGGTCGAGCCG
Source organism: Glycomyces sp. (assembly GCA_035765105.1). Taxonomy (GTDB): domain Bacteria; phylum Actinomycetota; class Actinomycetes; order Mycobacteriales; family Micromonosporaceae; genus Glycomyces. The sequence goes on from DASTYG010000095.1 coordinate 153,360, forward strand.
CCGATCGAGGCCGTCGCCCAGCAGCACGACCTCTACGACCAATTCCTGTCCGAACCCGACGCCGCGGCGCGCGACGAGATCTTCCGGCAGATCCTCGCCATCGCCAAGGAGGAGTTCTGGGCCATCGGCACCGTGCGCGGGCCCGCCCCGTGGGCGATCGTCTCCGACAGGCTGCGCAACGTCGGCGGCTCCATGCCCGAGAACCCGACCTACGGCACGCCCTGCCCGGCCAAGCCCGAGCAGTGGTACATCTCCGAGGAATAGGCTGAGGAACGAACTGTGGTCAAATACCTGGGTCGCCGTGCGCTCTACATGGCGGCGACACTGCTGGCGATCTCGCTGGTGGTGTTCGTCATCATCAGCCTGCCGCCCGGCGACTTCGTGACGGCGCTGCGCGCCAAGTACTCGGTGATGGGCCAGGGCCTGACCGAAACCGACGTGCAGGCGCTCCGGGTCCGGTACGGCCTGGACGGGAACCTCCTCCAGCAGTACTGGAGCTGGATCACGCAGATCATCCTGCACGGCGACCTGGGCATGTCCTTCGAGCACTCCAAACCGGTGGCCGACGTCATCGGCCCCCGCCTGGGGGCGACGCTCGGCATCTCGCTGATCACCCTGCTCATGACCTGGGCCCTCGCCTTCCCCATCGGCGTCTACTCCGCGGTCAAGCAGCACTCGATCGGCGACTACGCCGTGACCACCATCGGCTTCCTCGGCCTGGCGGTCCCGAACTTCCTGATCGCGCTGATCTTCATCTACTTCAGCGTCACCTGGTTCGGGTCCGTCCCCTCGGGACTGTGCTCGCCCGAGTGGTGCGAGGCCTCCTGGAACCTCGGGAAGCTCCTGGACCTCCTGGGGCACCTGTGGGTGCCGATGATCGTCATCGGCACCGCGGGCGTGGCGGGCCTGGTCCGCATCATCCGCAACAACCTGCTCGACGAGCTGCGGCGGCCCTACGTCACCGCCGCCCGGGCCCGCGGCGTCCCCGAGAGGCGGCTGCTGCGCCGCTACCCCCTGCGGGTCGCGCTCAACCCCTTCGTCTCCACGATCGGATGGGTGCTGCCGCTCCTGCTCGTCGGCGACATCGTCGTCGGCCAGATCCTGAGCCTGCCGACCCTCGGCCCCATCCTGCTGGGGGCGCTCAAGGCCCAGGACATGTACCTGGCCGGGTCGATCATCATGGTCCTCAGCGTGGTCACGGTCCTCGGCACCCTGATCTCGGACCTGCTGCTCGGCTGGCTCGACCCCCGCATCCGACTCGGACACCAGAGGTGAGAGGCCGATGACCCTCAAAGCGACCGACGGCGCCGCCGTCGAACCCGAAGCCGACGGCGCGCGCGCCACCGCCTCCCAGCGGCGACTGGTGTGGTGGGCGTTCAAGAAGCACCGGCTCGCGCTCATCTCGGCGTGGCTCCTCATCGCCATGCTCGTCGTCATCCTGCTCACCGAGTTCATCGCGCCCTTCGGCAGCCGCCACCGCGACTCCGCCTACACCACCGCCCCGCCGCAGGTGCTCAAGATCGTCGACACCGACGGCGGGGACGGCTGGCAGTGGGGCCTCCACGTCGACGGCTACGTCTCCGAGCAGGACCCGCGGAGCCTGCGGATCACCTACGAGGCCGACCCGGACGACCGCGTCGACGTCGGATTCTTCGTCAAAGGCGAGGAGTACGAGCTCTTCGGGCTCATCCCCTGGGACCGCCACCTCATCGGCCCCGAGGACCCCGACGACCCGATGTACCTGCTGGGCACCACCACCGACGGCCAGGACCTGTTCAGCCAGCTCGTCTACGCCACCCGCGTCTCGGCCTCGGTCGGCATCATCGGCGTGCTGCTGGCGTTCGCGCTCGGCATCGTGCTCGGGGCGATCTCCGGCTACTTCGGAGGATGGATCGACAACGTCATCCAGCGACTGATCGAGCTGTTCATGGCGGTGCCCTCGATCCCCCTGTGGCTCGGCCTCGCCGCCGCGCTGCCGGCCCAGATGGGGCCGGTGACCAGATACTTCATCATCACCACGATCCTGGCGCTGGTGGCCTGGACCGGCCTGGCCAGAGAGGTCCGCGGGCGGTTCCTGGCGATGCGCGGCGAGGAGTTCGTCACCTCGGCGATGCTCGACGGCTCCAGCCACCGCCGCGTGATGTTCCGGCACATGCTGCCCTCGTTCTCCTCCCACATCATCGCCGCGCTCAGCCTGTCGATCCCGAGCATGATCCTGGCGGAGACGGCGCTGTCCTGGCTCGGCCTGGGCCTGCGCCCGCCGGCGGTCTCCTGGGGCGTGCAGCTCCAGGACGCGAGCAAGTGGAGCGTGCTCTCGAACGCGCCGTGGCTGCTCATCCCCGGCCTGGTCGTGGTGATCGTGGTGCTGGCGTTCAACTTCGTCGGCGACGGCATGCGCGACGCCGCCGACCCGTACAAGCATTAGGTGACAGATGTCTGAACCACTACTGGAGATCTCGGGGCTGCGAACCGGCTTCGAGACCTATGACGGGACGGTCCCCGCGGTCGACGGCGTCGACCTGACCGTCCACGCGGGCAAGACCCTCTGCGTCGTCGGCGAGTCCGGCTGCGGCAAGTCGGTCACCGCCCGCTCCATCCTGCGGCTGGTCGAGGCGCCCGGCCGCATCCAGGGCGGCACCGTCACCTGGCGCGGCGGCGACGAGCCGTTCGACGTGCTCTCCCTCGACCGCGACGACGAGCGGCTCCAGCGGCTGCGCGGCGGCGACATCGGCATGATCTTCCAGGAGCCGGCCGCCTCCCTGCTGCCGCTGCGCTCGATCGGCGCGCAGCTGATCGAGACCATCCGCATCCACACCGGCATGGGCAAGAAGGAGGCCCGCGCCCGCGCCGTCGAACTGCTCGAGCAGGTCGGCATCCCCAAGGCCGCCGAACGCGTCGACGCCTACCCGTTCCAGCTCTCCGGCGGGATGTGCCAGCGGGCCATGATCGCCATCGCGCTGTGCGCCAACCCGTCCCTGCTCATCGCCGACGAGCCGACCACGGCGCTCGACGTCACCACGCAGGCGCGCATCCTCGACCTGATCCGCAACCTCCAGGCCGAGCACCACATGGCCGTCATGTTCATCACCCACGACCTGGGCGTGGTCGCCGAACTGGCCGACGAGGTCGCCGTCATGTACCTCGGCAAGGTCGTCGAGCGCGCCGGCGTCGAGGAGCTGTTCGCCGACCCCAAGCACCCCTACACGAAGCAGCTCCTCGGCTCCGTGCCGGTGCTCGGGCGCGACCGCGGCCGGGACCTGCCCACCATCCCCGGGACGGTGCCGAACCCGCTGCACCGGCCGAAGGGCTGCTCCTTCCACCCGCGCTGCGCCGAGGCCATGGCCGGCCGCTGCGACGTCGAGGAACCGCCCGAGGCGGTCTTCGCCGACGGCAGGACCGCGCAGTGCGTCCTCTACGACGACCGAAGCGAAGGAGAGCGCGCATGAGCGAGCCGATGCTCCAGATCGAGGACCTGCACGTCCGGTTCCCGGTCCGCCGCAACATGCTCGGCCGGCCCACGGTCGAGAACCACGCCGTCTCCGGCGTCGACCTCGCGCTCCTGCCGGGCGAGACCCTCGGCCTGGTCGGCGAGTCCGGGTGCGGCAAGACCACCCTGGGCCGCACCATCGTCGGCGCGCAGCAGGCCACCAGCGGCTCGATCCGGTACGGCGGCCGCGACCTGACCGCCCTGAAGAACCGCGAGAAGGGCCCCTTCCGCCGCCAGATCCGCATGGTCTTCCAGGACCCGTTCTCCTCGCTCAACCCGCGCATGACGCTGCGGCAGATCATCGGCGACCCGCTCGTCGCCACCGGCGAGGCCAAGGGCGCCGAGCTGGACGACCGCGTCGCCGAGATGATGCGCAAGGTCGGGCTCTCCCCGGACTACATGGACCGGTACCCGCACGCGTTCTCCGGCGGCCAGCGCCAGCGGGTGAACATCGCCCGCGCGCTCATCGTGGGCCCCAAGCTCGTCGTCGCCGACGAGCCGGTCAGCGCCCTGGACGTGTCGGTGCGCGCCCAGATCCTCAACCTGCTGCGCGAGCTCCAGGCCGAACTCGGGCTGACCTACCTGTTCATCTCGCACGACCTGTCGGTGGTGGAGAACATCGCCGACCGCGTCGCCGTCATGTACTTCGGGAAGATCGTCGAGCTGGCCGACACCGCCGACCTCTACGAGCGCCCCGCGCACCCCTACACCGAGGCGCTCATGTCGGCCGTGCCGATCCCCGACCCGAGCCGCCGCGGCCGCACCGGCCGGGTGCTCCTGCCCGACGACCTGCCCGACCCGACGAACCCGCCGCCGGGCTGCGCCTTCGCGAGCCGCTGCCGCCACGCCGAGGCCGGGCGGTGCGACGCGGGCGCGGTCCCCCTCGACGGGGGCGTGCGCTGCGTCCGCAAGGGGGAACTCGACCTCCAGGGCATTGTCAAGACCGACGGCGTCCAGTTACGGGCCGCGGGCGTCGTCGACGCTCGAGGTTCCGCTCCGAGCACGGCGGCGATATGCTGACCCCCGGCAAGCAAACGTTATCCAATCGTCGACGCGCGGCCGGGCCGCACGAGAGGGAACACCGCATGACCGATATCGCGCCCACCGTCGAAGGACTGGCCTTCGGCGGCGACTACAACCCCGAGCAGTGGCCCAGGGAGGTCTGGGACGAGGACATCGAGCTGATGCGCCGGGCCGGGGTGAACCTGGTGAGCGTCAACATCTTCTCGTGGGGCCGGATCAACCCCGGCCCCGGCGAGTGGCGCTTCGGCGAACTGGACGCGATCATGGACATGCTCGCCGCGGCCGGCATCAAGGCCGACCTGGCGACCGCCACCGCCTCGCCGCCGCCCTGGTTCTCCCAGCGGCACCCCGAGACCCTCCCGGTCGACCCCGAGGGCCGCCGCCTGAACTACGGCGCCCGCGCCGAGTACTGCCCGCACGCCCCGGCCTTCCAGGAGGCCGTCGTCGAGATGGCCTCCAGACTGGCCGAACGCTACGCCGACCACCCGGCCCTGGCCATGTGGCACATCGGCAACGAGTACTACCGCTCCTGCTACTGCGACCTGGCCGCCGCCGCGTTCCGCACCTGGCTCCGCGAGCGCCACGGCGACCTCGACGCGCTCAACGACGCCTGGGGCACCACGTTCTGGTCCCAGACCTTCACCGACTGGGAGCAGGTGCTCCCGCCGCGGATCTCCGCCGAGACCCCCAACCCCGGCCACCTGCTCGACTTCAAGCGCTTCAGCTCCGACGCGCTGCTGCGGCTCTTCCGCTCCGAGGCCGCGGCCGTGGAGCGCCACGGCCGGGGCGTCCCGGTCACCACCAACCTCATGGTCACCGGCGACTTCGCCGCCCTGGACTACCACCGCTGGGGCGAGCACATGAACGGCGAGCGGCGCCTGATCGCCACCGACCACTACATCATCCCCGAGGGCCCCATCGAGGCCGAGGCCCAAGTGGCCTTCGGCGCCGACGCCTCCCGCGGCCTCGCCCGCGGCGGCCCGTGGCTCCTGATGGAGCAGGCCGCCAACTCCTCGGCATGGCGGGGCGGCTACTTCGCCAAGCGGCCGGGGGAGCAGCTGCGCCACTCGCTGTCCTATGTGGCGCACGGCTCGGAGGGCGCCATGTACTTCCAGTGGCGCGCCTCCCGCTACGGGGCCGAACGGTGGCACTCGGCGATGCTGCCCCACGGCGGCCCCGAGACCAAGACCTTCCGCGAGGTGACGACCCTCGGCGGCTGGCTCCGGCGGCTGGCCGAGGTCAAGGGGTCCACGGTCCGCTCCCAGGCCGCGATCCTGCTCGACTTCGAATCGGTCTGGGCCGCCGCCAACCCCGGCGAGCCCTCGGCCTCCATGCCCGCCTACCCCGAGCTGCGGCGCTGGCACGCCGCCCTGTGGCGCCGCGGCGTCACCTGCGACCTGGCGAACCCGGCCTGGGACCTCTCGCGCTACCCGGTGGTCTTCGCGCCCGCCCTGTACCTGCTCGACGACGACGCGAACCTGCGCCGCTACGTCGAGGGCGGCGGCACGCTCGTCGTCGGTCCCTTCTCGGGCATCGTCGACCGCAACGACCACGTCCACCCCGGCCCGCCCGGGGCCCTACGGGACCTCTTGGGCGTGCGCGTCGAGGAGTTCGTGCCCCTCCGCGACGGCGAGACGATCGCCCTGGACGACGGCACCGAGGGCCACGCCTGGTCGGAGGTCGCCAGGGCCGAGGACACCGGCGACGGCGCGGCCGAGGTCGTCGCCCGCTTCATCGGCTACCCCTCGACCGGGGCGGTCTTCCGCCGCGGGCTCGGCGAGGGCGAGGTCTGGTACCTCGCGACCAGGCCGGTCGACCTCGACCCCTTCCTCGACCGGCTGGACCTGCGGCCCGAGGTCCCGGGCCTGCCCGCGGGCGTGGAGACGGTCCGCCGCGCCCACGAGGACGGGCGCACCTACCTCTTCGCGATCAACCACACCGACAGGCCCGTCACGATCCCCACCGAGGGCACCGACCTCCTGACCGGGGCGGACTGGACCCCCAGGACCCACCTCCACGGCAACTCGGCCGCCGTCGTCCGCGAACGCTGACCGCCGCGCAGTCGGATGCACGACACCAGCTGTGTTGGTGACCGAATGATCTTGTGTGTGGAAATACACTCAAGCTCATGGAAACCGCGACGGGTCGGCCGGCATTGCTGTCCGACGAGGAACTGGAGGAGCTCGGTGCGCTCGGGCACCGCGTGACCTACCCGCCCGGGTCGATGCTGGTGCGCGAGGGCGAGTCGACGACCTTCGTGGTCTACCTCGAATCGGGCCACGTCAAGGTGATCACCGGCCACCCTCCGGCGATCGTGCGCATCTGCGGCCCCGGCTCGGTGGCGGGGGAGCGGGCCTCAGCCGTCGGCAGGCCCCGGAGCGCGCACCTGGTGACGCTGAGCCGCGTCGACGCCCTCATGGTGGCCGGCGACGACTGGCAGCGCTTCCTCCGGGAGCGGCCGACCGTCCTCATGCGGCTCTACCGCGACGTACTCGACCGGCTCGAACCGCGCGACCCCCCCAAGGAGTCCTCGGTGACCCACAGCGAGTTCAAGGTCGCGACGGGGCTGATCAGGCTGCTCGAGTACGACCTGGGAGTCGCGCAGGGCGCCGGCTACCGCATCGCCGGGATCACCCAGCGCGAACTGGGGTACCTCGTGGGCCTGTCGCGCGAATCGGTCTCGGCCGCGCTCAAGTCCCTGCGGTCGCAGGGCGTGGTCGAGACGGGCCGGTCCAGCTTCCGCATCCTCGACCTCGCCGCGATCGAGCGGATCGCCAGCCGGAACTATCCGAGTTCGGAACCCTTATGAGCCTCGACGACCTCCTCTCGACCCTCATGCCCTACGGCGCGTACTTCCTGGCGGCGATACCGCCGGTGCTGGTCGCCAAACACATGTTCGCCTACCTGTCGGACCGGAACAGACGGAGCTCGAAACTGGAGTTCCTGCGTCGAAGCATCGAAGGGACCGACCCCGGTTCCCGTGCGGAGATATTGCGAGCGCTCGGCGAGACCAAGCGCAACGATCCGCCCTGAGATCGCGGTTCCCGCCAGACCCCTCGAGCGGCGGGACCATCGAGAACGAGGAGCGAACGGACATGGCCTTCTGGCGGTCCGCCGAACATGACGGGGAAGACCTGTACGCACTGGTCTGGGAACTGGTCTGCGCGCACGGATTCGACACCGGCGACTTCGTGATCGCCGGCAGCGGGAGACTGTGGATCGACGGCATCGTGCACCGGCTGTCGGACATCGACATCGTCGCCAGGGGCGAGACCTGGACGCGCGCGCAGAAGCTCGCGCAGTCCCCGGGGCACGACGGCCTGTACGAGGGCGAGAACACCGGCGACTGGGTCGCGCAGCTGTACGGCAAGCGCATCGACGTGAGCGAGTTCTGGGTCCGCCGGCGCGACGACTCCGACCGCCTCATCGACGACGCCGAGGTCGTCGCGGGCCTGCGGCACCTGCCGCTGAGCGAGATCGTGGCCTACAAGCGCGAACTCGATCGCCCGAAGGACCGGGACGACCTGGCCAGGATCGCGCGCGCCCTCAACCGCGCGGGTCGACCGGGTGCCGCAGACCGGGGTGGTCCCCCGGGAGGATCGCCTTGACCATCGCGCCCGAGACCGCCAGGCACAGGACCAGCAGCGGCCAGGACAGGAGGACCTGGGCCACGCCGCCGCCCACGACGGCGAAGTCCTCGTGGTCGGAGAGCCAGAACGGGGTCAGGACCGCCACGCGCAGGGCGTACATCGCCACCCACGCCCACGAGGCCGCGCCGTAGGCCCGCAACAGCGCCGGGTCGGCGCGCCAGCGGGTCCTCTGGCCGAGCAGCGCGCCCACGACGACGCCCAGCAGCGGCCACCGGAAGACGATCGAGCCGGCCCACACCAGGGCGCTCGCGGCGTTGGAGAGGATGCGGGGGAGGAGGATGTCCGCCGCGCGTCCGGTGTAGAGGACGACGATCCCCGCGACGCAGACGCTCAGCAGCCCGAGGAGCACGGCCCGGGGCCTGGTCCGCTGGCGGAGCCGCACGAGCGCGATCGCCGCGGCCGCGACGAGCGTCGCCGCCACGCCCCAGCCGATCGAGCGCCCGGTGGCGAGCCAGGTGAGGATGAACACCACGAGGGGAGCGGTGGCGTCGAACGCGCCGCGCCTGCCGCCTAGTAGGCTGACGAGCGTGTCTTGCCGCACAGTATCGGACACTGGAGACAACCTACCGCCCCTCACCCCTGGAGACCCGCTACCGAAGGCAAGGCTACCCTGACCGCAGTGAGTCGCAGGGGGGTGCGCCCCGACCGGCTCCACCCACGGATGGATTGGCGCAGTACCTGATGCTCGGCACACACCGGATCAGCGAATCCCAACTCGTTGAGCTCCTCCGCCGTGCCCGACAGACCGATTTCGGGCGGTGGAGCAAAGCGGACCTGCAGCGCGGCATGACGAACCTGGGCTGGCAGGTCCGCTCCGCCGAGGTCGACATCGGCATGTGGCGCGCGGAGACCGGCTACGACACCGGCAACGCGATCGCCGACTCCATTCCGCCGCAGACGCCCCTGGCGGGCCAGGCCGACTTCTACTCCATCGAGGTGATGGTGCTCAGGTCCGCCGAGCGCGGCCGCCAGGGCGAGAACCACCGCACCCTCGTCTTCCGCGAAGTGCTGCGGACGATGATGAACGAGCTCGGCGCGCCCGAGGTGCGCGGCGGCGACGGCGGGCCCTGGATCCGCTGGTACCGCGACGGGCTCATCTTCGAACTGCACCTGCGCCGCTTCCACGGCGGCGTGACCCTCCGCCTGCTCTCGCCGCAGCTGTTCGAGCAGCTCGAAGCGCACTCGGTCGGCCGGGGCGACGTCTCCGGCTGGCAGGCGTACGCCCGCAAGGGCCAGCACCCGCCGGAGCCGGCCTGCCCCGACATGGGCGAGTTCACCGAGCGCCTCAGCTCGCTCCTGGGCGACATGGCCGCCGACGTGCCCACCATCGACACCGCCGGGACGGTGCTGCTGCGGACCGGCGACTGGTCGGCCAGGTACGTCGCCGCCTTCGTCGACGGCGGCCTGCGGGTCGAGGCGTCCGCGGCCGTCACCGGCAACTGGCGCGCGGGACTGTCGAACCTGCCGAACCTCGGCTTCCGCGCCCCCAGCGGCGCCCAGCCGAACTGGTCCCGCACCTTCCCCTCGACCGACCGGGCCGCCACCACGCAGGCCGCGCACATGATGGTCGACGCCCTGCGCGCCTTCGGCATCCAGGACCTGTTCGACATCGTCTACGACGGCTTCACCGCCGACGGCGAGCGCATGTACCTGCCGTTCCTCGGCATCGGCAACGGCGACAACCCGTACTGACGGACCGGCCCCCCGCCGCGTAGGGTCGGAGCATGATCGTCGACCTGCGCTCCGACACCGTCACCCGCCCCGGCCCCGCCATGCTCGAGGCCATGACGGACGCCGAGGTCGGCGACGACGTCTACGGCGAGGACCCGACCGTCAACGCCCTCGAAGCCGAGGCCGCCGCCCTGCTCGGGCACGAGGCCGCGGTCTTCACGCCCACCGGCTCCATGGCCAACCAGATCGCGCTCCAGCTCTCGGTCCCGCCCGGCGGCGAGCTTTTGTGCGACGCGGGCGCCCACGTCGTCAACTTCGAGATGGGGGCCGCCGCCGCGCTCGGCGGCATCTCCACGCGCACCTGGAGCGCCCCGGACGGCCGCCTCGACCTCGCCCTCGTCGAGCCCATGATCAACCGCCCCCACCCCTACGCCACGACCACGCGCGCCATCGCCGTCGAGAACACCCACAACATCGGCGGCGGCACCGTCCAGCCCCTGGACCGGCTGCGGGCGCTGCGCGACCTGGCCGACGCCCACGGGCTCGCCCTGCACCTCGACGGCGCGCGGCTGTGGAACGCGCACGTCGCCTCCGGCGTCCCGCTCCAGGAGTACGGCCGCCTGTTCGACACCGTCTCGGTGTGCCTCTCGAAGGGCCTCGGCGCGCCGGTCGGCTCGCTCCTGGTCACCGACGCCGAACGCGCGCAGCGCGGCCGAATCCTCCGCAAGCGCCTCGGCGGCGGCATGCGGCAGGTCGGACACCTCGCCGCGGCCGGCCGCTTCGCCCTGGTGAACAACATCGGGCGGCTCGCCGAGGACCACGTCCGCGCCAGGCGCCTGGCCGAGGCGCTCGAGCCCTACGGCGTCTGCGACCCGGCCCAGGTGGAGACGAACGTGGTCCTGCTGCGGATTCCCGAGATCGCGAGGACGGCCGCCGCGGCGGCCGAGCAGGGCGTCCGCATCTCGGTGCTCGGGCCCGACCGGGGCCGCCTGCTCACGCACCTCGACGTCGACGACGAGGGGATCGCGCACGCCGTGAAGGTCCTCAGTGGCCTCCTCGGCGGCGGCTCCTGAGGAACGGCGGCGGTCGCCGACCGATGGGGCCGGTCCGTCCGGTCCGATCGGGTGTTGCCGCGGAAGCGGGGCGCAGGGTAGGTTAGGCATGCCTTCATTAGCCGACCCTAAGTTCCCGGAGGTCTCGGGATGTACGCCTGCATCTGCTACGGAGTCCACGATCACGAGGTCCGCGACTGCATCAGCGCCGGCGCGCACACCGAGGACGCGATCGGCGAGGCGTGCGACGCGGGGACCAGCTGCGGCAACTGCCGCGAGCGCCTGGCCGACATGATCGAGCGCCATTTCGCCGGCGAGCCCGCCCCGGCCGCCTGAAAGATACCGCTCTGTGTGGTTATGCCACTACCTGTGGTTAGGATAGCTTGTCCTATTTTAGGCATTCCTGGCTGGAAATCCCACCGCGCTTCGTCATACGCTGGGCCCCGCCGGTCCCGGTGGACCGGTCTGACGACCTGGGAAGGACGGAGCGACATGCAGGGCGACGCACGAGTCATCGAGTTCCTCAACGAGCAGCTGAGCGCCGAGCTCACCGCGATCAACCAGTACTTCCTGCACGCCAAGATGCAGGAGCACTGGGGCTACACCAAACTGGCGAAGTACACCCGCGCCGAGTCGATGGACGAGATGCGCCACGCCGAGGTCCTCACCGACCGCATCCTCTTCCTGGAGGGCCTGCCGAACTACCAGCGGCTTTTCCCGCTGCGGATCGGTCAGAGCGTGCCGGAGATCTTCCGGTGCGACCGCGAGATCGAGGTGGAGGCCATCGACCGCCTCAAGCGCGGCATCGAGCACATGGAGTCGGTGCAGGACTACGTCTCCAGGGACCTCTTCCGGGGCATCCTGGAGGACGAGGAGCACCACATCGACTACCTGGACACGCAGCTCGACATCATCGAGAAGATCGGCGAGGAGCTGTACGTCCAGTCGCTCATCGAGCAGCCGAGCGAGTGACCGCGGCGCGCCCGGGCGCGCCGCTGGGCGCGGCCCGGCGCCCCGAGAGTTCCGGGCCGCTCTCGGGCGGTCCGGCGCCGGGGGCGATCGGACCGCGGGCCGCGAAGCCGCGGCCCGCGCCGCCGCCGATCCGCCCGGCGGCATCGGCGTCCGGCCTGCTCGCGGGGTCGCAGGACATGGAAGAGGGGACCGGCTTGCGCCGGCCCCCTCTTCGTTTGCGGTAGAGCCCCTCACATCTCCACCACAGTGGTATGCCGTCGCTGGTCTTGACAGCGCCGACCAAGGGATCGTAACATATCGATACTTAGGATGAAAGTTTCGCGAAACTTTCAGTCGGAATTGTGGAGACGCCGCCCCCGCGGGCGGCGGCTCCCGACGTCGCGCCCCGCTGGAGGCGCGGCCGTGTCGGTCGACCTGGCACTAGAGGGATAGCGGGGCGGAGCGCGAGCCGGGCGCTCCGCCCCATTCCCCGCTCTGGCCCCCGCCGCGCGGCCTCACGCGCCGCGGCGCAGCATCGGGACGTGCGGGATGCCGTCCTCCAGGAACTCCTCGCCGTGCTCGACGAAGCCGTACCTGCGGTAGAACCCGGCGGCGTAGGTCTGGGCGTCGAGGACGACGTCCGCCCCGGGCCCGGCCTCGGCGAGCGCGGCGGCCATGAGCGACCCGCTCAGCCCGCGCCCGCGCTCGGCCGCGGCCGAGCACACCCGCCCGATCCGCAGCCCCCCGCCCTGGCGCAGCACCCGCAGGCACGCCACGACGCCGAGGCCCTCGCCGATCCAGAAGTGGACGGTCCCCGGGTCGGTGTCGAGCCCGTCGAGGTCCGGATAGGCGCACTCCTGCTCGACGACGAACACCTCCTGCCTGAGCCGTGCCAGGCCGTACACCGTCGCGCCGTCGAGGTCGCCGAACCGGCCGTGTCGTATCTCGCGCATGCCCGCCATTACAGCAGCGGCGCCCCGGCCCCGGACCGCGGCTTCCGCCCCGCCCCGGGCCGGTTCACACCGCGGCCAGGCGCCGCCGCCACCACTCGACGGTCTCGCCCAGCGCCTGCTCGGTGCCGGTCGGCCCGTCGCCGAAGACCTCGGTGAAGTCCGAGGACTCCATGACGTACGGGCCGTCCCACTGGTGGCGGGTCTCGGTGACGCCGCGCATGGCCGGCTGGAAGGCGCCGACCAGGCGGATGAGGACCCACCACGGGAGCCGCCTGACCGCGACCGAGTCGCGGCCGAGGACCGCCGCCGCCGTCTCGGCCATCTGGCGCTGCGAGCGCGCCGGGGCGGTCGGGACGTGCCAGGGCCGCCCCCACGCCCGGTCGTCGCCGCCGAGGCGCACCAGCGCGTTCGCCACGTCGGGGATGTAGGTGAAGCTGTGCGGCGCGTCCGGGTCGCCGAACACCGTGACGCCCTTGCCCTCGACAATGGGGCGCACGAACCGCTCGCCGAGCATGGCGTCGGCCAGGGCCCCCGGGCCGAAGTAGTCGGAGCCGCGCGCCTCGGTGAAGCGCAGGTCCCCGGCCCGGTGGAGCGCCATGGCGTCCTCCCACATCCTGATGCGGATGCGCCCCTTGTGGCCGGGCGAGCGCAGCGGGGTCCGCTCGGTCATGGGCGCGTCGACCGGCCCGTAGACGTAGAGGTTGCCGGTGTTGACCAGGCTCGCGCCGTGCGCCTTGGCGGCGCCGAGGATGGCGGCGAACATGGGCGGCCACTCGTCGGCCCACTGGTGGTACCCGGCCGGGTTGGCGCAGTTGTAGATGACGTCGGCCCCGGCCGTGGCGGCGGTGAGCGCCGCGGCGTCGCGGGCGTCGACCTTGACGTGGGCGATGCCGGTCTCGTCGGCGCCGCCGGAGCGGCTGAGCACCCGGACGCGCTCGCCGCGCCCGGCGAGGATGCGGGCGACGGTGGAGCCGATCTGGCCTTTGCCGATGATGACGTGGTCGGTCATGCGGGTTCCCTTCCCAGAAAAGAGAGCGGTGCTCTCGTCATGGACCAACGATCGCACACTGAGGGAAGGTTGTCAAGAGCAGTGCTCTCTTTTTTGTGCAGTGATCTACGACGCTGGGGTCGGCAAGGTCTCCGGACGGCTCAGGCGTACTCCTCGGCGATCTCCCGCGCCCGGTCGCGCGCGGCCTCGACCGCGTCGGTCACCGCCGAGCGCACCCGGTGGTTGTCCAGCTGGCGCACCGCGCTGATGGTCGTCCCAGCCGGGGACTCCACGGCCTCGCGCAGCTCCGCCGGGGAGGCGTCGGCCTCGCTGACCATGCGCGCCGCGCCCAGCGCCGTCTGCGCCACCAGCTCGCACGCCACGGCCCGCGGCAGCCCCATGAGCACGCTCGCCTCGGTCATCGCCTCGGCCAGGTAGTAGAAGTAGGCCGGCCCCGAACCCGAGATCGCCGTGACCGCGTCCTGGTGCTTCTCCTCGACGACCAGGGTGCGGCCCAGCGGCTTGAACAGCTCCTCGACCGCGGCCAGGCACGCCTGGTCGGTGTGGGTGCCCGGCGAGAGCACCGTCATCGCCTCGTCGACCAGCGCCGGGGTGTTCGGCATCGCCCGCACCACCGGGGTCGCGTCGGGCAGGCGCTTCTCGAAGAACGCGGTCGGCAGCCCCGCGCAGATGCTCACCACGGGCACCGCCGCGCTGAAGACGCCGTGCAGCTCCTCCAGGAGCGCCCCCGCGTCCTGCGGCTTGACCGCCACCACGACCACGTCGGCGCGCCGCACCGCCTCGGCGTTCGCCGCCACCGCCACGCCGTAGGACGCGCGCAGCTCGGCGGCGCGCTCCTCACTGCGCGCCGTGGCCACGACCGAGCCGGTCTCCCAGCCCGCCCGCAGCAGGCCCGACAGGATCGCCTGCCCCATCTTGCCCGCTCCCAGTACCGCCACCGTTCGCATGGCCGCTCCTCTCGACATCGGTTGCCCCACCGATTGTGCACGCCCCGCTCCGCCGGGCGCATCCGCCGACGGCCTTGCGCGAGCCCCCGCGCGGCGCAGGCGGGTTCGCTAGTCTCAAGGAGTGAGCGGACCTGCCGAACGCGACGCCCGACTGGACGAGAGCCTGGGCGACGTCGTGCTCTTCCTGGCGATCGTCGCCATCCTGGTGTCGCTGTTCGTCACCTGGCCCGGCGTGCACGTGGCGGCCGTGTGCCTGAGCGTCATCGGCGCCGGGCTCAAGATCGCCTCGGCGGTGCGCCGCGCCGACCGGTGAACGGCGGCCCGGGACGCCCGTGCATGGTTCGGCCCCCGCCGGGCACCCTGCGCCGAGGAACCGACGACGAGGGGGGAGCGCCCGATGCGCATAGACGAACTCAACGGACAGGTGGTCAACGAGGTCTCCTGGAAGCCTCCGGTCTCGCTGCGCACCGGCGGCGGCTGGGTGCTCTCGGTCGACTCGGAGGTGACGGTGACCCGCGCCGACGGCGACCGCTTCACCTCCTCGGGCGGCGACAGGGCCGCCCCCGCCGCGGTCGCCGCCGAGCTCTCGGGGCGGATCGTCGACGGCGCCGTGATCGAGACGCCCGGGGAGATCCGCGTCGACTTCGAAGACGGCTCGCAACTGGTGGCGTCCCCGGACCCCGACGCCGAGGCGTGGCGCCTCGAAGGGCCCGCCGGACAGCAGATCGCCTGCCTGCCCGGCGGGGAGATCTCGGTGCACACCGCGACGCGGCCCGCCTAGGCCCTTCTCCGAGGGCTCCGGCGGGAGCCCCCGGAGGGCTTGCTACCGCAGGCCCCGGCGCACCAGCAGCGGCTCGATCTCGGCGTCGCGCCCCCGGAAGCGCCGGTAGGACTCCATCGGGTCGATCGACCCGCCGCGGCTCAAGAGGAGCTCGCGGAAGCGGTCGCCGTTCTCGCGGGTCAGGCCGCCGTGCTCCTTGAACCACTCCACCGTGTCGGCGTCGAGGATCTCCGACCAGATGTAGGAGTAGTACCCGGCCGAGTAGCCGCCCGCGAAGATGTGCGCGAAGTAGCCCGAGCGGTAGCGCGGGGCGATCTCGTCCATCGCGATCCCGGCCGCTTCGAGGGCCGCGCGCTCGAACGCCGCCACCGCCGCGGCGGCGTCGTCGCCGGGCTCGGGCACCTCCTCGGGCGCGAGCCGGTGCCACGCCTGGTCGAGGATCGCCGCGGCCAGGTACTCGGTCGAGGCGAAGCCCTCGCCGAAGGTGCCCGAGGACTCCCACTGCTCCAGCAGCGCCGCCGGGGCGGCCTCGCCGGTGACGTGGTGGCGCGCGTAGGCCGAGACGACCTCCGGCCACAGGATCCACATCTCGTTGACCTGCGAGGGGTACTCGACGAAGTCGCGCGGGGTCGAGGTCATCGACGTCTTCGGGTAGCGGCACGCCGAGAACAGCCCGTGTAGGGCGTGCCCGAACTCGTGGAACATCGTCCGCACGTTGTCGACGGTCACCAGCGCCGGCTCGCCCTCCGGGGGCTTGACGATGTTGAGGTTGTTCACCACCACCGGCTTCTCGCCGGTCAGCTCCGACTGGACGACCAGCGGGTTCATCCACGCGCCGCCCTTCTTGGAGTCGCGGGTGAAGAAGTCGCCCAGGAACAGCCCCAGCGCCTCCCCGTCCGCGTCGAAGACCTCGAAGACCCGCACCTCGGGGTGGTAGCCCGCCAGGTCCTCCCGCTCGGCGAAGCGCAGGCCGAACTCCAGCTCGGCGGCCCGGAAGACCCCGTCGAACAGGACCCGGTCGAGTTCGAGGTAGGGCCGCAGCGCGTCGGCGTCGAAGCCGTACTTGGCCTGGCGGACCTTCGCGGCGTAGTGCGTCCAGTCCCACGCGGCGAGCGTGAAGCCGCCGCCCTCGGCGTCGATGACCTCCTGGAGCTCGGCGGCCTCGGCGCGGGCGTTGCGCACCGAGGCCGCGGCCAGGCCCGCGAGGCGCTCGGCGATGATCCCGGCGTCCCCGGCGGTCTGGTCGGCGGCGATGTAGTCGGCGTGGTGCTCGAAGCCGAGCAGGCGGGCCTTCTCGGCGCGCAGGCGCGCCATCGCCAGCAGGGTCGCGGCGTTGCCCGCGCCCCGGGAGGTCGAGGCCCGCCACACGCGTTCGCGCAGGCCGCGGTCGCGCAGCTGCTCGAGCTGCGGGTGGTTGCTGAACAGCTGCTGGGTGAGCAGGTGGCCCTCCAGCCCCCGCTCGGCCGCGGCGGCGGCCGCGGCCTTGCGGGCCGCCTCGCCCAGCCCGTCGAGCTCGGCCTCGTCGGTCACGTGCACGGCCGCGTCGTTGATGTCCGCCAGGACCTGCTGGTTGAACTTCGCCGACAGCTCGGCCAGCTCGGCGTTGATCCGGGACAGCCGGGCCTTGCCCTCCTCGTCGAGCGCGGCGCCGCCGCGGACGAACTCGGCGTGGTAGCGCTCGAGGAGGCGCTCGTCCTGCTCGTCGAGACCCAGCTCGCCGCGGCGGCGCCACAGCGCGTCGACGCGGGCGAACAGCGCGGCGTCGAGGAGGATGCGGTCGCGGTGCTCGGCGAGGCGGGGCCCGATCTCGGTCTCGATCGCCTGGAGGTCGGCGTCGGTGTCGGAGGTGTTCTTGTTGTAGAAGACCATGCCGACGCGCGAGAGGACGCCCGTTCCGGCCCGCTCCAGGGCCACGACGGTGTTCGCGAAGGTCGGCTCCTCCTCCTGGGCGGTGACGGCCGCGACGGCGGCCAGCTCCTCCTCCATGCCCGCCTCGAAGGCCGGCAGGTAGTGCCGGACGTCGATGTCCTCGAACCGGGGGAGCAGGTAGGGCAGATCGGAGGCGGTCAGAAACGGGTTGTCGGTCACGGAGGTTCCCTCTCGACGAAGCTGGCGGGCCGCCGGCGCGCACCTGCGGCCGGTCCGGCCCGGCGGTGGCCGAATCCTATGCCCCGCCTGGCCGCCCGGCAAGTGCATTGGCGGCCCGCGCGGCGAGAGCCGCCAACGTCGTCCTCCGCGGTCCGGCCGCATTACTATCGGGGCCATGTCTGATTCGAGTCCGCTGTTCGTGGCCAGTGACGTCCATGGCCATCACGATGCGCTCGTCGAGGCGCTGCGCGGGCGCGGACTGGTCGGCGAGGACGCCGAGTGGACCGGCGGCGAGGCGCGGCTGTGGATTCTCGGCGACCTGTTCGACCGGGGCCGGGACGGGGTGCGGGTGGTGCGGCTGCTGCGCGCCTTGGCCGACGAGGCCGCCGAGGCCGGCGGGCTCGTCGACACCCTCCTGGGCAACCACGAGCTGCTGATGCTCGGCTCCCGGCGGTTCGGCGGCGACGGGTTCGCCGACGTCGACGGCCAGGAGCGGCAGTTCCTGCACTGGTGGGTCATCAACGGCGGCTTCGAGGACGACCTGGAGGAGCTGACCGACGAGGAGGCCGCGTGGCTGCGGGCGCGCCGGGTGATCCACCTGGCCGACCGGTCGCTGCTGGTGCACTCCGACACCGAGGCGTACCTGGGTTACGGGCGCAGCGTCGCGGCGGTGAACGCGGCGGCGCGGGCGGTGCTGGACTCGGACGAGCCCGAGGAGTGGTGGCAGCTGTTCCGGGAGCTGACCCGCCGCCACGAGTTCATGGGGCCCGAGGGCCCGGCGAGGGTGCGCGGGATGCTCCGCGCCTTCGGCGGCGAGGAGCTCGTCCACGGGCACTCGACGATCCCCGACACGACCGGTCTGGAGCCGGGCGAGGTGGACGGGGCGCGGCGCTACTGCGACGATCTGGTCCTCAATGTGGACGGCGGGGTGTACCAGGGCGGCCGCTGCCTGGTGGTCCCGCTGGGCTGAGACGGCGCGCCGAGCGCCGCCCCGGCGGGCGCGACTCCTTTGTGTCAGGTATCCGACACAAGTCGCTGACCACTTGGATCAGCATATTGCATGTGCATTTTTCCTGCCTTCAGGTGACGTAAACCCCCCGTAACGGTGCATAACAGGCATTTTGCACTTGTGGCGGGAAGATACTGTGAAGAGGCTCCCGCGCAGCGTTATCAACCCTGCTCGCAGGCGTTGTGCCGCGGGGGAAAAGCCTGTAGACACATAGGTGTTCGGTGACCGGCCGGAAGCGGTGCGTGCGGGCGCGACTCAGATCCTCTGGCCGCCTCCGGCGGTCCCGGCGGGTGGCGGTCGCGCCCGATCGGCCGCGGGGCGACCGCCGCCGTCAACTCCATAGTGAACTGAATATCGAAACCCGATGAATTGCGTTTAACTCCTAAAAGGACGGTGGGGTCTGATGGAGTCCGAAACACAGCCCATGGGGCGGCGAGTGGCGTACTGGAGACAGCGCCGCGGCATGTCCCAGCAAGTATTCGCCGATCGCATCGGCAAGTCCAAGAGCTGGGTCGACAAGATCGAGCGGGGCGTCCGGCGCCTCGACAAGTACTCGGTCATCACCGAGCTCGCCGAAGCCCTCAGCATCGACGCCGGGCAACTGCTCGGCCGCGAACCCAGACGCCGGCCGGGACTGGGCGGCTGCCTCGACCAAGTGGAGGTCGAGTCCATCCGGCAGTCCCTCGAACGGTACGAACGGCTCGGCCTCTTCCTCGAAGCCGCACCGATCGAACCGACCCCGATACCCCAGCTCCGCGGCGCCGTCACCTACGCGTGGCTCGCCTTCGAGAAGGGCCACTACCCGGTCGTCGCCCGCTCGCTCATCGGACTCCTGCGCGACACCCCCGTCGCCGAGGAGCACCCCGTGGGCGGCACCAGCGCCGACGCCGCCGAACTGCTCACGCAGGTCTACCAGATCGCCTCCACGGTGCTCCGCAAACTCGGCGAGGCCCAGCTCGCCTGGCTCGCCGCCGACCGCGCCATAAGCGCCGCCCAGCGCGGCAACGACCCGCTCCTGGCCGGCATCGCCACCACCCGCGTCGCCAACGCCCTCCGGGCGCTCGGCCGCTACCAGGCCGCGCTCGACCTCAACGTGCAGGTCGCCCACGGGCTCATCAGCGACACCGGCGGCGAATCGGCCGGCCCCGAGGCCATCAGCGTCTACGGAGCGCTCCTGCTCCAAGGCGCCATGGCCGCCGCCCTCGCCGGAGAGAGCGCCACCTGCTCGGACCTGCTCGACAGCGCCGACCGCGCCGCCGCCATCCTCGGCCGCGACGCCAACCACTACTACACCTCGTTCGGGCCGACGAACGTCCTGCTGCACCGCGCCGCCGCGCTCGTCGAACTCGGCGAGGGCGCCGACGCCCTCGCCGTCCACGACGGCATCGACCGGGCCGCCCTGGGCGACCTCGTCGCCGAACGGCGCGCGCACCACTACCTCGACATGGCCCGGGCCTGCGTCCAGGTCGGCGACATCGAACGGGCCGGCAGGTCCCTGACCGCCGCCGAGCGCACCGCCCCGGCCGAGATCCGCTGCCGCCCGATCGCCGTCGAGCTCATCGGCCAGATCCTGCACCGCACCAAGGGGGAACCGATGCCCGAGATGCGCCGCCTGGCCGAACAGGTCGGCGCCCTGGACTGAGCCCCGCCCCACGAGGCGGGCCGTCCGACGGTGTGCCCGGGCCGGCGCCCCGGGCACACCCGGCCCCCGCCGCCGCGGCGGTCAATAGACTCGGGGCCATGCCGACGCTGAGCGAAGTCACCGCCGCCCTCGACCGGATCTACCCGCGCCGCTGGGCCGAGGACTGGGACCGCGTCGGCGTGGTCTGCGGACGGCCCGGCCGCGAGGTCCGGCGCGTCCTGTGCGCCGTCGACGTCGTCGACGCGACCGTCGCCGAAGCCGCCGAGCGCGACTGCGACCTCATCGTCGCCCACCACCCCCTGCTCCTGCGCGGCGTCTCCAGCCTCGACCCCGCCGCCGACTACAAGGGCGACCTCCTCCACACCCTCATCGAACGCGGCACCGGCCTCTACGTCGCCCACACCAACGCCGACGTCGCCGCCCCCGGCGTCTCCGACGCCCTCGCCGACCGGCTCGGCCTGACCGACCTGCGCCCCCTGCGCCCCCTCGACGGCCCCGAACACGAGGGCTCGGGCCGCGGCATCGGCCGCATCGGCCGCACCGACCCCGTCAGCTTCGCCGCGCTCGTGGCGCGCGCCGCCGCGGCCCTGCCCGCCACCGCCTGGGGTGTGCGCGGCGCCGGCGACCCCGACCGGACGGTGCGCACCGTGGCCGTGTGCGGCGGCGCGGGCGACTCCCACCTCGCCGACGCCGCCGCCGCGGGCGCCGACGCCTTCCTCACCGCCGACCTCAGGCACCACCCCGCCGGCGAGCACCTCGCCCGCGGCGGCCCCGCCCTCATCGACGCCGCCCACTGGGCGACCGAGCGGCCCTGGCTCGATACTGTTGCAGGGCAACTGTCGGAACTCGCCGTCGAGGCGGTCGTCTCCGACATCGACACCGATCCGTGGACGATCCACCAGAACTCCGGGGGTGAACCGAGTTGAAAGCCGACCTGTTCGATCAACGCCGACTGCTCGACCTGCAAACCGTCGACACCACGCTCACCCAACTGGAGCAGCGGCGCCGGAAGCTCGACGCCGACACCACGCTCCCCGACGCCGTCCGCCACCTCCAGGCCCTGACCGACCGGGCCGCCTCCCTCACCGGCGACATCGCCGACCTCGACCGCGACATCAAGCGGATCGAGCAGGAGGTCGAACTGGTGACCAAGCGCGCCGCCGCCGACCGCGACCGCATGGCCTCCGGCACCGCCGGGGCCAAGGAGCTCGAAGGGCTCCAGAGCGAACTCGAATCGCTCGCCCGCCGCCAGGGCACCCTCGAAGACGACGAACTCGAGTTCATGGAGCGCCGCGAAGCCCTCGAAGGCGAGCTCACGGCCGCCCGCGACCGGACCGCCGAGGCCCAGCGCGCCGTCGACGACGCCGAAGCCGCCCGCCGCAGGGCGCTCGACGCGATCGAGGCCGAGACCGCCGAGGCCCAGTCCGACCGCGCCGCCCTGACCATCGCGATCCCCGACCGGCTCGTCGAGCTCTACGAGCGCATCCACGCCCGCCAGCCGATCGCCGCCGCCGAACTGGTCGGACGGCGCTGCGGCTCGTGCCGCATCGAGAAGTCCCCGGCCGACATGGCGCCCATCCGCGCCGCCGCCATCGACGAGGTCCTGCGCTGCGAGGAGTGCGGCTGCGTCCTCATCCGCACCGAGCTGCCCTCGACCGGCGCCCGGCCCAACGCCTCCGAGGACGAACTGAAGAAGTACACCTAGCGAGACGACGAGGGGCGGACCGCGCGGTCCGCCCCTCCACGTCTCGTCCTCGGACCGGTCAGTCCCCGGCCCGGCCGCCGATCCGGCCGCTGAACTCGGCCCAGCGCTCGACCAGCGCCGCCGCCGCGCCCTCGTCGACCGCCTTCGCGGCCTTCTTCAGGCCCGTCTCCAGCATCGCCCGCCTGCGGGCGACGTCGTGCATGTCCACGCCGTCGGCCAGGCCGTCGCGCGAGGCCAGCGCCGCCGCCGCGTTGATGAGCACCGCGTCGCGCACCGGGCCCGCCTTCCCGGCGAACACGTCCCGGGCGACCGCCGTGTTGAACGCGAGGTCACCGCCGCGCAGCGCGTCGGGACCGGCCTTGACCAGGCCGAACTCCTCGATGTCGATACTGCCCTCGGAGACCCGCCCGCCGGAGACCACCCACTCGGTGGTCGTCGACGAGGTCGAGATCTCGTCCAGGCCGTCGTCGCCGCGGACGACGAACACCGACGCGCCCCGCTCGGCGAAGACCTGCGCCATCAGCGGCGCCATCCGCGGGTCCGCGCAGCCGATGAGCCCGGCCTTCGGCTGGCCCGGGTTCGTCAGCGGACCCAGCACGTTGAACACGGTCGGGATGCCCAGGGCGCTGCGCACCGGCCCCGCGTGGCGCATCCCCGGGTGGAAGGTCTTGGCGAAGCAGAAGCCGATGCCCACCTCGCGCACCGACGCCTCGACCCGGTCGGCCGACGCCTCCAGGTCCACGCCCAGCGACTCCAGCAGGTCGGCCGAGCCCACGCTCGACGAGGCGGAACGGTTGCCGTGCTTGATCACCGGCACGCCCGCGGCGGCCACGATGATCGCCGCCATGGTGGAGATGTTGACGCTGTTGGAGCCGTCGCCGCCGGTGCCGACGATGTCGACCCCGATGCCCAGGTCCGTCAGGTCGATCCGGGTGGTCTCGGCGAGCATCCGCCCCGCGATCGCCGCGATCTCCGCGGCGGTCTCGCCCTTCGAGCGCAGCAGCACCGCGAAGGCCGCCAACTGCGCCGGGTCGGCGTTCCCGGCCATGATCTGCGCCATCGCCCA
Organism: Glycomyces sp.; assembly: GCA_035765105.1. GTDB lineage: Bacteria > Actinomycetota > Actinomycetes > Mycobacteriales > Micromonosporaceae > Glycomyces. Next base: position 176,394 of record DASTYG010000095.1, read on the forward strand.
GTCGGCGCTGGCCTCGTCGAGATGGTCGCCGCCGGAGAGGCGGGCGAGGACGTCGGGCCAGCTCGGAGCGGCGTCCGCTCCGGCTCGGGTGGCGGTGGGCGACGGGTTGGCCGCGTCGGTCATGAAGACTCCAGGTGGCGTGGACGGCTCGCGAGCACCCTCGGCGAAACGGGCGAGCCGTACAAGAGCTTCACCGAGGGGGTAGTGAGGCGGAACTCAGGCGGCGCGCTGTGCGGGCACTGCCGCCGAGCGGCGTTCGACCAGCAAGTCTACTACCGTTTTCCCGGTCGTCACAGGGTTGAGCGGGTGGGTCAGGACGGCGTCGGCGCGCGACCAGGCCGCCAGCCAGCGGTCGGCGGCGCGGGCCACGACCACCGCCAGCGTCGGCGGGTCGTCGATCTCGTCGCGGATCTGGCGGGCGATGCCGAGCCCTCCGGCGGGCTGGGCCTCCCCGTCGAGCAGGACCAGGTCGATCTCGTAGCGGTCGATCAGGGCGATCGCCTCGTCGTAGTCGCCGGCCACGGCGTACTCGATCGCGACGCCCTCGGCGGGCTCGTCGCCGATCGCGGAACGCATCTGCTCGATCACGGAGGACCGGTGGCTGTAGAGCAGCACCGCGTACTCGGTCGTTGAAGTACTCACGCCTCGCATATTAAACCGGCCACACTCAAATGGGAAGGCCGCCGGCGCCACTTCCGCGCGCCATACCGCCCAAAGTGGCCGAACCTTCGATGACCTGCGGACTCGGGGGGTGAGGAGGGGAAGCCTACCTTCGGGCGACACGCGGGAAAAACACACCCCATGCGCCGGTCGGAAGTGCCGAGCCGTAATAATGTGCGCGTGACTGCCGCCGAAGCAACTATCGACCCCAGCCGAATCCACTCACTGACGAGGCCCAATGTCGTCAGTGTCGGCACCATCGTGTGGTTGAGCAGCGAACTGATGTTCTTTGCCGGCCTGTTCGCGATGTACTTCTCCATCCGAGCCGCCGCGCCGGAGCTGTGGGCGGAGGCGACGCAACACCTCAACCTGCCCTACGCCCTGACGTTCACCACGATCCTGGTGCTCTCCTCGGTCACCTGCCAGATCGGCGTCTTCGCCGCGGAGAAGGGCAACGTCCACGCGTTGCGCAGGTGGTTCGCGATCACCTTCGTCATGGGGCTCGTCTTCATGCTCGGCCAGGTCAACGAGTACCGCCTGCTGGTGGCCGAGGGATACACCATCGCCACCGACGGGTACTGGTCGATGTTCTACATGACCACCGGCTTCCACGGCCTGCACGTGACCGGCGGCCTCGTGGCGTTCATCGTCTTCCTCATCCGCACGACGATGGGGCGGTTCACGCCGGCCCAGGCCACCGCCTCGATCGTGGTGTCCTACTACTGGCACTTCGTCGATGTGGTGTGGGTCGCGCTGTTCGCGATGATCTACTTCCTCCAGTAGCGAGGCGGGCCGAACGCGACCACCGTCGCGTCCGGCCGCAATACAGTCAAGGCCCGGCCCCGAGCCGCGGCAGATGTCCGAGAAGGCGACGGCCGTCCCCCGGAGGCGGCCGCCCGACCGGACGGGGGCTCTACAGCCCCCGCCGGTCCGCGAGCTAGATAAAGGTGAGGCAACAACCGTGGCTGCATCAGCGAAACGCCGGCGAGGCTGGCGCAAGCGCCTCGGCGCGCTGGCCAGGTTCACCGGCGCGTTGGTCATAGTCGGCGGGCTCTACTCGGTGTTCTCGCCGAGTCTGTACGCCCAGGAGGCCGACGACAGCGCCAGCGCCGTCGATTCTGAGGTCGTCAAAGGCCAGGAGCTCTACGACACGAGCTGCATCAGCTGCCACGGCGACAACGGCGAGGGCATCGAAGGCCGCGGACCGAGCCTCGTCGGCGTCGGCTCGGCGTCGGTCGAGTTCCAGGTGAACACCGGCCGCATGCCGATGGCCGCCCAGGGCGCCCAGGCCCCCGCCGCCCCGTCCTCCTTCACCGAGGAAGAGGCCGAGTGGCTGGGGGCCTACATCGAGTACCTCGGCGGCGGCGGCACCGTCCCCGACGACCTGGACTCGCTGGTCGAAAACGCCGACACGGCCGCCGGCAACGACCTGTACCGCGTCAACTGCTCCTCGTGCCACGGCTACGCCGGAGGCGGCGGGGCGCTCTCCTCGGGCGCGCACGCCCCCTCCCTCGAAGGCGTCACCGACGAGGAGCTCTACCAGGCGATGCTCACCGGACCGCAGAACATGCCGGTCTTCGCCGACAACCAGCTCACCCCCGAGCAGAAGGCCGACATCATCGCCTACGTCCAGTACATGGTCAACGACGACAAGGACCACGGCGGGGTGTTCTCCCTCGGGCGCTTCGGACCGTCCACCGAAGGCGTCGCCATCTTCCTGGTCGGCATCTCGTCGCTGCTGCTGGCCACGCTCTGGATTGCAGGTAAATCGTGAGTGCCCACAACGATGACCGTCGGCCCGACGAGGTCGACCTGAGCGACCCGAAGCTCTCGCGCTTCGACGTCTACCGCGAGGGCCTGCGTCGCGACGGCATCGAGATCATTCACTACGAGCCGCGCTACGCGAAGCCCGGGACCAAGGTCGAGAAGCGCATGGAGCGCATCGTCGCCTCCATGTTCCTCGGCTCCGGCCTGTTCGCGACGCTGTTCGTGGTGGCCTACATCTGGTGGCCCTGGCAGTACGACGGCGCCGCCACCTGGCGCGACCCGCAGACCTGGTACACGCCGATCCTCGGCGTCACCCTTGGCCTGTCGCTGCTCCTGATCGCCATGGCCGTCCTGACCTGGGCCAAGAAGCTGCTGCCGGTCGAAGAGCTCGTGCAGGACCGCCACGACGGCGGCTCCAGCCGCGAGGACCGCCGCTTCGCCGAGTCCACCGTCGACACGGTGGTCGACGACATGGGCCTCAAGCGCCGCCCGTTCCTGGTCAAGGCCGCCCTGCTCGGCGCCGCCCCGCTCGGCCTCGCCGCGGTCGCGCCGCTCGGCGGCCTCATCAAGGACCCCGGCGACATGCTCACCGTCACCGGCTGGAACGCCGAGAAGCACAACGGCGGCGAACCGGTCCGCCTCATGCTCAAGGACGGCGCGCTCGTGCGCCCGGACATGGTCTCCACCGGCGGCCAGATCACCGTCTTCCCGGCGATCGAGGGCGGGGCCGGCAACGAGTTCGCCTCCGCGCCGACGCTGCTCATCCGCCTGCGCGCCCAGGACGCGGAGGTCCTGCGCGAGAACCTGTACCCGATGTACCAGGACTCCGAGGCGATGTGGGGCGACTTCGTCGCCTACTCCAAGATCTGCACGCACGTCGGCTGCCCGGCCAGCCTCTACGAGCAGCAGAGCCAGCGCCTGCTGTGCCCCTGCCACCAGTCGCAGTTCAACGTGGTCGACAACGCGGCCCCGGTCTTCGGCCCGGCGACGCGGCACCTGCCGATGCTCCCCATCGGCGTCGACGGGGACGGCTACTTCTACGCCAAGTCGGACTTCCTGGTGCCCCCAGGCCCGGCGTTCTGGAACCGCCCGTCCCTCCCAGAGGAGGATGAACAGTGAAGCGTCGAAAAGGCACCAACGAGAGCCTGATGACGAAGGCGGGCGGCGAGCTCGACGACCGCTTCAAGCTCGCCGGACCGGCCCGGGTCCTGATGAACAAGGTCTTCCCGGACCACTGGTCGTTCCTGCTGGGCGAGATCGCGCTGTTCTCGTTCATCCTGCTGCTGCTGACCGGCACCTTCCTGGCGCTGTTCTTCGATCCGTCCATGGCCCACGTGACCTACCAGGGCTCGTACGTGCCCCTCCAGGGCGTGGGCATGTCGAAGGCCTACGAGTCGGCCCTGAACATCTCCTTCGAGGTGCGCGGCGGGCTCATCATGCGGCAGATGCACCACTGGGCGACGCTGCTGTTCATGGCCTCGATCCTGGTCCACATGATGCGGATCTTCTTCACCGGCGCGTTCCGTGCGCCGCGCGAGACCAACTGGATGATCGGCATCCTGCTGTTCTGGCTGGGCTTCTTCGAGGGCTTCATCGGCTACACGCTGCCCGACGACGGGCTCTCCGGCACCGGTCTGCGGATCGCCGAGGGCATGACCGAGTCGCTGCCCTTCCTCGGACCGTGGGTCTCGGCCGCCCTCTTCGGCGGGGCCTTCCCCGGCGACGAGGTCATCGCCAGGCTCTACATCATCCACGTGTTCCTGCTGCCGCTCGCGCTGCTGGCGCTCATCACCGTCCACGTCGGCCTGGTGTTCGCGCAGAAGCACACGCAGTGGCCCGGACCGGGGCGCACCGAGCACAACGTGGTCGGCTTCCGCATGTTCCCGAACTACGTGATGAAGCAGGCCGGCTTCATGCTCCTGGTTTTCGGCGTGGTCGCGGCGATGGCGGGCCTGTTCCAGATCAACCCGATCTGGCTGTTCGGGCCCTACGAGGCGTCGGTGGTCTCCTCGGCGTCGCAACCCGACTTCTACGTCATGTTCATGGACGGCCTCATCCGGCTCTTCCCCGCTTGGGAGTTCCGCGTGCCGCCGTACTTCACGCTGCCGGGAGTGTTCTGGCCGGGCATCGTGGGCATGGGCCTGTCGGTGCTGCTGCCGCTGGTCTATCCGCTGCTGGAACGCAGGTTCACCAAGGACCGCGCGCACCACAACCTGCTCCAGCGCCCGCGCGACATGCCGGCCCGCACCGGCCTGGGCGTCATGATCATCGTCTTCTGGCTCATCGGCGTCATCTCCGGCGGCAACGACGTGTTCGCCCAGGCGTTCCACATCAGCCTGAACGCGATGACGTGGGCCGGGCGCATCGGGATGGTCGTCCTGCCGATCATCGCGTACTACCTGACCTACCGGATCTGCCTGGGACTCCAGCAGCACGACCGCGAGGTCCTGGCGCACGGCCTGGAGACCGGCATCCTCATGCGCGACCCGGACGGCCGCTTCTACGAGGTGCACCAGCCGCTGGCCGAGCCCGACGAGCACGGCCACACCGAGCTGGAGTACAGCGGCGCCACGGTGCCGAAGAAGATGAACCGCATCGGGGTCCTGGAACCCGCCGAACGCGGCTTCTTCAAGTCCATCGAGGAACCCGAGGGCGAGGGCCCCCGCAACCGCGACGAGATCGAGGCCGGCAAGTAACGACCGCCGCGCCGAAACGGCGGGGCCGCACCGAGCGTGCGGCCCCGCCGTTTCGCATGTCCGCGGCCGGGGGAGGGGCGCGGGCGCCTCAGAACCGGTCGACGGTGGTGATGAGCTTCTCGGCCAGCTCGTCGGGGTCGAGCTTCTCGCGGGCCAGCGCCAGGTACAGCGAGTCCAGGTCCGGGTAGCCCAGTGAGGACGCCACGCCGTGCAGCGGCCGGTCCCCGGCCAGGCCTCGCCCGCGCGCGATGAGCGAGCGCCACAGCCGGTTCTTCCCGGCCTTCAGCTCGTCCTCGAAGCGCTGCATGGGGATGATCGGGAGTTCGCCGGTGCCGTCGGGGTCGTCGGCGCCGCGCGAGTCGAACCAGCCGTTGATGTGCAGTTGGGCCTCGGGGGTCTTGGCGTGCTCCAGCCACTGCTTCGAGGGCCCGTAGGGCTGCTCGCCGGTCAGGACCAGCTCCACCGAGTCGCCGTCCCGCAGCGGCTGCGACAGCGGCGCGATCTCGCCGTTGACGTAGGCCGCGACGAGCCGGTGGCCCGTGGCCGGCCCCGCGCAGTAGGCGACGTCGACCGGCGTCGAGGCCCGCGGCACCATGACCTGCTCGCCGCCGCGGGTGAACACCAGGATGTCCTGGTCGGCCAGGTCGCAGCGCAGCGAGTCGAGGAACTGCCCCGAGTCGGCGATCTCGTTCTGCCATTCGAGCAGGCGCCGCAGCCACGGCAGCTGCACCTGCGCCGGGTCCGACCCGGCCCGGCCGAGCCCGGCGACGATGCCGATCTCGGCGGTCTCGTGCATCTCCTTGGTGCGGATGAGGAACTCGACCGGCACGCCGCCCGGCCCGTTCACCGCGGTGTGCAGCGACTGGTACAGGTTGAACTTCTTGGCGGCGATGAGGTCCCGGAACTTGCCGCCGATCGGCTTCCACAGCTGGTGGACCGCCCCCAGGGCCGCGTAGCACTCGGTGGCGGGGCCGTCGACGACGACGACCAGGCGCGGCGGGTCGCTCGGGCCGGTCCCGGGGTGCTTCTGCATCTCCCGGTAGACCGAGTACGGGTGCCGGGGCCGGTCGATGAGCTTGGCCGCGACCTTGTAGCCGCGCAGCGCCCGCCGCACCTGCGGGACGATCTCGGCCACCTGCCTGCTGCGGTCGGTGTCGGAGCCGAGGTGCTCCTTGATCCGGTTGAAGACCTCGGGTTCGAGGGTCTCCAGGACGATGTCCTCCAGCTCGCGCTTGATGACGTAGAGGCCGAGCCGGTCGGCCAGGGGGATGAGGACGTCCTTGGTGGCCTCGGCGATGCGGATCTGGGAGGGCCGCTTCTTGAACTTGATGGTCTGCATGTTGTGCAGCCGGTCGGCCAGTTTGATGACCATGACGCGGATGTCGCGCCCGGCGGTGAGCACGAGCTTGCGGAACGTCTCGGCCTCGGCGGCCGACCCCAGGTGGATCTTGTCGAGCTTGGTGACGCCGTCGACCATGACCGCGATCTCCGAGCCGAAGTCCGAGCGCAGCGCCTCGAGCGAGTAGCTGGTGTCCTCGACGGTGTCGTGGAGGAGCCCGGCGGCGATCGTGGCGGTGTCCACGCCGAGCTTGGCGAGGATGGTGGACACGGCGATCGGATGGGTGATGTAGGGCTCGCCCGACTTGCGGGCCTGCCCGCGGTGCATCTGCTCGGCGATGCGGTAGGCGCGCCTGACCAGGAGCAGATCGGGCTGTTCGCAGTGCGCGCGGTGGGCCGACTCGAGCTGCGCGACGCGTCCCGCCAGGTCCCACGGGTCGTCCTGCTTCGCAGACCGAGTAGCCGAAAGCAATGCGCGCAACATGAAAGCCTCCGATGCCCAAGGTTGATCGCATTCTAGATGTACAACGAACGGCCGTGAGAATCGACACTGACGACTGTCGGATTTCATCAGTGCCGGGGCAACCGGTGCGTGACGCACGGGAGCGGTCCTGCGGGCCGGACGGATGCCGAAGAGCCTACAGCGCGAACATGAGGAAACTGACCGGTTCGCCGCCTTCCGCGCCGGCGCCCCGCGGTGACCTTCGGCGCACCGACCGTGCGCCCACCGTCCCGCCATGCGGGAGGCTAGCGCCCGCCGCGCCGCTCCGGCTCGCCCACGGGCACCGCGCCGGCCCACCGCTCGGCGCCGTCGAGCGGACACGACCACTCGGCCTCGACGGACACCAGCCGCACCTCCGGGCGTGCCAGCCACTCCAGCAGCAGCCCGGCCTCGGCGGCGTGCGCCGCGTCGACCACGTCCGCGGTCGGCTCGACCGCGCGGGCGGTCTCCTTGAGCCGCCCGATGTACGGCATGGGATCGGCGCGCGGCGGCGTGCGCACGGCCCCCGCCAGCAGCCCGTGGCGGATCACCGCGACCTCCCAGCCGCCGCCCTTGGCCCGCCCCGCGGCCACGACCTCCCCGGCGCCCACCAGGCCCCTGAGGCGCTGCGTCGCGGCGGCCAGCGCCAGGAACGCGCCCAGCTCGTCGCGCTTGGCCGCGGCCGTCTCGAACCGCTCGCCCTCGGCCAGCTCCGCCAGCCGCCCGGCGACGGCCTCGGCCACCGGAGCCGGGTCCCCGTCCATGGCGCGGGCGGCCTCGCCCGCGACCCGGGCGTACTCCTCGACGCTGACGGCGTGGCGGCACGGCTCGGGGCAGCGCCCGATCTCCCCGAGGAAGCACGAGGAGGAGCGCCGCTTCGGCGAGAGCCTGGTGCGGCACTGCCGGATCGGCACGGCCTCCTCGATGGCCGCGATCGCCGCCTGCGCCTGCGTGCCCGAGGCCGGCCCGAGCCGGGGCTCGCCCGGCTCGGGCGGCTTGCGGGAGACCGACAGGCGGGGGTAGGGCTCGTCGGTCAAGCGCACCCAGCTGCGGTGCTCGGGGAACTTCGCGGCCCGGTTGTAGGGCGGCTTGCCCCCGCCGATGAGCCGCAGCTCGGCCACGCCCGCCTCCAACCGGTGGGCGCACTCGATGACCTCGACGCGCTCGGCCGAGGCGATCATGTCCCGCAGCCGCCGCCGCTGCTCGCCCGCCGAGAAGTAGCTGCGCACCCGCGCGGCCACGTCGACCGAGACGCCGATGTACAGGGCCCGGTCGTCGGCGTCGCGGAAGATGTAGACCCCCGGCACGTGCGGCAGGCCGTCGGCCAGGTGCCGCTTGCGCCGCTGGAGCTCGGAGGGGATCGCGCGGCAGAACTCGGCCAGGTCCGCGTCGGTGGCGACGCCGTGGCCGGTGGCCCGCTCGATGAGGCCGTGCAGGACGGCGACGGTGGCGCGGGCGTCGTCCAGCGCCCGGTGGCTGGGGGCCACCGGCGAGCCGAAGAACCGCGCCAGGGTGCCCAGGCGCCGGTTCGGGACCTCGCTCTTCTCGGTGAGGCGGCGCGCCAGGACGACCGTGTCGACGACCGGCGGGCGCGGCCAGCGCGTGTCGCACAGCTCGCAGGCGTGGCGCAGGAAGCCGATGTCGAAGCCCGCGTTGTGCGCCACCAGCGTCGCCCCCGAGGCGAACTCCAGGAACGAGGGCAGCACGGCCTGGATCGGCGGGGCGCCCGCGACCATCTCGTCGGTGATGCCGGTCAGGCGCGTGACGCGCGGATCGATCGGCTCGCCCGGGTCCACCAGCGTAGCGAACTCGCCGATGACCTTGCCGCCCTTGACCTTCACCGCACCGATCTCGGTGATCCCGCACGCGTCGGCCGCCAGGCCGGTGGTCTCCAGGTCCACCACGCAGAACGTCACCTCGGACAGCGGCGTGCCGAGGCTGTGCAGAGTCGGCTGCTCGTAACCCGCGCTCATTCCGCTCCCATACACGGCACACAGACTACGGGCGTCCTGTGACAGCCTCGTCCCCGCCGCCGTTCGAACGGCGCGGCCAGGGCGCCTTGTCGCGCAAGCCGGTCAGGCGCTCGGCCGCCCGCCCGCGCCGCTCGGCGAACCGCGGGCCCAGCGAGGCGGGCCAGAAGCGCGCCCCGAACCGCCGCCCCGGGGAGGCGTGCCGGTCCAGCAGCGAGCGCAGGTCCCGCACCGCCTCGGGCAGCGCGGTCGCGTCGGCGCCCCTGGGGGAGTACCGGTGGTGCTCCACCGCGGAGGCCAGCGCCGCCGCCGCGCCGCCCGAGGCGGGCACGGCCTGCGCGAGCGCGGCCGCGGCCTGCCGCGGCGTGAGCGAGTCGTGCAGCTCGATCCCGTAGTCGACGGCGAGGTCGCGCGTCTCGTCCCAGGCGCTCTGGGCGCTCAGGCGCCCCGGCCGGAGCCGGGAGCGCCGGGCGGCGGCGCGCCACAGCGCCGGGACGAACGGCACCGCCAGCAGCGGCAGGAGCGCCAGCCACGCCGGGGCGAACCCGCCGCCGGTCCCGGCCGCCGCGTCCTGGTCCTCGGGGCCCTCCTGCGCGCCGGGGGAGGGCTCGTCGGCGACGGACGGCGCGTCCGTGGGCGAGACCGGGGCGGTCTCCTCGCCGGGGCTCTGGCTCTGCTGCTCCACCGGGTCGGCCTCGTCGGCGGGCTCGGCGGCCCACGGGAAGTCCACGGAGTCCGACACGCCGCCCGAGGGCGTCGGGTCGAAGGTGATCCAGCCGAGCCCTTCGTAGTAGACCTCGACCCAGGCGTGGAAGTTGTTGCTGGCGACCGTCCACACGCCCTCCGAGTAGGTGCCCTTGGTCAGGCCGATGGCGACGCGCGCGGGCACGTCGGCCTCGCGCAGCATCCAGGCCATGGCCCCGGCGTACTGCTGGCAGAAGCCCTCCTTGGTCTCCAGGAAGTCGAGGATCGCCTCCTCGTTGCCCGCCTCGGTGGTCTCCAGGGTGTACGAGAAGCCGTTCGCGGGGGAGAGGAAGTCCAGGACCGCGAGGGTCTTCTCGTGGACGGTCTCGGCCCCGCTCGCGGCGAGCAGGTCCTCGACCTGCTCGGTCATCTCCGGGACGTCCGGGTGGAGGGTGTTGCGCGTGAACACGGCGTCGTCGGAGGGCGTCTGGCCGGCCGCCGCCAGCGCGGCGGCGTCCCAGTCGGGGTCGGTGTAGCGGACGGTGTAGGAGTCGACCTCCCCCAGGCTGGAGCTCTCGCTGGCGATGACGCCGGTGTCGCCGTCGACGCCCCATTCGACGGCCGAGCCGCCCTCGATCGCCACCTCGGAGGGCCGCCCGTAGACCGGCAGCACCTGGTCCTGCATGAGGAGGTTCTCGACCTCGGCGGTGAAGACGTCCCCGCCCCCGCCGGACAGCGAGTCGAGCGGTTCGCGCCCGTCGTAGTCGGAGGGGCCGAACCCCTCGTTGGTGAGCACGTCGGCGACGTGCATCCGCAGGTACCGCGGCGAGGGGTCGTCGGTGGTGACGCGCAGCAGGTCCTGCGGGTCGGGCTGGTTGAGCGAGCCCGACAGCCGCGCCCACGGGTCGAGTTCGCCCACGCCCTCGCTCTCCCCGGCGGGGCCGTCGCCCTCGCCGTAGCCCTTCGCGACCTGGTCGACCAGGCCCGAGGTGCTGACCGGGACGACCGCGAGCAGCAGCAGCGTCAGCGCCACGAACACGGCCCCGGTCACGCGGGCGGTGGCCGCCAGCGGCGAGGGGTACCGCGTCCCGACCAGCCGCCCCGAACCGGTGAAGCGGTGCCCGAAGCGCGAGACGCGCCGCAGGTTGTCGTCGGCGAGTATCCACAGGTAGGCCGCGGCCGGGAGGACGAACCAGAACCAGGCCGTCGCCTCGGGCGCGACCGAGACCGGCACCAGGTACATCGTCAGCAGCGTCAGCCCCGACAGCGCCGGCGTGCGCAGCCCCACGATGAACATGTCGTGCAGGATCGCGACGACGCCCACGCCCAGCATCGCCAGGAACAGGATGCCGCCCTGGGCCTCGACCGGCGGGGCCATCACGATGATGTCGCCCACGCCCTCGCCGACGAGCGTCAGCCAGTGCGCGAACGTGCCCGGCGTGGGGATGATCAGCGCGACCGCGGTGCCCCCGTTGAACAGCGCGGTCATGACCACCAGCAGCGAGGCGCCCATCGCGAGCGTCTGGAGGCCCTGCCCGCGGCCCGCCGAGCGCATCAGCGTCCCGGCCGTGGCCACGACCGTGACCACCAGCAGCACCGGGATCGTCCAGGCCAGGCCCGTGAAGATGCCGGCCAGCGGGGTGAGCGTCAGGCCCAGGCTGACCGCGGCGACCATCGTCGCGTGCCGCTGCCCGTTCATGCCGTCGCCGCCTTCCACGTGCCCAGTCCCGTCCACACCCGCCGCAGCTCGGTCCCCGAGACGACCGGCACGACCTGCCAGCCGGCGCTCATCAGCGCCGAGGCGGCCGCCCGGTGCTGCTCGGCGAGGGCCGCCGTCTGCGGATCGTACGGGTTCGCGTCATGGCGGACCCCCCACCGGGTGGGGTCCAGCAGCAGCGCCGTGCAGTGGCCCCCGCGCCGCGCGAGGCGGCCGAGCGAACCGGCCTCCTCCGGCGTCAGGTGCCCCAGCAGCGCCACGATCGCCGAGACCGACCGGGCCCCCTGCGTCTTCTCGACCACCCGCGACAGCTGCGCGCCCGAGGCGGCCGACACCGTCGCCAGGTACCGCATCGTCTCGCTGTAGTCGCCCCGGTGGCACTCGAAGTCGGCGTGCGCGGTCACCAGCCGCGGCGCCATGCCGTCGCGCGTCAGGCGCACCGCGGCCGAGGCCGCGGCGTTCACCATCCACTCGAAGCTCGAGTGCTCGCCCTCGCCGCGGTGCGCGCCGCGCCGGATGTCGAGCAGGAGCGCCGCCGAGTTCTCCCACGGCTGCTCCTCGCGCCGCACCATCAGCTCCCCGCGGTGCGCGCTGGCCTTCCAGTGGACGCGGCGCAGGTCGTCGCCGTGCCGGTACTCGCGTACCGCGATGTCGTCGTTGCCGGTGATGGACACGGCCTGCGCCTGGGACTCGCCCGAGGACAGGCCCGCCCCGCCCGGCGGCCGCAGCGTCGGCAGCGGCTCGATCCGCGGGGTGACGATCAGCTGCGTCGTCATGGGGAACTCCTGATTGGACATCGCCAGCCCGAACGGGTCCGAGCAGCGCACCCGCAGCGGCCCCAGCTCGTACGCGCCGCGCGCGCCCGGCACGACCGTGTAGTTCACGACGCTGCGCGCGCCCGGCGCGAGCCGTTCGAGGACCAGCCGCGGCCGGTTCCCCAGCCGGTAGGGGATGCGGTCCTCCAGCATCAGCGCCGGCGGGCGGCGCCGACCGGTGTTCTGGATGCCCAGGCGCACCTGCGTGGGCTGCCCCGCCTCGACCTGCGCGGGATTGAGCACCCGGTTCGACTCCAGGGAGGGGCGCGTCCACGCCAGCAGCACCAGGCCGCCGATCGGGGCGATCGCCGCGAGCATCGCCGCCCGCAGCAGGTCGCCCTCGCCCACCAGCAGCGCGGTGAGCCCGACCGCGACGCTCACCGCCAGCAGCGTCTTGCCGCGCCCGGTGAGCTCCACGGTCAGTACCTTCCCGGCTGCGACACCACCGGGACGTGCCGCATGATGTCGGCCACGATCGCGGCGGCGTCGCCGCCGCCCATGGTCGTCTCGGTGGTGGGGATGAGCCGGTGGGCCAGCACCGGCACGGCCAGCTGCTGCACGTCGTCCGGCAGCGCGAAGTCGCGCCCGTCCATCGCCGCCAGCACCCGCGCGCACCGCAGCAGCTGCAGGGTCGCGCGCGGACTGGCGCCGAGGCGCAGCTGCGCGTTCGCGCGCGTCGCGGCCACGATGTCGACGGCGTAGCGCTTGAGCTCGGGCGCCAGGTGCACCGAGCGGGCCGTGGCGATCATCCGCGTGATCGCCTCGCCGTCGCACACCGGCTTGAGCGCCTCCAGCGGGTTGAACTCGCCGCGGTGGTCGAGCATCGCCAGCTCGGCGTTCACGTCCGGGTAGCCGATCGCCAGCCGGGCGGTGAACCGGTCGCGCTGCGCCTCGGGCAGCGGGTAGGTCCCCTCCATCTCGACCGGGTTCTGCGTCGCGACGACCATGAACGGGCTGCGCAGCTTGTACGTGTTCCCGTCGATGGTGACCTGGCGCTCCTCCATGCACTCCAGCAGCGCCGCCTGCGTCTTCGGGCTCGCCCGGTTGATCTCGTCGCCCAGGATCAGGTTCCCGAAGATCGCGCCGGGCTTGAAGACGAACTCGCGCTTCTCGGGGTCGAAGATGCTCACCCCGGTCACGTCCGAGGGCAGCAGGTCCGGGGTGAACTGGATGCGGCGCACCGAGCAGTCGACCGAGCGCGCCAGCGCCTTGGCCAGCTGGGTCTTGCCGACGCCGGGCACGTCCTCCAGCAGCAGGTGGCCCTCGGCGAGCATGACCGCCAGGGCCAGGCGGATCGTTCGGGACTTTCCCTCGATCACCCACTCGACGTTGGTCAGGATCGCCTCGGCCGTCGCCTTGAACTCCTGGGGGGTCAACGCCGGCGGCTGCACCTGCCGCGCTGGGGATGACTCGAGCGCCAATGGTCCTCCCGGGGAAGAGATCGGTGGGGGTGGGATGCCGCCGCGCCGCGGGCGGCGCCTGCCCGCCATCCTACTCGGACGCGGCCAGCCACTACGCCCTCACTGAACGGGTGGCGTCACCTGGGGGCGCATCGGTTACACTGAACCCATGTCTCGGCGTTTCGAGCTTCTGCTTACCTAGCCGTGCGGGTCGGACCCCGCACGGCGCCCCTGCATCCGTCATGGTCAGGGGCTTTTTGCTGTCCGCGGGTCCGTACCCGTGAAACGCCGATCGAAACCCGCCGAGCACCTATTCCACAGGATTGACCATGAGCGAACCAACGTCCCAGCCCGTCTCCGGCCGCCCCTCCGACCGGGGCGAGCGCGCGTCGTTCAAGTACGACGCCGTCCTGGCCAACGAGATCGAGCCGCGCTGGCAGGAGCGCTGGGCCGCGGAGCAGACCTTCCGCGCCCCGAACCCGGCCGGTGCGCTCGCCGAGCCGGACCACCCGCGCGCGGGCGCGCCCAAGAAGTTCGTCATGGACATGTTCCCCTACCCCTCGGGCGCGGGGCTGCACGTCGGCCACCCGCTGGGCTACATCGCCACGGACGTGTACTCGCGCTACCTGCGCATGGCCGGCTTCAACGTGCTGCACCCGATGGGCTTCGACGCGTTCGGCCTGCCCACCGAGCAGTACGCGATCGCCACCGGCCGCCAGCCCGCCGAGATCACCGCGGAGAACATCGACCGCTACCGCGACCAGCTGCGCCGCCTGGGCATGGGCTACGACACGCGCCGGGAGTTCGCCACCACCGACCCCGAGTACTTCAAGTGGACGCAGTGGATCTTCCTCCAGATCTTCAACTCCTACTACGACACCGAGGCCGACCGCGCCCGGCCGATCGGGGAGCTGATCGCCGCGTTCGAGTCCGGTGCGCGCGCCACGCCCGACGGCCGCCCGTGGGCCGAGCTGAGCGAGGTCGAGCGCCGCCGCGCCGTCGACGGCCACCGCCTGGCCTACGTGACCGAGGCCCCCGTGAACTGGTGCCCCGGCCTGGGCACGGTGCTCTCCAACGAGGAGGTCACCGCCGAGGGCCGCTCCGAGCGCGGCAACTTCCCGGTCTACACGCGCACCCTCAAGCAGTGGATGCTGCGCATCACCGCCTACGCCGACCGGCTGCTGCGGGACCTCGACGACCTGGACTGGACCGAGTCGCTGAAGTCCATGCAGCGCAACTGGATCGGCAAGTCCACCGGGGCGTTCGCCGACTTCGCGACCTATGCGGGGGACCTCCGGGTGTTCACCACCCGGCCCGACACGCTGTTCGGCGCCACCTACATGGTCCTGGCCCCCGAGCACGAGCTGGTCGACGCCCTGACCGCCGAGACCTGGCCGGTCGGCGTCCCCGACGCCTGGACCGGCGGCCACGACACCCCGGCCGCGGCCGTCGCCGCCTACCGGGCGGCCGCCTCCGGCAAGACCGACGTCGAGCGCCAGGCCGAGGCCAAGGTCAAGACCGGCGTGTTCACCGGCGGCTACGCCACCAACCCGGTCAACGGCGAGCAGATCCCGGTCTTCATCGCCGACTACGTCCTGGCCGGCTACGGCACCGGCGCGATCATGGCCGTCCCGGCCCACGACGAGCGCGACTTCGCCTTCGCGAAGGCCTTCGATCTCCCGATCCGCCAGGTCGTCGCAGGCGAGGGGGCGTGGGACGGCGAGGCGGCCTACACCGACACCGTGAACGGCCGCTGCGTCAACTCCGGTTTCCTGGACGGGCTGGCCGTCCCCGAGGCGAAGGAGCGCGTCGCCGCCTGGCTGGTCGAGCACCGCCGCGGCGAGGCCGCCACCACCTTCCGCCTGCGCGACTGGCTGTTCAGCCGCCAGCGCTACTGGGGCGAGCCGTTCCCCATCGTCTACGACGAGACGGGCCTGCCGGTCGCGCTGCCCGAGGACCGGCTGCCGGTGACGCTGCCCCACATGGACGACTTCTCGCCGAAGACCTTCGACCCCGACGACGCCGACACCGCGCCCGAGCCGCCGCTGGGCCGGGCCAAGGACTGGGTCGAGGTCGAACTCGACCTGGGCGAGGGGCCCAAGACGTACCGCCGCGAGGTCAACACCATGCCCAACTGGGCCGGGTCCTCCTGGTACGAGCTGCGCTACACCGACCCGGAGTCCGAGGCGGTGATCGCGGACGCCGCGAACGAGTCGTACTGGATGGGCCCGGCCGACGAGCGCGACGTCGGCGGCGTCGACCTGTACATCGGCGGCGTCGAGCACGCCGTGCTGCACCTGCTGTACGCCCGTTTCTGGCAGAAGGTCCTGTTCGACCTGGGGCACGTCTCCAGCCGCGAGCCGTTCCGCCGCCTGTTCAACCAGGGCTACATCCAGGCGTGGGCCTACACCGACGAGCGGGGCGTCTACGTCCCGGCCGACGAGGTCACCGAGGTCGACGGCGCCTTCTACCACGAGGGGGCGAAGGTCGAGCGCGAGTACGGCAAGATCGGCAAGTCCCTGAAGAACGTCGTCACCCCCGACGGCATCTGCGCCGAGTACGGGGCCGACACCTTCCGCGTCTACGAGATGTCGATGGGGCCGCTGGCCGACTCCAAGCCCTGGGAGACGCGCGCCATCGTCGGCTCGCAGCGCTTCCTGCAACGCCTGTGGCGCAACATCGTCGACGAGGAGACCGGCGAGGTCACCGTCGCGGACGCCGATCCCTCCGAGGCCACGCTCAAGGAGCTGCACAAGACGATCGCCGGGGTCCGCGAGGACTACGAGCACCTGCGGATGAACACGGCCGTGGCCAAGCTGATCACGCTGAACAACCACCTGACCGGCCTGGAGGAGGTGCCGCGCGCCGTCGCCGAGGCCCTGGTGCTCATGGTCGCGCCGGTCGCCCCGCACATCGCCGAGGAGCTGTGGGAGCGCCTGGGCCGCGCGGGCGGGGTCGCCTACGCGGACTTCCCCGCGGCCGAGGAGCGGTACCTGGTCGAGGCGACCGCGACGTACCCGGTGCAGGTCAACGGGAAGGTCCGCGGCCGCATCGAGATCGGCGCCGACGCGGGCGAGGCGGCCGTGCGCGAGGCCGCGCTGGCCGACGAGAAGGTGGCGGCGAACCTGGCGGGCAAGGACGTCAAGAAGGTCATCGTCGTCCCCGGGCGCATGGTCTCGATCGTCGCGAAGTAGCGGAAGGCGGGGGCGCGGCCCGGATCGCCGGGCCGCGCCCCCGCGCCGTCCGGAGGGGCGCGGGGCCGGGGCCGCCGCCTTCGAAATATTTTCGCGAAACTTTTGCCGCCCAATATCATTGACGCGCATCGATATATTTATTAGGCTGTCCCCACCTATGGGAGCGCTTCGCTCCCTATTGACCAATGCCTCGTCCCCTCACGCGCGGCAGAAGCATGAGGAGCAATCGTGTTGCAAACTCGTACACGCCGTCGAGCATGGCTAGCGGGAATCGTCAGCGTCGTCATGGCCGGCGCCGGTTTCGCCTTGTCGACGCAATTCGCCAACGCCCAGACCCCGACCCTCCGCGACGCCGCCGACACCCACGGCATCGACATCGGCGTCGCCGTCAACGACAGCCTGCTGCAGAACGACTCGACCTACCGCAACACCATCGCCACCCAGTTCAACTCGGTGACGGCCGAGAACGGCATGAAGATGGAGGCGGTCCAGCCCTCCCAGGGGAACTTCAACTTCTCCCAGGGCGACCGGCTGATCCAGTTCGCCGAGCAGAACGACATGACCGTCCACGGCCACACCCTCGTGTGGCACAGCCAGAGCCCGAGCTGGGTCGAGAACCTCTCGGGCGAGCCGCTCCGGCAGGCGATGGAGAACCACATCACGACCACCTTGGACCACTGGGAGGGCCAGGTGGCCACCTGGGACGTGGTCAACGAGGTCGTCAGCGACAACAACGGCCAGATGCGCGACTCGTTCTGGCTCCGGGGCCTGGGCGAGGGCTACATCCAGCAGGCGTTCGAGTACGCCCGCGCGGCCGACCCCGGCGCCGACCTCTACATGAACGACTACTCGATCGACGGCATCAACGCCAAGTCCGACAAGTACTACGAGATCGCGCAGGGACTGGTCGACCAGGGCCTGCTCGACGGGATGGGCTTCCAGGCCCACCTCATCCTCGGCCAGGTGCCCGGGAACATGGAGCAGAACCTCCAGCGCTTCGCCGACCTGGGCCTGAAGGTCCGCGTCACCGAGCTGGACATCCGCATCCAGACGCCCGCCTCGCAGCAGGAGCTCGAGCAGCAGGCCCAGGACTACGAGCGCGTGGTCGACATCTGCACCAGCATCGCCGACTGCTCGGGCGTGACCGTGTGGGGCCTGAGGGACGGCGACTCGTGGGTCCCCGGCGTCTTCCCCGGTTACGGCGCCCCGCTGCTCTACAACGACGACTACTCCACCAAGCCCGCCTACGACGCGGTCCTGGAGGCCCTCGGCGGCGACCCGACCGACCCCACCGATCCGCCGACCGATCCGACCGACCCGCCCACCGATCCGACCGACCCGCCGGTGGACGGTGACTGCTCGGCGACCATCGATGTGGTGAACGACTGGGGTTCGGGCTGGCAGGGCAATGTGCTCATCACCGCGGGCGACAGCGCCGTCAGCGGTTGGACGCTCACCTGGACGTGGCCCTCGGGTCAGTCGATCAGCAGTTCGTGGAATGCCGACATCAGTTCGAGCGGTTCGTCGGTGACGGCCCGGGACGTGGGTTGGAACGCCGACATCGCGGCGGGGCAGACGGTGAACGCGTGGGGCTTCGTCGGCTCCGGTTCGAGCGCCTCCCCGCAGATCACCTGCACCGCGGGCTGATAAGCGGACGCGCGGCGAAGGCCGGGCCGGGGACGATCGTCCCCGGCCCGGCCCCGTCGTGCACGCGGGCGCCCGCAGCGGGCGCCCGCTCGGTCTAGGCGAGCTCGGCCTGGAACATCCAGGACTGCTTCTCCAACTCGGCGGTGATGCTGATGAGGATGTCCTGGGTGACCGGGTCGGCCGACTCGGTGGCGTCGATGCGCTCGCGCATGTTGCTGATGACCGAGGTGTACGCCTCGATGAACAGCGAGACGGCCTCGGTGTCGCTGATCTGCCCGGGGCCGATCTTCGGCACCGAGGACTCCGCGGCGATCGTCGAGGCCCGGCCGTCGGCGCTCACGCCGATGGCGATGGCCCGCTC
This sequence comes from Glycomyces sp., assembly GCA_035765105.1. Taxonomy (GTDB): domain Bacteria; phylum Actinomycetota; class Actinomycetes; order Mycobacteriales; family Micromonosporaceae; genus Glycomyces. Next base: position 195,124 of record DASTYG010000095.1, read on the forward strand.
GGCGACGGTGTCGGCGGCGTTGCGCGCCGTGCTGACGACCTCGTCGAGCTGCAGGTGCAGCGATCTGAAGTTCTTACCGTAGACGTTCCAGTGGGCCTGTTTGCCGACGAGCGACAGGTCGAGGAGATCGACCAGCGCCCCTTGGAGCGCGCCGGCGGTGATATCGCGGTTCTCGTCGGACAGGGTGGAGCGGACTGTCGACATCTCGTTACCTCGCAAGGAACTCTCGTTTCTCTCAGCCGTCACGGGTCAGCGTAATAGGCTGGTACCCGCGCGCGACGAAAGTAAGCCAAAGCCCCGTGATGCAGTTTGTTGGATTAGTCGATAAACTAAAAACTGTCGCCCACGCCACCCGCCCCTTCCGGCGGCGCGAGGCGCGCAGCAAGCACGAACACCCGAACCGCAGGAGTCACGAATGCCTTACCGCCCGCCGCTGGTCGCACGCGAGTTCTTCGTCGCCGACCCGCCGGAACTGCCGCAGCGCGCCGTCGGCGAGGAGGGCCTGTCGGCCGTCACGACCGCCGAGGTCGTCGCGACGGACGCCTCCTCGGCGACCCTCAAGGCCACCACCTCCGCAGGTGAGGAACTGTACGTCGGCCTCGCCGTCGCGGGCGAGGGCGTCATCCGGACCCGCCTCGCCGCCGACCCCGCCGCGCGGCCCGCCGCCGAGAAGATCACCGAGCTGGTCAGCCCCGGCTCCTGGGACGGCGCCTCCGTCTCGGTCGACGGCGGCGTCCTCGTCGTCGACGCCGGCTCCGTGCGCGCCGTCGCCGCCCTCGACTCCTGGTCGCTGCGCTACACCGACGCCGCGGGCCGCACCCTCGTCGGCCAGAACCCCGGCGAGGAGGACATCTCCGGGCGCCTGCGCACCCTCCCCTTCGGCCGCTCCCTCGTCGAGGGCGAGCCCGCCGCCTACCACGAGTCCTTCACCGCCGCCCCCGACGAGGCGTTCGCGGGCTTCGGCGAGCGCTTCGCCCCGCTCAACGCTCGCGGCCAGCGCCCGCTCATGTGGAACTTCGACGCCTTCGGCTCCGAGTCCATCCGCGCCTACAAGAACGTCCCGTTCTACATGTCCGACCGCGGCTACGGCGTCCTGGTCAACTCCGGCGCGCCGGTCGAGTTCGACATGGCCCAGCAGACCCACGCCGCCGTCGAGTTCCTCGTCCCCGACGAGGCCCTGGAGTACTTCGTCATCGCCGGCCCCGGCCCCGCTCAGATCCTCGACCGCTACGACCGGCTGACCTCCCGGCCCGTCCTGCCCCCCAAGTGGGCCTTCGGCACCTGGATCTCCTCGGGCTTCTTCGTCGACAGCCACGAGCGCGTCATGGGCCGCGCCGAGAAGATCCGCGAGCGCGGCATCCCCTGTGACGTCCTCCACCTCGACACGTTCTGGCAGCACGAGCCGCACTGGTCGGACCTGCAATGGGACGAGGAGAACTTCCCCGAGCCCGAGCAGATGCTCGCCGACCTGGCCGAGCAGGGCTTCAAGGTCTGCCTGTGGATGAACTCCTACATCTCGGCCAAGTCCCCGGTCTTCGCCGAGGGCGACGAGCGCGGCTACTTCCTCAAGAACGCGGAGGGCGAGACCTACGTCGCCGACGTCTGGCACGGCTCGCACGAGCCCAGCGGGATCGTCGACTTCACCAACCCCGAGGCCGTCGCCTGGTGGAAGGACCTCCTGCGCGCCCCGCTCCGCGCCGGCGCCGCCCTCTACAAGACCGACTTCGCCGAGGGCGTCCCGGCCGACGCCGTCGCCCACAACGGCATGACCGGCACCGAGCTGCACAACGTCTACACGCTGCTGTTCAACGACGCCGCGATCGAGGTGACCCGCGAGGTCCACGGCTACGACCTCGTGTGGGCCCGCTCGTCCTTCCTCGGCGGCCAGCGCCACCCCGCCCAGTGGTCCGGCGACGTCCAGACCACCTGGGCCGGCCTCGGCGGCACCATCCGCGGCGGCCTCTCCCACGGCCTGTCGGGGATGCCGTTCTGGTCCCACGACACCGGCGGCTTCAACGGCACGCCCGCCGACGACCTCTACATCCGCTGGGCCCAGTTCGGCGCGCTCTCGCCGCTGCTGCGCTACCACGGCACCACCACCCGCGAGCTGTGGGAGTTCTCCGAGGAGGCCGAGCGCCTCGCCACCGAGTCGCTCAAGCTGCGCTACTCCCTGATGCCCTACATCTACTCGGCGGCCGCGCACGCCGCGCGCACCGGCGAGCCGATGATGCGCGCGCTCAACGTCGACGACCCCGGCGACCCGGTCGCCTGGAACGCCGACCAGGAGTACCGCCTCGGCACCGACCTGCTCGTCGCCCCGGTCAACGACCCCTCGGGACGGCGCAAGGTCTACCTGCCCGAGGGCGAGTGGATCGACTTCTGGACCAAGGAGTCCGTCACCGGCGGGCGCTACGTCGACACCGAGCACGGCCTGGAGACCTTCCCGGTCTTCGTCCGCCGCGGCGCGATCCTCCCGCGCGTCGCCCCCGGCGACCGCATCGGCGACGGCCCCTTCGAGGGGATCACCCTGGAGGTGTGGGGACGCCCGACCGAGGGCATCGCGATCGCCGACGTCAATGGCGAAACGAAAGTTTCGGTGGAAGTTTCTGAAAATATCGTCACCCTAGTTTCGACCGGTCCGGCCGACATCAGTAAGGTGGAGGTCATCGATGTCGATGGCAAGCCTGAAACGGTCGAGCTGGAGCGTAAATGACCCGTACCCGTCACGCTCTCCCGCCGCTCGGCACCGGGAGCGCCTCGCGCTCGCAGTGCCAAGCCGACGCCGCTTCGCGACGTCTTGCCCCGAACCGGAGTGAACGCCGATGAGTCTTGTCGCAGGGATTGATTCCTCAACGCAATCCACCAAAGTCGTCCTGGTAGAGGCCGAGACCGGCGCGATCGTCGACTCCGGCAGGGCCCCCCACCCCGACGGCACCGAATGCCACCCCGACCACTGGTGGGACGCCCTCCAGCGGGCCGGGGAGGGCCTCCTCGACCGCGCCGAGGCGGTCGCGGTCGCGGGCCAGCAGCACGGGATGGTCGCCCTCGACGGCGACGACGAGGTCATCCGGCCCGCGCTGCTGTGGAACGACACCCGCTCGGCCCCCCAGGCCGAACGCCTCACCGCCGAAGGCGGCGGGGCCCGCGCCTGGGCCGAGGAGACCGGCCTGGTGCCGGTGGCGTCCTTCACCGTCACCAAGCTCGCGTGGCTCGCCGAGCACGAACCCGAGCACGCCGCGCGCGTCGCCTCGGTCATGCTCCCGCACGACTGGCTGACCATGAAGCTGCGCGGCGTCCGCGCCGCCGAGGCCGCCACGGACCGCTCCGACGCCTCCGGCACCGGCTACTGGTCGCCGAAGACGGGGGAGTACCTGCCCGGCAAGCTCGTCCAGGCCCTCGGCCGCGAGGCGGCACTGCCGCGTGTGGCCGCGCCGAACGCGATCGTCGGCCGCACCCCCGCCGGCGCGGCCGTCGCGCCGGGCACCGGCGACAACGCCGGCGCCGCCCTCGGCCTCGGCCTCGGGCCCGGCGACGTCGTGGTCTCCCTGGGCACCTCGGGCACCGTCTTCGGCGTCTCCGAGACCGCCGCGGCCGACCCCACCGGCCGGGTGGCCGGGTTCGCCGACGCCACCGGCCGGTTCCTGCCGCTGGTGACGACCCTCAACGCCGCCCGCGTCCTCGACACCTTCCGGAACCTCCTCGGCGTCGACCACGCCGAATTCGACGCGCTCGCGCTCACGGCCGAACCCGGCGCCGGAGGACTGACCCTGCTGCCGTACCTCGACGGCGAGCGGACCCCCAACCGCCCGAACGCCAGCGGGGTCCTCAGCGGCCTGACCACCGCCACCGGCCAGGAGGAACTGGCCCGCGCCGCCGTCGAGGGCATGCTCTCGGCCCTGGCCGACGGCATCGCCGCCGTCGCGGCCCAGGGACTGGAGGCCCGGCGGGTCCTCCTCATCGGCGGCGCCGCCGCCTCGGAGGCCGTCCGGCACATCGCGCCGACGGTCTTCGGCGTGGACGTGGAGGTCCCGCCCCCGGCCGAGTACGTGGCCCTGGGGGCGGCGAAGCAGGCCGCGTGGGCGCTGTCCGGCGAGGCGGCGCCGCCGCAGTGGAAGGTAGGGGACACGGTGCAGTTCAGCGGTTCCGGCGCAGCCGCGACTGCGGTGTCCGAGCAGTATTCGACGCTCCGGGGCGAGACGGCCCCGTGGGCGTCCCATCAGTGAGCAGCAAAGGACAAGCATCATGAGCGACAAGTACGCGCCGCGGCCTGAGGACAAGTTCTCGTTCGGTATCTGGACGGTGGGCTGGGCTGCGCAGGACGTGTTCGGTTCGGCGACGCGGGCGCCGATGGCCGCCGATCGGGCGGTGCGCAAGCTGGCCGA
>DASTYG010000096.1:0-7079 GCA_035765105.1 Glycomyces sp.
CGGGGCGGCCGCCCGCCGCGGACTCCCCGTCCCGCGGGGGGCGGCCGCCTCGCACGTGTGTCGGGGGCCACGAGTCTCGGGCGGGGGCCCTCAGGCGGCGGGCTGATACGTTCAGCGGGTGACCGCAGAGACCGCTGAATCGATCAAATGGCGTTCACTGCTCATCCCGATCTACGGCCCCACCATCCTCATCTCGATCGGCATGGGCGCGGTCCTCCCCCTCGTCGCGCTCTCGGCGCTCGACCTCGGGGCCACCGTCGCGCAGGCCGCGGTGGTGGTCGGACTCATCGGCATGGGCCAGCTCGCGGGCGACCTGCCCGCCGGGGCGCTGGCGCACCGGTTCGGCGAGAAGCGGGTCCTGCTGGCGGCGTGCGTGGTCGAGGCCGCGGCGATGCTCGTGGCCGCCTGGACCGACTCGCTGGCGGTGCTCTCGCTCGCGGTGTTCGTCGTCGGCATGACGGCGGCGGTGTTCGGGCTGGCCCGCCACGCCTACCTGTCCGAGGCGATCGCCCCGCACTTCCGCGCCCGCGCGCTCTCCTCGCTGGGCGGCACGTTCCGGATCGGGTCGTTCATCGGACCGTTCGTCGGCGCGCTCCTGGTGGAGCAGTTCTCCATCGGCGCGACGTTCGCGTTCGCCGCGTGCATGAGCCTCGCGGGCGGGCTGCTCAGCCTGACGCTGCCGCACCTGCCCGGCGTCGCCCGACCGTCCGCCGCGGAGGGACCTGAGCGGCCGAAGCGCCTGTGGGCGGTGCTCGCGAGCCACCGCAGGGTGCTGCTGACGCTCGGCACGGGCGTCCTCCTCATCTCGGCCGCCCGCGCCACCCGGCAGAGCATCGTGCCGCTGTGGGCCGAGTCCCAGGGGCTCGACGCCTCGACCGTCAGCGTCATCTTCGGCATCTCGGCGGGCGTGGACATGCTGCTGTTCTACCCGGGCGGCGCGATCATGGACCGCTTCGGCCGCATGTGGGTGGCGCTGCCCGCCATGATCGTCCTCGGCGCCGGGTTCGTGCTCCTGCCGCTGACGAGCACGGCGGTCGCGATCGGGCTGGTCGCCTGCCTCATGGGCCTGGGCAACGGCATCTCCTCGGGGATCGTGCTCACCCTCGGGGCCGACGTCGCGCCCGACGAGGGCCGCCGCCAGTTCCTCGGCGGCTGGCGGCTCTGCGCCGACCTCGGCAACGTCGCCGGGCCGGGCCTGGTCAGCCTCATCGCGCTGGCGTTCCCGCTCGGCGCGGCCGCCGCCGTACTCGGCGCGGTCACGTGGTTCGGCGCGGGCTGGCTCGCCAAATGGGTGCCCGTGTACGCGCCGACGCCGGCGCCTCGCTCACGTCTCGGACAGCCGTCCTGAGCGCACGATCGATACGATGCGGGGCATGAAGGAAACCGGGACGCGGCTGCGTCCGCCGAACAACCGCTTCGACAGGCGGACCCTGCCGTGGTGGCGCCTCCAACTGGTGATCGCGACGGCCGTGCCCGTCGTTCCGCTCGCGGTGCTGGGGGCGTTGATCGCCCCGGCGCGGCCCTGGCTGCTGGGGCCCGCGGCCGTGATCGCCGTGATCGGCGCCGCCGCGGCCGTGGCGATGCCGATCTGGTGGCACCGCGTCCATCGCTGGGAGGTCACCGACACCGCCGTGTACACGCTGACCGGGTACTTCTGGCGGACGTGGCGGATCGCGCCGATGTCGCGGATCCAGACCGTGGACACCACCAGGGGCCCGCTCCAGAGCATGTTCGGCCTGTCCACCGTGGTGGTCACGACGGCCTCCTCGGCCGGCGCGGTCAAACTCGAAGGGCTCGACCACGAACAGGCCGCGGCCCTGGCCGAGCGGCTGACCGAGCTCACCGACGCCACCCCCGGGGACGCGACATGACCGACGCCGAACCGGTGAGCGAGGAGTCCGCCCCCGAGCCCGAGGCGGCCGAGGCCCCGTGGGCGCGGCTGCACCGCGACGGCCTCAAGGTCACGGCGATCCTCCTGCTCGGGGCCGCGATCCTGGGCGGCGTGCCGACCGCGACCGGCATCGGCTCGGGCGGCTCGTGGGCGATCGCCCTGGCGATCGTGATCCCCGGCGCGGCCCTGCTGATCGGCGTGCCCGTCGCACTCGACGCGATACGCCTCCACGTGACGCGCTACCGGATCACCGACACACGGGTCGAGATGCACACCGGGCTCCTGTTCAAGCGGCGGCGCTCGCTCGCCAGGGAGCGCATCCGCTCGGTCGACCTGACCGCCAACCCGGTGCAGCGCGCCTTCGGCCTGGTGAAGGTCAAGGTCGGCACCGGGGAGAGCGGCAGCGGGGCCGGTTCGCTCAGCGAGCAGACGCTGACGATCGACTCCGTCGACCGGGCCGAGGCCGACCGGCTGCGCGCCGAGCTGCTGCGCCGCGCCGCGGTCGAGGCCGAGGGGGACGCCGAGCGGCGGCTGGCGACGTGGCGCCCGGGCTGGTTGAAGTACGCGCCGCTGTCGTTCCTGACGCCGCTGCTCTCGGGAGCGGTCGTGGGCGGCGTCTTCCAGGTGGCGGAGTGGTTCGGCCGGGGCGGGCTGCCGGTGGAGATCACCGCGGACCTGGTCGAGCGGTACGGGCCGTGGCGGGTGCTCGGGATGGGGCTCGCGGCGGTCCTCCTCATCGGCGTGATCGGCAGCCTGGCCTTCCAGGGCGAGGCGTGGTGGGGGCACCGGCTCGACCGCGAGCCCGGCGGCACGCTGCGGGTGCGGCGGGGCCTGCTGGTCAGCCGCTCGCTCAGTCTCGAAGAGGAGCGCATCCGCGGCGTGGAGATCGTCGAGCCGCTGGGCGTGCGCCTGGCGGGCGCGTCGCGGCTCGACGTCGTCGCGATCGGGTTGAAGGCCGAGCAGCAGAACGCGGACCTGACCACGCTCGTCCCGGCCGCGCCCGTCCCGGTGACCGCGGCGGCGGCCGCGGCGGTGATCGGTCCGGTCGACGCCGAGCTGACCGGCCACCCGAGGGCGGCCCGGACGCGGCGGCTGCGGTGGGCGGCGGCGGCCGTGCTCGTCCTGGCCGCGGCCGTGGCGGCCGTCCACCTCCTGTGGCCGGTCCCCGGGTTCTGGAGCGCGGTGATCGTCATCGCCGCGTTGGCGGCCGCCGCCTGGACGGTGTGGACGGCGCTGGACTCCTACGCCTCGCTGGGGCACGGGCTGCACCGCGGGTACCTGGTGGCGCGGCGCGGGAGCGTGCGGCGCGCGACGGTGCACCTCGACCGCTCGGGGATCATCGGCTGGCGCGTCAAGCAGTCGGTGTTCCAGCGCCGGATGGGGCTGATGACGCTCGACGCCACGACCGCGGCGGGCAGGGGGCACTACGCGGCCGTCGACGGCGACGAGCACGAGATCCTCGACTTCGCCGACGCCGCGGTCCCGGAGCTGCTGCGGCCGTTCCTCGTCCGCGAGGAGCCCGGGGAGCGCTGAGCGGCCGCGCCGCTCCCCCGGGCCTCATCCCTCGCCGGGCGGGGTGACCCGGCCGCCCGTGGCCAGGCGCATGAGGTCGGTGCTCAGGTCGATGTCGAGCTCGGTGCCCCCGGCGCTGCCGTACTCGTGCTGGTAGCTCTGCCAGGACTCGTCGCGGATCTTGTCGGCGAACCCGCTCTCCATGAGCAGCAGGAGCTCGATGGCGGCGCGGTCGACGCGCTTGCCCAGGTCCCTGTCCTGCCAGTCCTCGCTGGAGGCGAACACCGAGGTGGGCGCCGTCATCGTGCGCAGGTAGGCGAACAGGGAGCGCATCTGCTCGTCGACGACGAGCGCGTGCCGCGCGGTGCCCGCGGTGGCGGCGAGCACGACGGGCTTGGCGATGAGGAGGTCGTTGTCCAGCACGTGGAAGAACGAGCTGAACAGCCCGCTGGGCGCGGCCTTGTAGACCGGGGCGCTGGCGACGAGGCCGTCGGCGGCGCCGAGGGTCTCGATCGCGTGGGTCATCTTCGGCCCCATGAGCCCCGAGACCAGGGCGGTGGTGATCTCGGAGGCCAGTTCGCGCAGGTCGACGACGTCGACGGCCACCTGTCCGCCGCGGTCGCGGGCGAGGGCGCCGACGCGGTCGGCGATCCGGTCGGCCAGCATGCGGGTGGAGGACGGGTCGCTGGTCCCGCCGCTGACGACGGCGAGCCGGAACTGCTGGTCGCTCATTGCACTGCCTCCTGGGGGCTGTCGTGCCGGGCGGGCTCGCGCCCGGCGAGTTTGCGGGTGAGCGCCTCGAGCCGGCGCATCTCGTCGTCGGTGAGGGCGGCGGCGACCTCGCGGGTGACGTCGGCCGCGTGGCGTCTGCCGGTGCGGCGCTGCTGCTCGCGTCCGGCCTCGGTGAGGGCGAGGCGGACGCCGCGGCCGTCCTCGGGGTCGGGGGCGCGCTCGACCAGGCCGCGCTCGGCGAGCCGCTCGACCAGCCGCGACAGCGCGGGCTGGCTGAGCAGGACGCTCCGGTTGAGCTCGCCGAGCCGGAGGGGACGGTCGTGTTTGGACAGGGTGTAGAGGACGTCGTACTCGCGCATCGACACCTCGTCCCAGATGGGTGCGGCAGCGAAGCGCTTCATGAGCACCGCGTGGGCGGTCAGGAGCGCTTCCCACGAGTCGTTGGCCAGGTGGCCTCGGCCGCGGCCGGTCATGGTCGCTCCTCTCAGTCCTGGTCGGCGCCGATGGCGGCGTCGTCCTGGTAGGGAGTGGCGCCGGCGGTGTTGTCGCCCTGGTTGGCGCTCGGCTTGGGCTGGCGGACCGGGCCGTCGCCGTACTTGGCCTTGACCAGGCCCCCGTGCGTGGGGGCGTCGGCCGACTCGGGGTCGCGGCGGGAGGCGAGCTCCTTGCGCAGGACCGGGACGACCTCCTCGCCGAGCAGGTCGAGCTGGTTGAGGACGGCCTTCAGCGGCAGGCCGGCGTGGTCCATGAGGAACATCTGGCGCTGGTAGTCGCCGAAGGCGTCGTGGAAGGTCAGGGTCTTGTCGATGACCTCCTGCGGGCTGCCGACCGACAGCGGCGTCATGGTGCTGAAGTCCTCCAGCGACGGGCCGTGGCCGTAGACGGGGGCCTCGTCGAAGTAGGGGCGGAACTCCCGGTAGGCGTCCTGCGAGCGCTTGGCGATGTAGGCCTGTCCGCCGAGGCCCACGACGGCCTGCTTCTTGGTGCCGTGGCCGTAGTGCTCGAAGCGCTGGCGGTAGAAGTTGATCAGGCGCAGCGAGTGCGAGGTGGGCCAGAAGATGTGGTTGGCGAAGAAGCCGTTGCCGTAGAACGCGGCCTGCTCGGCGATCTCGGGCGTGCGGATCGAGCCGTGCCACACGAAGGGGGGCACGTCGTCGAGGGGCCGCGGGGTCGAGGTGAAACCCTGGAGCGGGGTGCGGAACTCGCCCTCCCAGTCCACGACGTCCTCGCGCCACAGCCGGTGGAGCAGGTTGTAGTGCTCCAGGGCGAGCGGCAGGCCCTGGCGGATGTCCTGGCCGAACCACGGGTAGACCGGCGCGGTGTTGCCGCGGCCGAGCATGAGGTCCATGCGGCCCTTGGACAGGTGCTGGAGCATCGCGTACTCCTCGGCGATGCGGACCGGGTCGTTCGTGGTGATCAGGGTGGTCGCGGTGGTCACGATCAGCCGCTCGGTGAGGGCGGCGATGTGCGACAGCAGCGTGGTGGGCGAGGAGGAGAAGAACGGCGGGTTGTGGTGCTCGCCGATGCCGAAGACGTCCAAACCGACCTCTTCGGTCTTGCGCGCGATCTGGACGATCGCGTCGATCCGCTCCGCTTCGGTGGGCGTCTGGCCGCTCACCGGGTCGCGCGTGATGTCGCTGACCGAGAAGATTCCGAACTGCATCGTGACTCCTGTCCGCCCGCGGTGGCGGGCCGGTGCTCGTGTGCCAATGTTCATGCGTTTGCATCTACTTTAACGGCGGGCCTGCGACAGGTATTCCCCGCGGACGGGAGGAGATGCGGCTCACCGGCACGGGAGGGCGGCCGGTCGCGGTGCCGCGCGGGTGCGGACGCGGCTCAACCGCCGGGGAAGACGCCGCCCGACCCGATCTCGGTCTGCGAGAGATCGGCGCCTTCGGGGATCTCCTCGGAGCGCAGGTGGAAGTGGTGGACCGAGGCGCCGGGCGGTATGCCGACCGAGTGGCCCGAGTCCGGGCCGTCGGCCACGCGGTCCTTCCCGCTGACGCCGCCGACGATGGCGCCGTCCGCGTCGCGGAAGACGACATCGGCCCTGACGTGCTTGTCGCGGTCGAGCTCGGAGTCGACCCGGTAGACGATCCGGTGCCCCTGCGGTGAGAGCAGCGGTTCGATCGCGAGCACGGTGAACCGCGCGGGGAGGTGGCCGGCGTGCGGCGAGCCGGGCGGCGGCGTCTCGAAGGACGCCGATTCGAGGGTCAATACGAGTCCGTCCCCCACTCGGTCCGCGGCGTCGCCGGTGAGCGTGCGGCCGACCAGGGCGTCACTGTCCGGGGGCACGTCACGGACGGCGAACCGCTCGACCGGGGGCTCACCGGGGGCGGTGGCGACCTCGAACCGGAGGTGCGCGACCGCAGTGGGGTGCGGGTTGTGCACGACCGCGCCGACCGCGGGCCGCTCCCGGCCGTTCAGCTCGATGCGCCCGAAGCCGTACTCGAGTATGACGACCTCGGCGCCCTCGCTCTCCGCCTCGACGGCCGCGGCGTCACCGCTCGGATCGGCGAACATCCCGACCTCCGCCACCCGCAGGTCCGGGTCCGCGGCAGTCGCCAAAGCCGCGACGAGCAGGAGGACGGCGGCGGCCACGGCGGCCAGGAACGGCGGTCTCGGCAGCGCCTCGATGCGGCCGGCCAGGCGCTCGCCGCGGGCCCGCGGCGAGGCCGGTCCGCGGGCGAGGGGGCGACGCAAACCCATGAGGGGTCCTTTGCTCAGGGACACTAGGCTGGTTCGCAGACAACAGTACGGAATCCGGGAGTACTCGGTGCATCACCCCCATCGCGCACCACGGCGGGAGCACCGCCCCCCGCTCCACGAGCCCGTCCCCCCGCCTCCGCCGCGACCTCGGCGCGGCGTGTCGAATCTCGGCCTCGCGCTGATCGCCGTCCTCACCGCGGCCCTCGCCGCGGTGCTGACGTGGTTCCCGATCCAG
>DASTYG010000097.1:0-2991 GCA_035765105.1 Glycomyces sp.
CCGCGGTCGACCTTCGCCAGCGGCATGCACGCCGTCATCGTCGAGACCGACCCGGACACCGCCGAGATCAAGGTGCTCAAGTACGCCGTCGTCCACGACTGTGGCAACCTCATCAACCCGATGATCGTCGAGGGCCAGATCCACGGCGGCGTCGCCCAGGGCGTCGGCGGCGCGCTCTACGAACGGATGGTCTACGACGAGCACGGCCAGCTGCAGAACGCGTCGTTCATGGACTTCCTCATGCCCTACGTCACCGAGGTGCCGAAGACCATCGACATCGACCACCTCGAGACGCCGTCGCCGCTCAACCCGCTCGGCCTCAAGGGCGCCGGGGAGGCGGGGGTGATCCCGAGCGCCGCGGTGTTCGCCGCCGCGATCGAGGACGCCGAGGGCTTCCCGATCACCTCGATGCCCATCTCCCCGTCGGAGCTGTACGAGCTGCGGCGCCGCCACACCCAGGAAGGACCCACTGCATGAAGGTCGCCGGAGAAGCCGTCCTCAACGCCCCCGTCGAGAACGTCTGGAACGCCCTGCTCGACCCCAGCGTGCTGGTGCGCACCATCCCCGGCTGCGAGCGGCTCGAGGTCACCGGCGAGAACGCCTACGGCATGACGGTGAACGCCGGCGTGGCCGCGATCCGGGGCACGTACGCCGGGACCTGCGAGCTGCGTCATCTCGAGCCGCTCGAGTCCCTGATGCTGAAGGCCGCCTGCGCCGGCGCCCCCGGGACGATCGCCGCCGACGTCAAGGTCGGCCTCACCGACAACGGCGACGGGACGACGCTGCTGCGCTACGACGCGGACGCGGTCGTCGGCGGTGCGATCGGCGGGGTCGGGCAGCGGATGCTGACGTCGGTCAGCAAGCGGATGGCCGGCGAGTTCTTCGGAAACGTCGAGCAGGTCCTCAACGCGCCTGCGGCGGTCGGGGCCCCGGTCCTCGGTGCCCCCATCGGTGTGCCGCCGCTCGCCGGGGCCGCGCCTGCTGCACCGGCGGTCGGTCAGGCCTTCGTGGCGCCGGCGCGCCCCGCGGCCGGCGCGACCGGCGACTTCGTCAAGGGCCTGCTCGTCGGCGGCGGGCTGGTGCTGGCGGGTGTCGTGGCCGGCGCGCTCGCCGCGCGCCGTCGCGGCTGAGACGGGCGGCGAGCAGCGGGATGACCACCCTCGACCACTACAGCACCGCGCGGGAGATGCTCGCCGCGGTGCGGGAGAAGCGCATCTCCGCGCGCGAGCTGCTCGACCTCCACCTCGCCCGGATCGAGGAGATGAACCCGCATGTGAACGCGCTGGTCAGCCTCGACCCCGAGCGGGCACGGGAGCAGGCCACGGCGGCCGACGACCGGCTGGCGCGCGGCGAGGAGGTGGGTCCGCTGCACGGCCTGCCGTTCGCGTTCAAGGACACCCACCAGGTAGCCGGGTGGCGGACCACCTTCGGCTCGCCGATCCTGGCCGACAACGTGCCGGACACCGACGAGCTCCTGGTGGAGCGGATCCGCCGGGCCGGCGCGGTGGTCATCGGTCGGACCAACGTGCCGGAGTTCGCGGCCGGCTCGCACACCTTCAACCCCGTGTTCGGTACGACGTACAACCCCTTCGACCTGGGCAGGTCGGCCGGCGGGTCGAGCGGGGGAGCCGCCGCCGCGCTCGCCACCGGGATGGTCGCGCTCGCCGACGGCAGCGACATGGGCGGGTCGCTGCGCAACCCGGCGTCGTTCAACAACGTCGTCGGCCTGCGGCCCGGTCTCGGCCGGGTCCCGGAGTGGCCGCTCTACAACGCCTGGGAGACCACCTCGGTCGAGGGCCCGATGGCGCGCAACGTCGCGGACCTCGCGCTGCTGCTGTCGGTGATCGCCGGCCCCGACCCGCGGGTGCCGCTGGCTCTGGAGACACCGGGAGGAGTCTTCGCCGAGCCGCTCGGAGGCACCCTGTCGGGCCTGCGCGTCGCGATGTCGGCGGACCTCGGGGCCGCGTTCGACGTCGACCGCCGGGTCCGGGCGGTGCTCGAGGCGCAGCGCCAGGTGTTCGAGGACGCCGGCGCCCACGTCGCCGACGCGCACCCCGACCTCCAGGAGGCCGAGGACACCTTCCGCACGCTGCGCGCCTGGCACCTGCACGCCAAGCTCGGCCGGGTCCTCGCGGAGAACCCCGGGAGGATGAAGGCCTCGCTCGCGGACAACATCCGGGCGGGCGAGCCGCTGACCGGCGCCGACGTGGCCCGCGCCTACGCGCAGCGGACATCGCTCGGCGAGCGGATGCGCCGGTTCTTCGAGGACTACGACGTGCTCGTGATGCCGGTCAGCCAGGTCCCGCCGTTCCCGGCCGACCAGGAGTACCCCGCCGACATCGACGGCCGCGTCCAGTCGACGTACCTCGACTGGATGCGCTCGGCGTACTACATCACCGTCACCGGCTGCCCCGCGATCTCGGTGCCCGCCGGCTTCACCGACGACGGGCTCCCCGTCGGCATCCAGATCGTCGCGCCGCACTCGGCGGAGCGCCGCCTGCTCGAGGTCGCGCACGCCTTCGAGCAGGCCACCCGGGTCGGTGACCGCCGCCCCACCTTCTGACCCGCCGACCCGTCACTCGTGCCGCAGTTTACGCGGCGTGTCGCGGCAGCATTGACGGGTCGCCGGGCTGCGTGGCGCCGCCCGGGGCTGGCACATCTGCACAACAGGGGCCTGCGCCTCCGGCAGGTCCTGCCGTGGCCCAGCGAGGGCGCCACCGGGTGGAATGAGTGTCGGTCGCGGAGCGAAGGACAGGAGACCTGATGGTGACGCAGGACCGCCGGATCCGGATCGGCATCGACACCGGGGGCACGTTCACCGACGTCGTCGCCTTCGACGAGGACACCGGGGAGATCGTCTCCACGAAGACCCCGTCGACGCCGTCCGACCCCGCCGACGGGTTCCTCGCCGGCGTGGAGAAGGTGCTCGGGCTGCTCGGCCTCCCGGCCGGCCACGGCGACGCGATCACCGCGGTCAGCCACGGTACGACG
>DASTYG010000098.1:0-7078 GCA_035765105.1 Glycomyces sp.
ATGGCCAGGACGGCGCCCAGCACGATCGGGGCGCGCAGGCCGTGCTCGGGGATGAGGGCCGAGCCTATGGCCGAGCCGAGGATGACCCCGAGGGTGATGAACGAGGAGTGCACCGTGTTGACGAGCGGTCGGGTGCCGCCCGCGCGCTGGACGCGGACGGCCATGGCCGGGTTCATGGTGACGCCGACGAGGCCGATGCCGAGCATGAAGGCCAGGGCGAGCGCGGGCGTGTCGGTGAAGACGGCGAACCCGGTGAGGAAGGCGGCGTTCAGCAGTGTGCCGGTCAAGAGCGTCGCGACGGTGCGCCGGTCGGCGAGCCGGCCGACCACGGTGTTGCCAACGACGGTGGCGGCGCCGTAGGCGAGCAGGAGGAACGGCACGGTGCCGTCGTCGAAGCCGCTGACCTGCGTCAAGATCGGCGCGGCGAAGCTGAAGGCCGAGAAGGCGGCGCCGATGATGAGCGTGCTGGAGGCCAGGGCGAGGAGCAGCTGCGGGCGGCGGAAGACCGCGAACTCGGCCCCGGGCGCGGCGCCCGCGCCGGTTCCGTCGGCGCCCGCGGCCGCCGGGCCGCGCACGAGCGCCGCGGTGAGCGCGGCGGCGATGAGGGTGAGGACGGCGATGGCCCAGAAGGCGGCCTGCCAGCCGAGGCGGCCGCCGATGTACGTCGCCATCGGGAGGCCCAGGAGGGTGCCGAGCATGAGCCCGTTCATCACCACGCCCACGGCGCGGCCGCGCACCTTCTCGGGGACGAGCTGCGCGCACAGCGAGATCGCGATGCCGAAGAACGCCTGCGCGGCCACGCCGCTCACCACGCGGGCGGCGACCATCGCGGCGTACGAGGCGGCGAGCGCGGCCAGCAGGTTGCCCGCGAGGAAGATCGCGAAGACGGCCATCAGCGCGGTCTTGGGTCGCAGCCGCATGAGCGCCAGCGCCAGGAAGGGGCCGCCGACGGTCATGGCGACGGCGAAGACGGTCACGAGGTAGCCGATCTGCTGGAGGCCGGTGCCCAGGCCCTCAGCGAGCTGGGGCATGAGTCCGGCGACGGCGAACTCGCTGGTCACCATGGCGAAGACGCCGGCGCCCAGTACATAGACGGCCACGGGTATCGCCCGTGGGGGCCGGGCCGAGGTGGTTGCGGTCAAGGGAGGCTCCCGTCGATCGTTATGTAATGTTCGTTGCAAAATCGGGCCGGGCGGCGGGGTCGCCGTTCAGCAGGTTTTGGAATAGTCAGTACAAAATTGGTGCGCGCGAAAGGCCCGCTCCCCCGCGGAGGGGCTTAGGGCGCCAAGGCCCGCAGCGCGGTCGCGACGATGTCGTCCAGCCGGTCCGCGGCGGTGCCGCCCTGCGAGGTGATGCGCAGGCCCGCGATCGCGGCGTTGACGAAGGCGGCGAGTCCTTCGGCGCTCACCGCGGCGGTGACCTCGCCGGCGGCCTGGCCGGCGCGCAGCGCGTCGGTCAGCAGCCGCAGGCGCGCGTCGGTGTCCTCGTCGATGCGCCGCATGCTCTCGGCGTGCTCGGGGTCGTCGGCCAGTTCGGCGACGGTGTTCACCGCCAGGCAGCCCCGCGGCTCCCCGGCGGCGGCGCGCTCGGCCTCCTCGGCGGCGATGAACCGCAGCAGGGCCGCGATGCGGTCCAGGACGGGCAGGTCGGCGTCGCTCAGGAACGCCTCGCCGCGCTCCCGCGTGGCGCCCAGGTAGTCGCCGAGGCATTCGGCGAACAGCCCGTCCTTGCTGCCGAAGCTGTTGTAGAGGCTGCTGCGCCCCAGTCCCGTCGCCCTGCACAGGTCCTCGGCGCTGGTGGCGTGCAGACCGCGGCGCAGGAACGTCCGCGTCGCCGCCGCGACGGCGGTCTCGCGCCGGAAGCTCAGAGGTCGTGCCATGGGCACACCGTAACAGGTTCTGTAATGACATGTCCATAACCGGTGCCGGCGAACCTTCACGGCCCGGACACAACGAGAGGGGCCCGTCCCCTGCGGGACGGACCCCTCTGGCCAACGCATTCGTTGCGGCGTCAAAGCCGGCTCCGGCGGTGCCTGGGTACCGGTGATGCGGCCCCGGCGTACCCGGATTCCTTCCACAGACTCCGCATACGGATGCGTCCGACCCGGCCGATCAGCAGCTCCGCCGAGCTCATCGCCCGACCGTCCTCGAGCCGCCCGGCGGACGGATCGAAGTCCTGCAAGCCGACGTCACGCTTGAGGTGGCGGCTCAGGTAGTCGACCGTCACGACACGTTCACCCCCGCCAGCGCGAGTTCGGCGGTCCGCGCCTCGAGCTCGGCCTGCGCGGCCTGCTCGACGGCGGCGGCGTCCTTGCGGGGCCGCCCGCGGGGCCGCTTGCGGGCGACGACGGCGCCCTTCTCGAAGATCTCGCCGCCCCAGACGCCCCACGGCTCGTGGCGCTGGAGGGCCCCGGTGAGGCACTCCACGCGCACCGGGCAGTCGGCGCACAGGGACTTGGCGAATTCGAGTTCCGTGGGGGACTCCGAGAACCACAGGTCCGCGTCGTACTCGCGGCAGGGCAGGTCGCTGCCGGTCTCGCAGGCCTGCTCGCGGAGCTCAGGTCCGATGAGGGTGTCGGTCATGAACTCGGTCTCCTCTCTCATGTCGATCGGCATCGTGCTCGTTGCAGTCGTCGAGCCGTCGATCGGCTCAGTCGGTCGCGTCCGTACTCGTTGAGGACTCAATTGCTTCGCAATCTGTCTCGTTGTGTTCTTTGCCTGGTTGTGGGCTTCGCGACCTGGACTGATGCCATAAAAAATGGCCGCGATCCCTGTGGCGGGAGTCGCGGCCTCGAGAGGTCCGAGTGGGCTTGTATAAGCCCCTCATATGTTCTCGAGGCGGTCTCCCGCGGGTGGCGCCGTAGCGCTTCTTGAAGCCGACGCTCGGCTGGAAACGACCGGCGATGCCGACGGCGGATCCATCCCAAACGCGCTCAATGAACGCGACGACGCCCATATCGGTGCTGTGGACATTCGTCGTGCCTCCGACCGTCATGGGTTCGAGGACGGCGGAGGGCACAGTGGTGCCACGGAGCAGGGCGGGGACGGGTGCGAGCTGGCAATTGTCGGCAGCAACGGGCAGCGTCGTCACCGCATGCGTGCCGTCGTGGTCATTTGTCAGCAACATCTTCAGTCCCTCCTTCCTTCGTCCGTGGTCGCCATGGTCGATATCTCCTCTATACCGGCTGGTGAGGCGCAGACCTCACCCCGGCATCGGCAACGCTACGCCCGCTGGCATCGGGAGCGCAACGCCTTTTTCGGGGAGTCTTAAAAGTTTTTTCTTGGAAGTGATCGTCACTACCGGTCACCGCCACCGGAGATCGCCAGGGCCTCCTCCACCGTTCCGCCGTTGACCAGGCACAGCACCGCGGGCCCGTACTTGTCCAACTTGGATTTGCCGATGCCGTGGAGGGACGCGAGCTCGGTGTCGGATGCCGGACAGCGCTCCGATATGGCGATCAAGGTCACATCCGTGAAGATCGTGAAGGCCGGCTTGGCGACCTCCTTGGCGACGGCGACGCGCCACTCCCGGAGCCGCTCGAACAGCTCTTCATCCATTGTGGCGGGGCAGTCGGGGCAATGCCCGAGCTTGCGGTCGCGCGCGTCGATCAAGGACTTGCCGCAGCCCGAGCAGTCGAGCACCTTCGCGGGCTTCCTGGTCCGCTGGCGCGGGCCCGCCGCCGACGGCTCGGGCGCGCGCGGGAAGCCGCCGAGCCCCAGCGGCGCCAGGAAGCGGCTGAGCCGCCGCTCGCGCCCGCCCGGGTTGCGCGTGAGCCCGTACGAGAGCTGCAGCCACTCGCGGGCGCGCGTGATGCCCACGTACAGCAGCCGCCGCTCCTCCTCCAGGGCCTCCGCGGTGCGGGCGAACGTCGTCGGGAGCGTCCCGTCGGCCAGGCCCACGAGGAACACCGCGTCCCACTCCAGGCCCTTGGCCGAGTGCAGGCTCGCCAGCGCCACCCCCTCGACCGCCGGAGCGTGCTGCTCGGCGGCGCGGCGTCCCAGCTCGGCGCAGAACTCCTCCAGGCTCGGGCCGTCGCCTCCCGCGTCCGGCTCGTCGCCGTCCGCCGCGCGCTGCTTCGCGAACTGCTCGGCGAGGCCCGCCAGCGCCGCCACCGCCTCGTACTGCTCCCGTTGCGCGCCACCGGAGGGCGCGGCGTCCGGCCGCCAGCCGACGGCCTCCAGCGCCGCCGGGACGGCCTGGGCCAGGGGCAGCTCGCCGATGTCGTTCTTGGCCGCCGCGCGCAGCGCCACCACGGCCTGGCGCACCTCGGGCCGGTCGAAGAACCGCGCCGCGCCGGTCACCACGGTCGGCACCCCGTAGGAGGCCATCGCCTCCTCGTACGCCTGCGACTGGGCGTTGGTGCGGTACAGCACCGCGATCTGGGAGGGACTGGTGCCCTCGGCGATGAGCTGGGAGCAGCGCCGGGCGACCATGTCGGCCTCCTCGGCCTCGTCCTTGAACGTCTCGGCGAAGACCTCCGGGCCGGGCCGGCGCTGGCCGACCAGTTCGAGCCGCATCGCGGCCTCGCGGCCCTTCGACTCGGCGATGATGCGGTTGGCCAGCCCCACGACCTGCGGCGTGGAGCGGTAGTCGCGCACCAGGCGCACCAGGGCGGCCTGGGGGTAGCGGCGGGTGAAGTCGAGCAGGTAGCGCGAGGTGGCGCCGGTGAAGGAGTAGATGGTCTGGCTGGCGTCGCCGACGACGGTGATGTCGTCGCGCTCGCCCAGCCACGCGTCGAGCAGCCGCTGCTGGAGCGGGGTGACGTCCTGGAACTCGTCGACGACGAAGAAGCGGTACTGGCTGCGGATGCGGTCGGCGGCGGCCTCGTCCTCGCCGATCATGTCGGCGGTGTGGGCGAGCACGTCGGCGAAGTCCATCAGCCCCGCCCGCCGCTTGCCCTCGACGTAGGCGGCGTAGACCTTGGCGACGTCCTCGGGGGCGGCCGGGGCGTCGCGCCCGAGCTTGGCGATGGCGGCGGCGTAGTCGTCCGGCCCGATGAGGGAGGAGGCGGCCCATTCGATCTCGGTGGCGAGGTCGAAGTTCTTGGCGCGGGAGGTCTTCAGGCCCGAGCGGGCGGCGGCGATGGCGACGAACTTGAGGGTGGAGTCGACCAGTTCGGGCATGCCGCCGCGGAAGTGGCGCGCGCCGAAGTAGCGCAGCTGCCGCAGCGCCGCGGAGTGGAAGGTGCGGGCGTTCACGCCGGTGACGCCGAGCCCGCGGAGCCGGTCCCGCATCTCCCCCGCCGCGCGCGCGGTGAAGGTGACGGCGGTGACGTGCTGGCCGCGCATGTCGCCTCGCCGTACGCGCCAGGCGATCCGGTGGGTGACGGCGCGGGTCTTGCCGGTGCCGGCGCCCGCGAGGATGCACACGGGGCCCGGCTCGGCGGTCACCGCCTCGCGTTGCTCAGGGTCGAGATCGGCTAGGAGGTGATCGAGTTCCCGGTCGCGCGAAGTCACCTCGACAGTGTCGCAGAGCCCTGCGACAGGGGCTCCGCCCCGCCCGGCCCCCGGCGGCGCTCCGGACGGAATGCTTCGCGTGTTCCCCGCGTTAGGGTTCATGACGAAGGAGGATCCATGATCACCATGTACAGCACCACGTGGTGCGCTTACTGCAAGCGGCTGAAGGCCGGGCTCGATCGTGAGGGCATCCTGTACAAGGAGGTCAACATCGAGGACGACCCCGAGGCCGCCGAGTGGGTCATGAACGCCAACGGCGGCAACCAGACGGTGCCCACCGTCCGGGGGACGGGCCCGTCCGGCGAGGAGTTCGCGCTGACGAACCCGAGCGTGAGCCAGGTCAAGGAGGCGCTCGGCGCCTGAGGCCCGAGGCCCCGCCCGCGGCCCCTCGGCGGTGGCGCGGCCGCCCCGGGACGGGAAAAGTTGCACTTGCCGCTTGACTTGTGCCACATGCCGAGACTATGGTCACGTTTAGGACACAGAGCCGGTAACATGCTCTATAGTTGAGTCGTCAAGCTTGCTTGGCTGCTTCGAGGGGTGGCAGCCAAGCATTCAGGCCCGGGATGGATCCGTCCCGGGCCTTTTCTCTGCCCTCATGCGGCCTGCGCGCACCGGCGGCCTTGTCCCGTTCCGCGCCAAGGCCGCCGTCCGTCTGGCCGCCACCCGTCGAGCCGTTCCCCGGCCCGCACGCTTCGCAATGAGGAGCCGCCCCATGTCCTCGCCCCGAGCCGCCCTCGGCGTCGCCCTGGTCCTGCTGGCCTCGGTGTTCTTCGGCGTCTGCGGCCCCTTCGGCAAGGTCGTGATCCAGTCCGGCCTCGAACCGGTCCAGGTGACGTGGCTGCGCATCGTCGGTGTCGGCCTCATCGCCGCCGCCGCGGCCGCCTGGCCGCTGCTGCGCCTGCGCCGGGGCGGGCCGAAGCCGCCGCTGGCCGCGCTGGCCCTGTTCGGCCTCACCGCGATCGCCGGCGTCCAGGCCTTCTACTTCATCGCCGTCGAGCGCCTCCCGGTGGGCATCGCCCTGCTGCTGGAGTTCATGGGCCCGATCGTCGTGGTCGCCTGGGTGCGGTTCGTGCGCCGCAGCCCCCTGCCCCGCGCCGCCGTGATCGGCGCGCTGCTCAGCCTCGCGGGGCTGTGCATCGTCGTCGAGGTCTGGTCGGGGCTGCGGCTGGACGCCGTGGGCCTGCTGGCCGGTTCGGCCGCCGCCGCCTGCCAGGCCACCTACTTCCTCTCCGGGGAGCGCCTCACCGCGAAGGTCGACGTGCGGGTCCTGCTCGCCGTCGGCTTCGCCGTGGGGGCCGTGGCCCTGGCGCCGCTGGCCGCGCCGTGGGCGATGGACTGGGCGGCGCTGTCCTCGCCGGTGACCCTCCTGGGGATCGAGGCGACCAGCCTCGGCAGCCTCGTCGCGCTCATCGCCTGCACGGCGGTCGCATACGCGCTCGGGCTCACCGGCCTGCGCTTCCTGGCCGCGCCGGTGGCCGGGGCGATCGGGTACGCCGAGGTCGTGGTGGCAGCGCTGGCGGCCTGGGCGCTGCTCGGCGAGGCGCTGACGCCGCCGCAGATCCTCGGCGGACTGGTCGTCATCGCCGGCGTCGTCACCGCGCAGCGGGCCGTGGGGGGGGGGG
>DASTYG010000099.1:0-29061 GCA_035765105.1 Glycomyces sp.
GGGGGTGTCGATCAGGCCCTCCCGCAGATCACTGAGCATCCGATTCAACAACCGCGACACATGCATCTGCGAAATACCCACCTCCGCAGCAATCTGCGTCTGCGTCATATCCCCGAAATACCGCAACGCCAAAATCCGCCGCTCCCGAGAAGGCAACCCCTGAATCAACGGCACCAACGACTCATGATTCTCCACCAACTCCAACGCCGCATCCTCACACCCCACCGACTCCGCCAACGACACCCGCTCACCATCCTCGAACGGCGGCTCATCCAACGACACCGCCCGATACACCTGCCGCGCCGCAAACCCCTCAGCAACCGCCTCCTCACTCACCCCCAAATGCTCCGCCAACTCCCCCACCGACGGCGGCCGACCCAACCGCTGCGCCAACTCACCACTCCCCTGATTCACCGCCAACCGCAACTCCTGCAACCGCCGCGGCACCCGCATCGGCCACGACGCATCCCGAAAATGCCGCCGCACCTCACCCATCACCGTCGGCACCGCATACGACAAAAAATCCGCCCCCTGCCCCGGATCAAACCGATCCACCGCATGAATCAACCCCACCGACGCCACCTGCACCAAATCCTCCTTCGCAATCCCCTTCCCCGAAAACCGCTGCGCAATATGCTCCGCCAACGGCAAATACCCCGTCACCAACCGCTCCCGCACCTCAGCATGCCGCGGATCACCCACCTCCAACCCCGCCAACTCCACGAACAACGGCGCCAAATGCGCATACTCGTTGGATCTGGTCCGCTTGGTCTCGGTGTGCTCGACCGTCATGGGAATACCCCGTTCTGCCTGTCCTGCTGGTGGGCGCTGGCGGCTGCGCCGGCGCTTGCTTCGTGGGCGCTGCCGCGGCTGGGGGCCGTGGCGGGCAGGTCCCGGATCGAGCGGGCCGTCCGGCCGTCGGGCGGGCCTGGGGTGGAGGCCGGCCTCGCTCGCAGATGAATGTTCTCTTGTAGGACGTCGGCTTCTCGGCCCCACCATTCCGCTTGGGAGCCAACCCGTTTCACCGGCCGACTCGGAGCGGATCGCCTCGACTCCGACGGTCACCACACACTACTACGCCCCCTTCGAGATGTCACCGGATCCGGGCCAGACTTCCCATATAAACATGAAAGTGGCTCCAATCACATGGCTTATCCACGGAACGCCGCAATTGAACTGACCCGATATGTCCCACAGGAGAAGTCGGACTTCGCACCAAAAGAGTGAACTCCCGCCACAACGGCAACAGCGCCGCGGCGCGCTCCAATACCGCTCGAAAGCGCGGCGGATCATGCGAATACGCCATTGCGAATAAGATTGCAGCGTTCCCACATAAAATACTGTGGAGCCACATAGGCAAAAGGCGATGCCACTCGCCCCCCGGCGATCACTCCGCCCGATCCCGCGGCCCCACCCAGCGAACGAGACCCGCCGGGGCTCCCAGCACCCCGCACCCCCGTCGCCCGACCCCCGGGCCTCTTCCCTGCCCCGCTTCGCCTCCGCCCGAACACCCCGGCACGGCCGCAGTCACAGCGGCGCCGTGACAGCCGCAGCCTTCCAGCGCGCGGCCCTGATCCGGGCATGAGAAAACCCCGGCCAACTTGCGTTGACCGGGGTTCCGATTGGTAGCGGGAGGCGGATTTGAACCACCGACCTCCAGGTTATGAGCCTGGCGAGCTACCGAGCTGCTCTATCCCGCGTCGATGTATTAAGCGTACAGGACGTTGGAAAGGGGGTGCAAGCGAGGGTTCGGTGAGCGCTGTCACTACGCATTTGCGCACTTTTGTGCGCAGAAAATGCGCACATATGAGCCATACGCGGTGGCCCGACGCCACAGACGTCAGAAACCGAGGCGTTCGAGCATCTTCGGGTCCCGCTGCCAGTCCTTCGCCACGCGGACGTGCAGGTCGAGATAGACCCGGCTGTCGAGCAGCTGCGCGATGCCCTTGCGGGCCTTCGTGCCCACCCGCTTGAGGCGCTCGCCCCGCTTGCCGATGATGATGCCCTTCTGGCTCGACCGCTCGACGTAGATCTCCGCCCAGACCTTCTTGCGCGGCCCGCCGTCGCTGATCTCGTCCTCGATGTCCTCGATCACCACGGCGATCGAGTGCGGCAGCTCGTCGCGGACGCCTTCGAGCGCGGCCTCGCGGATGAGTTCGGCCATCATGACCCGCTCGGGCTCCTCGGTGACCATCCCGTCCGGGTACAGCTGCGGCGACTCCGGCAGGTGCCCCGAGAGCACGTCGACGAGCGTCTCCAGGTTCTCCCCGGTCTTGGCCGACACCGGCACCACGTCCGCGAAGTCGGCCAGCTCGGCCACGTTCGCCAAGTGCCGCACCAGCTCGTCCTTGCTCACCAGGTCGATCTTGGTGACCACAGCGACGACCTTCGCGCGCAGCGACTGGATCTCGTTGGCGATGAACTTGTCGCCCGGGCCGGGCTTCTCGTTGGCCGGCAGGCACAGTCCGATGACGTCGACCTCGGACCAGGTCTGGCGCACCAGGTCGTTGAGCCGCTCCCCCAGGAGCGTCCGGGGCCGGTGCAGGCCGGGCGTGTCCACGAGGATCAGCTGCGAGGCCGGCCGGTGCAGGATCGCGCGGACGACGTGCCGGGTCGTCTGCGGACGGTTGGAGGTGATCGCGATCTTCTGGCCCATGATCGCGTTCGTCAGCGTCGACTTGCCCGCGTTCGGGCGGCCCACGAAGCAGGCGAAGCCCGCGTGGAATGCGTTCACGGCGTCGGTTCCGTTGTCAGACAAGACGGGTCACCTCTTTGCGGATCACCGAGTAGACGACCACGTCCGCGGCGATGTCGCGCGCGGCCTTGACGCCGTCGTCGTCGCCCTCGGCGCCGAAGACCACGGCCGCCTCGAGCGTGTCGGCGCCGGCGGCGAACGCCTGCGCCACGGCCGCCTGGAGCGCCGACAGGCGCAGTGACGGCAGGTCCACGGCCGCCGAGGCGTACGTGCGGCCGATGCCGTCGCGGACAGCGGCGCCGGTGGTCTGCTCCACCCGCCCCGCCGCCCCACGGGCGAGCGTGACGAGCTTCGCGTCCTCGGCGCCGAGGGCGTCGACGGTCAGGTCAGACATTGATGCTGTGCCTCTCATCGTTCGTGGTCTCCGCATCGGGCAGGACGGTGCCGCCGACGTCGATCGGCCGGCTGACGCGCACCGTCTCGATGCGGTTGCGGCGGCCAACGGTACCCTCCGCGGTCAGTTCGAGCCCGGCCAGGAGGGCCCGGTCGCCGGCGAGCGGGACCTTCCCCAGCTCGTGGGCGAGCAGCCCGGCCACGGTGTCGACGTCGACCTCCGGCAGCTCGACGTCGTCGAACAGCTCGGCGAGGTCGGCCACCGACAGCCGCGCGGTGACGCGCGCGGAGCCGTCGTCGAGCCAGGCGACCGGCGGCAGCTCGTCGCCGTCGTACTCGTCGGTGATCTCGCCGACGATCTCCTCCAGGATGTCCTCGATGGTCACCAGGCCCGCGGTGCCGCCGTACTCGTCGACGACCATCGCGATGTGGGTGCGCGCGGTCTGCATCTCCCGCAGCAGGTCGTCGACCGGCTTGGAGTCGGGCACGAACGAGACCGCGCGCATCGCCTCGGACACCGGGTGCCCGGCGTCGCGGAGCCGGGCGAGGTCCTTGAGGTAGGCGACGCCGCGGATGTCGTCGAGGTCCTCGCCGATCACCGGGATGCGCGAGAAGCCCGAGCGCAGCGCGACCTGCTTGGCCTCCTCGGCGGTCAGGTCGGCCGAGACCCACACCATCGCGGTGCGCGGCACCATGACCTCGCGGGCCACGGTGTCGCCGAGGGCGAAGACCGAGGCGATCATGTCGCGCTCGTCGTGGTCGACCGTCCCCGACGCCTCGGCGGCGTCGACCATCTCGCGGATCTCGATCGGCGAGGTGGCGAAGGGGCCCTCCCGGAAGCCCCGGCCGGGCGTGACGGCGTTGCCGACGAGGATGAGCAGCCGCGCGAGCGGGCCGAGCGCGGTGCCCAGCAGGTAGACCGGCCCGGCGCTGGCGAGCCCTATCGGGTAGGCGTGCTGCTTGCCGAGGGTGCGCGGTCCGACCCCGATGACCACGAAGGACACCACCGTCATGAGCGCGGCGGCGAGGCCCACCGCGAGCCATGAGGCGTTCCAGGCGTGGAAGGCCACGACGGCGACCAGGGCGATCGCGGTGGCCTCGCAGGCGACGCGCAGCAGGATCAAGAGGTTCAGGTGCTTGGGGAGGTCGCCGGTGATGCGGACGAGAGCCGCGGCGCCCCGCCTGCGCTGCTCGGCGAGTTCGGCCGAGCGGGCCGGCGAGACA
The DNA here is from genome assembly GCA_035765105.1 of Glycomyces sp. Classification (GTDB taxonomy): domain Bacteria; phylum Actinomycetota; class Actinomycetes; order Mycobacteriales; family Micromonosporaceae; genus Glycomyces. Next base: position 4,313 of record DASTYG010000099.1, read on the forward strand.
GTGGTGAGCGCCGCGTCGACCATGGCCGCGAGCCCGGCGATGAAGATGAGGGTGACGGCCGCGGCCAGCAGGGTGTAGGCGGAACCCATCGGGCCCTAACTCTCCGCGCTCTGGGCGGCCCGGCGTTTCGCGCGCCAGGACTCGAGCAGCCGGTTCTGGAGGCCGAACATCTCCTTGGCCTGGTCGGGTTCGGCGTGGTCGTAGCCGAGGATGTGGAGCACCCCGTGGACGGTGAGCATGTCGAGCTCGTCGGCGGTGGAGTGCCCGGCGTCCTTGGCCTGGGAGGCGGCGACGTCGGGCGAGAGCACGAGGTCGCCGAGGACCGGCATGGTCGGTTCGACGGCGTCGGGCTTGGGCGGCATGGCGTCGTCCATCGGGAACGAGAGGACGTCGGTGGGGCCGGTGCCGCCCATCCAGCGGCGGTTGAGTTCGGTCATGTGGTCGAGGCCGACGACGAGGATCGAGAGTTCGGCGAGCGGGTTGACGCCCATCTCGGTCAGCGCGAAGCCGGCGACGGCGGTGATGCCCGCCTCGTCGACCTCGTGGTCGGACTCATTGATGATCTCGATGCCCACTGCTTCCCCGATGTCCCTTCTTGGCGTCGCCGCGCCCGGCGTCCCAGCGTTCGTAGGCGTTCACGATATCGCTGACGAGCTGGTGCCTGACGACGTCCTGCGCCGAGAGCGAGGCGAAGTACACGTCGTCGACGCCGTCGAGGATGTCGCGCACGACCCGCAGCCCCGAGGCGGTGCTGCCGGGCAGGTCGACCTGGGTGACGTCGCCGGTGACGACAATCTGGGAGCCGAAGCCCAGGCGCGTGAGGAACATCTTCATCTGCTCAGGGGTGGTGTTCTGCGCCTCGTCGAGGATGATGAACGCGTCGTTCAGGGTACGGCCCCTCATGTACGCCAGGGGCGCGACCTCGATGGTGCCGGACTCCATGAGCTTGGGGATGGAGCCGGGGTCGAGCATGTCGTGCAGGGCGTCGTAGAGGGGGCGCAGGTACGGGTCGATCTTCTCGCCGAGGGTGCCGGGGAGGAAGCCGAGCTTCTCGCCGGCCTCGACGGCGGGCCGGGTCAGGATGATCCGGGTGACCTCCTTGGCCTGGAGGGCCTGCACGGCCTTGGCCATGGCCAGGTAGGTCTTGCCGGTGCCCGCCGGGCCGATGCCGAAGACGATGGTGTGGCCGTCGATGGCCTCGACGTAGCGTTTCTGGCCGATGGTCTTGGGCCGGATCGACTTGCCGCGCCTGGAGACGATGTTGTGGGTGAAGACGTCCACCGGCCGCTCGGCGGGGGCCGCCTGCAGCAGGTTCTCGGTGCGCCTGATGATGTCGGGATCGACGTTCTCACCGTTCTCGATCAAGGCGAGCAGCTCCTTCACGAGTCGTTCGGTCGCGTGGGCTTCGCCGTTGACGCCGGTGATGGTGATGGTGTCCCCGCGGACGTGGAGGTCGACGCCGCCGTGGCGGCGTTCGATGTACCGGAGGTTCTCGTCCGCGCGGCCGAGCAGGGCCATGAGCGCCCGCTGGTCGGCGACGGTGATCGTCGAGGTGATCTGGCCGGTTGGCGTAGAGCGGTCGGTCATAGGCTTCGCCCTTGCGGGCTGTTCGCCACCTGCTTCCCCTGGGAGTCGAACCGCGGCCTGGCGTGGGCCGCTCGGGCATGGCTCAATGGTAGATCCTGCTCAGGGCGCGAGACAACGTGAAAACGGTCCTGCGCGGAGGTTTCAGGCCGAAAGCATCGGTCCGAGCGGTCTGCCGCCGAACACGTGGAGGTGCACGTGGTGCACTTCTTGTCCGGCGTCGTCGCCGGAGTTGGCGAGCAGGCGCCAGCCGGGCGCGGTGACGCCCTCGGCGTCGGCGACGTCGGCGGCGGCCGCGAGGACCTCGGCGGCCAGTCCGGCGTCGGCGCGTACCAGTTCGGCGACGTTCGCGTGGTGGTCCTTGGGGATCACCAGCACGTGGACGGGGGCGGCGGGCTTGATGTCGCGGAAGGCGAGCACGCGGTCGGTCTCCAGCACCTTCGTGGAGGGGATCTGACCGGCGACGATCTTGCAGAACAGGCAGTCCGGGTCGTTCATGCGGTCGATCCTAGCCACCGCCCGCCGCGGCGGGCCGCGCGCGGGGCGCTACCAGCGGCCCAGGCGGGCCTGGAGGACGGCGAGGGCCGCGGGCCCGGCGGTGGAGGTGCGCAGGACGGTCCGGCCCAGGCGGACCGGTTCGCCGAACTCGCGCAGCGCGTCCAGCTCGTGGGGGCTGATGGAGCCTTCGGGGCCGATGACGAGGGCGATCTCGCCGGAGTCGGCGAGGTCGGCGGTGGACAGGGGCCGCTGGGCCTCTTCGTGGAGGACGAGCACCCGGGTCGCTTCGCGCAGCCGGGCGATCAGGCGCTTGGTGGTGTGGAGTTCGGCGACGTGCGCGAGGTGGGCGCGGCGGGCCTGCTTGGCGGCCTCGCGGGCCGTGGCGGTCCATTTGGCGCGGGCCTTGTCGCCGCGGGGCCCCTTCCACTGGGTGATGGACCGCGCGGCGGCCCAGGGGATCACTTCGTCGACGCCGATCTCGGTGAGCATCTGCACGGCGCGCTCGCCCCGGTCGCCCTTGGGGAGGGCCTGGACGACGGTCAGCTTCGGGTCGGGGGCGGGCACGGCGCGCCGTTCGAGGATCTCGAGGGCGAGGCTGCCGCGTTCGGCGCCTGACACGCGGGCGCGGGCGAGCCCGCCCGCGCCGTCCGAGAGGGTCAGCGTCTCGCCGGGCTGGAGGCGCTGGACGTCGGCGGCGTGGTGCCCTTCGGGGCCGTCGAGGACGAAGGCGTCGCCCGCGGGCAGGGCGTCGACGAGGAAGACCGAATCCACGGCAGCAGTCTAGAGGGGAAGGGGCCCGGCCGTCGCCGGGCCCGTTCCCGGACGCTAGGCGTGCCCGTTGAAGGCGTCCCGCATCTTGCTGAAGAACCCGCTGCCGGACTTGACCTCGCGGATCTCCTCGTCGCGGAGGGTGGCGAACTTCTTGAGCAGTTCCTCCTGCTCGTTGTCGAGCTTGGTGGGCGTGCGCACGTCCAGTTCGACGAACAGGTCGCCCCTGATGCCGCCGCCGCGCAGCTTCGGCACGCCCTGGCCGCGGACCTTCTTGACGGTGCCGGGCTGGGTGCCGGGGGCGACTTCGACCTCGACCTTGGCGTCGAGGGTGTGGACGTTGAGCTTGGTGCCCAGCGCCGCCTGCGTCATCGGCACGCGGACGCGGCAGCGCAGGTCCGAGCCTTCGCGGGTGAAGACCTCGTGCGGCTTCTCGTGGACCTCGACGTACAGGTCTCCGGCGGGGCCGCCGCCGGGGCCGACCTCGCCTTCGCCCGAGAGGCGGATGCGCATCCCGTCCTCGACGCCGGCGGGCACCTTGACGGTGATGTGCCGCCGCGAGCGCACGCGGCCCTCGCCGCCGCACTTGCGGCACGGGTCGGTGATGATGCTGCCGTAGCCCGAGCAGGCCGAGCAGGGCCTGGCGGTGCGGACCTGGCCGAGGATGGTGCGCTGCACGACCTGGACCTCGCCCGAGCCGCCGCAGGTGGTGCACGTCTGGGGCTCGGCGTCGCCCTCGGTGCAGGAGCCGTCGCATTCGTCGCACACGATCGCGGTGTCGACGGTGATGGGCGACTCGGTGCCGAAGGCGACCTCGTCGAGGTCGAGGTCGAGGCGCAGGAGCGCGTCGTTGCCGGGGCGGGTGCGCGACCGGGGGCCGCGGCGGCCGAAGCCGCCCATGGAGCCGCCGAAGAAGGCGTCCATGATGTCCTCGAAGCCCATGAAGGGGCCGGCGCCGCCCGGGCCGCCCCCGGCCATGCGGTCGTAGGGGTCGCCGCCGGCGTCGACGATGGCGCGCTTCTGCGGGTCCATGAGGACCTCGAAGGCGGCGTTGATCTCCTGGAGCCGTTCTTGGGCGTCCGGTTCGTCGCTGACGTCGGGGTGGTACTTGCGCGCCAGTTTCCGGTACGCCTTCTTCAGGTCGTCTTCGGAGGCGTTCTTGTCGACACCGAGGATGCCGTAGTAGTCCTTAGCCACGTGCGCTCTCATTAGTCCCTTGTCAGCGGTTCTGTTCCAAAATCTCTGAGACGTAGCGGGCCACGGCCCGCACGGCCGCGATCGTGCCCGGGTAGTCCATGCGGGTCGGCCCGACCACGCCCATGTGCCCGACCACGGCGCCGGGGCCGTACCCGGCGGTGACCACGGCGGTCTCGCGGAAGTCGTCGATCTCGTTCTCGTCGCCGATGCGGACGGTCAGCATCGCGCCCGAGTCGGTGTGGCCGAGCAGCTGCATGAGGACCACTTCCTCTTCCAGCGCTTCGAGGATGGGCCGCAGTGATCCGGCGAAGTAGGCCGTGTGGCGGGTGAGGTTGGCCGCTCCGGCGACGGCGACGCGCTCGTCGGCGCGGGAGACGACGGTCTCCAGCAGGACGCGCGCCAGGGCCGAGGCCGAGGACCGCAGCTCGGGGCGGGCCAGTTCGGCGAGTTCGACGATGGTGCGCGGCGCGTCCGCGAGCGGTTTGCCCTGGAGCTGCTCGTTGATGAGCCGCCGCAGTTCGAGGACGTCGTCTTCGGCGAGTTCGGCGGGCAGTTCGAGCTGGCGCTGCTCGACGCGGCCGGTGTCGGTGATCATGACGAGCATGACCCGGGTTGGGGTGAGCGCGACGAGTTCGAGGTGGCGCACCGTCGAGCGGTTGAGGCTGGGGTACTGGACCACGGCGACCTGGTGGGTCAGCTGGGACAGCAGGCGGACGGTGCGGGTGACGACGTCGTCGAGGTCGAGCGCTTCGGCGAGGAAGCGGTGGACGGCCCGGCGCTCGGCGGTCGAGAGCGGCTTGATCTTGCCGAGCCGGTCGACGAACAGCCGGTAGCCCTTGTCGGTGGGGATGCGTCCGGCCGAGGTGTGCGGCTGGTGGATGTAGCCGGCCTCTTCGAGGTAGGCCATGTCGTTGCGGACGGTGGCCGCGGAGACGCCGAGGGCGTGGCGCTGCGCCACCGCCTTGGAGCCCACCGGCTCCTGGGTGGCGACGTAGTCCTCGACGATGGCGCGCAGCACTTCGAGTTTGCGATCGTCCATCGATGCCACGTCCCTTCGCTCTCCCGTCGCGCCTTCACCCGACCGGACTCAATTTTGGCACTCCCGGTCTCAGAGTGCCAGTCTACGGGGTGCCCGCCCGAGCAGGGCGGGGCCGATCCGGCGGCGGCCCTCGGGGGCGGCGTCAGGCGCCGGGTATGACGAGCGCGCCGGAGTCGTCGAGGGTGACCGCGTTCTCGCCGAAGTCCCCGGCGAGGTCGTTGATCGTGCCGATCGCCTCGCCGTCGGCGTCGAGCAGCGGGTAGCCGTTGTCGTGGTCCATCCGGGTGGGGACGAGCTGGCCGCCTTCGATGGCGCCCTCCTCGCTGAGGGTGACCTTGAGGATGCCGGAGACGCCGAGGGGGCCGTCGGTGCTGAACAGCTTCTGGCCGCCGCCGAAGTTGCCCAGGGAGTAGGCGATGAGCTTGCCGTTGTAGAGCTCCATGCCGCGCAGGACGTGGGGGCCGTGGCCGACGACGAGGTCGGCGCCGGCGTCGACGCAGGCGTGGGCGAAGGCGCGGGTGTCGCCGCGGTCCTCGCCGTAGTAGGTCTCGGTGCCTTCGGGGGTGTGCATCTGGTCGGAGCCCTCGGCGCCGAGGTGGGCGGTGGCGACGACCAGGTCGGCCTGGGATTTCGCTTCGCTGACCAGGGCGGTCACGGCGTCGAGGTCGCGCACGTCGGTGTAGAAGGTGTAGGGCGCGAAGCCGACGATGCCGACGGTCAGGCCGTCGACCTCGACGTAGGCGACCTCGTCCTTGATGCCGGTGATCTCCATCCCGGCGGCGCGGACGGCGTCCTGGGTCTCGGTGGCGCCGTCGGGTCCGGCGTCCCAGCCGTGGTTGTTGGCCTGGTTGAGGACGTGGATGCCGGCGTCGGCGAAGACCTGGGCGTATTCGCCGGGGAGGCGGAAGTAGATGCAGCTGCCGCCGCCGCACTTGTCGAACTCGAGGGTGGAGAGGGCGCCTTCCATGTTGGCGATGACGACGTCGCCGGTGAGTTCGGCCTCGACCTCGCTGAAGAAGCTCGCGCCCTCGTCGGCGGCCATCTGGTCGGGGTAGGAGCCGGGGAAGGTGTCGCCGATGTGGGTGATGGTGATCGAGCGGGGCGGCTCGGGCGAGGGGGAGGGCGAGGGGCTCTCCTCGGCGGCGCCGGCGCCGCCCTCGTCGACGGGGGGCGGCTCCTCTTCGGAGCAGGCGGCGGCGGTGAGGACGATGCCTGCGGCGGCTCCGGCGAGGACGCCGCGGCGGGGCAGTGGGCGGCTGGACGGGCGTGCGTGGTGCATTGGTGCGGGCTCCGGCTGTCGGGCTGTCGGCGGTCGCCGGGCTAGGCCGTGAGATCCCTCACGACCGCGTCGGCGAGCAGTCGGCCGCGCAAGGTGAGGCGTAGGCGGCCGTCCTCGATGACGGCGAGGTCATCGGCGACGACCTGCTGCGCGGCCGCTCTGCCATCGGTACGCAGCCACGATACCGGCAATCCGACACTGAGTCGCGTTCGGAGCAGAATTCGCTCCAGATACCGTTCTTCGTCGGTGAGGGTTTCGGACCCGGCGAGCGGAATGTCCCCGGCGAGCGCGGCGGCGTACGTGGAGGGGTGCTTGTGGTTCCACCAGCGCACGCCCGGCAGGTGCGAGTGGGCGCCGGGCCCGGCGCCCCACCAGTGGCCGCCCTCCCAGTACAGGAGGTTGTGGCGGCAGCGCGCCTCGGGCGTCCTGGCCCAGTTGGAGACCTCGTACCAGGAGAACCCGGCGTCGGTCAGGGCCGCCTCGGCCGCGAGGTACCGGTCGGCGGCCACGTCGTCGGAGGGGTGGGGCACGCGGCCGGAGCGGATGCGCCGGGCCAGTTGCGTGCCGTCCTCGACGATGAGGGCGTAGGCCGAGACGTGGTCGACCCCGGAGTCGACGGCGGCCTTGAGGGTGGCGGCGAAGTCGGCCTCGCTCTCGCCGGGCGTGCCGTAGATGAGGTCGAGGCTGACGTGCGCGAAGCCGGCCTTGCGGGCGTGGTCGACGGCGGCGAGGGCCTTGTCCGGGGAGTGCTCGCGGTCGAGGACCTTGAGGACGTGCGGCGCGGTCGACTGCATGCCGACCGACAGGCGTGTGAAGCCCGAGGCGCGCAGTTCGGCGAGGTAGTCGGCGTCGACCGATTCGGGGTTGGCCTCGGTGGTGACCTCGGCGCCGGGCGCGAGCCCGAAGGCGGCGTCGATCTCGGCGAGGATCGCGGCCAGGTCGGCGGCGGGCAGCAGCGTGGGGGTGCCGCCGCCGAAGAACACGGTGTCCACGCGCGGCGGGGGGTCGAACCGTTTCGCGGCGGCGCGGATCTCGGCGCGGACGATGCCCGCGTAGGTCTCCCGGGAGACGCCCGCGCCGAGCTCGGCGGCCGTGTAGGTGTTGAAGTCGCAGTAGCCGCAGCGGGAGACGCAGAACGGGACGTGGACGTAGAACCCGAACCCCTCTCGGGCGATCTCGGGCGATTGCGCGGCGGCGGTTATGGCTTCGATGGACACGCCGACTACGGTACTGGCGTGGAAAGCAATGACGCGCTCATCCGGTATCGGGCCGCTCACAAGGTGGCGACCGTGACCCTCGACAACCCCGAACGCCGCAACGCGCTCTCGCTCGCGATGATCGCGCAGCTGAGGGCGGCAATCGCCCGTGCCTCGGCCGATCCCGAGGTCCGTGCCATCGTCCTCGACCACTCCGGTCCGGTTTTCTGCGCTGGCGCCGACTTGACCGAATCGGCCGCGGCCACCGACCTCGACGGGCTCCCTGCCGCGCATCTGGCCGAGCTCCTCGCCGACGTCGTCGAAGCTCCCAAACCGGTCATCGCACTCGCCTGCGGTTCGGCGAGGGGAGGGGGGACCGGCCTGCTGGCGGCGGCGGACATCGCATTGATCGCCACGGCGGCCAACGTCTCGTTCGGAGAGGTCCGCTTGGGCGTGGTGCCCGCGGTGATCGCCCCGGTGGTGGCGCGCAGGCTCAGCCCGGCCCTCATGCGTCAGCTCTTCCTCACGGCGGAGACCATGCAGGGCGACGCCGCCGTGAGATACGGCGTGTGCGACATGGAGGTCGAGAACGCGGAGGACCCGTCAGGGGAGCTTGCATGGGCTGCCTCTCAGCTGCTGCGCGGCGGCCCCTCGGCCCTTGCAGGGGTCAAGCGATTGACGGCGGGTCCGGAACTGAGGGGTCAGCTCCGCTCGGCGGCGGCCCTGACGGCCGAGTACTTCTTCTCGGACGAAGGACGCGAAGGTGTCCGTTCGTTCATTGAGAAGCGCGCCCCCTCCTGGGTACATTAAGTGCTCCCCCACCAGACAGGAGGCACGTTGCGCCCCGTTCCCGCCGTACTCGCGCTGGCGCTGGCGGCCGGTCTCGCCACCGGCTGCTCCGACACCGTCGACGAGATGCTCTCCCCGAAGCCGACCGGGTGCTTCATCGGCGGCACGGCCGAGCCGCTGCACCTGACCGCGGAGCAGACCTTCCACGCCTCCACGATCGCCGCCGTCGGGCTGCGCGACGGGATGGACGAGCGGGCCGTCGCGGTCGCGATCGCCACGGCGCTCCAGGAGTCGAAGCTGGAGAACATCGACTACGGCGACCGTGACTCGATCGGGCTGTTCCAGCAGCGCCCCAGCATGGGCTGGGGCACCGAGGAGGAGATCCTCGACCCGGTCTACGCCTCGTTCAAGTTCTACGAGAAGCTGCGGCGCACCGACGGCTGGGAGGAGATGGCGATCGGCGACGCCGCGCAGGCCGTCCAGATCAGCGCCCACCCCGACCTCTACGAGCAGTGGGAAGGCCACGGCCTCACCGTCGCCGCGGCGTTCGCCGGGGGCGAGGAGGCGGGCGTGACGTGCATCGGCGGCAAGGCCGGGGAGGACGCGCCCGACGCCGCCGCGCTCGCCGAGGCGTACGCCTACCAGTGGGGCGTCGAGGCCGCGACCGCCGACGGCCGGGTGGTCACCATCGCCGCCGACGACGCGGTCTCGGGCTGGAACGGGGCCTCGTGGGCCGTGGCGAAGTCCCACGAGTTCGACATCGCCTCGGTCGAGTACGCCGGGACGCGCTGGGAGCCCGGCGAGGACGGCTGGGTGACGCCCGACGGCGAGGTCGCCGAGGTCGCCGCCGCCGACGAGTCCACGGTGGTCGTCACCTTGGGGACCGCCGAGGAGTGAGCCGCCGGGCGCGGCCGGGTCGCCGCGCCCGCGCAGGCCCCGCGGCCGGGCCGCGCCCCGCCGAACGGATCGGGGCGGTCCCGGCGGACCGAACGGCGATGTCCGGTTAGTTCACTGAACACCGGTGCAACACCTTTCAATCTGGTTACAGTGCGTGTAGTCGGCTTGTCACTATTCGCCAGTATTCGCCCGTGATTCACCGGGCAGCTATCCATGTTTCCCTGCGGGTGCAACTGCGCTTGCTGGGCTGGATGGACCCATCCGTTCGCTCCTGCGCAAGCGAGGTCTCCATGCACGTTTCCCGCCGAATCCTGCTCGCGTCCTCGGCGGCTGCCGCCGCCACGACCGTCCCGTCCGCCGCCTGGGCCGACGGGCGCCGCCACCACCGGCTCGAGAACGACCCGTTCACGCTCGGCGTCGCCTCGGGCGACCCGGCCCCCGACGGGGTGGTCCTGTGGACCCGCCTGGCCACCGAGCCGCTCGCCGAGGACGGCATGGGCGGCATGCCCGACGCCGTCTTCGACGTCTCGTGGGAGGTGGCGACCGACGAGCGCTTCCGCCGCCGCGTCGCCTCCGGCCGCGAGCGGGCCCGCCCCGAGCAGGGCCACAGCGTCCACGTCGAACTGGAGGGCCTGGACGCCGACACCGAGTACTACTACCGGTTCAAGGCCGGCCGGTGGGTCTCCCCGACCGCGCGGACCCGCACAGCCCCCGCTCCGGGCACGATGCCCGAGCAGCTGCGCATGGCGTTCGCCTCCTGCTCGCAGTACGAGCACGGCTACTTCACCGCCTACCGGCACATGGCCGAGTCCTCCCCCGACCTCATCCTCCACCTGGGCGACTACCAGTACGAGTACAAGAAGGACGTCTACACCTCCCCCGACGGGAACGTCCGCGACCACGCGGGCCCCGAGACGGTGACCCTCGCGAACTACCGGCAGCGCCATGCCCAGTACAAGACCGACCCCGACCTCCAGGCCGCGCACGCCGTCGCGCCGTGGCTGGTGGTGTGGGACGACCACGAGACCGAGAACAACTGGGCCGACGAGGTCCCCGAGGACGGCTCCGACACGCCCGCCCCCGCGGACTTCCTGGCGCGCCGGGCCGCGGCCTTCCAGGCGTACTGGGAGAACATGCCGCTGCGCCGCTCCTCGGTGCCCGAGGGCATCGACATGCAGCTGTACCGGCGCGTCGAGTGGGGGCGGCTCGCGCGCTTCCACATGCTCGACACCCGCCAGTACCGCGACGACCAGGCGTGCGGCGACGGCTGGAACGACGACTGCGCCGAGGCGTGGGACGAGAAGCGCTCGATCACCGGCGACGAGCAGGAGGACTGGCTCATCGAGGGCTTCCAGTCCTCGCAGGCCCGCTGGGACGTCCTGGGCCAGCAGGTGTTCTTCGCGCAGCGCGACGCCGACGCCGGCCCGATCAAGCGCACCAGCATGGACGGCTGGGACGGCTACACCGCCTCCCGGGACCGGATCGTCCAGGGCTGGCGGGAGGCGGGGGTGCGCAACCCGGTGGTCCTCACCGGCGACGTGCACACCCACTGGGCCTCCGAGCTCCTGGCCGACTTCGACGACCCCGACTCCGAGCGGGTGGGCGTGGAGCTGGTGACCACGTCGATCACCTCCGGCGGCAACGGCGTCGACTCGGTGCCCGAGGACAACGAGGCGCTGCGGATCAACCCGCACATCAAGTTCCGCAACGCCCAGCGCGGGTGGGTGCACGCGACGATCACGCCCGACCAGCTCGACGTCGACTTCCAGGTCGTGCCGATCGTGACCGAGCAGGACTCGGGGGCGTACGTCCGCCGCTCCTACACCGTCGCCGACGGCGACCGCACGCTGCACCAGACCTACGACCGGCCGCCGGAGTCGTCGCGGACGACCGAGTCGACCGACCCGTTCGCCGGCTCCGACGAGAACGCCGACGACGCGCTCCACTGATTCCCACGGGCCGTCCCGCCATGCGGTACGACGGCCTCGTCTCCGTCGCGAAAACGGCGCGTATTGCAGCGTTAGGCCTGGGTATGCGCCGTTTTTCCGTACCCTGCGGCTCGCACGGAAGGGCTAGAGTGTGCCTGAAGACCTTGCCCGTTCAACCCCGGAGAGACGACGATGACCTACCCACCCCCCTCAGGGCAGCCGCAGCAGCCGCCCTCCTCATCGGACCCGCTGGTCGAGTTCGGGATCAAACCGAACCCGGCGCGCCCGGTGAAGGTCAACTGGCTGACGCAGGCCCTGTGGGGCTACCTGGCCGCGTCCGTGCTGATGCTCATGTTCTCGATCGTCGCCGTGGCCACGGCGCCGTGGTGGCTCTCCACCGGCTTCATCGTGGTCTCGGGCATCGTGGGGCTGGCCTTCCACGGCCTCTCCGCGGTGATCGCCTGGTTCGTCGCCAAGGAGAAGCTGGGCGTGTTCGGCGCCGCCGACCCGCGCAACCCGCTGCTGATCGGCTTCGGCATCCTCGGCTTCTTCAGCCTGTTCGGCTTCTTCGGCGGCTGGGGCCTGGGCTGGTACGCCGCCCTCGGCGCCCTGCTGGGCCTGGCCCGGCTCGCGGCCGTCGGCGCGATGTTCGCCCTGGTGTTCCAGCCCGAGGTGCACCAGTGGCTGCTCTCGAAGCCGGGGAACCGGCCCTCCCGTCCGCCTGCGGTGCCCGGGCAGCCGCAGGGCTACCCGCACCAGCCGCCGGCTCCGGGGCAGGGCCACCCGCAGCAGCCTCCCGGGCAGCAGGGCCACCAGCAGCCGCCGTCGGGCCAGGGCCACCCGCAGCAGTAGCGGCCCGGTACGGGTGAGGGGGAGGGCGCCGCGGCGCCCTCCCCCTCACCCGTACCGGTGATTCGTCCCGTCAGTTCTCGTCGGTGCGCAGGGCGGCGATGAAGGCGTCCTGCGGGACCTCGACGCGCCCGACGGTCTTCATCCGCTTCTTGCCCTCCTTCTGCTTCTCCAGGAGCTTGCGCTTGCGGGAGATGTCGCCGCCGTAGCACTTGGCGAGGACGTCCTTGCGCAGCGCGCGGATGTTCTCGCGGGCGATGATGCGCGAGCCGATCGCGGCCTGGATGGGCACCTCGAACTGCTGGCGCGGGATGAGCTTCTTGAGCCGCTCGGCGAGCTTGACGCCGTACGCGTACGCCTGGTCCTTGTGGACGATCGCGGCGAACGCGTCCACCCGCTCGCCCTGGAGGAGGATGTCGACCTTCACCAGGTCGGCGCTCTGGGCGCCCTCGATCTCGTAGTCGAGCGAGGCGTAGCCCTTGGTGCGGCTCTTCAACTGGTCGAAAAAGTCGAACACGATCTCGGCCAGCGGCAGCGTGTAGCGGATCTCGACGCGGTCGGTCGAGAGGTAGTCCATGCCCTCCTGGACGCCGCGCCGCGACTGGCACAGCTCCATGACCGGGCCGATGTACTCGGTGGGCGTCAGGACCGTGGCCCTGACGATCGGCTCGGTGATCTGCGAGATCTTCCCCTCGGGGAACTCCGAGGGGTTGGTGACCTCGACCTCCTCGCCGTCCTCCATCGTCACCTGGTAGACCACGTTCGGGGCCGTGGAGATCAGGTCCAGGTTGAACTCGCGCTCCAGGCGCTCGCGGATGATCTCCAGGTGCAGCAGGCCCAGGAAGCCCACGCGGAAGCCGAAGCCGAGCGCCGCCGAGGTCTCGGGCTCGAACTGGAGCGCGGCGTCGTTGAGCTGGAGCTTGTCGAGCGCCTCGCGCAGGTTCCCGTAGTCGGAGCCGTCGATCGGGTAGAGCCCGGAGAAGACCATCGGCTTGGCCACGGTGTAGCCGGGCAGCGCCTGCTCGGCGGGCCTGCGCTCGTCGGTGACGGTGTCGCCGACCTTGGACTGGCGCACGTCCTTGACGCCGGTGATGAGGTAGCCCACCTCGCCGACGCCGAGCGCCTTCCCGGCGGCGGGCTCGGGGCTGATGACGCCGATCTCCAGCAGCTCGTGGTCGGCCCGGGTCGACATCATGCGGATGCGGTCGCGGGCCTTGAGCTTGCCGTCGACGACGCGGATGTAGGTGATCACGCCTCGGTAGATGTCGTAGACGGAGTCGAAGATGAGCGCCCGCGGCGGGGCGTCGGCCTCGCCGGTCGGGGCGGGGATCTGCTCGACGATGGCGTCGAGCAGTTCGGGGACGCCCTCGCCGGTCTTGCCCGAGACGCGGAAGACGTCCTCGGGGGAGCAGCCGATGAGGTTCGCCAGTTCCGCGGCGTACCGGTCGGGGTCGGCCGAGGGGAGGTCGATCTTGTTGAGCACCGGGATGATCGTCAGGTCGTTGCCCATGGCGAGGTAGAGGTTCGCGAGGGTCTGCGCCTCGATGCCCTGGGCGGCGTCGACCAGGAGGATCGCGCCCTCGCAGGCGGCCAGGGAGCGCGAGACCTCATAGGTGAAGTCCACGTGGCCGGGGGTGTCGATCATGTTGAGCACGAACTGGTCGCCCTCGGCCTCGCCCGAGCGGGCGGTCCACGGCATCCGGACGGCCTGCGATTTGACGGTGATGCCGCGCTCGCGCTCGATGTCCATCCGGTCGAGGTACTGCGCGCGCATCTTGCGGGCGTCGACGACCTCGGTGATCTGCAGCATCCGGTCGGCCAGCGTCGACTTGCCGTGGTCGATGTGCGCGATGATGCAGAAGTTCCGGATCGACTCCGGAGTGGTCGAGCCTGGCGCGTTCGTCACGGTGGCCTTCCTTCTCGGCGAGACTTGCAGGCCGTGAACCGGCGCTGCTCGTGTGGGGGCGCCCCAATTCTGCCCTACGCACCCGGGCCTGCCCGACCACCCGACGAAGAAGGCCGTCTCCGCCACCCCTGGTTCGGCGGGGCCCGGCGCCGCCGCCCCGCGGCGGGAGCGGGGGCGGCGGTGCCGGGGCCTCAGACCGCGGCCGCCTCGGGCTCGGGCGCGGGGGCCGCGGTCGCCCTGGCCTTGGCCCGGACCGCGCCGACGACGAACAGCACGACGCCTCCGGCGAGCCATGCGGCCAGGACCGCGGCCGCGGCCTGCGCCCCGTGGCCCTCGAAGAAGGCGACCGACCGCAGCAGCGTCGCCCCCGCGCCCGGCGTCAGGTACTGGCCCGCCTCGCCGAGGGGGGCGGGCAGCAGCTCGGGGGCGCTGGTCAGGCCCGAGAGCGGGTTGCCGACGAGCATGATCGCGACGGCGCCGAGGACGGTGCCGGCGCGGCCGAGCAGCTTGGTCAGGCCGAGCACGGTCCAGGAGGCGGCGAGCAGCGCCAGCGCGACCGCTCCGGCGACGGCCCAGTACCCGCCCTCGACCGAGCCGAGCCAGAACAGGATGCCCGCGATGGCGGCGCCGACGGCGAGCGGCGCGAGGGCCGCGGCGGCGGCCTGGCGGCCCGAGCCGCGCACGGCCGTGGCGATGAGCGCGGCGATGATGATGCCGCCCGCGGCCATCGGCAGCGCCGAGGCGGCGAGCCCCGCGCCGTTCGGGTCGTCCTCGGGCATCGGGACGACGTCCTCGACGGTGACCGGGACGGACCCGGGCTGTCCGGCGGCCTCGCCCGCCGCGGCGGCCGTCTGCTCGGCGATGCCGCCGACCAGGCGGGCGACCGCGGGCGAGGCGGCGCTCGCGGTGTAGAGGCGGACGCCGTCGGGGGCGAGGGCGAGGGCGGCGTAGACCTCGCGGTGCTCGATCATCTCGACGGCCTCGCCGGGGTCGGCCGCGGCGACGACGTCGAACCCGCCGGGCTCGGCGGCGTCGAGCCGGTCGGCGACCTGCGCGGCGGCCTCGGGCGGCCCGATGACGGCGATGGGCACGCCTTCGGGGCCGGTGTTGGAGGAGGGCCAGGCGAAGGCGACGGTGAGGACGCTGACGATGAGGGTCAGGCCGAGGACGAGGCCGGCGAGGCGGCCGGCGGGGGTGTGGGTGGGTTCGGAAGGTGCGGTGGTCTCCATGACGGCTTCCAATCGTCCGTAAGATACGGATCGTATCTAATTCCTCGTTCAGGTATAACATAAGAAACGGCCAGTATCTAGTGGGGGGTGGACATGGCACGGGAGCAACGGACCCGGCGCCGCGGGAAGGAGCTCGAGACGGCGATCCTCGAAGCGGTCTGGACCGAGCTGCGGGAAGGCGGCCCCGAGGCGGTCACCATGGAGCGCGTCGCCAAGCGGGCGGGCACCAGCAAGCCGGTGCTGTACCGGCGCTGGCGGGGCCGGGCCGAACTCCTGGTCGCCGCCGCCCTCTACCGGCTCCCCGACGCCGAGGCCGTCCCCGACGCCGGCACGCTCCGCGACGACACCGTGAGCCTGCTCAAACTCATGCGCCAGCGCTTGCTCACCGTGGGGCGCGAGCCGATGCTCGGCATCCTCACCGAGGTCGTCCACAACCAGGAGGTGAACGAGAAGGTCGTCAAACAGCTCATCGGCCGCCTCCGCGATCTCATGACCGACGTGCTCGCCCGCGCCGAAGAGCGCGGCGAGGTCACGCTCGACGGATTGGACGAACGGCTCCGGCGACTGCCGATCGACTTGCTGCGCAACGAGTTCATCCTCAACGGCGCGGTGCCCGACGAGTCGATCGCCGAGATCGTCGACATGGTGTTCCTGCCCGCGCTGGCGGGCCGGGGGATGCTGCGGTGAGACGCGCGACACCGGCGCGGCGGCGCCGCCGCGGACCCTCCCGGGCGCTCCGGAGGACCGGGTGCGCGCGACACGCCCGACCTGGTGTAACCTGGCTCGCGGCCGGGATGCCAGGCCGTGTGCCCTTCTCGGCTCCTGGTAACGTTGGCAGTCGCGCGGAGCGCGCCCTGCGCCCGACGCGGTTTGTTAGGAACCAAGTAATCACGAGACTGAGGCTTCACGCGTGGCGAACATTAAGTCCAAGGAAAAGCGCAACCGGCAGAACGAGAAGCGCCGGATGCGCAACAAGGCTGTGAAGTCGTCGCTGAAGACCGCCATCCGGAAGTTCCGTGAGTCGGCGGCCACCGGTGACGTCACCGCCGCCGGCATCCACCTGCAGGCCGCCAGCCGAGAGCTGGACAAGGCCTCCTCGAAGGGTGTCATCCACAAGAACCAGGCCGCCCAGCGCAAGTCGAAGATGGCTGCGGCTTACAACAAGCTGGCTCAGGCCGCCTGATCACAGGCCCGCCCGACCGCAGAGCTTCACAGCGAGGCCCCGATGGACCGCACGGTCCGCCGGGGCCTCCGCGCTTCACCGGCCGCGTTCCGCGGCCCCCGCGACCACGTCGTTGAGCTTCACCATCGCCGCCACCGCCACCGGCAGCACCGGCACGACCCACCACGAGACGAGCTCGGTGAGCGCCATGAGCACCCCCAGCGCGAACGACCCCTCAAAGAACACGACGCACCACGCGGGCGAGAGGTACAGGTGCCGCAGCCGCAGCGCCCGGGAGTACCACGGCCGCCGGGGCCGGGCCACCCGGCCGTGACGGTACTCAGACACGGCCACCGCCCCCTCTGCCCGCCGAACCGCTCAGCCGCGTGATCTCCAGGATCGCGTGCTCCAGCGCCCACGCCCGGTCGTCGGCGCCGCCTTTGACGTCGCCGTTGAGCTTGGCGCACACCCGCATCGCCTCGGCCAGGCCGTCGGCGGTCCAACTGCGGGCCTGGCGCCGGGCCTTGTCGATCTGCCAGGGCGCCATGCCGAGCTGCCCGGCGAGCTGGGCCGCGCCGCCGCGTTCGGCGGCCACCCGGGACAGGTTCCGCACCGCCATCGCCAGCGCGTCGGCGATCGGCACCGGGTCGACGCCGACCTGCATGGCCCAGCGCAGCGCCCCCAGCGCCTCACCGGTGTTCCCGGCCACGGCCGCGTCGGCGACGCTGAACCCGGTGACCTCGGCGCGGCCCGAGTAGTAGCGGGCGACGCTGTCGACGGTGATGTTGCCCTCGGTGTCGGACACGAGCTGCGCGCAGGCCGCGGCCAGCTCGCGCAGGTCCGACCCGACGGCCTGGATGATGGTGTCGGCGATCTCGGCGGAGGCCGAGCGCGGCGAGGCCCCGGCGGCGCGCAGCTCGCCGCGGACGAACGCCACCCGGTCGGGCTGGCGCTTGATCTTGGAGGCGCGCACCACCTCGACGTCGAGCTTCTTGAGCCCCTCGGAGAGGGCCTTGCCCTTGTTGCCTCCGTTGTGGCACACCGCCATGTAGATGCCGGGGGCGGGCCGGGAGGCGTAGTCGAGGACGGCGGCGGCGGTGTCCTTGTCGGCGTCGTGCGCGGACTCGACGACCGCGATCACCGCGCCGCCGAACAGGGTGGGGCTCGTCAGCTCCGCGAGGGAGCCGGCGGTGAGGGAGGAGGCGGGGACGCGGTTGACCACCGGCGCGGGGTCGCCGGACGGCAGGGTGTCGCGAACCGCCGCGACGTACTCGGCGGCGGCCCGTTCTGCGAGGAATTCGTCGTCGCCCAGCACCAGGCGAATTGGTTGGAGTGCAGCCACCGCTCCATCCTTCCATGCCCCGCGCGGCGCCCGCGGATTCGATGCCGCCGCGCTCGCGCACCGGACGCCGCCTTCCTGCGCAAGCCGTGAAGGCCGCGTTCCGGGCAATTCGCGATTGTCACCCGGACGGTGTCACCGTTTCCCTCGAACGAGTGAACCGCGGGGCGGGCGCGACCCGCCGGATCGCGCCCGGCGTCGCGCCTCCCCCGCGCCCGGACGGGCAGGGGCGGCGCCCCCGCTCATCCGCTCGTCGTCACGCGAAAGGCGCCCCCCTCCCTCGCCACCGTGATCGTCCCCGACAGGTCCGTGCGGAACACCAGGCTCCCCGACGCCTCCAGCAGCGCCAGCGGCCCCGGATCGGGGTGGCCGTACTCGTTGCCTTCGCCGACGCCCACGAGCGCCACCGCGGGACCGGCCGCCTCCAAGAACTCCGGCACCTGGAACGCCGAGCCGTGGTGCGGCACCT
Source organism: Glycomyces sp. (assembly GCA_035765105.1). GTDB lineage: Bacteria > Actinomycetota > Actinomycetes > Mycobacteriales > Micromonosporaceae > Glycomyces. The sequence goes on from DASTYG010000099.1 coordinate 22,442, forward strand.
TCAGCACGTCCACCCCCAGATCCCGCCCCGCGCCCAGCAGCATCCGCTGCGCCTCCAGCTCCACGTCCCCGGTCAGCAGCACACTCGTCCCGGCCACGTCGGCGCGCACCGCCACCGAGTTGTTGTTCGGGTCCGAGCGCGTCCCGGTCATCGGCCGCTCCGGCGGCGACAGCACCTCCAACCGCGTCGCCCCGAACTCGAACACCTCGCCCGGCACCGGCGCCAGCACCGGGACCGCCCCGGCGCGCTCGGCCACCAGGTCGAACCCGTACCGCGCCTCGCCGGGCGGCGGGGCCAGGATCGCGTCCACCTCCCGGCCCTCCATCACCCCGGCGATCCCGGCCGTGTGGTCGATGTGGAAGTGGGACAGCACCAGCAGCGCCACCCGGTCGACGCCCAGGCCGTCGAGGCAGGCGTCCACCGCGGCCGCGTCCGGCCCGGCGTCGACCACCACGACCGCGTCACCGGCGGGCAGCACCAGCGCATCCCCTTGGCCCACATCGCACATCGTCACCACCCAGCCCGACGGCGGCCCGCCGGTGAGCAGGCAGGCCGGGACCGCGCCCAGCGCCGAGGCCGCGAGCACCGCCAGCAGCGGCCGGCGCAGCCGCCGCACGTGCAAAAGCCCGATCAGGACCGCCAGGAACAGACCGGCGAGCAGCCCCCACCACACGCCCGTGGGCCACGGCAGCACGCCGCCCGGCACCGCGGCGCCGGTCTCGGCCAGCCACACCAGCCACCGCGTCGGCACCGCCGCCAGCTGCGCGACCCACTCCCCCGCCGGGAGCCACACCGCCGCCGCCGCGGCGGCGCCCAGCGACAGCACCACCACGGGGGCGGCCACCAGCGTCGCCAGCAGGTTCACCGGGACCGCCACCAGGCTCAGGCCCCCGGCGAACATCGCCAGCAGCGGCGTCACCGCCACCTGCGTCGCTGCCGGGATCGTCACCGCCAGCGCCACCGGCTGCGGCCAGCCCCGGTGCTCCAGCGGCTCCGCCCAGCGGAACGCCAGCAGCACCAGGCCCGCGCACGCGGCCACCGAGAGCGCGAACCCCGGCTGCGCGGCCATGTCCGGGTCGGCCAGGATCAGCACCAGCACCGCGGTCGCCAGGGCCGGCATCACCGCCCGCGGACGGCCCGCGGCCAGCGCCAGGAGCATCATCCCGGACATCACCGCCGCCCGGAGCACGCTCGGCTGCGGCCCGGCGACGACCACGACGCCCGCCACGGCCGCGGCCCCGGCGGCCACCCGCGCTCGCGGCCCGGCCCGCAGCGCCGCCGCCGCGGCCAGGACCACGCCGACGACCAGGCTTAGGTGATAGCCGGACACCACGACCAGGTGCACCAGGCCGGTGTCGCGGAAGTCCTGGGACAGCCCCGGGTCCATGCCGGACGTGTCGCCCACCGCGAGCGCCGGGATGAGCCCCGCTTCAGGGTCCGGGGCCGCCGCCGACGCCGCCGCCAGGCGCTCGCCGACGTGCGCGGCGAAGCGGTGCGGAGCGGACGGCCGCCCCTCGGTCTCCGGCGGCCCGCGGGCGCTCACCACCGCGGCCGTCAGACGGCCGGGGTCGGCCTCCCGGACGACGGCGGTGAGCGCGAGGCGCTGGCCGGAGGTCACCTCCTCCCATTCGTCGCCGCTGGCGACGAGCAGGACCCGCCAGTTCCCCCGCACCGTGTGCGCGTCGGCCGTGAGCGTCCGCAGCCGCGCGCTCGCCGTGTAGACGCCGGGGCTGCGCGCCGACGGCCTGGGGGCCGTGTCGACCACCAGTTCGGCCCGGCCCTCGGTCTCGGCCGCGACCAGGCGGCGCAGCGCGTCGTCGTCGCGGGCGGTCACGTGCACCGCCGTCACGGCGGAGGCGAGCAGGCCGCCGAACGCGACGGTAGCGACGGCCGCCCGGGCCCGGCCCTGCCGCCCGCAGAGCAGCAGGACCGCTCCGGCGCAGCAGGCGGCGGTGACCAGGCCGGTGACAGTGTCGCCGTAGAGCCCGGCGAGGGCCGCGGCCCAGGCGCCGAGCGCCGCCAACGGCAGCCGCCAGTCGCGGCGGACGACCTCGGAGGCGTCGAAGTGCCGGCCGCTCACCGTCTCCAGGGCGTTCACGACGCGGCCCGCCCGCCCGGGGCCGCGCCGCGCGCCCGCGGCGGGCGGCCGTTCACAGCGTCACCTGCTCGCGGATCTGCTCCAGCAGTTTCGGGCCGACCCCCTGCACTTCCGTCAGCTCGTCGACCGACTGGAAGCTGCCGTGGGCCTCCCGGTGGGCGATGATCCGCTCGGCGATGACGGGGCCGATGCCCGTCAGCGAGGCGAGCGCCGCCGCGTCGGCCACGTTGACGTTGACCAGGCCCCCGGCCGCGCCGCCCGGCGCGGCCCCCGCCGCCTCCGGATCGGCGGCGTCCGGCACCGCGACGAGGTCGCCGTCCGAGACGATGCGCGCCAGGTTGAGGAACCCGGGGTCCGCGCCGTCGGTCATGCCTCCGGCGGCCGCGATCGCGTCGGCGACCCGTGCGCCCGACTCGAGCTCGACGATCCCCGGGTCGTTCACGGCGCCGGCCACCGAGACGACGATCGTCTCCGGCGCCGCCGAAGCGGCCGGTTCGACCGCCGCGGTCGCCACCGGTTCCGAACGGGGCCAGGCGAGGACCGTGACGAACAGGCCGACTGCCGCGACGGCGGCGGCCACCGCCGCCAGCACCCAGCGGTTGGCGTGGGACAGGCCGAGCCGGGCCTGCACCCGCTCGACGCGGTCGTTCAGCCGCCGCCGCGCGGGCGGGCGCGACAGCGGCGCCGACGCCGGGTCCTCTCCGCCGGTTCCATCGGTCTCGCCGCTGGCGACGTCCACGGTCTCCTTGCAGGCCCGCTGCGAGGCGTCGAACTCGTCGAGTCTGAGTCGGAGCCTCGCGGCCAGCGCCGCGGGCTCCGGTGGGTCTTTGACGTCCATACCCGGCTCAACGAGCGACGGTTACGGGCGTGACCCGGAAATTTCCGCGCCTGTGGATAACCCGATCGCCCCTGTGGACAACGGCGGTCACCGTGGACGATCGCGGTTCCGCCGGGCATAATGCGCCGCCCGGCCGGCGGCGGGCCCGGTTCAGGGCAGGCGGCGCGTGATGACGCCGACGAGCCCGGGCCCGCAGTGGGCGCCGATCGCCGCCCCCACCTCGGTCGTGTGCATGCGCCGCAGACTGTCCCCGAAGTGCTCGCGCAGCCAGCCCGCCAGGGCCTCGGCGCGCCGTTCGGCCCCCAGGTGGTGCACCGTCATCTCGACCTTCGCGTCACCGGCGTCGCCCACCGCCAGCGCCGCCAGCCGCTGGAGGCCCCGGGTGGGCGTGCGGACCTTCTCGATCATGTCGATGCGGCCGTCGTCGACGCCGAGGATCGGCTTGACCGACAAGGCAGTGCCCACCAGGGCCTTCGCGGCGCTGATCCGGCCGCCGCGCCGCAGGTATTCGAGGGTGTCGAGATAGAAGTAGGTCGTGGTCCGGCCGACGGCCTCCTGGGCGGCGGCCGCGCACGCCAGCGCGTCGGCGCCCTCGTCCGCCGCCTCGGCCGCCGCGAGCGCGGGGAAGCCGACGCCCATGCCGGCCCCGAGCGAGTCGACGACCGCGACGCGCCCGCCGAAACCGGCCGCGGCGGCCTCGGCCGCGGCCACGGTGCCCGAGAGCTTGCTCGACAGGTGCACCGACACGACGCCCGGGGCGCCCTCGTCGAGCAGCCGCCCGTAGGTCTCGCGCAGGAACTCCGGGGAGAGCCGCGACGTCGTCACCGTCGTGCGCGGCTCGCGCAGCGCCTGGAGGATCCGCTCGGCGCCGATGTCGTCGCCCTCGCGGTACTCCCGGCCCCCGATGAGCACCGGTATGCCGAGCACCGTCAGGTTGCCCTGCGCGGCTCGTAGGCGTTCGGGCAGGGCCGACGTGGAATCGGTAACGACAGCGACGGTCACCCGGCCACAGTACCTAACCGGCGGATTCGGCTTCCTCCACCACGAACGGGGTCCCCTGCTGGCAGAACGACATCATGCCGGTGTCCAAGTGCCCGTGGAGGGTCACTTCCGCGCCGGGGCGGACGACCGACTCGTCGAACTGGCCGAAGATGCCGTAGACGGTGCCCTCGTAGGTCATGACCAGGCACCCCGCCTCCACACCGGCCTCGACCGTGCCGGTGATGGTCATCGCGGCCTGCGAGTCCGTCTTGTCCGTGCCCATGGACGGGTCCAGGTAGGGGGTCTCGTCGGGCATGTCGGTCACCTCGGTTTCGGTCGGTTCGGCGGTCGCGCTCGTCGGCCCGCCGGTGGGCGAGGCGACGTCGGACGACTTCTCGCCCCCGCCGGTGCCGCCCGAGCCGCAGGCGGCCAGCGCGCCCGCGAGGACGCTCCCGGCGACGAGGGCACCGGCCAGCCTCATGAGCCGTTCGACGCGTGGTTTCAGTGTGTCCATGCGAGTTCGACGCCGCAGGGCCGCGCGCGGTTGCACGCTACGCCTTGCCGCCCGCCAGCTGGCCCTTCGCGAGCGGCGACGAGCCGATCGTGTGGGGCGCGGTGACGCCGAGGTTGTAGCCGTACAGGCGCCACTTCCCGGACCGCATCTGCCGCAGGTCGGCCCAGTGCACGTTGTCCATGCCCGAGAGGCCGCTGGTGGGGTCGTGGTCCCAGCCGAGCACGCCGCCGACGACCTGCCTGGCGGAGCCGCCGTGGCAGACCAGGATCGAGGTGCCCTCGGACTCGGACTCGACGATGTCGCGCACGGCCTCGCCGGTGCGGCGCTTGAGGTCGCCCCACGTCTCGATCTCGGGGTTGAGGAGCGGTTCCTGGGCGCGCCAGCGCGCGTGGTCGTCGGGGAAACGCTCGGCGATCTCGTGCATGGTCAGCCCCTCCCAGGGGCCGTAGCCGCGCTCGCGGAGGCGCTTGTCCAGCTCGATGTCGACGCCGGTGAGCTCGGCGATCGGGCGGGCGGTGTCGACGGCCCGGCGCAGGTCGGAGGCGATGATGCGGACCGGCCGGTACTCGGCGAGGGCCGGCGCGGCCTCGGCGGCCTGCGCCCGGCCCGTCTCGTCCAGGCCGATGTCGGAGAAGCCCTGGATGCGGCCCGACAGGTTCCATTCGGTCTGCCCGTGCCGCACCACCAGAAGTCGGTTCACTGCTGCTCCTCGGCGTCCTCGGGCGTCGCCGAAGGGCTCGCCGCCGCTTCGTCGAAGGGGATCTCGGGGCAGTCCTTCCACAGGCCGTCGAGCCCGAAGTACTGGCGCGCCTCCTGGTGGAAGACGTGGACCACGATCTCGCCGTAGTCGATCAGCACCCACTGCTGCTCGCTGCCGCCTTTGCCCTCGCGGCGCAGCGGGCGCGTGTCGTGCTCTTTGATGAGCTGTTCTTCGACCGCGTCGACGACCGCCTTGACCTGCCGCTCGTTGGACGCCGAGACGATCACGAAGACGTCGGTGAGAGCGATCTTCTCGGTGACGTCCCGCAGATTGATGTCATGGGCCTTCTTGTCGGCTGCCGCCTGCGCTGCTGAGAAGGCCAGCGTCTTGGCGGTGTCGGTCGCGGTCACGTACTCCCCTATCGACGAGAATCCTGCCGGTCCGGTCCGGCGTACCGCTCTAGTCTTACACGTCCCGACCGACAGCGCCTTGCCTGTTTCGCGTCACCGGGTCTGCGCCACGTCCCGCGCGTTCAGCTGCGGTAAAGGCCGTGTTCGTCGATGTAGTCGGCGATGGCGTCGGGCACCAGGTACCGGACCGGCTCTCCCGCGGCGACGCGCCGGCGGCACTCGCTGGAGGAGACGTCGACGCCGGGCATGTCGACGAACTCGACGTCGATCCCGGAGGTGTCCTTTCCGCGCCGCGAATGCCCGGGCCGGTTCAAGGCGATGAACTTGACGGCCTTGCACAGTTCGTCGACCCGGTGCCAGGTGTGGAGATTCGCGAGGGAGTCGGCGCCGAAGACGAAGTACAGGTCGACCGGGCGGCCGTATTCGGCGCGCACGTCGGCGACGGTGTCGATCGCGTAGGTGTGGCCGGGGCGGTCGATGTCGCAGGTGCTCACCCGGAACCGGGGGTCGGGCTCGGCGGCGAGGCGCGTCATCGCGAGCCGTGTCGCCGCGTCGGTGATCTCGCGGTGGTGCTTCTGCCAGGGGTCGCCGGTGGGGACGAAGACGACCTCGTCGAGCCCGCACCGCACGGCGGCCTCGCTGGCGGCGGCGAGGTGGCCGAGATGCGGGGGATCGAACGTTCCCCCGAAGATCCCCACACGGTGAATAGGCGGCTCCTGCACAGCGCAGATCCTACAGCGACCGGATACGGCCGCGGCCTCCTCAGGCGACCTGTTTTCGGGCATGCGGAAAGGCTCTCGTGCCGGGAAAGGGCACAAGAGCCTGAAAACATGCGCACGGGAAAAGGGCCTATGCCGGTCCCCGTTCCGGTGTGGTGTGCGTGAACGCGGAAAAGCGGATCGCCCGCCGGGAGCAATACTCCCGGCGGGCGATCCGTTCATGTTCAATGTTTGGCGGTGTCCTGCTCTCCCACACCCCCTCGGGTGCAGTACCATCGGCGCTGGAAGCCGTAACGACCGGGTTCGGAATGGGACCGGGTGTGACACTTCCGCTCTCACCACCAAACAAACCATCGAGCA
>DASTYG010000100.1:0-2918 GCA_035765105.1 Glycomyces sp.
CGCCCGGAGCGCCCTGCCGCGTCAGCCCGCGGTGCAGGTGATCTGCGGGGAGGCGCTCGATCCCGAGGCGACGAAGCCCCAGGCGTTCACCGTCTGCCCGGCCGCGATGTCGGCGTTCCAACCCACGTCGCCGGCGGTCACCGACGAACCGCTCGCACTGATGTCGGCATTCCACGAACTGCTGATCGACTGACCCGAGGGCCACGTCCAGGTGAGCGTCCAGCCGCTGACGGCGCTGTCGCCCGCGGTGATGAGCACATTGCCCTGCCAGCCCGAACCCCAGTCGTTCACCACATCGATGGTCGCCGAGCAGTCACCGTCGCCGACCGGCGGCGGGGTGGTGTCGTCATCGTCGGGCGGGGTCGTGCCGTCGTCCGGGGGCGTCGTCTCGTCGTCGTCCGGCGGGGTGGTCCCGTCGTCCGGCAGGTCGCCGCTGAGCGTCGGCGTCGTCCAGTTCCGCCACTGCGCGAGGTCGCCCGACTCGCCGGGGGCGGCGTTGAAGACGCCGGGGGCCTGGCCCGAGTCGAACAGGAACGCCTGGATGCTCTGCTGGAGCGGGGCGCTCCACTCGGACCTGGTGGTGCAGTGCGTGCCGTCGGCGACGTTGGAGTGGTAGGAGATGTTGTCCTCCACGCCCAGCGCCTTGTAGACCTCGGCGCCGCCCAGGGCCCCGACGTGGCCGGACGTGGAGCCCAGCCAGTCGACGTGCGGGTTCTCCATGATGAACAGGCCGCGGGGTGCGATCATGCCCACGATCTCGTGCGTGTCCACCGGGAGCCCGGCCGGGTTGCCCGTGTACGAGCCGAACGCGTCGCCCAGCCACGGCTGCTCGCCGTAGGCGCTGCTCAGCGGCTGCGAACCGCCCTCCTGGGCGATCGAGCGGAAGGCCGGCACGCCGCCGGTGCCCGACTCGATCGGCATGGTCAGGTCCACGCGCTGGTCGAACGCGCCGGCCACGAAGGCGCCCTTGCCGTAGCGGGAGCAGCCGGTGACGCCCGTGTTGTCGTTCAGGACGTCGCCGCCGGACTGCTCGATGACGTCGATGATGCGGCTGACGCCCCACGCCTGCGCCATCAGGATGCCGGTGCTGCTGGAAGAGCCGTAGAGGTCGTAGAACGCGCCCTGCTTGTTGTTGCGGGAGGTCCCCTCGGCCCCGACCGCGCCGGGGTCGTAGCTGATCACGGCCGCGCCGGCGGCCCTGATGAGGTTGGTGTCGGCGCCGAAGCCGCCGTAGACGATCACGGCCGGGAAGGGGCCGGAGCCGCTCGGCAGCGAGACCGACGCCGAGAAGCTGGTGCTGCGGCCCTGGTCGCTCACGTTCACCGTGATGCTGGACGAGGAGACCGTCCCGGTGACGCTGGCGGGCGGGGCGGGCTTGTCGCCGTAGACGGTCTGCTCGGCGTGCTCCTTGATCTCGGCGCGGCGGCACTCCCACTCGCTCTTGGCGGTGATGCGGGTGCCGTCGGCGTTGGCGAAGGGGTCGGGGAGCAGCGACTCGGAGGACGAGCCGGGCGGGGAGACGTCGCAGTCGGCGCCGTCGAACTCCGAGCTCGCCGCGAACTGCGCCAGTGCCAGCGGCGCTTCGGTGGCGGCCTCGGCCGTGGTGATCCTCGGTACCAGCATCGCCGCGCCGACCGCGAGCGCCGCTAGCGCGACGAGCAGGACGCGGAGCCTGGAGCGGCCCAAACTGATGTTCATTCGGGCTCCTTTCGGTTAGGGATATTCCATCGATAACTATCAATGTGTTGGGTGCGGTGGGGGAGGGTTCGGCGGTTCGGCGGCACCGCCCGGGGTCGTCGGTGCTTCTGCGCTCCGGCCCGGCGGCCGCCGCGAGGAGGTGCGGCGGAGCGCCCGGGTCGCGAGGGGGCGTCGGGCTCCCGCTACCGGATCGCCGGCGGGCGGTCCGCGAGTGGCCGCGCCGGGGAGGGCTGAAGGGAGCGCTCCAACGGTGCGCCGGTTCGGGGCGGGTTCGATGACGCCATGACGGGGTCCTTGTCTGGCCGTGGACGGCAGTCCATCATCGACGGTGAAGGAGGACCGGCGCGGGCTGGCGTCAATGGTCGGACCACTCATACCGAAATTTCCAACGAAAGTTTCAGTGAGGGTGCTCAAAGTATACATAGAGCGCTATCAATAAGCAACCGCGTGCCAACGGGTTCGCGGACCGTATTACTGTCGGAGGCGGAACCGTCGCCGGTGGAGGGAGCCGAGGCATGCCCCGAGTCAGAACGCTCGACGACCTCCGGCACTGGTGGGACCGGCACGCCGACGACTACGACCGCTCGATGACCTGGGCCGAGCGCAAGCTGTTCGAGGACACCCGCCCCTGGATCGCCGGGCGCGCCCGCGGCCGCACCCTGGAGGTCGCCATCGGCACCGGCCTCAACCTCGCGCACTACCCGAGTGAGACCGAGCTGTGCGGCGTCGAGCTGAGCCCGCGCATGCTCGCCCTGGCGCGCCGCCGCGCCGAAGCCCTCGGCCGCGACGCGGACCTGCGCCTCGGCGACGCCCAGCGGCTGGACTTCGAGGACGCCTCCTTCGACACCGTCGTCGCCACCTTCTCGCTGTGCTGCGTGCCCGACGACGCCCGCGCCGTGGCCGAGATGGCGCGGGTGCTGCGCCCCGGCGGCCTCCTGCTGCTGGCCGACCACGTCGCCTCGACCTCACTGTGGCTCCGCGCGCTCCAGCGGACGCTCGAGATCGGCTCGGTGCCCTTCGCCGGAGAGCACTTCCGGCGCCGCCCCCTCCGGCACGTCGAGGCCGCGGGGCTGCGCATCGAGGAGCACGACCGGTTCAAACGGGGCCTGATCGAACGCCTCGCCGCCCGCAAGCCCGACACCGCATGAGCATCGCCTAGGGGGACGGCCCCGAGACCCTCGGCGTGCGCCCCGCACCGGTCGCGGCGGCGACCGGCGGCC
>DASTYG010000101.1:0-30479 GCA_035765105.1 Glycomyces sp.
CGCGCCGGTCGCCCGGCGCGGCCCGCCGCTCCCTCATGAATCGAGCATTCGACGGACCTGCTCACGCACTTCGGGCGTGTCCAGGCCCCTGATCGTCAGGGTGGTGCGCCGCCGCAGCACGTCGTCGACCGTCTCGGCCCACTCGTGGTCGCGCGCGTACACCGCCTGCGCCCAGATCTCGGGCGCGTCGGGGTGCATCCGCTCGGCCAGCTCGGGGCGCTCCCCCGCCAGCCGCGCCACGTCGAACGCGATCGAGCCGTAGTGCCGCGCCAGGTGCCGCGCCGTGTCCTCGCCGAGGTTCGGGACGGGGTCGCCGCCGTCGCTCAGCAGCCGGTGCTGGACCGCGTGCGGGCTCGCGACGCCCGGCAGGGGCGGGTGCTTCGGCAGGCGCTCCAGCGGCTCCATCTCCCGCGCGAGCGTGCGGCCCGGCAGCGCCGCGAGCTTGGCCATGACGGTCCGTCCGATGTGGCGGAAGGTGGTCCACTTCCCGCCGGCCACCGAGAGCATCCCGCCCTTGCCCTCGGTCACCACGGTCTCCCGCTTGGCCTTGGAGGTCGCGCCGGGACCGCCGGGCAGGACGCGGAGCCCGGCGAACGAGTAGGTGATCAGCTCGCGCCGCAGCTGCCTGCCGCGCACCGACGTGCTCGCCTCGCTGAGGATCTGGTCGACGTCGGCCTCGGTGACCGCGACGTCGGCCGGGTCGCCGGTGTACTCCTCGTCGGTCGTCCCCAGCAGCAGCATGTCCTCCCAGGGCAGGGCGAAGGTGATGCGGTACTTGTCGATCGGGGTCGCCAGCGCGGCCCGCCAGCGGGAGGTGCGCTTGAGCACCAGGTGCGCGCCCTTCGACAGCCGGATGGAGGGCGCGGCGGCCGGGTCCTCCATGCGCCGCAGGTGGTCGACCCACGGCCCGGTGGCGTTCAGCACCACGTGCGCGGCGACGGCGAACTCGGTGCCGTCGACGCGGTCGCGCAGCTCGGCGCCGCAGACGCGGCCCCGGGAGAACCGCAGGCCGGTGACCTCGGCGTGGTTGAGGACGGTCGCGCCCGAGTCGGCGGCGGCGCGCACGGTCATGAGCGCCATCCGGGCGTCGTTCATCTGGCTGTCGCCGTACACGGCCACGGCCTTGAGGCCCTCGGTGCGCAGCTCGGGCACGTCGACCCTGGCCTTGGCCGGGCTGAGCAGGTGCCCGACGCCGTCGCCGAAGCCCGAGAGCGCCGAGTAGGCGAACACGCCCGCGCCGAGCTTGGCCGCGCCGTGCGGGCCGCCCTTGTAGACCGGCAGGTAGAAGGTGAGCGGGTTGGACAGGTGGGGCGCGACCTCGCGGGTGACCGCGCGGCGCTCGAAGTGGTTCTCGGCCACCAGCTTCACCGAGCCGGTCTGGAGGTACCGCAGGCCGCCGTGGAGCAGCTTGGAGGAGGCCGAGGAGGTGGCGCCGGCGAAGTCGCCGGCGTCCACCAGGGCCACCCGCAGCCCCGACTGGGCGGCGTGCCAGGCGGTGGAGATGCCCAGGATGCCGCCGCCGATCACCAGCAGGTCGTAGGTCGCCCTCGACAGCTGCTCGCGGCTCTCGGCACGGCTCGGGTTCAGGTCGGTGAACACGGCCGAGCCGTCGGTCGGGTGCGCCTCCGGTCCGAAGGCGCGCTGCAAGGTGGACATGGTTCTGCTCCTCTGCTACTCGATCCAGCCCATGGTCCGCTCGACGGCCTTGAGCCAGTGCTGGTATTCGCTGTCGCGCAGTTCGGCGTCCATGTCGGGGGTCCACTCCGCGGCCCGGCGCCAGTTGGCGCGGAGGTCGTCGGTGCTCTGCCAGAACCCGACGGCCAGTCCCGCGGCGTAGGCGGCGCCGAGGCAGGTGGTCTCGGCGACCAGCGGGCGCACCACGGGCGCGTCGAGGACGTCGGCGAGGAACTGCATCAGCAGGTTGTTCGAGGTCATGCCGCCGTCGACCTTGAGCGAGGTGAGGTCGACGCCGGAGTCCTTGGTCATCGCGTCGGCGATCTCGCGGGTCTGCCAGGCGGTGGCCTCCAGGACGGCCCGGGCGATGTGGGCCTTGGTGACGTACCTGGTGAGCCCGGCGATGACGCCGCGGGCGTCCGAGCGCCAGTAGGGCGCGAACAGGCCCGAGAAGGCCGGGACGAAGTAGGCGCCGCCGTTGTCCTCCACGCTGGAGGCGAGGGTCTCGATCTCGGCGGCGGTGCTGATGAGCCCCATCTGGTCCCGCATCCACTGCACGAGCGCGCCGGTGACGGCGATCGAGCCTTCGAGGGCGTAGACCGGCGCCTCCTCGCCGATGCGGTAGCCGACGGTGGTGATCAGGCCCGACTCGGAGTGGATGGGCTCCTCGCCGGTGTTCATGAGCATGAACGTGCCGGTGCCGTAGGTGGACTTGGCCTCGCCGACGTCGTAGCAGGTCTGCCCGAACAGGGCGGCCTGCTGGTCGCCGAGCGCGGAGGCGACGGGCACGCCGCCGAGCATCCCGCCGAGGGTACCGCCGGCGACCTCGCCGTAGACCTCGGAGGAGGAGCGGATCTCGGGGAGGACCTGCATCGGCACGCCGATCGCGGCGGCGATGTCCTCGTTCCAGCTCAGGTCGTCCAGGTTCATCATCAGGGTGCGGGAGGCGTTGGTGACGTCGGTGACGTGCACGCCGCCGTTGACGCCGCCGGTGAGGTTCCAGACGACCCAGGAGTCCATGGTGCCGAACAGCAGTTCACCCGCTTCGGCGCGCTCGCGCAGGCCCTCGACGTTGTCGAGCAGCCAGGCGATCTTGGGCCCGGCGAAGTAGGCGGCCAGCGGCAGGCCGGTCTCGCGGCGGAAGCGGTCCTGGCCGACGTCGCCGCCCAGTTCCCGGCACAGGGTGTCGGTGCGGGTGTCCTGCCAGACGATCGCGTTGTGGACCGGTTCGCCGGTGCGCTTGTCCCACAGCATGGTGGTCTCGCGCTGGTTGGTGATGCCGATGGCGAGGATGTCCTCGCGCACGACCCTGGCCTTGACCATGGCCCCGGCCACGACCTCCTGGACGTTGGTCCAGATCTCGGCGGCGTCGTGCTCGACCCAGCCCGGCCTGGGGAAGATCTGCTCGTGCTCCTTCTGGTCGACGGCGACGATGCGGCCGTCGCGGTCGAAGACGATGCAGCGGCTGGAGGTGGTGCCCTGGTCGATGGCGGCGATGAAGGGTCCTGCGGTGTGTGCGTCGGTCATGTTGCGCTCCTGAACGTCATTGTCAAGATTGGCTTCGTCGAGGCGGTCGTTGTCGTTCGCGGTCCCACGGATCACCCGAAGGCCACGTTATAGAGTCCGCCGGCCGCCGCGGCGCCGATGAGCGGACCGGCCACGGGAATCCAGGCGTAGCCCCAGTCCGACCCGCCCTTGCCCTTGAGGGGCAGGAGGGCGTGGACGATGCGGGGCCCGAGGTCGCGGGCGGGGTTGATGGCGTAGCCGGTGGGGCCGCCGAGGGAGAGGCCGATGCCGACGACGACGAGCGCGGTGATGAGCACGCCGAGGGTGCCCAGGCCGTTGCCCTCGTCGTTGAGACCCTGCGTGAGGATGGCGATCACGAGCACGAAGGTCGCGATGATCTCGGTGGCGAGGTTCTGGAGCGGCACCCGGATCTCGGGGCCGGTGGCGAAGATGCCGAGCATGGGGCCGGCCTTCTGGACCGGGATGTCGGTGGTGTCGCGGTCGACGGGGCCGGACTGGACGTCGAGGTCGGCCAGGTGGTGCTTGAACTGCCCGTAGTAGGCGACCCAGACGAGGAAAGCGCCGATCATCGCGCCGACGAGTTCGGCGGCGAGGTAGACGGGCACGTCGGACCAGGCGGTGCCGCCCTGGATGGCGAGGCCGAGGGTGACGGCGGGGTTGAGGTGGGCGCCGGAGACGCCGGAGGCGATGTAGGCGCCGGTGAGGACGCCGAGCCCCCATCCGAAGGTGACGGCGACCCAGCCGGCGTCGTAGGCCTTGGACCGCTTGAAGCTGATGGCCGCGACCACGCCGCCGCCGAGCAGGATCAGCATGGCGGTGCCGAGGACCTCGCCGATGATGATGTCAGAAGTGGACACCGGTGACTCCTTTGACTTCGTTGTCAGCGCTCGAGGTGAGGCTCGGGAGACGTCCGCGACCCCCGCCTCGGCGGAAGGGTTTCGTCGGTCCACTGGCCTGCCGGACACTCTTTACCGATAAGCGTTCGACAATGTCGACCAACGTACGGAAAAGTCTTCCTTTATGTTACTACTCCGTCAAGCCGTATGTGATCGAAAGCACAACAAAATCGGATACTGTCGGATTGTCCACACTGCGAGGGATCGGACGCGGCGGGTCGGGAGGCGGCGGTCGCCGGTCAGAAGGGGGCGGCGCCCAGGTCGCGGGAGACCGAGCGCGCGCAGTCGCGCACCGCCGCTATGAGTTCGGCGCGGATCTCGCCGTCGCGGCAGACCCGCTCCACCGCGCCGGTGACGCCGACCGCGCCGACGGCCAGGCGGTGCCGGTCGAAGATCGGCGCCGCGACCGCGGCGACGCCCTCCCAGGTCTCCTCGTTGTCGGTGGCGTAGCCCTGGGAGCGGGCCGCCTCGACCACGCGCTCGACGTCGCCGAGCCCGGTGGCCGTCCGCGCGGTGAAGGGCTTGCGCTCGTCCTCGACCAGTTCGCTGTGGGCCACCGGGTCGTAGGCCGCCAGGACCTTGCCGAGGGCGGTCGAGTGCAGCGGCTGCATGGCGCCGACCTCCAGGACCTGGCGGCTGTCGTCGGGACGGAAGACGTGGTGGACGATCAAAACGCCCCGCTGGTGGAGGACGCCCAGGTAGACCGCCTCGCCGCTGGAGCGGGCCAGGTCGTCGGTCCACACCAGGGCTCGGGCGCGCAGCTCGTGGACGTCGAGGTAGGTGGTGCCGAGGCGCAGGAGCTCGGCGCCGAGCTGGTAGCGGCCCGAGTCGGGGTCCTGCTCGACGAAGCCCTCGTGCTGGAGGGTGCGCAGGATGCCGTGGGCGGTGGCCTTGGCCAGGCCGAGCGCGGAGGCGATGTCGGAGAGGCCGAGCCGGCGCTCCCCTCCGGCGAGCAGCCGCAGCATCGCCGCGGCGCGCTCCAGCGACTGGATGTGCTTCGCCATCCCGGCGCCTCCGTTCATAGTCCGTCCGCGTTCGACAATGCTAAACGCTATCGGTCTTTGCCGACCAGCGCTCCGCGGAAGCGTGTCCCCGCCCGTCCGGGCGCGGCGGACGCGGGCGGCCGCCGGGGCGGGGCGGCCCGGATACAGGAGACCATCCGCGGAGCAGCGCTGTCACGCGCCCCTCCACTGAGGGGGGACACGGCACACGGGACGGCGGAAGGCCCCGGCGAACCGGGGCCTTCCCTTCCTGCCGGTGCCGGTCAGAGCCCGTAGCGGCCCTTGAGGTGGCGCCACCAGTCGCGCAGCATCCACTCGTCGAACTCGGTGATGGTGCTCGACGATCCGGCGTTCATGATGAAGCAGCACTGGCCGCTCGGCGTCCAGTCGTAGAAGTCGTCGAGCCCGAAGGTGTGCCCGAGTTCGTGCAGGTAGATCGTGATCTGGCCCGAGTCGAGCGAGTTCACGAAGTACTCCTGGCCCATGCGCTGGCCCCAGTCGCCGCCGGCGCCGCCGCCCATGCCCTGGGTCAGCCAGAGGCTTTGATCGTAATGATGCTCGTAGCCGCCGGGGCAGTTCGGGTAGTTCCCGTCCTGGTGGAAGAACCGGCCGCAGTCCTCGGCGCACTGCGGCGCGTCCTCGCGGATGTCGCCGATGTAGACGTCGACCGAGTCGTCGTCCCACTGGAGGAGGCTGCGGTCGTAGGCGGCCCAGCCGACCACGTTCACCTCGATCTGCTGGAACGGCCAGTCGTTCCAGCCGGCCATCTGGTCGAACCAGAGCCGGTACTGCTCCTGGAGCTTGGACTCGATGTCGTCGCGCAGCGCGCTGGAGACGGGTTGCTGCGAGTCCCAGCGGACGCAGTAGTTGATCGTGCCGCCGGTCGCCATGACCTGGTCCCAGCCGAAGTTGCTGAAGCCGAGGTCGTAGGTGTCCTCGACGTGCGACCACACCTCGTTCAAGGGCTGCACCAGGTGCGCGGGCGGGTTCCAGTCGTTCTGCTCGCCGCCGCCCTCACCGGGCTCGGTGGGCTCCTCGGTGGGGACGTCGGTGGGCGGGTCGGTCGGCACGGGCTGAGTCTGGCCCGTACAGTCGACGCCGCCCAGCGTGAAGTCGACCGGTGCCGCGTTGGACCGGTCGAAGGTGCCGGTGAAGCCGAAGCCGACGGTACTGCCGGCCTGGAGCTGCCGGTTGTACGCCGTGCCCGTGGCGGTGACGTGCGCGCCGGACTGCTCGACGTGGGCGTTCCAGGCGGTCTGGACCCGCTGGCCGTCGTCGAAGTCCCATTCGAGGTCCCAGCCGTCCAGGGTGTCGCCGAGGTTGGTGACGACGACGTCGGCGTTGAAGCCGCCGGGCCATTCGGCCGTCACCTGGTAGTCCACCTCGCATCCGGCCTCGTCGGCCGAGGCCGCGGTCATGGCGAACGCGGCCGTGCCGGCCGCGATGACGGCGGCCGACGCGGCCGCGAGGGCGCTGCGCCGCTGTGTTCGTCGCATAGGGAGTGCCGGTCCCATTGCTGCTCCTGTCTCATGTGTGAGCGGTCGCATTCTGATATCGACCACTTTCGATGTTTATATCAGCTTAGGCACGCCCCGGCCCCGGCGCAAGGAGCGGAACGCCGCCGGGGCCGGGCGGACCTCACGCCCCGGGCGGCGGGAACGGGATCTCGGCCAGGACCGGGAACAGCGACGCCTCCTCGTAGTCGAGGTGCGCGGTCAGCTCCGCGGTCATCCGGTCGAGCTCGGCCGTGAAGGCGTCCGCGTCGGCCGAGGCGATGTCGGCCAGCAGCGCCACCAGCTCGCCTTGGATCCGCGCCACCGTCCGGTGCTCGGACCGGAGCCGTTCAATGGCGTCGCGCAGGTGCGGGTGGCGGCCTTCGATGCCGGGGAACATGTGCTCCTCGCCGGTGTGGTGGAACTCCAGCGACTGGCAGAACGCCAGGCAGTGCTGCCGCAGTTGCAGGCCCAGGCCCGGCCCGGGCGCCGCGTCCGGGCCGTCGTGGGCGGCGCGGGCGGCGAAGTGGGCGGCGGCCTCGGATCGGACGTGGCGCAGCTGCGAGCGCAGCCAGGTGTGGATCTCCAGGAGTTTGCCGGCGAAGTCGGTCGCCGCGGGCAGGGCCGCGTCCGCTTCGGGCTCGGACCGCTCCAGGCGCACCGTGGCCCCGTCCTCGGCGGGCACGGCGATCGCGCCGAAGGCCGCTCCGTCGATCGCGACGCTCACCATCGGGCGGTCGAGGAGGTCGCGGTGCCAGTCCGCTTCGGGGGCGGCGGCGACGCGCGCCCCGGTGCCGTCGCGGACGAAGGCGAGCGCGACGGTCCGCTCCTTCCCGGTGGCGGCGTCTACAGTGGTCAGTTTGAGCGTGCGCTCGGCGGTCGTCTGGTCGTCGTCGAAAGTCTGCATAAGGTGTGGTGCTGCTCCGTGAAATCAAGGGAGACGAGATGCGGGTGCGGCACGGGACGGCGGGCCGTCGGGTGCGCGGAGCCGCCGGGCGCGCCGGACGGCGCCCCTCGGCAGGGCCTGAATGGAGTCGCGGCAGCGCGTGGCAGTGCCGGAAGAGGAGGACGGTGCGCCGAAGCGCTCACGTCATGCGGAGAGCGTGGAGTGGAACCTCATGACACGACCCTTCGAGATACGGTGCTCGCCCGGCGTCCGACCGGCCTCGGATCTCTTGGTCGGCGCCACGTGGCACGGCGACCATTAAAGCACCGGAGCCCCGCGCCCGCAAGGAAGGTGGTGCGTCCCACACGGAGGGGCCGTATAGATTGCGCGGGAACACCGTCGCCAGCGAGGGAGACCCCGATGCAGACCACGCCCGTGGCATTCGACGTCCGCGACGAGCGCTTCGGCGTCGGCGGCGACCGCTACCTCGAATGCCTGTTCTCCGGCGGCAGGTGGACCGAGGGGCCGGTGTACGTCCCCGCCGGGCGCTACCTGCTGTTCAGCGACATCCCGAACGACCGGGTCATGCGCTGGGACGAGACGGACGGCTCGGTGAGCGTCTTCCGCTCCCCCGCCGGGTACGCGAACGGCCACGCGCTCGACCGGTTGGGGCGGCTGGTCTCGTGCGAGCACGGCGGGCGGCGGGTCACCCGCACCGAGCTGGACGGCTCGGTCACGGTGCTGGCCGACCGCTGGAAGGGCAAGCGGCTCAACAGCCCCAACGACGCGGTGGTCGCCGCCGACGGCGCGGTCTGGTTCACCGACCCCTCCTACGGGATCGGCGGCGACTACGAGGGGCACCGGGCCGAGCCCGAGATCGACGGCTGCCACGTGTACCGCATCGACCCGGTCTCGGGCGAGACGGTGCGCGTGGCCGACGACTTCGCGCGGCCCAACGGGCTCGCCTTCTCCCCCGACGAGCGGCGGCTCTACGTCGCCGACACCGCGCGCGGCCACATCCGGTCCTTCGCGGTCGAGGGGGCCTCGCTGCGCGGCGGGGAGGTGTTCGCCGAGTCCCCGGGCGGGAACCTCGACGGGCTGCGCCTGGACGCCGAGGGCCGCGTGTGGGCCGCGGCGGCGGACGTCTGCTGCTTCCACCCCGACGGGTCGCTGCTGGCGACGCTGCCGATCCCCCAGCCGGCCGTGGCGAACCTGGTCTTCGGCGGCCCCAAGCGCAATCGCCTGTTCGTGTGCGCGACGAACTCGGTCTACTCGATCATGCTGAACACCAACGGCGCCTGGAGCCTGTGAGAAGCCGCGCCCGTGCATGTGGGCGATCCCGGCTACGGCAGGCACCTCGACCGGGACGGCGACGGCGTCGGCTGCGAGACGTGAGCGGACCGCGCAGGGGCGCGCCGGAGTCCCGGCGCGCCCCTGCGCGCGTCCCGGGCCCCGGCGCGTCAGCCATTCGCTTATATACACGCATATATAGACTCAAGCGACGCGATCGGCCCATATCGGCCGACGCGATGCGCGCATTCGGAAAGCGCCGCAGGCCACGGCGGATCGGCGCGGCGGCGCGGTTGCGGCACACGCCGCCGCGACTGAAAACCTTCTCCGCGGCGTTGACAAAATAAGAAGATTTCCGTCATCCTGTTCCGTACCGAAGCCCCACGACGGCGCCCGGTCCGCTCGGATCCGAATGCGAGGTACTGCCCCTCATGAGAACCAGACCGACGACGCGGCGGTTCGCGGCCGCCGGAGCGGCGCTGGCGCTGTCCGCCGGCCTCCTCACGGCGACCGCGACCCAGGCCGCCGCCCAGGACGAGGGCGACATCGACCGGCTGCTGGTCGCCACCGACCAGGAGGTCGACACCTTCAACCCCTTCAAGGCCCGGTACGTCATCACCTACAACACCAACCTGATGACGTACGACACCCTCATCAGGACCGGCGCCGACGACTACGAGCCCGTGCCCGGACTGGCCACCGAATGGGTGGAGAGCGACGGCGGTCTGACGTGGACCTTCACCATCCGCGAGGGCGTCGAATGGTCCGACGGCGAGCCGCTGACGGCGGCGGACGTCGCCTACACCTACGACCTGCTCATCAACGACCCCGGCATCCGCGACTGGAACATCGACTTCGCCGACAACCTCGTCAGCGCCGAGGCCC
Source organism: Glycomyces sp. (assembly GCA_035765105.1). GTDB lineage: Bacteria > Actinomycetota > Actinomycetes > Mycobacteriales > Micromonosporaceae > Glycomyces. The sequence continues at coordinate 9,653 of DASTYG010000101.1, forward strand.
CCGACGACACCACGTTCGTCCTCGGACTCAAAGAGCCCGCCGCCGCCGAGATCCTCAACGCCGAGGTCTTCATCGTGCCCCGGCACATCTGGGAGACCTACCCCGACCCCTCCGCCGACGACGCCAACGACCAGCTGCCCCTGGTCGGCTCGGGCCCCTTCCAGGTCAGCGAGTACCGCACCGACGAACTCCTCCGCCTCGACGCCAACGAGCGCTACTGGGACGGCGCGCCGGGCTTCGACGAACTGGTCTACGACTACTACAGCACGGGCGACTCCGCCGTCGCGGCCCTGGAGGCGGGCGAGGTCGACATCGTCAACGGGCTCAACGCCGCCCAGGCCGAATCGCTGGAGGACCAGGACCACGTCACGGTCAACAACGCCCAGGGCCGCCGGTTCGTCTCGATGATCTTCAACCACGGCGCGCAGACCGCCGACGGCGAGCCGTACGGCGACGGCCACCCCGCCCTGCGTGACCCGGTGGTGCGCCAGGCGCTCCACACCGCCATCGACAAGCAGGAGCTGGTCGACCGGGTCCTGGCCGGCAACGGCGACCCGGCCGTGTCCATCGTCCCCGCGATCTTCGAGCAGTGGCACTGGGACGGCGGCGACGAGCTCGTCGAGTTCAGCCTCGACGAGGCCGACCGGATGCTCGACGAGGCCGGCTACGCGCGCGGCGAGGACGAGGTCCGGACCATGCCCGACGGCGGCGAACCACTGCACTTCCGCTTCTACTACCACGCCGACAACACCGACTACGCCAACGTGGTCCAGTTCGTCACCGAGTGGTGGGAGGCGATCGGCGTCGAGGTCACGGCCGAGCCGATCGAGCAGGGCTCGCTCAACGACCTGGTCTACCTCGGCGAGTACGACGTCGCCTTCTCCGGCTGGGGCGTGGGCCCCAACCCGACCGAGCAGCTGGCCATGCACACCTGCGAGGTGCTGCCGACCACCGCCGACGGCTCGGAGCGCTCGCACGAGAACTTCTACTGCGACGAGGAGTACGACGCCCTCCACGCGCAGCAGATGGTCGAGTCCGACCCCGAGGTCCGCGCCGACCTGATCGCGCAGCAGCAGCGCCTGCTCTACCTGGACGCGCCGGTCGTCTGGCTCTACTACCAGAACGTCCTGGAGGCCTACAACCACGACAACGTGGACGATCTGCGTCCGCAGCCCGCCGACGGCGGCATGATCACCGGCCAGCAGGGCTTCGCGTGGGCCTACCACTCGGCCACCCCCGTCGGGGGCGGCGAGGAGGACGGCGCGGCCACCGGCGTCCTCATCGGCGCGGGCGCGGTCCTGGCGGTCCTGATCGCGGGCGGGGCCTTCCTCCTCATGCGGCGCCGGAGCACCGCCGACGAACGAGAGTGACCCCGCCTCGATGACCGCTCACCGACCCTCCGCGGACGGGGGCCCCGACCGGGCCCCGTCCGCGGAACAGGCACCGGCAGCAGGACCCCGGACCGCGCCTACCGGCCGCGTCACCACGGGATTCGGTCGCTACCTGCTCAAACACGTCAGCGGCGCTGCCGTGTCCCTGCTGCTGGTGCTCTTCTCCTCCTTCTTCATCTTCCGGCTCATCGCGGGCGACCCGATCGACCAGCTCACCCGCGAACGCCCGGTCACCCCCGAGCAGCGGGCGGCCATGCGCGCCGAACTGGGCCTGGACCAGCCGATGTGGAACCAGTTCCTCGACTACATCACCGGCACCCTGACCGGCGACCTGGGCACCTCGCTCCAGTTCCGGCAGCCGATCGCCGAACTGGTCGCCGAACGGCTCCCGGCGACGCTGCTGCTGTCGGGCACCGGCGTCGTCCTCGCCGTCCTGCTCGGCTTCTGGGTGGGCACCCGCGCGGGCTGGAAGCAGGGCGGCCGGTTCGACCGGTCCCAGGTCGCCACCGGGCTCCTGCTGTACTCGGCCCCCACGTTCTGGCTCGGCATGATCGCCATCCTGGTCTTCGCGCGGTACCTGGGGCTGTTCCCCGTCAACGGGATGCGCTCGCCGAGCACGCCCGACGAGTTCCTGCCGCAGGCGCTCGACATCGGACACCACCTGGTGCTGCCGGTGCTGACCTACACGGCGGTGGTCTACGCGGGCTACCTGATGGTCATGCGCTCCTCGATCCTCGACGAGCTCGGCGCCGACTACCTCACCACCGCGCGCGCCAAGGGCCTGCGCGACGCCGAGGTGCGGCGACGGCACGCGGTGCCGAACGCGCTGCTGCCGACGATCACGATGGTGTTCCTGGCGATCGGGAACATCGTCAACGGGGCGATCATCACCGAGACGGTCTTCAGCTGGCCGGGGCTGGGGAGCCTGTTCGTCTCCTCGATCTTCTACCCCGACCGGCCCATGCTCCAAGCCCTGTTCGTCCTGTTCTCCGGTTCGACGATCCTCGCGGTGCTGTGCGCGGAGATCCTGTACTGGTTCATCGACCCGAGGATCAGGAAGTCATGAGCGCACCGACACGACCGGTCTCGCCCCGCGCCGTGGCGCGGGCCCGGCGCAGGAGGGCGGCGGCGCGCGCCTGGCGCGACTACCGCGGCCAGCGCAGCGGCATGGTCGGCCTGGTGGTCCTGGGCGCCATCGTGCTCCTGGCCCTGGCCGCGCCGCTCCTGGTCGACGAGTCGGCGCTGAGCGTCACGCAGGCCACCGGCGGGCGCCTGGAGCCGCCCAGCGCCGAGTTCTGGCTCGGCACCGACGAGTCGGGCCGCTCGGTCCTGGCGCTGACCCTGTGGGGCACGCGGCTGTCGCTGGTCATCGGACTCACCGCCACGGTCGCGGCGATCCTCATCGGCACGGTCGTGGGCGTCACCAGCGGCCACATCGGCGGCTGGTACGGGTGGGTCGCGCTGCGCGTCTCGGACTGGTTCATGGTGCTGCCCAGCCTGGTCGTGGCGATCGCGCTGCTGGCCGTGCTGGGGCGCAGCGCCGCCACCACCGTCGCCGTCATCGCGGTCGTGTCCTGGTCGGGCACGGCCCGCCTGGTGCGGGCCCAGACGCTGACCGTGCAGTCCCGGCCCTACCTGGAGCGGGCGCGGGCGCTGGGGGCCGGGCACTGGCACCAGATGACGCGGCACCTCCTGCCGAACGTGCTGCCGCTGGTGCTGGCGAGCGCGACGCTGCTGGTGCCCTCGGCGATCCTCATGGAGTCCTCGCTGGCGTGGCTGGGCCTGGGCGACCCGAACGTCGTCTCGTGGGGCTCGATCCTCAACCGCGCCTCGGACAACGGCGCGGTCTCGGCGCGCGCCTGGTGGTACCTGCTGCCGCCGGGGGCGGCGATCCTCGTCGTCGTGGCCGCGTTCATGATGTGCGGCAGGGCGCTGGAGGCCGTGTTCAATCCCCGTCTGCGAGGTGAGGCGCCGTGACGCTGCTCCAGATCCGCGATCTCAACGTCACCTACCGGGGCTCGCGCGGCGCGGTCCCGGCCGTGCGGGGCGTGGACTTGACGCTGGAGGCGGGCGGGACGCTCGGCATCGCCGGGGAGTCGGGCTGCGGGAAGTCCACCTTGGCGATGGCGGTGCTGCGGCTGCTGCCCGCGAACGCGTCGGTGACCGGCGAGATCCTGCTGGGCGGGGAGGACGTGCTCACGATGGGATGGGGGCGGCTGCGCGCCGTCAGGTGGGTCGGGGCCTCGATCGTGTTCCAGGGCGCGATGCACTCGCTCAACGCGGTGCAGCGGATCGGCCCGCAGATCGCCGAGCCGATCCTGGTGCACGGGAAGGCCGCCAAGGCGGCGGCGCACCGGCGGGCCGCCGAGCTGCTGGAGCTGGTGGGCCTGCCCGCCTCGCGCGCCCGCAACTACCCGCACGAGCTCTCGGGCGGGCAGCGCCAGCGCGTCATGATCGCGATGGCGCTGGCCTGCGACCCGGAGCTGATCATCGCCGACGAGGCCACGACGGCGCTCGACGTGATGGTGCAGGCCCAGGTGCTGGAGCTGATCACGGGCCTGGTGGCCGAACGGGGCGTGGGCCTGGTCATGATCAGCCACGACCTGTCGGTGCTGTCGGCGACGTGCGACCGGACCGCGGTCATGTACGCCGGGCGCGTGGTGGAGATCGGCGCGGCCCGGGAGCTGTTCACCGGCGCCCGCCACCCGTACTCGGCCGCGCTGGGCTCGGCGTTCCCCGTCATCGGCGACGCCGCCTCGCGCAGGCGCCCGGGCGGGCTGGCCGGGGACCCGCCGGACCCGGCGGAGCTGCCGCCGGGCTGCTCGTTCCGGCCCCGCTGCCCGGTCGCGGCGCCGGAGTGCGCGGCGGCCGAGCCGGAGCTGCTGGCGCTGCCGGGGGCCGGCGAGCGGCACAGCGCGTGCTTCGTCGCCCAGGCCGGCGGACCGATCGCCGTCCAGAGGCAAGGGAGCCCGTCATGACAGCACCGCTCTTGTCCGCCAGGGGCCTCGGGGTGGACTTCGGACTGCCGGGAGGGAGGACGGCCAGGGCCGTCGACGGCGTCGACCTCGACGTGGCGCCCGGCGAGATCGTGGCGCTGGCGGGCGAGTCGGGCTGCGGGAAGACGACGCTGGCGCGCACGCTCCTGGGCCTGGAGCGGGCCACGCGCGGCACCGTCGCGTTCGGAGGCGAGCCGCTGCGGTACTCCACCAGGGCGCTGAAGACCTACCGCCGCAGCGTCCAGTTGATCCTCCAGGACCCGACGGGCGCGCTGAACCCGCGCCACACGATCTACGACGCGGTGGCCGAGGGGCTGCGCATCCACGGCATCGCCGACGGCGAGACCGAGCGGGTGGCCGCCGCGCTGTCGCGGGCGGGGCTGCGGCCCGCCGAGAAGTTCTTCCTGTCCTACCCGCACGAGCTCTCGGGCGGGCAGCGGCAGCGGGCGGTGATCGCGGGCGCGCTGGTCCTCGACCCGAGCGTCATCATCGCCGACGAACCGGTGGCGAGCCTGGACGCGTCGGTGCGCGGCGAGATCCTCGCGCTGCTGCTGCGGCTGCGCGACGAGATGGACCTGGGCGCGCTGGTGATCACCCACGACCTGGGCCTGGCCTGGAGCATCGCCGACCGGATCGCGATCATGTACCTGGGGCGGATCGTCGAGCAGGGCCCGGTCGAGCGGGTCCTGACCGAGCCTGGGCACCCGTACACGCGGGCGCTGGTGTCGGTCCTGCCCGACTCGCCGCTGCCCGAGCCGGTCGTCCTGTCCGGGGAGCTGCCGGACGCGGCGCGGATACCGTCCGGCTGCCGGTTCCGGCCGCGCTGCCCCGAGTACGCCTCGGGCCGGGCCGCGGCCGTCGCCGCGGCGTGCGAGGGCGAGGACCTCGCGGCGACCTCGGCCGAGACCGCCGCGCATCAGGTGGCGTGCCACCTGCACCGGATCGAGAGGCGGACGGCGGCGTGAAGATCCTCATCAGCGCCGACATGGAGGGCGCCACGGGCGTGACCTGCCCGGCGGACGTGCTGCCGGGCGGGCCCGAGTGGGAGCGGAAGCGGCACCTGTTCACCGGGGACGTGAACGCGGCGGTCGCGGGGCTCTTCGACGGCGGCGCGAGCGAGGTGCTGGTCAACGAGGCGCACTGGACGATGCGGAACCTGCTGCTCGACCGGCTCGACGAGCGCGCCTCGATGCTCACCGGCAGGCACAAGGAGCTGTCGATGATGGAGGGCGTCCAGCACGGCGACGTCGACGGCGCGGTGTTCCTGGGGTACCACGCCGGGGCCGGGGCCGAGGGCGTGCTCGCGCACACCTACCTGGCCAACAGCGTCACCGGCGTGTGGCTCGACGGCCACCGGGCCAGCGAGGGGTATCTGAACGCGCGGGTGGCCGCGGAGTTCGGGGCGCCGGTGATCCTGGTGACCGGCGACGACAAGGCCGTGGAGGACGCGCGGTCCTACGCGCCCGACGCGGTCGGCGTGGCGGTCAAGGACTGCGTCTCGCGCTACGCGGCGGTCTGCCGCCCGCCCGCGCGGACCGCGGCCGACGTGCGGGAGGGGGCCGCGCGGGCGATGGCCCTGGCCGGCCGCCGCGCGGGGGCGGTGAACGGGCCGCACGTGTTCGCGGTCGAGTTCGACGCCGAGCACCTGGCGGGGGCGGCGACCGTCGTACCGGGGGTGTCCCGGATCGGCGAGCGGCGCGTCTCGTTCACGTCCGAGACGATGTACCGGGGCATCCGGTGCTTCAAGGCGGTCACGACCGTGGCCGCCGCGGCGGTGGAGGAGGAGTATGGCTGAGTCAGCACCGGTGGTCGACGAGCGCGCGCTCGACGAGGCCGTCCGGTTCACGTCCGAGCTGATCCGCATCGACACGACGAACCGCGGGGGCGGCGACGGCCGCGAGCGGGAGGCCGCCGAGTACGCCGCCGAGCGGCTCGCCGAGGCGGGCGCCGAACCGGTGATCCTGGAGAAGGCGCCGGGGCGTTCGAACGTGGTGGCCCGGATCGCCGGGACCGACCCGTCCGCCGACGCGCTGCTGGTGCACGGCCATCTCGACGTCGTGCCCGCCGAGGCCGCCGACTGGTCGGCGGACCCGTTCTCCGGGGAGGTCCGCGACGGGGTCGTCTGGGGCCGCGGCGCGCTCGACATGAAGAGCATGGACGCGATGGTCCTGTCCGCGGTCCGGGCCTGGGCCAGGGCCGGGGTGCGGCCGAGGCGGGACGTGGTCGTGGCGTTCACCGCCGACGAGGAGGCCAGCGCCGAGTACGGGGCGGGGTTCCTCGCCGAGCGCCACGGCGAGCTGTTCGCGGGCTGCACCGAGGGCGTCAGCGAGTCGGGCGGGTTCACCTTCCACGGCGGCGCGGGCCTGCGGATCTACCCGGTCGGGGCGGGCGAGCGCGGCACCGCGTGGCTGCGGCTGACCGCCCGGGGGCGGGCCGGTCACGGCTCGAAGGCCAACCCGCGCAACGCGGTCGTGATGCTCGCCGAGGCCGTCGCGCGGATCGGGCGGCACCGCTGGCCGGTGCGGCTGGTGCCCACGGTGCGGGCGGCCCTGACCGAGCTGGCCGCGGTGTACGGCGTCGAGGCGGACGTGGACGCGGCGGACTTCGACGCCGACGCCCTGCTCGCGAAGCTCGGCCCGGCGGCGCAGCTGGTGGAGTCGACGCTGCGCAACAGCGCCAACCCGACCGTGTTCGCGGCCGGGTACAAGGTCAACGTCGTGCCCGAGCACGCCGCCGCGCAGGTGGACGGGCGGATGCTGCCGGGTTGGGAGGACGAGTTCACCGCGACGATGGACGAGCTGACCGGGCCCGATGTGGACTGGGAGTTCCAGCACCGGACCGTGCCGCTCGGCGCGCCGGTGGACTCGCCGACGTTCGCGGCGATGCGCTCGGCGATCACCCGGTTCGACCCCGAGGCGCGCGTCGTACCGTACTGCATGTCGGGCGGCACCGACGCCAAGCAGTTCTCGCAGTTGGGCATCGTCGGCTACGGCTTCTCGCCGCTGCGGCTGCCCGCCGAGTTCGGCTACGGCAGGCTCGCGCACGGCGTGGACGAGCGGGTGCCCGTCGACGGTCTCCGCTTCGGCGTGCGGGTGCTCGACGACTTCCTGCGTTCGGCGTAGACGAGAGGACCGGAACTCATGACCGTCGCACGCGCCCCTTACGGCGCCTGGGAATCACCGATCACCGCCGAGCTCGTCGCGGGCGGCGACGGCCGGCCCGCGCACCTGGGCGCGGTCGGCGAGGAGGTGTGGTGGACCGAGCCGCGCCCGGCCGAGGAGGGCCGCCGCACCCTCGTCCGCCGCCGCGCCGACGGCACCGCCGCGTCGGTGCTCCCGGCGCCGTGGAACGTCCGCAGCCGCGTCCACGAGTACGGCGGGACGCCGTGGCTCGGGCGCATGACCGGCGAAGGGCCGCTGGTCGTCTTCGCGAACTTCGCCGACCAGCGGCTCTACGCCGTCGAACCGGACGCGGGGCGCGGCCCGCGGCCCCTCACGCCGGTGCCGCGGTTCCCCGGCGGGCTGCGGTGGTGCGACATGGAGTTCTCCCCCGACCGGAGGGAGGTGTGGGCGGTCCTCGAGGAGTTCACCGGGGAGCGGCCCACGCAGGTGCGGCGGGTCGTGGCGGCGGTGCCGCTGGACGGCTCGGCCGCCGGGGACCGCGGGGCCGTGCGGGAGCTGACCGACGACGCGTACCGGTTCACGACCGGGCCGCGCGTCAGCCGCGACGGGGCCCGGGCCGCGTGGATCGTGTGGAACCACCCGGACATGCCTTGGGACGCGACGGAACTGCGCGTCGCCGAGATCACCGCGGAGGGGACGTTCGCGAACGCGCGGACCCTCGCCGGGGGCGAGGGGGAGTCGATCCCGCAGGCCGAGTGGGCGCCCGACGGATCGCTGGTCGCCGCGAGCGACCGCACCGGCTGGTGGAACCTGTACCGGATCGACCCCGAGGGCGGCGGGAGCGCGGCGGTGTTCCCGGCGCGAAGCGAGTTCGCCGGTCCGCTGTGGTCGCTGGGCAAGCGCTGGTTCCGCGTCCTGGAGGACGGCCGCATCGCCGTGCTCCACGGCAGGGGCCGGAGCGTGCTCGGCGTCGTCGGCGACCCCGACGCGACCGACGAGGAGGTCGGCGGGCGCTGGACCGAGTGGGCCCCGGAGCTGGCCGCGGCCGGCATGACGGTCTACGGTCTGGCCGCGAGCCCGTCGAGCGGCTACGAGATCGTCGAGTACGACGTGGACGGGGATCAGCTCCAGGTCGTCGCGGCGGCGCACGTCGACGCGGTCGACCCGGCCTATTACCCCGTGCCCGAGCACCGGACCTTCACCGGGCCGCAGGGGCGCGAGGTCCACGCCCACGTCTACCCGCCGCGGAACCCGGGGTTCGCCGGTCCCGAAGGGGAAGCGCCGCCCTACGCGGTGTGGGTCCACGGCGGACCGACCAGCCACGTGCGGCCCGTCCTGGACCTGGAGCTCGCCTACTTCACCTCCCGCGGCATCGGCGTGGTGGAGGTGAACTACGGCGGCTCCACCGGCTACGGGCGCGAGTACCGCGACCGGTTGCGCGGGCAGTGGGGCGTGGTGGACGTGGAGGACTGCGCGGCCGCGGCGCGGGCGCTCGCCGAGGAGGGCGCGGCCGACCGCTCGCGCCTGGCGATCAGGGGCGGCAGCGCCGGGGGCTGGACGGCGGCCGCATCGCTGACCTCGCCCGCGACCGCCGGTCTGTACGCGTGCGCGACCGTCATGTACCCGATCCTGGACCTCTCGGGCTGGCTCGGCGACGACACGCACGACTTCGAGTCGCAGTACCTGCACACGCTGGTCGGCCCGGTCGACGAAGTGCCCGAGCGCTACCGGGACCGCTCGCCGGTGAACCACGCCGAGCGGATCGCGGCGCCGTTCGTCCTGCTCCAGGGCCTGGAGGACGAGATCTGCCCGCCCGCGCAGAGCGAGCGGCTGCTGGAGCGCGTCGCGGGCGGGGGCGTCCCGCACGCCTACCTCGCCTACGAGGGCGAGCAGCACGGCTTCCGCAAGGCGTCCACGATCGCCAGCGCCGTCCTGGCCGAGCACGCGCTGTACGCCCGGGTGTTCGGCTTCGAAGCACCGGCGGGCGCGGCACTGGAGTGGCGGCGGTGATCGGGGCGCTGCGCAGGCCGCCGCGGCTCCAGGAGGGCGACCGCGTCGCGGTCCTCGCCCCGAGCGGCCCCGTGCCCGCCGAGCGGATCGGGGCGGGCGCCGCGATCCTGGAGCGCTGGGGCCTGGAGCCGGTGGTCATGCCCGCGGCCCGGGGCGCGCACCCGCGCCTGGGGTACCTGGCGGCGGACGACGGGGCCCGCGCCGCGGACTTCCAGGAGGCGTGGGGCGATCCGGGCATCGCGGCGGTCTTCTCGGCGCGGGGCGGCTACGGCGCCCAGCGGATGATCGACCGCGTCGACTGGGCGGCGCTGGCCGGGGCCGAACCGAAGGTGTACGTGGGGTTCAGCGACGCGACGGCCCTGCACGAGGCGATCGCGGTCCGGCTGGGGGTGGCGAGCCTGCACGGCCCGATGCCCGCCTGGTCGGCGTTCATCGACGACGCCGCCACCCGGGAGCACCTGCGGCGCACGCTGTTCGCGCCCGAGACGGTCCAGGTGACGGCTTCGCCGACCGCGCGCCCGCTGGTGCCGGGCCGGGCGTCGGGGGTGACCTTCGGCGGGTGCCTGAGCCTGCTCGCCTCCAGCGTCGGCACCGGCGAGGGCCGCCCCGACGGCGCGGGCGGGCTGCTCGTCCTGGAGGATCTGGAGGAGGCGGACTACCGCGTCGACCGGTACCTAACGCAGCTTCGCCGCTCGGGGCTGCTGGAGGGCGTCGCCGGGGTCCTCCTGGGCTCGTGGACCGACTGCGTGCCCGAGGCGTCGGTCCGCGAGGTCCTCACCGACCACTTGGGCGGGCTGGGGGTCCCGGTCCTGGCGGACTTCGGCTTCGGCCACTGCACGCCCTCGTGGACGATCCCGCTCGGCGTCCCGGCGGTCCTGGACGCCGGGACGGGGACGCTCGCGTTCGAGGTCCCCGCACTGCGGTAGGGCGTGTCCGCGGACTCCGGCCCGGCGGTGCCGGCAGCCGTCAGGCGCCGGGCACGCGGTCGAGGAATCCGTACACCGCCTTGATCCGGCCCTCCGCGTCGAGGTCGACCACGTCGAAGCCGAGCACCGGCGGCTCCTCGCCCTCGGGACCGAGGCCCCAGCGGAAGCGGGCCTGGTCGTGATGACCGTCGACGTCGCCGACCAGCCGGAAGCCCCAGCCGGGGAACTGCGCGTGGGCTCCGGCGATGAAGGCGTCCACGCCCTCGTGTCCGTCCACTGCGGCCATCGGGTCGACGTAGCGCACGTCCGACGCGAAGACCTCGCCGACGAGCCGCTTGCGCCGCTCCGGGTCGGTGGCGTTGAAGGCGTCGAGGTAGGCGGCGGCGACGGCGTTGAAGTCGTTCATGGTTCGTGCTCCTCGGTTCTCGTCCCGCCGGTTCGCGGGAACGCCCCCAGCCTGCCCGCGACCGCGCGTCCCGTCGATTACCGCTGAGGTAATGCCGCCGGTTACCGGCGGCCCTATCCTTGGGCGCATGGCCACTCGACCCTCCGCGCCCGCAGCGGGCCCCGCTCCCGGGAAGCTGCTGCGGCACTGGCGCACCCGGCGGCGCCTGAGCCAGCAGCAGATGGCGGTCCAGTGCCGCGTCTCGGCTCGGCACCTGAGCTTCATCGAGACCGGGCGGTCGACGCCCAGCCCGGAACTGGTCATCCGCATGTGCGAGTTCCTCGAGGTGCCGCTGCGGCACCGCAACGACATCCTGCTGGCCGCGGGGTACGCCCCCGCCTACAGCGAGTCGTCCCTTGAACAGCCGTCCATGAAGAGCGTGAGCGCCGCGCTGATGCGCCTCCTGGACGGTCACCTCCCCTTCCCCGCGGTCGTCGTGGACCGCCACTGGACCATGGTCGATGCCAACGCGGGCATCGACCTTCTGGTCGAAGGCTGCGCCGCGGCGCTGCTCGAACCGCCGGTGAACGTGCTGAGGCTGAGCCTGCACCCTGAGGGGATGGCGCCGCGGATCCGCAACCTCCCGCAATGGCGGGGGCACGTCCTGGCCCGGCTGGAGCACCAGATCCGCGCGACCGGCGACTCCGGGCTGGAGCGGCTGCACGAGGAGCTGCGGGCGTACCCGGGCGGCGCCGACCGCGCGCTCGGCGACAGCCTGGTCGTCCCTCTGCGGGTGGACACGGCCGTCGGCGTGCTCTCTTTCTTCAGCACCACGACGGTCTTCGGCACGCCGATGGACGTCACGGTCGCCGAGCTGGCGATCGAGTCGTTCTACCCCGCCGACGAGGCGACCGGCCGCCTGCTGCGGGCCGGGGCGTCCTAGGGCGTGTTTGGGAACTCCGGGCGAGGCGGTATCCGAGTTCATTTGTTCGCTCGCAAGGCGGAAGGGCTCTCAGATCCCGGTGTTGGATCTGGGAGCCCGACAACGCAGCGAGCGGGCAAATGGGCCGGATAGCGCCCGTTCGGAGTTCCCAAACACGCCCTAAAGCGGCCGGGGGCCGAAGGCCGCGATGAGGCGGTCCTGGATCGCGTCGGCGCCGGGGTCGGCGGCCTGCCGCTCGGGGCGGGCGTCGTACCAGTCGACGACTTCGCGGATGCCGCGCTTGAACGGCGTGGTGGAACGGCCGAATTCGGGCACGAGGCGTTTGATCTTCGTGTTGTCGAACAGCATCGTGTGCGCCTTGTCCCCCAGCAGGCCCGGCCCCCATTCGGGGACCGCCGCGGCGATGGTCGCCGAGGCGATGTGGACGAGTTCGGGTTCGGCGACGCCCGCGGCGTCGGCGGCGGCGGTGAAGATCTGGTTCCACGAGGGGGCCTCGTCGCCGGTGATGTGGAACGGCTCGCCGATGGCGGCCTCCTTGCCGAGCAGGCCGACCAGGCCGACGGCGAAGTCGCGGCTGTGCGTGATGGTCCACAGTGAGGTGCCGTCGCCGTGGACGACGACGGGCTTGCCCGCGCGCATCCGCTCGATGACGTTCCACTTCGCCTCGAACGGCAGGAGCGTCTCGTCGTAGGTGTGGGAGGGCCGCACGATCGTCATGGGGAAGTCGCGCTCGCGGTAGGCGGCGACGAGGAGCTCCTCGCAGGCGATCTTGTCGCGCGAGTACTGCCACTGCGGGTTCTTCAGCGGCGTCGACTCGACGACGGGCATGTGGGTCGGCGGCGTCTGGTAGGCCGAAGCCGAGGAGATGAAGACGTACTGGTCGCACCGGCCGGTGAAGACGTCGATGTCGCGCTGCACTTGCGCGGGAACGAAGTTGACCCAGTTGACGACGGCGTCGTAGTGCTCCCCGCCGATCGCCTCGCGCAGCGAGTCGGGGTCGTTCGCGTCGGCGGTGAGCCTGGTGACGTCCTCGGGGAGGCGGCGGAGGTCGGTCGTGCCGCGGTTGAGGACGGTGACGTCGACGCCCTGGCGCACCGCCTCGCGGACGCACGAGGCGCTGATGATGCCGCTGCCGCCGATGAACAAGACCTTCAGATGCGACATGTCCGCTCCTTCGCGCGCTGTTTCCGGGCCGATCCGTCGGCCAGCCTACCCGTTTCGGGGCGGGCGCCGGGCGGGCCGATCCGGCGCGGGGTCAGCGCGGCGCGGGCGTCACGGGGGCCAGGTACAGGCCGACGAGGGCGTCGACGAGTCCGGCGCCGGCCTCCTGCCAGGTGGCGCGCGGCGTCGGCGCCCCGGCGGCGAGCATCGTCTCGCGGGTGGAGGGCATGAGCACCACGAGCTGCTTGGCCATCGTGTCGCGTTCGGCGCGCACCTGGGGCGAAAGGTCCGCCAGGCACCGGTCCAGTCCGGCCGAGAGCGCCCGGTTCGCCTGCGGGCTCATGCCCTCCTGGACGATCGGCCGCAGGTCCTGGTCGGCCATGAGGCGCGCGGCGAGGCGGCCGAACCAGGTGGGGCCGCCGAGCGAGGCGAGGTGGTCGGTGGCCGGGAGCACGAGGCATTCGATCCAGTCGCGCAGGGAGCCCGCCTCGCCGAGGGCCGCGATCCGCTCGGCGCGGCGCCGCTCGATCGGGTCGAGGTGCCTGCGGGCGACAGCGCGCACCAGCTCGGTCTTGGTGCCGAAGTGGTAGCCGACGGCGGCGGTGTTGCCCTGGCCGGCGGCTTCGCTGATCTGGCGGCCCGAGACGGCGGCGATGCCGTGCTCGGCGAACAGGCGCTCGGCGGCGTCGAGGATGGACCGTCGGGTGGCCGCGACCCGCGCGGCCCTGGTGGCGCCGGCGGTCATGGTCGCCGCCCGGGGGCGGGGCCTGCGGCGTCGTGGGCCATTGCGGTCCTCCTCGTGCGCGGCGTCGGGTTCGTCACCATCGTGTTCGGCGCATTGCCTTGTTTCAAGCAGTTGATTTAAATTATAGCGGTATCCATCGAGCCCGGAAGACGGAGATGACGCATGCCGACACCGACCGGTGCAGCGCCGCGGCGACCGAAGCCGAACACGACCATCGCGGTGCTCGCCACGGCCGGGATCGTGGTCTCGCTCATGCAGACCCTCGTGATCCCCCTGGTCCCCCTCCTGCCCGGGCTGCTCGGCGCCTCGGTCGCGGACACCGCCTGGGCGATCACCGCGACCCTCCTCGCGGCCGCCGTCGCGACGCCGGTCGTCGGCAGGCTCGGCGACATGTACGGCAAGCGGCGCATGCTCCTGATCAGCCTGGGAGTCCTCGTCCTGGGCTCGGTCGTGGCGGCCCTGAGCAACAGCCTGGCGCCCATGGTGGTCGGGCGGGCCCTCCAGGGCCTCGCGGCCGGGGTGATCCCGCTGGGGATCAGCATCATGCGCGACGAGCTCCCCAAGGAGCGGCTCGGTTCGGCGATGGCGCTGATGAGCGCGTCGCTCGGCGTCGGCGGGGCGCTCGGGCTGCCCGCGGCGGCGTTCCTGGCCGACCGCACCGACTGGCACGTCCTGTTCTGGACGGCGGCGGTGCTCGGCGCCGTCGTCACCGTCCTGGTGGCGCGGCTCGTGCCCGAGTCCGAGGTCAAGAGCGGCGGGCGCTTCGACCTGCCGGGCGCGGCCGGGCTGTCGGTCGCGCTGCTGTGCATGCTGCTGGCGATCTCGAAGGGCGCCGACTGGGGCTGGACGGACCCGCTCACCCTGGGCCTGCTCGCCGCCGCGGTGGTCGTGCTCGCCGCCTGGGGCCGCTGGGAGCTGCGGACGCGGCAGCCCCTGGTGGACCTGCGGACCACCGTGCGCCGCCAGGTCCTGCTGACGAACCTCGCCTCGGCCGTGTTCGGCTTCGCGATGTTCGCGATGTCCCTGGTCCTGCCCCAGCTGCTCCAGCTGCCGACCGGGACCGGTTACGGCATGGGGCAGTCCATGCTGGCCGTGGGCCTGGTGATGGCGCCCTCGGGGCTCGTCATGATCGCCATGGCGCCGGTCTCGGCGCGCGTGTCGCGGGACCGGGGCCCCAAGGTGACGCTCATGCTCGGGGCCGTGGTCGTCGCGGCGGCCTACGCGCTGGGCGCGGTGCTCCAGTCGGAGATCTGGCACCTGGTGCTGGTCTCCAGCCTCGTGGGGGCCGGGATCGGGCTGTCCTACGGCTCGATGCCCGCGCTCATCATGGCCGCCGTGCCCGTCTCCGAGACGGCCGCGGCCAACAGCCTCAACACGCTGATGCGCTCGATCGGCACGTCGGTCTCCAGCGCGGTGGCCGGGGTGATCCTGGCGCAGATGACCGTCGCGTTCGGCGGGCAGGACCTGCCCTCGCAGGACGGGTTCCGGCTCATCATGGCCGTGGGCGCGGGGGCGGCGCTCGTGGCGCTCGCCGTCGCGGCGTTCCTGCCGTCCAAGCCCGCTCCCGCCGAGCCGGCGGACCGTCCGATGGTCGGGGCCGGCTCGGCGGCCTGAGACGCCTCGGGGCCGGCGGGCCGATCGCCTGCGGCGTCGGCCCGTCGGCCCCTCGGCGGTCGCGCGTCAGCCGGCCGAGCCGGTGACGGTGTTCCCGGACTTCGTCACGGTGTAGGAGAGGGTCTCGCCGCTCCAGAAGTGGAACGTGAGGGTCACTTCCTTGCCGTCGGCGACGTCGGCGAAGAAGTTCGCCTTCAGCACGATCGCGCCGGCGTCGTAGTCCGGCTCGAAGGTGTAGCTGAACTCCTTGTAGGACGTCCAGTCCTGCGGACCGGCGTTGCCGCTGCCGTCGGCGTAGACGGCCTCCATGGTGGCGAGCTGGTCGCCGTTGAACGCGGCGGGGACGACGAGCTCCTCGGCCGTCCCCGAGGCGTCCTGCACGACGGGCGCGTCGTAGCTGATCACGCTGATCCGCCACGGCGCGCCCTGCGAGAAGTCCGCGTGGAGGTCGGCGTTGACGCCGTACTCCTGCGAGCCGACCAGTTCGGTGAGCGCCGCCGCGGTGATGGTGAGCTGGTCGCCCGAGACCGTGTAGTCGGTCCCCTCGGTCAGCTCGGTGTCGCCGTGGCGCAGCCCCTCGAAGGTGTTGCCGTTGGGGTTGAGCGTGAGCGTGGCGTCGGTGACGGCGCCGGCGCGCTCGACGAAGACCTGGTCGCTCGAGGCCGTGCCCGAGCGCGAGGTGCGGTTGGCCTCCATGATCGCGAACAGCTCCGGGTCCTGCCACTCGAACGAGGTCCGGCCGAAGTGCTGCCCGTTGTCCCACACCTGGAGGGTGAGCTGCTTCTCGCGGGCGTAGTGGCCGACGAACTCGAAGAACTTCAGCTTCTCGCCCTGCTCGATGGTGCCGGTGTGCTGGTCGAAGCCGAGCAGGCCCCACTCGCCGATGAGGACGGGGACGCCACTTGCGACGAACTCGTCGTGGACGCGGTCGAAGTTGTCGATCACGTCCTGGCGGACCTCGTCGTCGAAGGTGGTGTAACCGGCGATGTTCACGCTGAACGGCCAGAACCCGTAGTAGTGCACGGTGGCGGCCAGGTTCGGGTCGTCGAGCGCGGTGATGGTGTCGGTCAGGGCGTCGAGGCGCTCCTGCTCGGCGTTGGTGTGCAGCGTCGGCAGGACCAGGACGCGGTCGGCGTTGCCGCCGCCCGAGTCGCGCACGATCTGGTGGAAGGACACGTTGAGCTCGTCCAGCAGGGCGTAGGCGGTGGCGTCGTCGACGTTGTTGAACTGCGGCTCGTTGATGCTCTCGAACAGCAGCTTCGGCGAGGCGTCGCGGAAGCGGTCGGCCAGGTCGGTCCAGATCGTGTTGTAGCGGGCGAGGACCTCGTCGTGGTTCGACTGCATGTCCGCGGCCCAGATCCACGAGTCGTGGTGGATGTTGACGAGCACGTACAGGTCTTCGGCCAGAGCCCAGCCGACCACCTCCTCGACGCGGTCGAGGTATGCCGGGTCGATGGCGTAGTCGGGCGCCGGGCCTTGGTGGTTGTCCCACGTGACCGGGATGCGGATGCTGTTGAAGCCCTCGTCGGCGATGTTCGCGATGAGCTCCTGGGTGATGCGCGGGTTGCCCCAGGCGGTCTCGTCCTCGCCGACGGCGTCGAGCGAGTTGCCGAGGTTCCAGCCGGGCTGCATCGCCGCGATGGTCGCCATCGCGTCCGTGTCGCCGCCGGGCGGCGGGGTGGTCGTGGGCGGCTCGGTGGGCTGGCCGATGCCGCCGTTGCAGGCGACGCCGTTGAGGGCGAAGTCGGTCGGCGCGGTGTTCTCGGCGCCCGTCCAGGTGCCGTTGAAGCCGAAGGAGACCGATGCGTCGGTCGCGATCGCGGCGTTGTATCCGGCGTCGGAGGCGGTGATCTGCGCTCCGGCGGAGGCGACCGCGGCGTTCCACGCCTGGGTGATCCGCTGGTCGGAGGGGAAGGTCCAGGTGAGGTCCCAGCCGTCGACGGGGTCGCCGAGGTTGGTCACGCTCACGTTGGCGGTGAATCCTCCGGGCCACTGGTTCTGGACGGCGTAGTCCACCTCGCATCCTTCGGCCGCCTGGGCGGCCATGGGCAGGGCGATCCCGAGTCCGAGGAACACGGCGGCAATGGACGACACGGCCAGCGCGACCCGTCTTCGGGTCCATCGCATCGCGTCTCGCATGAGACTTCTCCATATCTGTAGGCGGTATTCGAGGGGCGGACCCCGCACAGGGTGATCGACATCCCTCGATGCCAGATTAAGTTGGAAGCCCCAACTTTGTCAAATGCCGTGGCGTGCAAGCCCTCTCGTTCGGGTGCGGCGGCGCGGCCCGCGCCCGGGCCGCGCCGCTCCGTCCCCTTTGTCAGCCTTCGAAGGTGAAGGACTCCAAGTGGTCGAGGAGGACGAACTCGGTCTCGGGACTGATCTCGGCCACCCGATCCCCCAGGCGGTGCGCCCCCAGCCAGTCGACCGCCGGCTCGGTCAGGGGCTCCTCGTAGTCGTCCCAGTGCGTCGGCACGACGTACCGCGGGTAGCCCGCGGCCGCCAGCAGGCGCTCCTCGTAGCGCGCGCCCTTCCCGCCGCCGGCCTGCATGAACAGCACGGTCGGTCGGACGCCGTCGAGCTCGCGCTCCTGGAAGTTCGCCGTGACGCCGAAGAGCATCGTCGCCTCGCCCATCGTCACCAGGTAGGCCAGGCTCCCGCCCTCCACGAGGTCGCGGACGGTCGCGGGGCGCTCGGGGGCCTCGCCGAGGCGGCTGCCCGCGAACAGCAGCCGCTGGTGCCTGCCGCTGGGATTGTGGTGGGCCTCGAAGACCTCGACGGTGAAGCCGTCGAAGCGGTACCGCTCGCCGCCCGAGACCTGGCCCAACTGCTCCTCGGGAGCGTCCATGGCGCGCAGCAGGTTCAGATGCGTCTCGGTGCCCAGCACCGTGGCCCCGGTCTTGGAGGCCACGTACGGGATGTCGGTGATGTGGTCCCAGTGGCCGTGGGTGACCAGCACGCAGTCGGCCGAGGCGATGTGCTCGTCCACCGCCGTCTCGTCGACCGTCAGGGGCGTGTCCATGTCCCAGTCCTCGCCTTTGGGCGCGCCGGTGCGGAACCGCGTGACCCACGGGTCGACCAGGACGGTCGCGCCGTTCCCGGTGACCTCCCAGGCGTTGGTGCCCAGCCAGCGGACGGTGATCTCAGTGGAAGACATGGCGCTCCAGGTGGTCGATGAGGACGAACTCGGTCTCGGGGCTGGCGGCGGCGACGCGGTCGCGCACCGCCTCCCAGTCCCCGCCCGGCACCGCGGGCTCGGTCAGGGGCTCGTCGAAGTCGTCCCAGTGCGTCGGGACGACGTAGGGCGGGTGGCCGGTCGCTTCGAGCAGGCGCTCGACGTAGTCGGGCGTGTGGCCGCCGCCGGGCTGGAGGAACAGCACGGTCGGCCGGACGCCCCGGATCTCCCGCTCCAGGACGCTCGCCGACCCGGCGTTGAAGAAGGAGACGCCGCCGAAGTCCACCAGGTACGTCAGGCTCCCGCCCTCCACGAGGTCCTTGATGCGCTCGGGCCGCTCGGGGACCTCGCCGGGGCGGCTGCCCGCGAAGAGGAGGCGCTTGTGCTCGCCGCCGACCGAGTGGGAGGAGCGGAACACCTCGACGGTGAAGCCGTCGAAGCGGTACCGCTCGCCGCCCGAGACCTGCCCCAGCTGCTCCTCGGGAGCGTCCATGGCGCGCAGCAGGTTCAGATGCGTCTCGGTGCCCAGCACGGTGGCCCCGGTCTTGGAGGCCACGTACGGGACATCCGCGATGTGGTCCCAGTGCCCGTGCGTGACCAGCACGCAGTCGGCCGAGGCGATGTGCTCGTCGATCACCTCGGGGCGGACCTCGATCGCGGTCTCCGGGTCGGCCCCGCCCCGGTAGGCGCCGGTCGGGAACCGGCTCACCCACGGGTCGATGAGGACGGTGGCGTCCTCGGTCTTGAGCTCCCAGGCGTTGGTGCCCAGCCACCGGGCCGCGACCGGCGTGCGCGCGGCGTCCTCCTCGGCCGCGGCCGGGGCGGTGAAAGCGTCGTCGCCGAGCAGCTTCGCCCCGGCGACGAGGGCGGCGCCGGTCCCCGCGGCGGCCCACAGGCGGCGGCGGGTCAGCGGTGTCCGTTCGCGTCGTCGTACTTCGTCCATGGCCGCAGTGAACCCGAAACCGCCCGGTTCCGTCCAATATCAACGGTGATATGGACCCGTACGAGGATTGATATGGTCGCCGGATGGACATCATGCGGCACCTGGAGTGCTTCCTGGCGGTGGGTGAGGAACGCCACTTCGGCAGGGCGGCCGAGCGTCTGGGCATGGAGCAGCCGCCGCTGAGCCAGCGCATCCGGCGGCTGGAGCGGGAGCTCGGCGCCGAGCTGTTCGACCGGAGCGGCAAGCAGGTGTCGCTGACCGCGGCGGGCCACACGCTCATGATCGAGGTGCCCGAGCTGCTGCGGCGGTACCGCAGGATGCGGACGCTCGTGGAGCGGGCGGGCTCGCAGGAGCGGACCGAGCCGCCGCGCCCCTGGTCGGAGATCTACTGACCCTCGCCGATCCGCTCGGTGAGGTGCAGGGCGGCCCGGCTCATCGCCAGCTCGACCTCGCGGAAGTTCCCCCGGCCGGTGCGGACGAAGACCGCGATCGCGTGGCGGCGGCCGTCGGGCCACTCCCAGACCGCCACCTCGTTGAGCCACCCGGGGAGCGAGCCGGAGCGGCCGAAGGAACGCACCTCGCTCGGCGCGAGGCGGGCGAGCCGCCCGCCGGTGAGCTGGCGCCCCATCCACGTGCGGACGTCGCGCCGGACCGGCTCGGGGCCGGTCCACACGTGACGCAGGAACGCCGTCATGTCGGCGGCGGTGGAGACGTTGGTGCGCAGCGGGTCCCAGGCGCTCGTGCTGCGCAGCTCCTCCGTGGTGACCGCGCCGTTCGCGAGCACGTGGGCCAGCGCCTCCAGGTCCGAGACGCCGAGGTCGCGCGCCACGTCCTCCAGGATCGTCCGGGGGCTGCCGAGCAGCCGCGTGCCCTTCAGGCCCAGGCGCGCGGGCAGACGCCGCAGCGCCCCCGCGCCGATGTGCCTGGCGACCAGGTCAGCGGCGGTGCTGTCGGAGACCTCCATCATGAGCGCGGCCAGGTCCCCCACGCTCAGGACGGCGTCGTGGCGGAAGCCGGCGGTCCCGGTCCCGCCGAGCCGGTCGGCGGCCGTGACGCGGACCGTCGCGGCGGGGTCGATCAGGCCCTCTTCGACCTGCCTGCGGAACTCCCAGGCGATGAAGACCTTCACCACCGAGACGAGGATGACCGGGTCGGTCTCCCGGACGCCCAGGCCGCGGCCGTCGTCGAGGTCGCGGAGGTGCGCGTGCGCCACGGCGCCGAGCGGTTCGAAGAACGAGTCGATCACGGCCGGTGCCCTCCTTTTCCGCCGGGTGCCGTCCCGTCACGGCGCGCGCCGCCGGACGACCGCAACAACCTACCCGCGGGCGGCGGGCGCGTCGCGGCGGGCCGGGCCGCGGGCGGGCGCCGGCACTCCGGACCTCCGGAGGCCCGCCCCGCGGGTGGGGGCGGGCCTCC
>DASTYG010000102.1:0-60286 GCA_035765105.1 Glycomyces sp.
CGGCCGTGGGCGCGCGAGCGCCTCAGGTCCGGTGCCACTTCTGGTTCTCGGTGCCCGCGCAGGTCCATATCTGGAGCTGCGTGCTGTCGGCGGAGTTCCAGTCGGTCACGTCCAGGCACTTGTCCGCCTGCGGGTTCACCAGGTCGTTCGCTCCGGTGTGGACCCATTGCTGCGCCCCGGTGCCGTTGCACGTCCACAGCTGCACCTTCGCGCCGTCGGCGGTCGAGCCGGAGTCGACGTCGAGGCACTTGCCGAAGGCGCGGACGGTGCCGTCGCCGTGGAAGGTCCACTGCTGCGCGGCCGTGCCGTTGCAGGTGTAGAGCTGCACGGGCGTGCCGTCGGCGGTGCCCGAGGAGCGGACGTCGACGCACTTGCCGGCCAGGCCGGTGATGGCCCCGCCGGTCGAGCCGCCGCCGTCGCCGCCGGAGTAGACGCGCACGTAGTCGACCTTGAGCTGCTGCGGGAACTGGGTGGTGTGGTCGGGGTAGCCGGGCCACTCGCCGCCGACGGCGACGTTCATGATCATGAAGAACGGGTGGTCGAACACCCATTCCCGGCCGCCGAGGTCGGCGGGCGTCAGCGTCCAGTAGGCGTTGCCGTCGACCGACCAGGTGATGGCGTCCGGCGTCCAGTCGACCGCGAAGGTGTGGAAGCCGTCGGCGAAGTGCTGCCCTCCCGGGAGGGTGTAGCCGCTGCCGATGCCGCCCCCGCCGGAGTAGCCGGGGCCGTGGACGGTCCCGTGGACGGTGCCCGGCTCGCTGCCGATGTTCTCCATGATGTCGATCTCGCCGCTCTGCGGCCAGCCGACCTGTCCGAAGTCGTCGCCCAGCATCCAGAAGGCGGGCCAGATGCCCTGGCCGCGCGGGATCTGCATGCGGGCCTCGAAGCGGCCGTACGCCTGGGTGAAGGTCTCGGCGGTGAGCAGCCGGGCCGAGGTGTACTCGCACGGGCCGTACCAGCACTGGTGCCCGGCCGGGTTCTCCTGGCGGGCGGTGATGACCAGGTGGCCTTCGCCGTCGTGCGCGGAGTTTGCGGTGCTGTCGGTGTAGTACTGGTGCTCGGCGTTGCCCCAGCCGCCGCCGCCGAGGTCGTAGCGCCACTTGGACGAGTCGGGCGGCGTGCCCGCGGGGGCGTCGAACTCGTCGCTCCAGACCAGTTGCTGCTGCACGGCGGCCTCCTGTTCCGCTCCGGCCGGGTTGAGCGAGGCCAGCCCCACGGCGGCGGCGGCGATCGCCGCGCATCCCAGGGCCAGCAGGCGGAATGGTCTTCGGGGTGCTCTCACGGTCGGGTCCTCTCATAGCAGTGAGCCGAGAGCGCCCCCTCCGGGCGGGCTCGGTGCGAGGCCCGTAGAGAGAGCGCTCTCTGTTAACCGTCTTTCCTTTTTATCACCATGCATAGATAAATGTCAATTCAAGGTCGCCGCGCCCCGCGTGCGCCCGGCCCGAGACCCGCGATTCAATGAACGCATGGAACCGAACCGCGACCGCACCGCCGCGCCCCCGCCCGGGCGCTACACGATCGACCCCGCCGCCTCCGGCATCACGTTCGCCACCACCCACGTGTTCGGCCTGCTCCCGGTGCGCGGCTCGTTCGCCGTCGCGGGCGGCACCGTCGACGTCGCCGAGCCCCTGGCCGCGTCCACCGCCCGGGCCGAGATCCCCGCGGCGAGCATCGACACCGGCAACGCGCAGCGGGACGCGCAGGTCCGCTCGCCCCGCTACCTCGACACCGACCGCCACCCCACCATGGTGTTCGCCTCCGAGCGCATCGAAGGCGACCGGCTCATCGGCACGCTCACCGCCCACGGCGTCACCAAGCCGGTCGCGCTCACGGTCGAGCCCGGCGCGGTCGCGGACGACTCGTTCACCGCGCGCGCCAGCGTCCGCATCGACCGCACCGACTTCGGCGTGACCGCGGGCCGCGGCATGACCGGCCGCCACCTCGACGTGACGATCGACGTCACCTGCGTCCGCCGGTGACCGCCGCGCCGTGACGGCCGCGTACTTCACCGGGCTCGCGCTCGGCCTGGCGCTGATCGTGCCGATCGGCGCCCAGAACGTGTTCGTCTTCGGCCAGGGCGTCGCGCTCGGCATGCCGCGGGCGCTGTGGGCGGTCGTGGGCGCGGGCGCCTGCGACACCCTCCTGATCCTGCTCGGCGCCGCGGGCACCTCGGCGCTGCTGCACTCGGTGCCCGGGCTGCGGCCGGCGATGCTCCTCGCCGGAGCGGCCTTCCTGGCCTACCTGGGGGTCAAGTCGCTGCGGGCCGAACCGGCCGAGCTCGACGACGCGACCGGCGCCTGGTCCCGCGGCCGCGTGCTGCGCCGCACCGCGGCCGTGACGCTGCTGAACCCGCACGCCGTCCTGGACACCGTCGGGGTGCTCGGCGCGGCCGTCACCGCCCAGGCCGCGGCCACCCGCGGCGTCTTCGCCGCGGGCGCCGTGACCGCCTCCTGGCTGTGGTTCCTGCTGCTCGCCGGCGCCGCGCACGGCATGCGGCGCTTCCTCACCGCCGAGCGCCGCGTCTGGTTCGACCGGGTCTCGGGCCTGATCCTCCTGGTGTTCTCGGGATGGCTCGCCTGCGAATTCGTCCGCGCGTTCCTGTGAGGACCGGCCTACAGCTCCAGGAGTCCGCGCCTGACCGCCGACGTCACCGCCGCGGTGCGGTCGCTCACGCCCAGCTTCTGGTAGCTGCGCAGCAGGTGCGTCTTGACCGTGGCCTCGCTGATGTGCAGCCGCCTGCCGATCTCGGCGTTCGACGCCCCGTCGGCCACCAGCCGCAGCACCTCCAGCTCCCGCTCGGACAGGCCCTGGCCCTGGCCGGACCGCACCGTGCCCACCAGCCGCGCCGCCACCGAGGGGGCCAGGACCGTCTCGCCGCGCGCGGCGGCCCGGATCGCCCGCGCCAGCTCGGCGACCGGCGCGTCCTTGAGCAGGTAGCCCACCGCCCCGGCCGCCACGGCCCGCGTGATGTCGGCGTCGGTCTCGTAGGTGGTCAGCACCACCACGTGCGCGATGCCCGCCAGGTGCCCGGTGGCGGTGACGCCGTCGCCGCCGGGCATGCGCAGGTCCATGAGGACGACGTCGGGCGCGAGCGAGGGCGCCCGCACCCGGGCCTCGTCGCCCGAGCCGGCCTCCCCGACCACCTCGATGTCCGGCTCGCCCGCGAGCATCCCCCGCAGGCCCGCCCGCACCACCGGATGGTCGTCCACCAGCATCACCCGGATCACGCGGGCACCTCCAACCGCACCGTCGCGCCCCGTCCGGGCGCCGAGTCCACCGCGAACGTCCCCCCGAGCCCGACCACCCGGTTGCGGACCCCGCGCAGCCCGAAACCCGAGGACGGGCTCTGCGGGTCGAAGCCGGGACCGTCGTCGGCGACCGACACGGCCACGCCGTCCTCCAGGTAGACCAGGCGCACCCCCGCCCGGGCGCCCGCGGCGTGCTTGTCCACGTTGCGCAGCGCCTCCTGTGTGGCGCGCATGAGCATCACCGCCGTGGCCGGGGCCAGGCCCCGCGGCTCGCCCTCCACGGCGAACGACGCGCCCGCCGTCTCGGCCAGCTCCGCCAGCAGCGTCTCCGCCCGGGCCGCCTCGGCCTCGTCGGGCACCAGGGCGTTCACCATCGCCCGCGCCTCGGCCAGGTTCGCGCGGGCGGTCTGCTCGATCAGGTCCAGGTGCTCGTCGAGCCGCCCGCCTGCGGCCGTGCGCGACGCCTGCGCCAGCATGACGATGCTGCTCAGGCCCTGGGTGACGGTGTCGTGGAGTTCGGCGGCCAGGCGCCGCCGCTCGGCGGCCACCCCCGCTTCGTGGGACAGCCGCTCCACCTCGGCCCGGCGGTCCTTGAGCTCCTCGATCAGCAGGTAGCGGTCCACGCTCTGGTCGATGACGCGGTGGATGAACACGCCGATGGCGACCGAGGCGCACGCGGTGACCACGCAGACGGGCACCGTCCACAGTATGTCGCTGAGCGGCCTGCCGTCGGCCGCGTCCGCCAGCACCGGGGTGAAGTTCAGCGCCACCACCACCGGGACGGTCGGCCGCAGCGGGACGAGCCAGAACAGGTGGGAGACGACCGGGAACAGCATCGGCACCGCCGCGCGCTCGGTCACCGCCAGGGGGATGAACAGCGCCAGCACCCCCAGGCGGTAGAGGTGCGCGAGCCGGCCGTCCATCTCGGCGCGGCTGAGGTCGGTGGTGATGAGGCGCCGCCCCAGCGCCAGGTACCACAGCACCAGGGCGGCGATCCACGCCGAGGCGGCGAGCCCTTCGCCGGCGGTGTCGGCGCCGTTCCACACCAGTGCCGCCACCGCGGCGGTGGCGGCCGCGAAGAACCACTCCCAGTACCGGAAGCCGCGGCTCCACACGTGCTGCCTCATCGGGTGAGGCTGCTCCGCCAGCGAAAGGTCGTCAGACACAGCACCAATCCTCCAGCACACCACAGCGCCAAGATCACGGCCACCCTGCCCAGCTCCCACTGCCCCGCGGGCTCCTGCGCGGCCATGTGGTCGGGCAGGAGCGCGGCGCGGAACCCCTGGGCGAGCCACTTGACCGGGAAGAGCGCGCCCACATCGGCCATCCACCCCGGCAGGGTCTGGAGCGGCACGTAGACGCCGGAGATGAACAGCAGCACCGTGTAGGGCAGCGTCGTCATCGCCCCGGCGCTGCGCGCGCTGCGGGCCAGGCTGGAGGCGGCGATGCCCAGCAGCGAGCAGGCGGTGATCCCGAGGGCGAACAGCCACGCGGCCGTCGCCCAGGCGGCCGGGTCGCTCGGCAGATCGACGTCGAACATCAGCACGCCGATGGCCAGCAGCAGGGCCAGCTCGGCGAGGCTGGCCACCACGACCAGCACGATCTTGCCCAGGAAGAACGCGACCGGCGGCATGGGCAGGGCGCGCAGCCGCTTGAGGGTGCCGTCGTCGCGCTCGACGGCCAGGGCGGTGCCGAGGTTGACGAACGAGGTGGAGACGATGCCCGCGGCGGCGAAACTGGCGGTGAGGACCTGGCCGCCGCCGACGCCCCCGACGATCGGGTCGCCGTCGAAGATGGACCCCACCAGGACCAGCAGCACGGCCGGGAAGGCGAAGGTGAACACCACGGAGCTGCGCTCGCGGAAGAACTGCTTGAGTTCGATGGCCCCGCGGGCGGCGCCGAGGGCCAGCGTGCTCGGCATGGTCATGCGCCCGCCTCCTGCCCGGTCAGGCGCAGGTAGGCGTCCTCCAGGGAGGGGCGGGCCACGCAGAGTCCGGGGACCTCGCCGCCGTAGGCCCCGCGCAGCTCGGCGACCAGGGCGGTCGGCGCGTCGGTGGTCTCGGCGCCGTCCCGCCAGGTGACGGCGACCTCGCGCTCGTCGACCAGTTCGGCGACGGTGCCCGAGGCGCGGATGCGGCCTCCGGCGATGACCGCGATCCGGTCCGCCAGCGCTTCGGCCTCGTCGAGGTAGTGGGTGGTGAGCAGGACGGTGGTGCCGTCGGCGGCCAGCGACCGGACCAGGTCCCAGAACCGCCGCCGCGACTCGGGGTCGAAGCCGGTGGTGGGCTCGTCGAGGAACAGCAGCTCGGGGTTGCCGACGACGCCGAGGGCGACGTCGACGCGGCGGCGCTGGCCGCCGGAGAGCTGGCGGAGCTTCCGCTTCGCCTGCCCGCTCAGGCCGACCTCGGCGATCACCCGCTCGGGGTCGCGGGGGCGCGGATAGTAGCCGGCGAAGTGCCGGACGACCTCGGCGACGGTGAGTTCGAGCAGGTCGCCCGCGGTCTGGGAGACGATGCCCAGGCGGGAGCGGAAGCGCCGGTCGGCCCTGGCCGGGTCGGTGCCGAGCACGGCGACCTCGCCGCCGTCCCGGCCCAGCTGGGCGGAGAGGATCTGCACCGTGGTGGACTTGCCCGCCCCGTTGGGGCCGAGGACGGCGAGGGTCTCGCCGCCGCGGACGTCGAGATCGAGCCCGTCGACCGCGGCGGTGCTCCCGTAGGACTTGCGCAGGCCGCGCACTCGGATGACCGTGTCGTTCATGCGTTCAAGCCTGGCCGGTGCCGCCCGCGCCCGCGACGGCCGCGCGGTCGAATCCGGGTGTCCGCCGATCGGTGGACACCGGGCCGCCCGGCCCCTCAGGCGGCCCGCGCCCGCGCCGCCTGGCGGATCAGATGATCGCGTTCACCGATGTTCGTGGCCAGGCGGGCCGCCTCGGCGTACGCCTCGGCCGCGGCCGCCGGGTCGCCGTCGAGCTCGTGCAGGTGGCCGCGGACCGCGTGCCACCGGTGGCGCTCGCCGAGCACCTCGCGCAGCCGCTCGGTCTCGCGCAGTCCGGCGGCCCCGCCGAGCACGTGCCCGACCGCGACCGCGCGGCCCAGCACGGCGGCCGGGTCAAGGCGCACCGGGTCGCCGGTGAGGGCGACCAGGTCGTCGTACCAGGCGAGGATCTGCGGCCAGTCGGTCTCCTCGGCGTCGGCCGCGTCGGCGTGCAGGGCGGCGATGGCGGCCTCGATCTGGTAGCGGCCGCGCCTCCCGGCGGCCAGCGCCGACTGCAGGACGCGCACGCCCTCGGCGATCTCGCGGGTGTCCCACAGGCCCCGGTCCTGCCGGTCGAGCGTGACCAGGCGCCCCTCCGCGTCGCGCCGCGCCGGGAGGCGGGCGTGGTTGAGGAGCATGAGCGCCAGCAGCCCGTGCGCCTCCGGCTCCTCGGTGGCGAGGGCGAGGTGCCGGGTCAGCCGGATCGCTTCGCCCGCCAGGTCCACTCGGTCGGTGTGGCCGGCCGTGTAGACCAGGTAGAGCACGCGCAGCACGACGGCGAGGTCTCCGGGCCGGTCCAGGCGGCGGCCGCGCAGGGCGCGCTTGGCCCGGCTGATCCGCTGCGCCATCGTCGCCTCCGGCACGTAGAAGGCGTCGGCGATCTCCCGCGTGGTCAGGCCGCCGACGGCGCGCAGCGTCAGCGCCACCTGCGACGCGGGGGTGAGGTCGGGATGGCAGCAGCGGAAGAGCAGGAAGAGCGTGTCGTCGCCCTCCTCGGTGGACGCCGGCCGCGCCTCGGCGCGCGCCGCCTCCTCGAACGCGCGCGTCTCACGGCGGCGGCGGGCGGCCTCGGAGCGGCGGGTGTCGACCAGCCGCCGCGCGGCGACCGCCGTCAGCCACGCGCGCGCGTCGCGCGGCGGGTGCTCCGGCCACACCCGCAGCGCCTCCAGCAGCGCCTCTTGCAGCGCGTCCTCGGCGGCGTTGAAGTCCTCGCCCCGCCGGACCAGGGCCGCGAGCGCCTGGGGGACGAGGGCGCGCAGGGCGCCCCCGTCCCCTCCTCGCATCGGTTCGCCGGCCACGTCGGTTCAGTCGTCCGCGGGCAGCTCGGGCATGACCTCCCGGACGTCGATCCACTCGTACAGCGGCTCCCCGCCCGGTCCGGGCTCGGAGGAGACGTAGGCGGCCAGCTCGACCGCGCGCTCGCGGGATTCGACGTCGATCATGTACCAGCCCGCCGCGAGGTCGCTGGTCTCGGGCAGCGGGCCGTCGCTGGTGACCGGCGCGGCGTCGGGGCCGCCGTAGCGCACCCAGGTGCGCGCGGGCGTGAGCGCCTGCGCGTCGACGTACTCGCCGTTCTCCTGGAGCAGCTCGCTCACGTGCTTGAGGAAGGCCATGTGCGCCTCCACGTCCTCGGGGGCCCACTGGTCCATCGGCGGCACGGGCCGGTGCTGTTCGGGGCCGCCGCGGTAGTGCTTGAGCAGCAGGTACTTCGGCATGATGATCTCCTCTGTCGCGGGGCCGCGTCCGTCGCGGCCTTCACTTGGTGAGCGGAGCCGTCCGGCGCCGCTCGACATGGAATCACGGATTCGCGCCGGAAATATCCGCTCGGGCCGAATCGCCCGCCGCGCCGCGGGAGGCGGGCGGGCTCGGCGTCACGGCGCCGTCCCGCTCACCGGTCGAGCCGGACGGGGCGGCCGGTCCGGGCCGCCTCGTAGAGGCCGGTCACGAGCGCGACGGCCTGGCGGTTCTCTTCGAGGCCGACCCGCACCTCCTCCTCGCCGTGCAGGGCCGCGAAGAAGTTGCGGTACTGGTGGACGAGCGCGTCGACGGGCGCCTCGCCGTCGGCTCGGCGGTGCTCGCCGGCCTGGTTCGGGCTGCGGCCCTGCGCGCCCATGAACACCTCGGCCCGCTCGGTCCCGGCGGGGGTGCGGTGGAAGAAGACGAGCTCGTCGTTCTCGATCACGGCCGAGCCGCGGTCGCCGTGGACCTGGAGCCTGGCCGTCAGGCCCGGGTAGACCGCGGTGGAGGCGTGGATCGTGCCCAGAGCCCCCGAGGCGAAGCGCACGGCCCCGACCGCGACGTCCTCGGTCTCCAGCCGCTCGTGCGCGAGCGTCGCGGTGAACCCGACGACCTCCACCGGCCGCCCCAGGGCGGCCACGAGCAGGTCGACGGTGTGCACGCCCTGGTTCATCAGGGCGCCGCCGCCGTCGAACTCCCAGGTGCCCCGCCACGCGCCCGAGTCGTAATAGGACTGGCCGCGCCACCAGTCGATCGCGGCCGTGCCCGAGGTGAGGCGGCCGAGCTCGCCGGCGCGGACCGCCTCCAGGAGGACTTCGCTGGAGTGGTCGAAGCGGTGCTGGGAGACGACCGTGACGAGCGTGCCCGCCCGCCGCCGCGCGGCGATGATGCGGTCGATGCGCTCGACGGTGATGTCCGCGGGCTTCTCGATCACCACGTGGGCGCCCGCTTCGAGGGCCGCGACGGCGCTGTCGCCGTGCAGGCCGGTGGGCGTGCACACCACGGCGACGTTCGCGCCGGTGGCCGCTATGGCCGCGCCGAGGTCCTCGAACGGCTTGGCGCCGCGGGGCCCGGCCACGGCCGCCGCCTTCGACCGGTCGCGGTCGACCACCGCCGCGAGTTCGGCCAGGTCCCCGAACGACTCCAGGGCGTCGGCGTGCCGGGTGGAGATCACTCCGGCGCCGACGATCGCGAAACGGAACCGGGCGCTCATGCCGGTGCCGTCCCGATCCCGCCGGCGGGCGGGGCGAGCGCCGAGGCCGCGCGGGGGACGGGTGCGTCGCCGAAGCCTGACAGTGTCCATTGACGCGGCATCGCGTCCACCTCTTCCTCACCGGGCCGGGCCGCGGCGTGTCGGGTCGTCGTCGCGGGCCGGGCCGGGAGGCGCGCCCGCGACGTTTGGGAAGTGCTTGCGGGGGGCTGTGCCGACGCCTCGGCGTCCGCACAAGCCTCCTGGCAACCGTGTTCCGGAGCGATCGCCGCGATCGCTCCGCAGTGCGCTCAGGCGCCGCGGAACAGCTCGCGCACCGTCCGGTACGCCTGCTTGGGACGGCGGTACTCGTCGACCACGCCCTTGTCGTTGGCGCTGCGCGGGCGCTTGAGCAGCATCTCCTTGTGCTCGGTGGTGCGGAAGTCGCCCAGGAGCCAGATCGCGAGCCCGGCGAAGCGGTCCCGGTCGCCGAGCACGTGCCCGATCGCGGCCGCCAGCAGCTCGCTCTGGTACTCCTCGGTCCACATGCCGCCGTGCGCGTCGCGCCACCCGGGCACGGCCCCCGCCCCGATCTCGGAGACGATCAGGGGCTTGTCGGCCAGGCCCTCGCCCTCGAGGTGGGCGGCGATGCGGTCGAGCTCCTTCGGCACCTCGTCCACGCCGCCGAAGTACCACCCCGGGTAGGTGTTGACCGAGACGACGTCGGCCAGGTCCAGGCAGCGGTCGTCGTACACGTTGAGCGTGGCGTAGGTGACCGGGCGGCTCGGGTCGAGCTCCTTGAGCCTGCCCAGCAGCCGCTCGTAGGCCGGCCGCGCCTCCGCCTCGTAGCTGGGGCACTCGTTGAGGACGCCCCACATGATGATCGAAGGGTGGTTCGCGGCCGCGGCGACCATCTCGTCGAGGTGCTCGATCTGGGCTTCGACGAAGGCCGCCTCCCGCATCATCGCCACCGGGTACTGCCACCCGATCGTCTCGCTCCAGACGCAGACGCCCAGCTCGTCGCACAGGTCGAGGAACATCGGGTCCTGGGGGTAGTGGCTGCCGCGGATGAAGTTGCAGCCCAGGTCGCGGATCTGCTGGAGGTCGGCGAGCAGCAGCGGGAGCGGCTGGCTGTGCCCGAACTGCGGGTGCGACTCGTGGCGGTTGAACCCCAGGAGGGTCAACGGCTCGCCGTTGACGGCGATCCGGCCGCCCTCGGCGCTGACCTGGCGCAGGCCGAACCGCTCGTGCATGTCGTCCTCGCCCAGGCGCACCGCGAGGGTGTGCAGGGCGGGGTTCGCCGGCGTCCACGGCTCGGCCCCGGGGAGGGTGAAGACGCGTTCGATCCGGCCGGGGCCGTCGAGCGCCACGGTCTCCTCGGCCAGGACCCGGCCGTCGCACTCGACGACCAGCGGCACGGCGGCCCCGCCGTCCGAGCGGTAGTCGACGCGCAGCGAGAACCGCCCCTCCCGGGCGTCCTCGGTGGTGACGCGCAGCGCCTCGATCCAGGTCTCGGGCAGGCGGTGCAGCTCGGCGCCGCGCGCGATGCCGCCGAAGTGGTACCAGTCGAAGTGCTCCATGTGCAGCGGCGAGCGGGGGCCGATCCGGTTGTCCACCAGCACGACCAGCTCCGCCGTCCCGGCCTCGGCGCGCCCGACGTCGGCGGTGAAGGCGGTGAAGCCGCCCGCGTGGTCGCGGACGGGGCGCCCGTCCCAGAAGATCCGGCACCAGTGGTGCACGCCGTCGAAGGCCAGCCGGTGCCGCCCCTCCCGCTCGACCGGCACCCGGAGCCGGTAGGCGGCCAGCCCGCGCTCGCCCGCGTGGTCGGGCATGGCGTCGAAGCAGCCGGGCACGGCCATCCGCTCGTCGAACCCGATCCGTCCGATGTCGACGGTGTCGGGGTCGGCGTCGCCGAGGAACGCGAACTCCCATATTCCCGACAGGTCCCGTACCGCTCGCCGTTCGTGCACCGTGAACCGTCGCGCCATGGCCGCCTCCTCGCGTTCGCCGTGATCGATGTACGCAAGGATAGCGTTTGCCGAAGCGGGGCGCATCCCCTGAGCCGCCCCGTCCCGGCGCCGCCCGCTCACGCATCGTTATGGAAGCGATGCCATAGGGCGGCAACCCATGCCGTCCCGCACCGCGTCAACCCGCAGAGGACGCACCCGACGGAACGGAGAACGCCCCCCATGAGGAAGACCCAGACGGCGGCGCTGGCGCTCGCCGCCACGCTCGCCGCAGGCTGCCAGCTGCTCGGCGACGAGACGCCCGCGCTCGACGAAGCGGAGGCCGACCGCGTCCACACCATGCTCGACGAGAACCACGCCCTGTACGCCGAGGTCCTCGACGTGCAGTACCGGATCGTCACCGACTGCATGGAGGCGGCCGGGCACACCGTCCACGACCGCTACCAGGAGGTCATGTGGAACTACCAGCGGGAGATCCTCCCGCGGCGCGAGGACCGCTTCACGCCCTGGCTGATCGACCGCGACATCGCCGCGGACTGGGGGTTCGGGATGTGGACCTCCACCATGGAGATGTACGGCTCCGACGAGCACGCCGCGTTCGAGGCGCTCAACGACGAGGGCTTCGACTCCTTCTCGGAGGTCGACAACTCGGCCTTCGACGCCCTCGCCGACGAGGAGAAGTTCGACTGGTACGTCGCCCACTACGGCGAGGAGCGCGCCCTCGCCGAACAGGGATGGCTCATCGGCGAGACCTACGCCGGCGGCGAGTCCGACGTGCTGCTCGCCACCGGCAGGCCCGGAGGCTGCGTGGGCGAGATGATCGAGGCGCTCGGCCTGGAACCCGAGTTCGTGCCCCAGCCCGACTTCGGCGAGGACGCCGGTACCTGGGCGACCTTCCCCCAGGCCCCCGGCGTCGCGGCGCTCGTCGCCGGCGAGCTCGACGCCGAGCTGCGCGAGGCGCGGGAGCAGGACGAGGCGTTCCTCGGCTGCCTGGAGGAGGCCGGCCGCGGCGAGTGGGACTTCAACGACCACGGCCACCTCAACGTCTGGCACTACCTGGACCGGGCCTACAGCGACATCCCGTCGAATCCGGCCGACTTCATGACCGACGGCGCCCCGGAGCCGCCCGCCGACGTGCCCGCCGACGCCGAATCCCGCCGCGACTGGGAGGTGGGGTTCGCGCTCGACGTCCACGACTGCGTCGACGAGACCGGATTCGCCGAAGACGCCGAACGCGCCTGGAACGAGGTCTACGGCGCCCACTTCCTCGGACTGGAGGCCGAATCGCACGCCTGGCAGGAGGAGACGCGCTCGCTCATCGCCCGGGCCCAGGAGCTGCTGGCGGGGTGAGGAAAACGCCTTGCTCCCCGCGCCGCGGTCATGGAGGATGGGGCTTACGACGAGGCCCGTTGTCCCCCAAACACTTCCGCGAAAGGAGCCCGGCCGTGCCATTCACCACCCTCGAGACGAGGTCGGCGCCGATCCGCCTGTGGGGCGATGTGGACGCCGTCGAACCCCAGGCCCTGGGGCAGCTGCACAACATCGCGAAGCTGCCGTGGGTCCACGGCGTCGCGGTCATGCCCGACGTCCACTACGGCATCGGCGCCACCGTCGGCTCGGTCATCGCCATGCGCGGCGCGGTCTCGCCCGCCGCCGTCGGCGTCGACATCGGCTGCGGCATGACCGCGCAGCGCACCTCGCTGACCGCCGCCGACCTGCCCGACGACCTGGGCCGCCTGCGCTCGGACATCGAGGCCGCCATCCCCGTCGGCCACGCGATGCACAAGAGCTCGGTCGACGTCAAGAGCCTGAAGACCGGCCTGCACGGCTGGCACGAGTTCTGGTCGGGCTTCGGCGACCTCGCCGGGCCGGTGGCCCGCCGCGTCGAGGCCAAGGCCATGAAGCAGCTGGGCACCCTCGGCGGCGGCAACCACTTCATCGAGGTCTGCCTGTCCGACGACGACCAGGTCTGGCTCATGCTGCACTCTGGCTCCCGCTTCGTCGGCAACGCCTTGGCCCAGCACCACATCGAGCGCGCCAAGGACCTGCCGCACAACGCGGACCTGCCCGACCCGGACCTGGCGGTCTTCGTGGCCGACACCCCGCAGATGGAGGCCTACCGGCGCGACCTGTACTGGGCGCAGGAGTACGCCCGCCGCAACCGGGCGGTCATGATGGCGCTGCTGCGCAAGGCCGTGCAGCGCCGGTTCCACAAGGTGCGCTTCGACCCCGAGATCTCCGCGCACCACAACTACGTGGCCGAGGAGACCCACGACGGCCAGGACCTCCTGGTCACCCGCAAGGGCGCGATCCGCGCCGGAGCGGGCGACATGGGGATCATCCCCGGCTCGATGGGCGCCTCCAGCTTCATCGTGCGCGGCCTGGGGAACGGCGCGGCCTTCGAGTCGGCCTCGCACGGCGCGGGCCGGAAGATGAGCCGCCGCGCCGCCAAGCGCCGGTTCACCGCCGCCGACCTCGCCGCCCAGACCGAAGGCGTCGAGTGCCGCAAGGACGAGGGCGTCGTCGACGAGATTCCCGCCGCGTACAAGGACATCGAAGCGGTCATGGCCGCCCAGACCGACCTGGTCGCGATCGAGGCCCGGCTCCGCCAGATCGTCTGCGTCAAGGGCTGAACCGCGCCCCCCGAACGCCCCGCCGCCACGGCCGCGGGGCGTTCGCCGTGCGCGCAGCGGCGCGACACCGGCTCCCCGCCCCTTTGCCTCCAGTATCCACGACGCCCGAACGGCCCCGCCCGGAACCGGGTCGCGCCTATGACCTGCGGCGTGATGCAGAATCACCGGTCTGACCAGAGACCGTCGCGAACCCCGGCGGCACTTCGCCGCCCGATCGGAGCCGCCACATGGACCCTGCACGCACGAGCGCGTTCGACCTTCCCGACCACCTCGCCGCCAAAGCCGACCCGGGCCTCATCGCCGCCGACGAGGGGCATTTCGCGGCGATCACCGCGAGCCTGGAGCAGACGATCGCCGACCTGACCGGCCGCCTCGACGCCGCCCGCCGCGCTCCCGGCGGCGGGGGACAGGCGGCGATGGACCGCGACCGGGAGATCCACCGGCTCACCGCCCGCCTGCGCGCACTGCGGCGCTTCGGCCTGGACCTGTGCCTGGGCCGGATCACCGGCGCCGACGGCGCCGACCCGGTCTACATCGGGCGGATCGGCCTGACCGCCGCCGACGGCCGCCGCCTGCTGCTCGACTGGCGCTCGCCCGCCGCCGAGCCGTTCTTCGCGGCGACCCACGCCGACCCGATGGGCCTGGCGGGCCGCCGCAGGTACCGCTGGACCGGGGGCCGGGTCGGCGACTACTGGGACGAGGTGTTCACCCCCGACGGGCTCGAAGGGCACGCCGCGCTCGACGACCAGTCCGCCTTCATCGCCAGCCTGGCCGGCAGCCGGTCGGAGCGCATGCGCGACGTCCTCGGCACCATCCAGGCCGACCAGGACGCCGTCATCCGCGCCGGCTCCAGCGGCACGCTCGTCGTCGACGGCGGCCCGGGCACCGGCAAGACCGTCGTCGCCCTGCACCGCGCCGCCTACCTGCTCTACGCCGACCCCGGCCTCGGCCGCCACCGGGGCGGCGTGCTGTTCGTCGGCCCCCACCAGCCCTACCTCGCCTACGTCGCCGACGTCCTCCCCAGGCTCGGCGAGGAGGGCGTGCAGCTGTGCACCCTGCGCGACCTCCTCCCCGAAGGCGCCGCGGCGCGGCCCGAACCCGACCCCGAGGTCGCCCGGCTGAAATCCTCAGCGGCCATGGCCGGGGCGATCGAACCGGCGGTCGGGCTCTACGAGCGCCCGCCCGCCGAGGAGACGGTGGTCGACACCGACTGGTCCGAGGTGCGGCTCGGCGCCGCCGACTGGGCCGAGGCGTTCGGGGCGGCCGGCCCCGGCACACCGCACAACGAGGCGCGCGAGCAGGTCTGGGAGGCGCTGCTGGAGATCGTCCTCGACGGGCACGGGGACGCCGACGTACCCGAGGACCTGCTGCGCCGGGCGCTGCGGCGCGACCGGGAGCTGGCCGCGACGTTCGGCAGGGCGTGGCCCCTGATCGACGCGGCCGACCTCGTCGGCGACCTGTGGACGGTGCCCGCCTACCTGTCCATGTGCGCCCCCTGGCTCGACGAGGACGAGATCGCGAAGCTCCAGCGCGAGCGGCCGCAGGAGTGGACGGTCGAGGACCTGCCGCTCCTCGACGCCGCGCGGACGCGCCTGGGCGACCCGGAGGCCGCGCGCCGCGACCGGCGGCGCGCGGCCGAAGCCGAAGCCGTGCGCGACCGCATGGAGGACGTGGTCGAGGACCTGCTCGCCGCCGAGTACGACGACGAGGGCGCGATGGTCATGCTCCACGGAGGCGACCTCCAGGACACCCTGGTGGAGGGGGCCGTCCTGCCCCGGGCCGACCCGGACCTGCTCGCCGGGCCGTTCGCGCACGTCATCGTGGACGAGGCCCAGGAGCTGACCGACGCGGAGTGGCAGATGCTGCTGCGCCGCTGCCCCTCCCGCAGCTTCACCGTCGTCGGCGACCGCGCCCAGGCCCGGCACGGCTTCACCGAGTCCTGGGCCGAGCGGCTCGGACGGGTCGGCCTCGACCGGATCGAGACGGTCTCCCTGCGCATCAACTACCGGACGCCCGACACGGTGATGGCCGAGGCCGAGCAGGTCATCAGGGCCGCGATCCCCGACGCCAACGTGCCGACCTCAGTCCGCGGCGGCGTCCCGGTCGAGCACCGGCCCGTGTCGGACCTGGTGGCCGTCCTCGACGCCTGGCTGGCCGAGAACCCGACCGGGACCGCCTGCGTCATCGGCGCAGGCGGCCTCGGCGAGGGCGCGTTCACGTCCTCCCCGCGCGTCCGGTCGCTCACCCCGGCGCTGTCGAAGGGCCTCGAATTCGACCTGGTCGTCCTCGTCGAGCCCGAGGCGTTCGGCGAAGGCGCCGAAGGGGCGGTCGACCGCTACGTCGCCATGACCCGGGCGACCCAGCGCCTGGTGGTCCTCACCGGCGCTTGAACCCGCCTCCGCCGCGGCGGGCTAGGATGACCGCGCCGCCGACCAGAGCGGTCATCGAGCCCGCCGCCGACCGGAACGGACCGCCATGCCCGAGTACGCCCAGGTGCCCCTGCCGCCGAGCACGGACGCGAAGGCCGCGACAGCCGGCGTCGCGGCGTGGATCGGCTCCGATCCCATGCGCGACCTGCTCGCCGAGTTCGGCGGCGCGCTCCCCGGCGGGGGACTGCGGGCCGAACTGGACTACCTGGACGCGTTCTCCCTGGAGCACTGGGACTTCCGTGCCGGACGCGAGCGCTTCGAGACCGAGGCCGAACGCTTCGACCCGGACAGGGAGCGCTTCGTCCACGCGGCGGCGCGGGCGCTGGGCCTGCGCGGCGGGACGCGGCCGCGCCTGGCGCGCTACACCTACGTGCTCGTGCTCGGCGGCCTGGTCGGCTCCTGCCTCTTCCGCACCCGCTTCGCCGCCGAACTGCTCGCGGGCGGCGTCGCGACCGGCGACGTCACCGGCGTCGGCGGCTTCCGCCCCTTCACCGACGAGGAGTCCGCGCTCGCCGAGCGCGCGGGCATCGCGGGCGGCCGCTTCGAGGTCGACGCGATGGAGGCCGGGGTCAAGCGCGCCTTCGGCGTCACGGCCGGACCGAAGACCGAGGAGGAGGGCGATCCGCTCCGCGACCCGGGCCGGTCGTGGAAGATCGCCTCCTACGCCGCGGGCCCGATGACCGTCCGCGCCGTCGCGGCCCCGTCCTCCGCGCCCGAGCGGCGCCGGGCCGACACCGCCGACACCTGCCGGTTCTGGGCCGAGCGCGTCGTCGACCTCGCCCCGGGCGACAGCGTCCTGGTCGTCACCTCCTCGCTGTACGTGCCGTTCCAGCACTGCGACGCCGTGTCCTATATGGGCCTGCCCTACGGCTGCGCGATCGACACCGTCGGCGTCGACCCCGCGAGCCTCCCCGAGACCGGTTTCCGCAGCGGGTACACCGCCGGGGACTGCCTCCAGGAGATCCGCTCCGCGATCCGCTCGATGCGGCGCCTGCACGAGACGGCCCTGCGCTAGGGGCCGCCGCCGGTTTCCTCCTCCCCGGGCCGGGTACGCCCCCTCAGACGGCCCGCGCCGGCAAGACGGCACCGCGAAGGAGACGATCCGACATGACGCCACCGACCATCCGCGTCGCCGGGCGCGACGTCGACGTGTCCAACCTCGGCAAGGAGTTCTACCCCGAGGACCACCTCGACAAGGGCGACGTGATCGAGCACTACCGCTCGGTCGCCGGGGCGATGCTCCCGCACCTGGCGGGCCGGGCGCTGACCATGCGCCGCTACCCCGACGGGATCGGCGCGGGCGGCTTCTTCCAGAAGGGCGCCTCGGACCACTTCCCCGACTGGATGCGCATCGCCGCAGTGCCCCAGCGCACCGGCGGCACGGTCCGCCACGTGGTGTGCGACGACGCCGCCACCCTGGTGTACCTCGCCAACCAGGCCACCGTCGAGTTCCACGCGGCCCTGTCCACCGTCGACGACCTGGAGCACCCCGACCGGCTGGTGATCGACATCGACCCGCCGCCCGGCGTCGCGACCGCCGTCCTGCACGCGGTCGCCCGAGCGGCGCGCGACCTCTACGTCGAACTCGGCCTGACGCCGTTCGTGCAGGCCACCGGCGGGCGCGGCTACCACGTGGTCGCGCCGCTGGACCGCTCCGCCGACTTCGAGGCCGCCCGCGCCCTCGCCGCGGGCATCGCCGACCGCCTCGCCGCGCGCGACCCCGACCGCCTGACCACCGCGCAGCGCAAGCGTCGCCGCGGCGACCGGATCTTCCTGGACGCGGGCCGCAACGCCTACGGCCAGACGTTCATCACCCCGTACTCGCTGCGCGCCCGGCCGGGCGCGGCGGTGGCCGCCCCGCTGGACTGGGACGAGCTCGGCCGCTCGGCCCCCGGCCGCTACACCGCCGCGGCGATCCGCAGGCGACTGGCGCAGAAGGCCGACCCGTGGGCGCGCATCGACGAGCACGCCGCCGCGGCGTCCCCGGCCCTGGACCGCCTGCGCGCCGACGACTAGCGCCGCCCCTCAGTGCCGGATCAGGCCGCCCACCGGGACGGGGGCGACGCGGCCGGTCGCCGGGAGCGCCCGCGCCAGGGCCAGGCCGACGTCGACCAGCCCCGAACGGGGCAGCCGGGCGACCTCGGGGAGCGGCGTCCAGACCGCCGCGGCGATGTCGCCGCCGGGTTCGGCCCGGAGCCGGCCGCCGGTGACGCGGACCAGGTAGAAGACGCCGACGTTCTGGTGCTCGACGCCGGAGCGCGCCTCCGCCGCGGGGATCACCCGCGAGTCCACGCCCAGCAGCCGCTCGACCGCCGCCTCGCAGCCGGTCTCCTCGGCGACCTCCCGGAGCACCGCGTCGAACGGGTCCTCCGCGTGCTCGACCCCGCCGCCGGGGAGGGTCCAGTGGCGTTCGCCCGCAGCCGGGGCGCACTCGGCGAGCAGCACCCGCCCGTCCTCGACGCACACGGCGTACGCGGCCAAGCGGAACGTCGTCGCCGCGCCGCTCCCGCCGGGCCTCAGGGGGCCCACCAGACGCGGAACGCGGTCGGCAGGGCCGCGAGGCCGTCGAGCGCGGCGGCCAGTTCGGGCGCGGCCTCCGCCAGGGGGCGGCCCTCCACCAGCGGGGCCGAGCGGTAGATCTTGCGCAGCGAGAAGTCCCACGCCCCGGGCGCCGCGGCGTCGCGGCCGATCGCGACCTGGAGCCGGTGCGGCTCGTAGTGGAGCATGGCGCTCTCCTCGCGCGTGGCCTCCAGCGCCTCGAACGCCGACCACAGCTGCGGGTCGGTCATCCGCGCGAGCCGCGCCGGCTCGACCGCCCCGCCATCGAGCAGCCGCCGGGCCAGGCGCCGGACCACCGCGATCGGGCCGACGTTGTCCCACGAGGTGTGCAGGCGCGCCTCGGCGCCGACCAGGCCGACCAGGACCGCCGCGGCGGCGCGGTCGGTCGAGACGGCCGCGCCGCGCAGTTCGAGCCGGTCGAGCAGGGCGGGCGGGTCGGCGTCGAGCCGCCCGGCGTCGCGTCCGCTGCGCACGAACGAGTCGAGGTGGTCGAGGCTCAGCAGGCCCCCGGCGCCCCGCAGCGGGGAGGGCCCCGCCAGGGCCGCGGCGACCTGGTCGGCGTCCACGCCGTGCCCGGCGAGCACCGGCCCGACCGGGTCGGCGCGCAGCAGCCGCATCCCGATGTCGTGGTGGTCGAGTCCCGCGAGACCTTCGACGGTGTGGCTCAAGGGCAGGTGCCCGATGTCGTGCAGCAGCGCCGCGACGCGCAGCGGCTCGTCGCCGGGGCGGAAGTGCGCCGCGAGCGCGAAGACGCCGAGCGTGTGCTCGAGCCTGGAGTAGGACTGGAGGGTGCTGACCGCCGAGGCGCCGCCGTGCGCGATGAAGTGCAGGCGCCGCAGGGGTCCGGTGCGCAGCAGGTCGACCTCGACGGGCCGCAGGCGGACCGCGATCCGCCACAGCGGGTCGGTGAAGGACGCCCCGATGCCGACCACGTTGGTCGGCACCGGCGGCGCCGCGACATGCTCGCGCTCCCGGTCCCGCACCGGCTCGGTTCGTTCGGCCACCAGGCCACTGTAGTCCGTCCCGTCCCGCGCCGCCGTGCGGTCTACTGTGGCCGCACGGCCGCGCGGGACCTCACGCCGCGATCAGCCGCTCGCTCAGCGCCCAGAGCCGCTCGGCGGACGCCGGGTCGAGCGCGTGCGACATGGCGTCGCTCGGCGGGCCCGCGGCGGTCACGGGCCGGGGCTCGTCGTCCAGCGGCGCGATGTCGTTGTCCTTCAGGTAGACCCCGCCGACACCGGCCAGCAGGGGACTGGTCGCGGCGAACACGGTGGTGCTCGCCCCCTGCTGCGGCGTCTTCTTGCCGCGCTCGGGGTCGATGACCGGCTTCCCGGCCGCGTCGATCAGCCCCATGTCCCGCAGCGCCGCCGCGTCCGCGCCGTCGTTCATGGCGGTGCCGACGACGACGCCGGGGTGGAGCGCGTAGCCGCGGACGCCCTCGGCGGCCCACCGGCGGTCCAGCGCGACGGCGAACAGCACGTTCGCGGTCTTGGACTGGGCGTAGGCGAGCCCGGCGTCGTAGCCGGCGGTGAAGTGCGGGTCGTCCCAGCGGATGCCCGAGAGCCGGTGGGCGCCGGAGGCCACGTTGACCACCCGGGCGCCGCGCGCGGCGCGCAGCGCGCCTCGCAGGCCCAGCGTCAACTGGAAGTGCCCCAAGTGGTTCGTCGCGAACTGCGCCTCGTAGCCGCGCGCGTCCCGGACCGCCCGGCCCGGGGAGGGCACGGCCGCGTTGTTGATGAGCAGGTGGAGCGGGCGGCCCGAGTCGTGCCAGCGGCCGGTGAAGGCGTCGATCGAGGCGGGGTCGAGCAGGTCCAGTCGGCTCGCCTCGGCGCGCGCGATCCCCTCCAGCGCCCGGGCGGCGCGGGCCGGGTCGCGGGAGGCGACGGTGACCGAGGCCCCGGCCCCGGCGAGCGCGCGCGTGGTCTCCAGGCCGATCCCGGAGTGGCCGCCGGTGACGACGGCGTGCTTGCCGGTCAGGTCGATCCCGGCCGCGACCTCCTCGGCCGTCGCCGCGGCCGTGAAGCCCGTTCCGAGCGGGTGCTGCCGGTGCCTCATGCGCGGAGTCCTCGCGTTCCTCATGCGGCGGTGCGCTCGTCGAGGGGGCGGCGGCGCAGGGCGGCCCGTTCGATCGCGGGCGGGTCGTAGTCCATGTCGAGCCTGCCGATCTCGGTCCCGGGCGGCACGATCGCGTCGATCCGGTCGAGGAGGTCGTCGTCGAGCGCGGTGCCGGCGCCGGCGAGCAGGTCGTCGAGGTGCTCCATGGTCCGCGGCCCGATGATCGCGGCGGTGACGCCGGGGTGGGCGATCACGAAGGCCAGGGCCATGTGGGCGGGCTTGAGTCCGGCCTCCTCGGCTACGGGCAGGAGCCGCTCGACCGCGTCGAGGCGGCGTTCGTCGGTCAGGTGCCTGAAGCCGTACTTGGCCCGGTAAGTGTCGTTCGGGCGGTCCTTGCGGTAGCGGCCGGTGAGCAGGCCCCCGGCGAGCGGGCTCCACACGAGCGCGCCCATCCCGTACCGCTGGGCGACGGGCAGCACCTCGCGTTCGACGGCGCGGTTGAGGATCGAGTAGGTCGGCTGCTCGGCGCGGAACCGCTCCAGGCCGCGCCGCTCGGCCGCCCACTGCGCCTCGATCATCTCGGAGGCGGGCATGGAGGAGGAGCCGATCGCGCGGACCTTGCCGCTGCGGACGAGGTCGGTGAGCGCCGAGAGCGTCTCCTCGACGTCGGTGTCGGGGTCGGGACGGTGGATCTGGTAGAGGTCGATGCGGTCGGTCCGGAGGCGGCGCAGCGAGTCCTCGACGGCGGTCATGATCCAGCGCCTGGAGTTGCCGCGCCGGTTGGGGTCCTCGCCCATGGGCAGGTGCAGCTTGGTGGCGAGGACGACGTCGTCGCGGCGTCCTTTGAGGGCCTTGCCGAGGATCTCCTCGGATTCGCCGTGGCTGTAGAAGTCGGCGGTGTCGACGAAGTTGACGCCCGCGTCCAGCGCCTTGTGGACGATGGCGGTCGCGTCGGCGAGGTCGACGCCGCCGGCGGGGCCGAACATCATGGCGCCGAGCGCGTAGGGGCTGACCTTGATGCCGGTGCGGCCGAGGGTGCGGTAGTGCATGGATCGCTCCTGGGATTGCGGTGGGATTCGACGGGGGCCGGCCGATGCCGTACCCTGAATCGAAGCGGAAAGCTCTTCCGAAAATATACGGAAAGCTTTTCCGTTTAACAAGCGAAGCGAGGCATGGTGATGGAGGACACAGGCTCGGCGCGTGCCGGGGCGACCGGCCCGGACGCGGGCGGGCGCGCGCCGCGCAAGCGCCGCGCCGACGCGCAGCGCAACGTCGAGGCCCTGCTCGAAGCGGCGAAGACCGTCTTCGCCGCCTCGGGGGTCGAGGCCCCCGCGAAGGCGATCACCGACCTGGCAGGCGTCGGCGTCGGCACGCTCTACCGGCACTTCCCGCAGCGCTCGGACCTGGTCAAGGCCGTGTTCCAGCGCGAGGTCGACGCCTGCGCCGACGCGGCCGACGCCCTGGCCGCCGAGCACGAGCCGGTGGCGGCGCTCGAACGGTGGCTCCACCGGTTCACCGAGTTCCTGGAGACCAAGCGGGGGCTCGCCGCGGCCCTGCACTCCGGCGACCCCGCCTTCGACGCCCTGCACGACTACTTCATGGGGCGGCTCGGGCCCGCCCTCGGCTCGCTGCTGGCCGCCGCGGCCGCGTCCGGCGGCATCCGCGCCGACGTCACCGCCGCGGACCTGCTGTACGCCGTCGGCAACCTGTGCCTGCCCGCGGCCGACAAGAGCGCCGACTTCGGCGAGCGCATGGTCGGCGTCCTGGTCGACGGGCTGCGCTACGGCGCGCGGTGAGCGCCGGCGACCCGGGCCGCCAGCGCTCACCGGGGGCGGCTACCGCTTCGCCGCGCGGCGGAACAGGGTCGTGGTGAGGATCGCCGCGGCCAGGCCGAGGGCCGCGAGCCAGATCCCCGCGCGCAGCAGCGTGGCCGTGTCCGGCTCGCCGGTCGCCAGGCCGCGCAGCGACTCGATGACGAGCGTGAGCGGCTGGTGCGCCGCGAAGCCCTCCAGGAAGTCCGGCAGCCGCTCCACGGGGATGAACGCGGTCGAGAGGTAGGGCAGGAACAGCGCGATGAAGCTGAACATGCCCGCCGAGTCCACCGACTTCGCGGCCAGGCCCCAGGCGGCGGCGATGAGGGTGAACACCAGGATGTAGGCCGCGAGGAGCCCGGCGATGCCGATCCACTGCGCCGGCGAGGCGGTGGGGCGGAAGCCGAGGGCGACGGCGACGAGCATGACCGCGGCGGTGGAGACGAGATTGCGCAGCACGCTCGCGAAGACGTGCCCGAAGATCACCCCCGAGGCCCGGATCGGCATGGTGCGCAGCCGTTCGACGAACCCCTTGGAGACGTCGGCGTGGATCGCGGTCGCCGTCAGCGCGGCCCCGAACCCGGCGCACAGGAGCATGACGCCGGGGGTGACGTAGTCGGCGTAGGCCCCGCCGACGGTCGTGTCCAGGGCGGCGCCGAAGACGGTGACGAACAGCAGCATGATCGCCACGGGCGCCACGATGGCGGTGACGAGGCTGTCGAGGTTGCGCAGCGAGTGGACGACGCTGCGCCTGGTGAAGACGATCGATGCGGGAAGGGCGGTCATCGCGGGGACTCCTCGGTCGTGGCGGCGTGGCCGGTCAGGGTCAGGAAGGCGTCGTCGAGGGTGGGCGTCTTGACCGCGTAGGTCCGGACGGCGCGCCCCTCGCGGTGGTACCGGTTGAGGACCTCCCGCAGGCGCTCGGGGTCGCCGTCGGTGGTCTCGCGGACGACGGTCCCGTCGTCGAGGACCAGCTCGATCGATTCGGTCCCGACCCGGCGCTTGAGCTCGGCCGCGGAGCCGGAGGCGACGATCGCGCCGCGGTCGAGGACGGCGATCCGGTCGGCGAGGGCGTCGGCCTCTTCGAGGTACTGCGTGGTCAGGAAGACCGTCCTGCCCTGGGAGGCGAGGCGGGCGACCACGTTCCACAGGGCGCCGCGGCTGCGGGTGTCCATCCCGGTCGTGGGCTCGTCGAGGAAGATCACCGGCGGGGCGTCGATGAGGCCCGCGGCCAAGTCGAGCCGCCGCCGCATGCCGCCCGAGTAGAGGCCGACGCGGCGCTTCGCGGCGTCGGCGAGGTCGAACTCGGCGAGCAGCTCCTCGGCGCGCTCGGCGGCCGCCCGCTTCCGGCGGCCGAGCAGCCTGCCGATCATGACCAGGTTCTCCATGCCCGTCAGCTCCTC
This sequence comes from Glycomyces sp., assembly GCA_035765105.1. Classification (GTDB taxonomy): domain Bacteria; phylum Actinomycetota; class Actinomycetes; order Mycobacteriales; family Micromonosporaceae; genus Glycomyces. The sequence continues at coordinate 23,786 of DASTYG010000102.1, forward strand.
GTCGACCGAGGCGTACTGGCCGGTCACGCTGATGAGCTTGCGCACCCGGGCGGGGGCGCGGACGAGGTCGTGCCCGAGGACGGCGGCCGTCCCGGCGTCGGGCCCGGTCAGGGTCGTCAGGATGCGGATGAGGGTGGTCTTGCCGGCCCCGTTGGGCCCCAGCAGGGCGAACACCTGCCCCGGGGGGATGTCGAGGTCGACGCCGGCGAGCACCTCGCGGTCCCCGTAGCGCTTGCGGAGGCCCGAGGCCGCGATCGCGGGCTGGGCCGGGCGGCCGTCGGAGGCGAGAGCGGCACCGTGCGGTGCGGTTCGTGTCGTCATAGCTATAGCGTAACACTTACGCAGTAATGCTGCGCAAGTGATACGCAGTACCATGTCGGTATGCGCGACTCCCACGACGACCTCGGCATTCCGCGAGCGGTCCTGCTGGCCTGGAACGCCGCCCCCGCCACGACCAAGGGCCCCAAGCCGCGGTGGACGCTCGACCAGCTCCTCGACGCCGCGGTGCGGCTCGGCGACGAGGGCGGGATCGAGGCGATCACCATGAGCGGCCTGGCCAAGGCCCTCGGCAGCGGCACCATGTCGCTCTACCGCTACATCGAGTCGCGAGAGGACCTGGTCGTCCTCGCCGCCGACCGCGCCCTCGGCCCGCCGCCGGAACCGGTCGGCGCCGCCTGGCGCGAGCGGACGCACGCCTGGGTCATGGACCTGCGGCGCGCCTACCGCGAGCACCCCTGGCTGACGGCCGTGCCGGTCGGCACCGAACCACTCCTGCCCTCCTACCTCCGCCGGCTCGAGACCGGCGCGGCCTGCCTGGCGGAGCTCGGCCTGCCCGGCGGGCGCGCGATCACCGTCCTCACGCTCCTGTGGACCTACGCCCGCGGGGACGCCGAGCAGGGCGCGCAGCTCGAGGCCGCCGGGGAGGGGCACCGCCCCGAGCACGTCAGCCGCTTCCTCGCCGACCGGCTCCGCGCGCTCGGCGGCGAGGAGGGCTTCCCCCGCCTCCTCGCCGTGCTGGAGGACGACCGGCCGCAGGCGGGGGACGACGAGGCCGAATTCCTCGGCGCGGTCGGGATCATCCTCGACGGCGTCGAAGCGGGCCGCTCGCGCCCCTGAGCGGTCCGCTCACCGCCCGTAGAGCGGATTGGCCCCCGTCGGGCGCTCCTCGGGCGCCACCGGGCCCGGGGCGGTGCCCCGGCCGAACGGCGTCCCGCCCAGCCGCCCGCGGCCGTGCTCGGAGAGCCAGTTCCCCAGATCGGGGCCCGCGGGCACCACCTGGGTCGGATTGACGTCCTCGTGCACCACGTAGTAGTGGCGCTTGATCTGGTCGAAGTCCACGGTGTCGCCGAACCCGGGGGTCTGGAACAGGTCCCGCGCGTAGCCCCACAGGTTCGGCATCTCGGTGAGCTTGTTCCGGTTGCACTTGAAGTGCCCGTGGTAGACCGGGTCGAACCGCACCAGCGTGGTGAACAGCCGGACGTCGGCCTCGGTGACGGCCTCGCCCATGAGGTACCGGCGGTCGGCCAGCCGCTCCTCCAGCCAGTCGAGCGCGTCGAAGAGCCGCGCGTAGGCCCGCTCGTAGGCGCGCTGCGACCCGGCGAACCCCGCCCGGTACACCCCGTTGTTCACCTCGGTGAAGATCCGCTCGATCACCGGGAGCATGTCGTCGACCAGCTCCCGGGGGGCCAGGTCCGGCGCCCCCTCCCGGTGGTGGGCGGTCCACTGGGTGGACAGGTCGAAGGTGAGCTGCGGGTAGTCGTTGGTGACGACCGCCCCGGAGGGGACGTCCACCAGCGCGGGCACGGTGATGCCCCTGGGGTAGCCGGGGAAGCGCTCGAAGTAGTGCTCCTGGAGCCGCTCGGTGCCGAGCACCGGGTCGCGGCCGCCGGGGTCGAGGTCGAACGTCCACGAGCGGACGTCGTGCGTCGGGCCCGGCATGGCCAGCGAGATGGCCCCTTCGAGGCCCAGCAGGCGCCGGACGATGACCGAGCGGTGCGCCCACGGGCAGGCCCGCGCGGCCACGAGCCGGTAGCGGCCCGGCTCGACCGGCCACGCCTGCGCGCCCTCGGTGAGGCCGGCCCGCCGCGGGTCGCCGACCTTGGAGGGCGCCTCGACCGGGGCGGCCCGGACGGCCGCGACGTCGGCGACCACGCGGTCCTCGATGTAGTTGGTGTCCCTGGTGAACTCCTCGCCGGAGACGTAGGCGCCCCTGGTGGAGTGCTCGGTCCCCGCGGTCGGCTCCGGTTCGGTCCGCCCTGTTCGCTGCTCTGCCATGGCCTCAGCCTACGCAGCCGCGGCGGGCCCCGGGCCGCCCGCGCGGTCCGGCGTCCGACGGACCGCGGCGAACCGGTCGGCGAGGAGCGCGAAGGCCCGCGCGAGCGCGTCCGGGCCCACGGCCTCGACGTCGGCGTCGAACGCGCCGATCGCGGCGGCCAGGGCGGGCCACGACCACGAGCCCAGGACGAGCCGGCACCGCCCCCGCCCCAGGTCCTCCACGAACCCGTCGCCCGCGAAGGGCGCCGCGGCCGCGGCGGGCAGGGCCAGGACCGCCTCGCCGCGGCAGGGCCAGCGGTCGGGGCCGTCCGAGCCCTTGAACCTGGCGGACACGAACGCGCCCACATCGCCGCCGGGCACCTCGCGGGGCGCGAAGCGCGGCCCGTTCGGGACGCGCGGTGCGATCCGGTCGGCCCGGTAGATGCGCCAGTCCGCGCGGTCGCGGTCCCAGGCGACGAGGTACCAGCGCCCGTTCCAGGCGACGACGTGGTGCGGCTGCGCCCGGCGGAGCGCGCCGCGGTAGTCGAACCGCAGCTCCTCGCGGGCCCGGACGGCGGCGCCGAGCGCCGTGAGCACCGCGGGGTCGGCCTCCGGGCCCGGCGGGAGGTGCGGGACGGCGGTGACGCGCAGCGAGTCGACGCGGTGGCGCAGCCGCGCGGGCAGGAGCAGGCGCACGGTGTCCAGGGCGCGGGCCGCGCCCTCTTCGACGCCCGCGCCGGTCGCGGTCTGGAGCGCCACGGCGATCGCCACCGCCTGCTCGTCGTCGAACAGCATCGGCGGCAGGTCGGCCCCGGCCTCCAGCCGGTAGCCGCCGTACGGCCCCTTGACGGCGCGGACGCGGTAGCCGAGCTCGCGGAGTCGTTCGACGTCGCGGCGCACGGTGCGCTCGTCGACCCCGAGCCGTTCCGCCAGTTCGCGTCCCGGCCGGTTCCGGCGCGTCTGGAGCAGCGACAGCAGCGACAGCAGCCGCGATGCGGTTCCGTTCATGGCCGCAATCCTGCCACCGGTAGCGGACACTTCCTGCCCGCTACCGGTGCCAGCCTGGAGTCGCGTCCGGCGGCCGTCGCCGGACGGACGACGATGGAGGAGTATGACATGAGCGTTGACGTCACACCGCACCTGAACTTCCGCGGCCAGGCCCGGGAGGCCCTGGAGTTCTACCGGTCGGCCTTCGGCGGCGACCTGGTCGCCACCACCTACGGGGACCTGGGGAGCGCTGAGGACCCCGCCGAGGCGGACCACCTCGTGTGGGGCCAGGTCGCGGCCCCCGGCGGATTCCGGGTGATGGCCTACGACGTGCCCGGTTCGCGGCCGTGGAGCCCGGGGGAGGCCCCGTTCTTCGTCTCGGTCCGGGGCGACGACCCCGAGGAGATCGCCGCCGCCTGGAAGCGGCTCGCCGAGGGCGCGACCGTCCTCCAGCCCTTGGAGCCGTCGCCGTGGGCGCGCCTGTACGGCATGCTCAAGGACCGCTTCGGCGTCACCTGGGTCCTGGACGTCCTCGCCGAGCCCGCCGCGTAACGGGCGAAGGGCCGGAGCCGCGGCGCGCGCCGCGGCTCCGGCCGCGCCCGGGGGAGCGGCGGTGCCGTAGGCTGTCGCGGACACGGGGCCGCCCGCGGCCCGCGGCGGCGACGGACGGGGATCGGCATGGGCGAGTTCGGGTTCGACGAGTCCTCGGTGCGGTCGCTGCTGGAGGAGCAGCACCCCGACCTCGCCGGTCTGGCGCTCCGCCGCGTGGAGGGCGGCTGGGACAACCGGATGTGGCGCCTCGGCGAGGACCTCGCCGTCCGCCTGCCCCGCACGCCGCGCGCGCCCGCGCTGCTGCGCAAGGAGCACCGGTGGCTGCCCCGGATCGCCCCCCGGCTGCCGCTCCCGGTCCCCGTGCCCGTCAGGGCCGGAGCGCCCTCGGACCGCTTCCCGCACTTCTGGACCGTCACCACCTGGGTCGCCGGGGAACCGGCCGACCGGGCCCCGATCGCCCGCGCGCACGCGGCCGAGGCCCTGGCGGCCTTCCTCAAGGCCCTCCACCGCCCCGCCCCCGCAGGCGCCCCCGCCGACCCGCACCGCGGCGCCCCCCTCGGCGCGCTCGCCGAGGAGGCCGACCGCCGCTTCCGGGCCATGGCCGAGTCCGGTGAGGACACCGCCGCCCTCGAAGCGGTGTGGAACGACGCGCTCGCCGCGCCCGAATGGGACGGCCCGCCGCTGTGGCTCCACGGCGACCTGCACCCCGCGAACGTCGTCGTGGAGGACGGGACGCTCGCGGGCGTGATCGACTTCGGCGACCTGTGCTCCGGCGACCCGGCCGCCGACCTGGCCGCCGCGTGGCTGCTCCTGCCCGCCGGAGCGGCCCGGCGCTGCTTCGACGCCTACGCCGGGGCCGACGAGGCCGCGATCCGCCGGGCCAGGGGCGCGGCGCTGCTGAAAAGCCTGGTGCTCATCGAGATCGGCCGGGCCGGGGACCTGGGCCTGACCGGCGGGAAACCGACCTGGGGGCCCGCGGGCCGGGCCGCGCTGGAACGGCTGCTGGCCTTCGACCCGGCGTCCCGGTGAGCGCGACGCCGGGCGGCCCCCGAACGCCGGGGCCGCCCGGTCCGGCCGTCAGCTCAAGGTGATGCTGTCCAGCTCCGCGTAGCCGGTGCCGCCCTCGAAGTACGGCGAGCCCTTCGCCAGGCGGATGACGTTGTAGCCCTCGTGCAGGTCGACGGTCGCGCTCGTGGTCGCGAACTGCCCCCAGCCCGCCGTCGGCGCGTAGGACACCGTGGACCAGCCGCCGCCGTTGTAGGCCAGGCCGTGGGTCGAGGTCGCCCCGGTGCCGTTGGCGTACCGGATCGTCATCGTGTAGCTCCGCGCCTCGGGGACGTGCACGGTGAAGTCGACGAACGAGTCCGACCGCATGTCGGTGTCGTTGTCGATCCGGCCCACGTAGTACCCGTTCGAGGCGTTCGCGGAGCCGAAGGTCTCGGCGTTGACCACGGTGGCGTTCTCGGCTTCGTAGACCTGCTGCCAGTCGGTGGTCGGGCCGCCCGCCGGGGTGATCAGGAGCTGGTAGGCGCCCTCGGCGTTCATGTCGTCGACCGGGACGGTGATCTGCCCGCCCGAGACGCCCATGGTCGCCTCGGACACGACGGTCGGGGCGGCCACGTGGGTGTGCCGTCCCGAACCGGGGGTGTAGAGGACCTGCACGTCCACCGAGGACCCGAGCGGTTCGAGCCCGTCGACGCGCACGGCGTTGTCGCCCCAGTCGCCGCCGAAGACGACGTTGACGATCTTCCTGCTGGAGTCGTAGGAGGCCACGCCGTCGATCCAGCTGTTGGGCACGGTCTCCACGATGTTCCCGGTCATCGCCCCGTACCAGCGGTAGAGCCAGTACGACGCGGTCGGCCGGTTGTCCAGGGTGAACAGGCCGTCGAAGGTGCCGGCCTCGAACCAGTAGGCGCGGTGGGCCTCGCGGGCGCCGTGGCGCTCGAACACCGCCATCCAGTGCAGGGCCACGCTCGGGATGTCCATCTGGTTGTAGCTGTTGTACTCGTTGATGGCGATGGGCCGCGGGGCGATCCCCAGCGAGCTCTCGATGGCGCGGTAGTCGGCGACGTGGTCGTCGAAGGAGTCCCAGTCCATGTCGCCGAGCTCGTGCCACACGACCACGTCGGGGAGCGTGCCGGTGTCGCGGGCGTGGGTCATGAAGGCGAGCATCCGGTCGTGGTTGTAGTGCGAATCGCTCGGGCCGACGATCGGCGTGACCGAGTCGATCGACCGCACCAGCTCGTACGTGCGGGTCCAGCCGTCGTGGAAGGACCCGGCCGAGCTGTCCCACGTCCAGTCGGCCTCGTTCCACAGCTCCCAGCCGTGGACGTTGGTCATGTCGGTCGCGGCCATGCGGTCGTTCACCATCGTGACGACCTTGTCCTCCCAGTCGTCCCAGCCCTGCCACTGGTACGGGAAGCTCGGGTAGATGTCGGGCATGCGGATGAACTGCTGGGCGCCGGCCCGGGTGAGGTTGTGGCCCACGTCGAGCGAGTCGCAGCACGGCTCGGTCGCGCCGTTGCCCAGGTGCGTGGTGCCGGGCGCGGGCTGGGTGAAGCTGGTCGGGTTCAGGGGCAGCAGCATGTCGGTGGTCGGCTGGGAGTCGGAGCCGACCCCGTACAGGCCGCCGGAGGCGACCTGCGTGGCCGGGCGGACCACCTGGCCGACGTCGACGTTGAGGGTCAGGCCCTCGGCGCCGGCCGGGGCGGTGGGCCCGGCCACGACGACGCCGACGGCGACGGCGAGGACGCTGAGGCGCGTCAACGCTCGTTTCACTGTGCGATGCATGATGGCTCCTCGGTGAGAAGTTGAACCGGTTCGATGTTCCGGGATGCTTCCGACGATAGTTTCGAACCCCGTTCGATGCAAGAACTTCAATGTCTTTAGGAGTTTCAGCAGTTCAATGCCGTGAACCCGGGCTTGCGTTCTCATCAACGGGCAACTATGCTTCGAACCGGTTCGACGAAATGAAGGAGGACGCCGTGGTCACCATCGGGGACGTCGCCCGCGCCGCGGGCGTGTCGCGCTCCACGGTCTCGTACGCCCTCAGCGGCAAGCGCGCCATCTCGGACGAGGTGCGCGCGCGGGTCGAGCGGGCGGTGCGCGAACTGGGCTACACGCCGAACGCGGGCGCCCGCGCCCTGGCGACCTCCCAGTCGAAGGTCATCGGCCTGCTCGCCCGCTTCCTGCCCGACGAGTTCGCGCCCGCGATGATGCAGTACATCCAAGGGGTCTCGGACACCGCGCTCGAGGCCGGCTACGACATCCTGCTCTGCTCCGACCCCAACGGGCCCCGGGCGCTCAAGCGGATCACCGACTCGCGCATGGTCGACGGCGTCGTCCTGCTCAACGTCGCCGAGGACGACGACCGCCTCCCGGTGCTGCGCACGGCCCCCCAGCCCGGCGCGCTCGTCGGACTCCCCGCCGACTGCACCGGCGTGGACGTCTTCGACCTCGACTTCGAAGAGGCCGGACGCGCCATGGTCGAGCACCTGGCCGCCCTCGGCCACCGCGAACTGATCCTCGTCTCCCAGCCCGAGCACGTCATCGAACGCGGCGGCGCCTACGTGTGGCGCCTCCAGGACGCGGCGCTCCAGGCCGCCGCCGCCCGCGGCCTCGCCCTGCACGCCGTCTTCGGCCCCTCCACCCAGCCCGAGATCGGCCGCGAGCTGCACGCCCTGCTCGACGCCCACCCCCGCGCCACCGGCCTGCTGCTCAACAACGAGGCCGCCGCCGCGGCCCTGCCCACCGTCCTGCACGAGCGGCACCTGTCGGCGCCGGCCGACCTGTCCGTCGTCGGCCGCTACTCCGACGAGTTCGCCCGCACCTTCTCGCTGCCGTTCTCCTCGATCGAGAGCGCGCCCGACCGATTGGGCCGCATGGCCGTGCGCCAGCTCGTGCGCCGCATCGAGCGGCGCGAACCCGAAGGCGCGCCGCACGTGGTGCGGTTCGTCTCCCCCGAACTGGTGGACCGGGGCAGCACCGCCGCCCCGCCCCCCGACCCGAACTGACCGTCCCCTCACCTCGGCTGGCGAGGCCGCCGGCCGAGACCCGTTCAAGGAGGAACAACCCATGAAGCACCGCAAACCCCTCGCCCGGCCCGCCGCCGCGGGCCTGGCGGCCGCCTCGCTCGCGCTGGCCGCCGCCTGCTCGTCCGGCGGCGACGGCGGCGACGCCGACACCTACACCTGGTGGGACCCCTACCCCCAGCACGCCGACGACTCGGCCTGGGCCGAACGCGTCGACGCCTGCGGCGAGGCCGCGGGCGTGTCGATCGAGCGCACCGCCTCCGACACCACCGACCTGACCAACCGGGCGCTGCTGGCCGCCCAGGAGGGCACCAGCCCGGACGTCATCCTGCTCGACAACCCCGCCGTGTCCACACTGGCCGACACCGGGATGCTCACCACCGCCGACGAGCTCGGACTCGACGTGTCCGGCGTGGACGAGAACCTGCTCGCCGCGGGCGTCGTCGACGACGCGGCCTACGGCGTCCCCATCGGGGCCAACACGCTGGCGATCTACTACAACGCCGAGATCCTCGACGCCGCGGGCGTCGACCCCGCCTCGATCACCGACTGGGCGAGTCTGACCGACGCGCTCGCCCAGGTCACCGATAACGGCGACAAGGGCATGACCTTCGCCGCCATCGGCACCGAAGAGGGCTCCTTCCAGTTCCTGCCCTGGTTCTGGGGCGCCGGAGCCGACCTGCGCGACCTCGACTCGCCCGAGGCCGTGGCCGCCCTGGAGCTGTGGACCGGCTGGCTCGACTCCGGCTACGCCCCCAACTCGGTGCTCACCAACTCCCAGAACACCACCTGGGAGGAGTTCCTCACCGGGGAGTTCGGCTTCGCCCTCAACGGCACCTGGCAGGTCAACAGCGCCGCCGAGGCCGGATTCGCGACCGGCGTCGTCCAGATCCCCGCGCGCGACGGCGGCATCGCCCCCGCGCCCACCGGCGGCGAGTTCATCGTCGCGCCCGTCCAGTCCGACGCCGAGCGCTACGACGTCACCCGCCGGATCGTGGAGTGCATGACCACCCCCGAGGGCTTCGTCGAGACCGCCGAGACCTTCGCCTACTACGTCCCGCCCACCGCCGAAGGCCAGGAGTCCCTCCTGGAGGCCCTGCCCGAACTCGAACCGTGGGTCACGGCCGTCCGCGAGGCCAAGGGCCGCACCAGCGACAACCTCGGCACCGACTACCCGAAGATCTCCGAGGCGCTGTGGACCGCGGTGCAGCACGCCCTGTCCGGCTCCGCCGAGCCCGCCGAGGCGCTCGGGCAGGCCCAGGCCGACGCCGAAGCCGCCCTCGGCTGAGACGGAGCGGATCACGCATGACCACGACCTCGGTCGACGCGACCGGACGTGCGTCCGACGGCGGTGCGGCGGGCCCCGGGCCCGCCGCACCCGCCCGGGACGGGCGCCGTCGCCGAACCTCCGCGCCCGCGGCCCGGCGCTGGACCGCCGTCGGCTTCGCCGCCCCGCTGCTGGCCTACCTCGCGCTGTTCTACGCCTACCCCCTGTGGCGCAACATCGAGCTGAGCGTCCACGACTACACCGTGCGCGCCTTCGTCCAGGGGAACCCGGCGTTCGTCGGGTTCGAGAAGTACGCCGAGGTGTTCGCCGCGAACGCCTTCGGCACCGCCCTGGCCAACACCGCCGTGTTCACGCTCGTCTCGATCGCCTTCCAGTACGCGATCGGCCTGGCGCTGGCGGTGTTCTTCCACGCGAACTTCCGGCTCTCGGGCGTGCTGCGCGCCCTGTTCCTCGTGCCCTGGCTGCTGCCCCTGATCGTCTCGTCCTCGACCTGGGCGTGGATGCTCAACAGCGAGAACGGGATCGTCAACTCCGTGATCAAGGCGTTCGGCGGGACCCAGATCAACTGGCTGACCTCGCCGGACACCGCGCTGACCGCCGTGATCATCGCGAACATCTGGCTCGGCGTCCCGTTCAACCTCGTCATCCTCCACGCCGGACTCCAGCAGATCCCCGCCGAGGTCTACGAGGCCGCCGCCCTCGACGGCGCCGCGGCCCGGCAGCGGTTCTGGCGCATCACCTTCCCGCTGCTGCGCCCGGTCTCGGCCGTCACGCTGCTGCTCGGGTTCATCTACACGCTCAAAGTCGTCGACGTCATCTGGATCATGACCACCGGCGGCCCCGGCGACGCCTCGCTCACCCTCGCCGTCTGGTCCTACCGGGAGGCGTTCGGCACCGGCCAGCCCGACTTCTCGCCGGCCGCCGCCATCGGCAACCTGCTCATCGTCATCGCGCTCGTCTTCGGCTTCGTCCACCTGCGGATGCAGCGCTCCTGGGAGGAGTCATGACCGCCCGTCCCCTGTGGAAGACTGTCCTGGGCGCGGTGTTCACCGCGTTCATGCTGTTCCCCGTCTACTGGATGGTGAACGTCTCGCTCACCCCCACCGGCGACCTGCGCCGCAGCGACCCGAGCTGGTTCCCCTCCGAGCCGACCTTCGAGGGCTACGCCGCCGCGCTGTCGCAGCAGCTGCCCGCGCTCGGCACGAGCCTGGGCGTGGGGCTCGGCTGCGTCGCCCTGACCGTCGTGATCGCCGCGCCCGCCGGGTACGCGCTCGCCGTCCTCAACCTCCGCGGCGGCCGGACGCTCAACTTCGTGCTGCTGGTGGCCCAGATGATCCCCGCCGTGGTCATGGCGATGGGCTTCTACGCCATATACGTCCGCCTGGGCCTGCTCAACACCGTGTGGGGGCTGATCGTGGCCGACTCGACCATCGCCGTCCCCTTCGGCGTCCTGCTCTACACCGCGTTCATGGCGGGCATCCCGAAGGACCTCGTCCACGCCGCCCGCATCGACGGCGCCGGAGCCTGGCGCACCTTCACCGGCGTGGTGCTCCCGGTCAGCCGGAACACCACGCTCACCGTGTCCCTGTTCGCCTTCCTGTGGGCCTGGTCGGACTTCATCTTCGCCTCGACGCTCAACCGCTCGGGCGAGTTCGTCCCCATCACCCTCGGCATCTACCAGTACATCGGCAACAACACCACCCAGTGGAACGCGATCATGGCGACCGCCGTGGTGGCCTCCCTCCCCGCGGCGATCCTCCTGGTCGTCGCCCAGCGCTATGTGGCCGCCGGCGTGACCGCCGGGGCCGTGAAGGACTGATCCGTGCACCACCACGCCGCACCCCCCGCCGCCCCCGTCGTCCCGCTCCGCGGGCCCCGCCGCGGCATCGCCCCCGGCGAGATGCGCCTGACCGGCGGCTTCTGGGGCGACCTCCAGGAGACCAACGCCCGCAACACGCTCCGGCACTGCCTGGAGTGGATGGAGCGCCTGGGCTGGATCGCCAACTTCGACCGCACCGCCGCGGGCGAGACGGCCGGGCCCCGGCCCGGCTGGCAGTTCTCCGACTCGGAGATCTACAAACTCGTCGAAGCCCTCGCCTGGGAGTACGGCCGCACGGGCGAGGCGTGGGCCAACGAGACCCTGGAGGCCCTGGTCGACCGCATCGCCGCCGCCCAGGACGCCGACGGCTACCTCAACACCTGCTACGGGCACCGGGGCCGCCCCGGCCGCTACACCGACCTCTCCTCGGGGCACGAGCTGTACTGCACCGGGCACCTCCTCCAGGCCGCCGTCGCCCGGGTGCGCACCACCGGGGAGGACAAGCTCGTGGACCTCGCGCGCCGCGCCGCCGACCACGTGTGCCGCGAGTTCGGACCCGAAGGCCGCGAGGGCATCTGCGGACACCCCGAGATCGAGGTGGGCCTGGCCGAACTGGGCCGCGCCCTCGGCGAGCCGCGGTACACCGAGCAGGCGCGGCTGTTCGTCGAGCGCCGCGGCCGCGGCACCCTGGAGCCGGTCGCGCTGCTGGACGCCGCCTACTTCCAGGACGACGTGCCCGTCCGCGAGGCCGAGGCGTGGCGCGGGCACGCGGTGCGCGCGCTGTACCTGGCCGCCGGGGCCGTCGACGTCGCCGTCGACACCGGCGACGCGGCGCTGCTCGGCGCGGTCGAACGGCAGTGGGCCCGCAGCGTGGAGCGCCGCACCTACCTGACCGGCGGCATGGGCTCGCGCCACCAGGACGAGGGCTTCGGCGAGGACTGGGAGCTGCCGCCCGACCGCGCCTACTGCGAGACGTGCGCGGGGATCGCCTCGGTCATGGTCTCGTGGCGGCTCTACCTCGCCACCGGCGAGGTGCGGTACGCGGACCTCATCGAGCGCACCTGCTACAACGTGATCGCCGCCTCGCCCGGCGAGGACGGGCGCGCCTTCTTCTACGCCAACCCGCTGCACCAGCGCACCGCGGCGGCCGACGTGCGGCCCGACCAGATCAACCCGCGCGCCGAGGGCGGCGTCCGCGCCCCCTGGTTCGACGTCTCGTGCTGCCCGACGAACCTGGCGCGCACCCTGGCCGTCTGGCAGGCGTACGCGGCCTCGGTCGAGGGCGGCGACGGCGAGGACGCCGTGGTCTCGCTGCTCCAGTACGCGGCGGGCACGGTGCGCGCGGCCCTGCCCGGCGGCGGGGAGCTGGCGCTGCGCGTCGCCACCGCCTACCCGAGCGAGGGCACCGTGCGCATCGAGGTCGCCGAGGCGCCCGCCGGCGGCGTCGGCCTGCGGCTGCGCGTCCCGCACTGGGCCGAGGGCGCCGTGCTCACCGAGGGCGGCGTCCCGCGCGCCGTCGAACCGGGCTGGGCCCGCGTGCGCGGCCCGCTCGCGCCCGGCGCGGTCCTCACGCTCGAACTGCCGGTGGCGCCCCGCCTGACCTGGCCCGACGAACGCATCGACGCCGTGCGCGGCTGCGTCGCGGTCGAGCGGGGACCACTCGTGCTGTGCGCCGAGTCGGCGGACCTGCCGCCAGGAATGTCCATCGAGGACCTCCGCGTCGACGTCGGCGCCGCCCCGCGGGCCGAGGGCGAGGGCGCGGTCGTGCTGACGCGACCGGCCCCGCGCCGCCCGGACCGGGCCGAGGAGGCCGGTCGCCCGCCGTATCGCTCGACTGCGCCGAGCGCGGCGGCCCCCGGCGAGTGGCGCGAGGTGCGGCTCGTCCCGTACCACCGGTGGGCGCGGCGGGGGAGCGCGGCCATGCGCGTGTTCCTCCCGACGGCGTGAGCCGCGCTCACGCCTCGCGGTCCCCGGCGTTCGGCGACTCCAGCAGGTTCCGCAGCACCAGCGCGGCGGCGCCGACGGCCGCCGCCTGGGAGACGTCCTCGGCCAGCTCCACGCGCACGCTGTGCACGTGCCGCATGAACACCGACCGGTCGAGCACGTCCTGGAGGGCGTCCTGGTAGATCTCCCCGGCGTCGGCGAAGGCGCTCCCGGCGAGCACCACGCGGGCGACGTCGAAGAGGTTCACCAGCGTCACGGTCGCGACCGCCAGCGTGTGCGCCGAGGCTTCGACGAGGCCGACCGCGGCCGCGTCGCCCTCGCGCGCGGCGCGGCCGATGGCGCGGAAGTCGGTGAGCGGGTCCCGGCCCAGGCCGAGCCGCGCGGCCAGCGCCGGATTGCTCAGCGCCTGCTCGGTGACGGGGATCGGCCCGGCGATGGTGTCGAGGCAGCCCCGGTTGCCGCAGCCGCACCGCGCCCCGAGGGCGTCGACGGAGATGTGGCCCAGCTCCAGGCCGTTCGAGGTCGCCCCCCGGTAGGGGTGGCCGTCGATGATGACGCCCGAGCCGATGCCGCCGGCCATGAAGACCACGGCGAAGCTCGACGATGCCGTCCCCAGGGCCTGCACGCCGATCCCGGCGGCGGTGGCGTCGTTCTCGATGGCCGCGGGCAGGCCCGTCGCCGCCGCGAGCGTCGCCGCCAGCGGGTACCCCTGCCAGGCGGGCGTCGGCTGCGGCGTCAGCAGGACCCCCGCGTCGCGGTCCTGCGGCCCGTACGTGGCCAGGCCGATGCCGAGCACGTCGGAGCGGGTCAGGCCCGCGTCCTCCAGCAGGGCCGCGATGTGCTCGGCGAACTCGGCGACGACCGCGTCCGGGTCGCGGTCGCCGGCCCCGGGCATCTCGCGCTGGGCCACGACGCGCCCGGCCAGGTCGACGACCACGCCGACGGCCGTGAACCGGTCGAACTGGATGCCGACCATGCGGGCCGCGTCGGGCCGCAGTTCGAGCAGGCGACGCGGCGTGCCCCGGGTGGAGCGCGCCGTCCCCGCCTCCCGCACGAAGCCCAGCGCGATGAGCTTGCGGACGGCGTGCGTCATGGTGGCCTGCGTCAGGCCGGTCGCCTCGGCCAGCTCCACGCGGCTGACCGTCCCCCGTTCGCGGATGAGGTCGAGCACCACCGCCGGTGTCGGCGGTCGCGTGTCCGATCCGAACGAGCGCAATGGGGCCTCCTGACGGGACGTGCTTCGGGCGGCTGCGGGCAGGGGCCACAATACTCGAACTGCCGCGCCCGCCCCGCGGCTCGGCGCCCGCGCGCCGAGCCGCGGGCGCTCAGACGGCGGTCAGGTGCAGCACGATCGCCTCGGCCGGCCACAGCGTCGGCAGTTGCAGGCCCGCCTCGGCGAGCACGCGCCCGGAGAGCACGACCGGCTCCCCGCTCGTCCACGCCGGGGCGGCCCGGCCCCACTGCGCCGATCCGCCCTCCTCCCGCAGCCGCACGGCGTAGCGCCGCTCGGGGTCGAGGCCGTCGAACCGCAGCCGCTCGGCGAGCGCCTCCTCCAAGGTGGCGACGGTGGCGACGGTGAACACCGCCTCGGACCGGTCGGGCGCGACGACGCCGCGGGCGCGCAGCGCCGGGTCGGCGACGTCGGGGTGGACGACCGTGCCGGTGTGCAGCAGGCCGCGCAGCTCCTTGTACAGGCCCGCGAATGCCGTGACCCGCTCGGTCTCCTCGTCGGTGCAGGAGAGGAGGTCCCACTCGAACCCGGCCGACCCCTGGAGGGAGGTCGCGATGCGGTAGGACAGCGCCGCGGCCCGCCCCGAGGAGTGCGCGGGGGAGGGGCCGACGTGCGCGCCGATCAGCTCGGGCGGGAGCACCAGCTCGGTCCAGCGCTGGATGTCCTGCCGTTCGACCGGGTCGTTGGAGTCCGAGGCCCACACCCGGTCGGTGTGGGCGAGTATCCCCAGGTCGGTGCGGCCGCCGCCGGAGGAGCAGGACTCGATCTCCAGCCCCGGGTGGTCGGCCTTGATCCGCTCGATGAGGCGGTAGGCCGCCAGGGTCTGCGCGTGGACGCCGGGCGCGCCGTCGTGGACGGCCTCGACGAGGTCCCGGTTGTGGTCCCACTTGACGAAGTCGACGCCCAGCCGCCCGATCACCGCCGACATCTGGGCGCGGACGTGCGCGAACGCCTCGGGGTTGGCCAGGTCCAGCACGTACTGGCTGCGGAAGGACTGCCACGGCGGCGAGGGCACGGACGCGGGGTTGGCGAGCAGCCAGTCGGGGTGGGCGCGGGCGAGGTCGGAGTCCAGGTTCACCATCTCCGGCTCGAACCACAGCCCGAACTGCATGCCGAGCTCGCGCACGAGGCCGGCCAGCGGTTCGAGGCCCTCGGGCCAGACCTCGGCGTCGACCTCCCAGTCGCCCAGCCCGGCGTTGTCGGCCCGGCGGCCGAGGAACCAGCCGTCGTCGAGCACGAACCGCTCGACCCCGACCTCGGCCGCCCGTCGGGCGAGCCGTTCGAGGTAGGCCGGGTCGTGGTCGAAGTAGACCGCCTCCCACGTGTTGAGCACGAGCGGGCGGGGCGTGCCCGGGTGCTGCGGCCGGTGGCGCATCCAGGTGTGGAACCGGTCGGCGACGCCGTCGAGCCCGGTGCGCGACCAGGAGAAGTACGCGGTCGGCGCGCGGTAGCCCTCGCCGGGCGCGAGGCGGATCTCGCCGGGGCGCAGCAGCTCCCCGGCGCCCAGCGCGGTGACGTGCTCGGTGACGCGGTCGGTGCGGTGGCGCACGTCGGCGCTCCAGCCCAGGTGGACCGCCCAGACCTCGCCGCTCCGGTTCTTTGGCGCTCCGGCCGAGGCGAGGGTGACCCACGGGGTGTCGTGGCCGCCGCGGCCCCGCCGCGACTCGTGGACGGCGGTGCCGCGCGGCATGAGCGTCGTCAGCGGCGACTTCTCGCGGGTCCAGCGCCCCGCGAAGGAGGTGCGATGGTCGGCGGTCTTGGGCACCGGGAGGGTGGCCTCCAGCCACGCGACCTCGAGGGGCGACTCGCCGGTGTTCTCGATCTCGTGGTCGAGCAGCACGAGGCCGCCCGCGCCGATCGCGATGCGGGTGCGCAGCACCAGGCCCGCGTCCGCGTCGGTCGCCGTGACCGCCGCGGACGCCTCGCCGGTGGTCGCGACGGCCGCGCTCCAGCGCGGGTAGACCGGTCGGCCGTCCCTGGTGGCGAGCAGGCCGGGCCTGCCGGACCAGCCGTCGGAGTCCTGCGGCACGAGCGGGAGGCGCCAGGCGGCGTCGAGGGTCGCCGGGGCGGTCTGGCGGCTGGTCGCCCGGTCGAGGCAGGCGAGGTCGTCCGCGTCCAGCTCGCCGAGGTCCTCGCCCCAGTGGAGCACGGTCGGCAGGCCCGTCTCGGGGGCGGCGAGGACCAGGGCGACGCCGTCGCGGCGCAGGAGGGTCCAGGTGTCGATGTTCACGGTGTCCCTTCGTTCATCGGGTCGGGTACGGGCGCGAGGCCGACGGCGGTCGCCGCGCCTCGGGCCTCGATCGGGATGGTGCGCAGGACGTGCAGGGCGCCGCCGATGGCCGCGGCGGTGCCGACGTTGGCGGAGACGCGCACCCGGGGGCGGCGCAGCGCGCGGCTGAGCGCGCGCCGTTCGAGTTCCGCGGCGACGTGATCACGGTACAGCGGCCCGGCCGTGACGAAGGCGGGCCCGGCCAGCACGACCGTGTCCAGGTCGAAGAGGTTGACGAGGGTGACCGCGGCCTGGCCGAGCCGGCGCGCGGACCGCTCCAGCAGCGCGGCGGCGTCCCGGTCGCCCCGGCGCCAGGCCGCGGCGATGCGCTCGAAGTCCGCGATGGCGCCGTCCGGCTCGCCCCGGAGGCCGAGGCGTCCGGCGAGCGCGGCGTCGGCCAGGGCCCGTTCGACCACGGCGCGCGGGCCCGCCTCGGCCTGGGCGCAGCCGCGGTTGCCGCACACGCACCGCGCGCTCCCGCCGTTCAGGGCGACGTGGCCGATCTCCACGGCGTTGGAGGCCCGGCCGCGGTAGCTCTCGCCGTCGACGACGACGCCGCCGCCGATCCCCGAGGCCATGTAGATCAGCCCGAAGGTGTCGGTGCCGACGGCGCCCGCCCACTGCTCGCCGAGGGCGGCGGCCGTGGCGTCGTTCTCCAGCAGCACGGGCAGTCCGAGGCGTCCGGCGAGCGCCTCGGTCAGCGGGAACTCGAGCCAGTCGGGGCCGGGCTGGGCGGTCAGCAGCACGCCCCGCTCCTGGTCCTGGGGTCCGTGGGTGACCAGTCCGGCGCCCAGGACCCGTTCGCGGGGCACGCCGGCCTCGTGCAGGAGGCCGGCGATGTGGTCGGCGAGCGCGGTGAGCGCCGCCTCCGGTCCGGCGCCGCCCGAGCCGCGCAGCGCGGCGTCGGCGATCCGCTCGCCCGCGAAGTCGAGCACGGTGATCGTGGTGCCGGTCCGGTCCACCTGGGCGCCGACGGCGTACCAGGAGCCGGGGGCGAGTTCGAGGAGCCGCCGGGGCTGGCCGCGCCCCTGCCGCGGGTCGCGGCCGACCTCGTGGACGAGGCCGTCGGCGATGAGGCGGCGCACGACGTGCGTGATGGCGGCGGCCGTCAGGCCGGTCCGGCCGGCGAGTTCGACGCGGCTGAGGGTGCCCCTGGTGCGCAGCAGATCCAGCACGCGGCCGCTCGTCGTGACGCGGCCGTCCTCGATGTGCGGCATCCGGGCGCCTCCTCGCGTTCATCGAATCTTCTTCTTGACACGTTTAATTTAACGCGTTAATAATAGTCCGGACGCCAGGAGCCGGCGTCACCCCTCTACCCGCGGACACCCCGGTCCGCGGTCGCGAAAGGACGACGATGTCACTCACCACCGGAACGCGGCGCCGCGCCGCGGCGGCCCTCGCCGGGGCCGCCGCGCTCGGTCTGCTGTCGACCGCCTGCTCCCCCTCGGACGGCGGGGGCGGCGGCGGCGACGCCGCCACCCTGATCGCCTACACCGGCCAGGCGGGCGACTACCAGATCAACTTCAACCCCTTCTCGCCCTCGCGCATCGGCGCCCTGGGGACGATCTACGAATCCCTCTTCTTCTACAACAAGGCGCAGGTCGCCGAGCCCGAGCCGCTGCTGGGCACCGAGCAGTCCTGGAACGAGGACGGCACCGAACTCGCCGTCACCCTCCGCGAGGGCGTCACCTGGAGCGACGACGAGGCGTTCACCGCCGACGACGTCGTCTTCACGTTCGAGATGATCAAGGAGTACCCCTCGATCAACAGCGGCGGCTTCGACGGCGAGGTCGCGGCCGTCGACGACGCCCACGTCGTCTTCACCTTCCCCGAGCCCGCGTTCGTCAAGGGCCCCGACCTGATGAGCACGCCGATCGTCCCCGAGCACCTGTGGCAGGACGTCAACCCCGTCGAGAACGTCATGGAGGAGCCGATCGGCACCGGCGCCTACCTGCTCGACGACTTCAAGCCGCAGGCGTTCACCTACAAATCCAACCCCGACTACTGGGGCGGCGAGCCCGCCGTCGAGCAGATCCGCTTCCTCGCCCTCTCCGGCAACCAGGCCGGGGCCGACGCCATCGCCGCCGGCACCGTCGACTGGCAGACCGGCCCCATCCCCGACATCCTGAACACCAACGAGAACTTCCCGAACTACGACGCCTACACGCAGTGGCAGAACCAGATGGTCCTCGCCACCTGCTCCAGCGCCGACATGGGATGCGAAGGGCCGCAGACCGACCCGGCCGTGCGCCACGCCCTCTACCACGCCATGGACCGCAACCAGCTCAACAGCCTCGCGTTCATGGACACCGCCAGCGAGATGTCCCCGACGTTCGCGCTGACGCCCAGCCAGGACGGCTTCGTCGCCGACACCGTCACCGAGAAGATCGCGCCCGCCGAGCCCGACCCCGGCCGCTCCGAGCAGATCCTCGAGGACGCCGGATGGGTCAAGGGCGAGGACGGCGTCTACGCCAAGGACGGCGAGCGCCTCTCGCTCACCGTCGAGCTCGTCACCGGCTGGACCGACTACATCACCGCCGTCGACACCATCGCCTCCCAGGCCGCCGAGGCCGGCATCGAGATCCAGGCGGCGCAGTCCTCCTGGAACGAGTGGACCGAGAAGAAGGGCTCGGGGAACTACCAGCTCGCCATCGACTCGCTCTGGCAGGGCCCCGCCCCCGACCCGTACTACCTCTACAACTACTTCTTCGACTCCGAGTCCGGCGCGCCCGTCGGCGAGTCCGCGGGCAACAACTACGCCCGGTACGCCAATCCCGTCGTCGACGAGGCGCTCGAGGCGCTGGCGACCCTCCCGCTCGACGACGACGCCGCCCGGCAGCCGCACTTCGACGCGATCCAGACCGAGATCGTCCGCGACATGCCGTACGTGCCGATCCTGACCGGCGGCACCACCAGCGTGTGGAACACCGCGAAGTTCACCGGCTGGCCCTCCGACGAGGACCTGTACGCCTTCCCGGCGGTCTGGTCCGCCTGGGACGCCGCCGAGATCTTCAAGCAGCTCGAGCCCCGGAGCTGACGGCCCCGAGCCGTCGCCCCCGAAGGAGAACGCCGTGAGCTACTTCCTGCGCAAACTCGGTTTCTACGCGATCGCCCTGTGGGCCGCGCTGACGCTGAACTTCGCCATCCCCCGCATGCTCCCGGGCAACCCCGTCGACATCCTGCTGGCCAAGCTCCAGCAGCGCGGCGGCACGGTCAGCCAGGAGACCAGGGAGGCCTACGCGCTGCTCCTCGGGGGCGGCGACTCCGGACCGCTGTGGCGGCAGTACATCGACTACTTCAAGAACCTGCTGCAAGGCGACCTCGGCGTCTCGGTGAGCTACTACCCGGCCCCGGTCTCCGAGGTGATCGGGCAGTCGCTGCCGTGGACCGTGGTGCTCGTCGGCCTCGCCACGATCATCGCCGCCGTGCTCGGCGTCGCGCTCGGCGCCTTCGTCGGCTGGAAGCCGGGCACCTGGCTCGACTCGCTGGTCCCGGCCACCACCCTCCTCGCGGCCGTGCCCTACTTCTGGCTCGCGCTGCTGCTGACCTACCTCCTCGCCCGCGTCCTCGGCTGGTTCCCCATGCAGGGCGGCTACGACGTCACCCTCACCCCCGGGTGGAACGCCGAGTTCATCGGCTCGGCCGTCCAGTACGGCTTCCTGCCCGCGCTCACCATCGTGCTCGCCTCCATCGGCGGCTGGCTGCTGGGCATGCGCAACATGATGGTCTCCACCCTCTCGGAGGACTACATCCTCACCGCCGAGGCCAAGGGGCTCTCGCCGAGGAAGATCCTGCGCTCCTACGCCTCCCGCAACGCCGTCCTGCCCTCGGTGGCCGGCTTCGCCATCTCCCTGGGGTTCGTGGTCTCCGGCTCGGTCATCACCGAGCAGGTCTTCTCCTACCCCGGCCTCGGAGGGCGCCTGCTCAGCGCGGTCCAGAACAACGACTACGCGCTGATGCAGGGCGTCTTCCTGTTCATCACCCTGGCCGTCCTGGGCGCCAACCTCGTGGTCGACCTGCTGTACGGCCTGATCGATCCGCGCACCCGCGCCCGGTCCTGACGAGAGGAGCGACCCATGACCCACCCGAACCCCGCGAGCGAGCCGCCGGCCGGCACCGCCGCCGAAGCCCTCGCCCGCCGCCCGGACCGGGACGGCGGACCCGCCCGCTCCGGCTGGCGGATGCTCCTGCCCACCATGACGCCCTGGCTGGCGCTCGGCCTCACGCTCGTCGTCGGCATCACCCTGTTCGGCCTCATCGGCCCGCTGCTCGTCGGCGACCCGCAGCAGATCCGCGACCAGGGCCTCACCGGGCCCTCGCCCGAGTTCCCGCTCGGCACCACCCAGACCGGACAGGACGTCCTCGCCCAGCTCGCCCACGCCACCCGCGGCTCGCTCCAGATCGGCCTCATCGTCGGCGTGCTCGCCACGGTCCTCTCGGCCTTCTTCGGCATCTACGGCGCCTACCGCGGACGCCTGGTCGACGAGGCGTTCTCCCTGCTCTCCAACGTGTTCCTGGTGATCCCCGGCCTGCCGCTGGTCATCGTGATCTCCGGGTTCGTCCCGCGCGAGAGCCGCGGACTGTGGACGATCGCCCTCGTCCTGGCCCTCACCAGCTGGGCCGCCTCGGCCCGCGTCCTGCGCGCCCAGACCCTCTCGGTGCGCAGCCGCGACTACGTGGCCGCCTCCCAGGTCTCCGGCGAGCGGCCCTGGCGGGTCATCACCGTGGAGATCCTCCCCAACCTCCTCCCGGTCATCGCCTCCCAGTTCGTCTTCGCCGTCATCGCGGCGATCCTCGGCGAGGCGGGCCTGGCCTTCATCGGCCTGGGCGCCTCCAACTCCTCCACCCTGGGCACGATGCTCTTCTACGCCCAGAACGGCTTCGCCCTCCCGCTGGGCGCCTGGTGGTGGTTCGTCCCGCCCGGCCTGATCATCGCGCTCATCGGCATGGGCCTGTCCCTGATCAACTTCTCGATCGACGAGATCATCAACCCCAAGCTCAAGAACCTGCGCCTGCACCGCCGACGCGCCCGCCGCGCCGCCCGCCTCGAACGCGAGTCGGCCCGCGCCCGGCGCGGCCGCGCCCCCGACCCCAACCCCGCAGAGGAGACCGCCCGATGACCACGCCCCCCGGCGCCGGGCCCCGGCCCGTGCTCACCGTCGAGGACCTCACCGTCGTCTACGAGGCGGAGGAGCCCGTCACCGCCGTCCGCGGCGCCGACCTGACCCTCCACCGCGGCGAGATCCTCGGCCTGGCCGGCGAGTCCGGCTGCGGCAAGACCACCCTGGCCTACGCCGTCAACCGCCTGCACCGCCCCCCGGCGCGCATCGCCTCGGGCCGCGTCACCTTCCACGACCGGACCGGCGAGGACGTCGACGTCCTCGCCCTCGACGACGCGGCCCTGCGGTCCTTCCGCTGGGCCAGGCTCTCCATGGTCTTCCAGGGCGCGATGAACGCCCTCAACCCGGTCACGACGGTGCGGGCCCAGCTGAAGGACACCCTCCTGGCCCACCGGCCCGGCATGTCCCGCAAGGAGGTCCGCGACCGCTCCGCGGAGGTCCTGCGCCGCGTCGGCGTCGACCCCCGGCGCCTGGGCTCCTACCCGCACGAGCTGTCCGGCGGCATGCGCCAGCGCGTCATGATCGCCATGGCGATGCTGCTGGAACCGCAGATCATGATCATGGACGAGCCGACCACGGCCCTCGACGTCGTCGTCCAGCGCGACATCCTCCGCGAGATCGTCCGCCTCCGCGACGAACTCGACTTCGCCGTCGTCTTCATCACCCACGACCTGCCG
Source organism: Glycomyces sp. (assembly GCA_035765105.1). Lineage (GTDB taxonomy): Bacteria > Actinomycetota > Actinomycetes > Mycobacteriales > Micromonosporaceae > Glycomyces. The sequence continues at coordinate 45,957 of DASTYG010000102.1, forward strand.
CTGCTGCTGGAGATCGCCGACCGCATCGCCGTCATGCTCGACGGCGCGATCGTCGAACTCGCCGAGGCCGCCCGGCTCCACCGCGAGGCGGAGCACCCCTACACCCGCAAACTCCTCGGCTCCTTCCCGAGCCTGTCGGGCTCGCGCGGCGCCTTCATCCGCACCGGCGTCGACGAGACCGCCTCGCCCGCCGAGACCACCCCCCAGGAGCGACCATGACCAGCGTCCACGTGACCGACCTGGTGAAGGACTACACGATCCGCTCGGGCCTCAGACGCACCCGCCTGCGCGCGGTGGACCACGTCAGCCTCGAACTGGCCCCCGGCCGCACCGTCGCGCTCGTCGGCGAGTCCGGCTCGGGCAAGTCCACCATCGCCAAGATCCTCACCAGGATGGAGCGGCCCACCTCCGGCGCGGTCGAGGTCCGCCGCGACGACGGCGCCCCCGTGCCCGCCGCCGCCTACCGCCGCGAGGTCCAGATGGTCTTCCAGGACCCCTTCGCCTCCCTCAACCCGTTCCACTCCATCGAGCACCACATCGCCCGGCCCCTGCGCCTCCACCGGCGCACCCGCACCAAGGACGAGACGCACCGGAAGGTGCTCGAGATGCTCGAACGGGTCAACCTCGCCCCCGCCGAGGCCATCGCGCCCCGCCGCCCCCACGAGCTCTCCGGCGGGCAGCGGCAGCGCGTCGCCATCGCGCGGGCCCTCGCCCCCGGCGCGCAGGTCCTCATCGCCGACGAGCCGGTCTCCATGCTCGACGTCTCGATCCGCCTCGGCGTGCTCAACCTCCTGGGCCGCCTCCAGCGCGAGGACCGCCTGGCCGTCCTCTACATCACCCACGACCTCGCCACCGCGCGCCACTTCTCCGACGAGATTGCCGTCCTCTACCGCGGCCGCGTCGTCGAACGCGGCCCCGCCGACGCGGTCATCCTCGACCCGCACCACGACTACACGAAACTGCTGGCCCTGGCCGCCCCCGACCCCGAACGCCCCGGCCGCGTCGCCGACGCGGCCCCGGTCGACCGCGACGCGATCGACAACGGCGCGTGCTACGACCACTTCACCGGACGATGGCGGGAGGCCGGCGTCCCGGCCGCCGCCGCGCAGGAGAGGACCTGATGGACCCCGAAGGCACCGACGCGGCCGTGCCCGCGACCGTCCCCGCCCCGCCCGCCCCCCGGCCCCCGGTGCGCCTGGCCGACGGCCTGGCCTACGGCGGCGACTACAACCCCGAGCAGTGGCCCCGCCACGTCTGGGACGAGGACGTCGCCCTCATGCGCGAGGCCGGCGTGAACCTGGTGACCCTCGGCGTCTTCGCCTGGGGCACGGTCGAGACCGCCGACGGCGTCCGCGACTGGTCCTGGATGGACGACGCCGTCGACCTGCTGCACCGCGGCGGCATCGGCGTCGACCTCGCCACCCCCACCGCCGCGCCGCCCCAATGGCTCCTGACCGCCCACCCCGAGATCGCCCCCGTGCTCGCCGACGGCTACCGCGAACCCGCGGGCGGGCGCAACGCCTGGTGCCCGGCCTCGCCGGTGTACCGCCGCTACGCCCTGCGGCACACCGAGGCGCTCGCCCGGCGCTACGGCCGCCACCCGGCCGTGCGACTGTGGCACGTGGGCAACGAACTCGGCGGCGGCAACGCCCGCTGCCACTGCGCGCACTCGGCCGCGGCCTTCCGCGCCTGGCTCGAACACCGCCACGGCGACCTGGAGGCGGTGAACGCCGCCTGGGGCACGAACCAGTGGGGCCACCGCTACGGCCGCTGGGAGGAGATCATGCCGCCCCTGGGACGCCACGGCGCCCCCAACCCCGGCCTGTTCCTCGACTACGAGCGCTACTCCTCGGACGCCCTGCTGTCCCACTACCTCGCCGAGAAGGCCGTCCTCGAACGGCACTCCGACGCGCCGGTCACCACCAACCTCATGGTGGGCGCGGGCGCCCAGGTCGTCGACTACGCCTCCTGGGCCCCGCACACCGCCATCGCCGCCAACGACCACTACACCGGCGTGGACGACCCCCTCCGCGAGCAGGACCTCGCCTTCTCCGGCGACCGCATGCGCGGCATGGCCGCCGACCGCCGCCCCTGGCTGCTCATGGAGAGTTCCACCGGCGGCCCCAGCTGGCAGCGGCGCAACCGCGCCAAGGACCCCGGCGAGATCGTCCGCCACTCCCTGGGGCACGTGGCCCGCGGCGCCGACGGCGCCATGTTCTTCCAGTGGCGCGCCTCCACCGCCGGGGCCGAGCAGTTCCACTCGGCGATGCTCCCGCACAGCGGCACCCGCTCGCGCGTCTGGCGCGAGGTCGTCGAACTCGGCCGCCACCTCAAGGCGCTCGCCGAGGTCCAGGGCACGCGCGTCGAACCGGCCCGGGCCGCGATCGTCGTCTCCGACATCGCCGGATGGGCGCTCCAGCACGGCCTCAAACCGCACCGCGACCTGCGGTACGGACGCGAACCGCGCCAATGGCACCGGGCGCTGTGGGAACGCCGCATCCTGTGCGACGTCGTCCCGCCCGACGCCGATCTGGACGGCTACGACCTCGTCATCGCCCCCACCCTGCTCGTCGTCGACGACGCTGCCGCCGAACGCCTCCGCGCCGTCCCCGGCCGCGGCGGCACCCTCGCGGTCACCTACCTCTCCGGCGTCTGCGACGGCGACGCGCAGGTGATCCCCGGCGGCTTCCCCGGCGCGTTCACCGACGTGCTCGGCGCCTGGAGCGACGAGTACTACCCCCTCCAGCCCGGCGAGCGCTCCACGGTCGAAGGCCCCCTCCTCGACGGCCCCGCCGCCGTCGAGGACTGGACCGAGCGGGTGCACCTCGACGGCGCCGAAGCGGTCCTGCGGTACGCCTCCGGCTCCCTCGCCGGAGGACCGGCGGTCACCCGCCGCGCCGTCGGCGACGGCGCCGCCTGGTACATATCGGCGCCCCTGCCGCCCGCCGCCGTCGACGCCGTCGCCCGGCGGCTCGCCGAAGCGGCCGGACTGGCGCCGACCGCCGAGGCCCCGCCCGGCGTCGAAGCCGTGCGCCGCACCGGCGAGGGCCGCTCCTACCTGTTCCTGCTCAACCACACCGGCACCGACCTGGTCGCCGCCGCCGCAGGCCGCGACCTGCTCACCGACACCCCCGTCGGCCCCGCCGTCACCGTCCCGGCGGGCGGCGTCCGCGTCCTGCGCGAGTGATCGGTTGCCCGAACGCCGCCGGGCGAGCACCATTGCACCCCTCACGACCGCTACCGCAACGACCTCGAGGACACCTGTCATGACGCCTCCGCCCGCGACCTTCCGCGCGCTCCACGAAGGATGGACCCTCACCGCCGCCGCGCTCGCCGACGACGCCCCCGAGGCCGCCGCCGCGGCCCTCGCGGACGGCGTCCCCGCCGCCGTGCCCGGCGAGGCGCACCTCGACCTGCGCCGGGCGGGCCTCATCGCCGACCCCTTCGACGGCGACAACGAGGCCGCCCAGCAGTGGATCGGCGACACCGCATGGCGCTTCACCACCGACTTCACCTGGACCGGCGGCGGCGCCGAACGCCACGACCTGGTCGCGCACGGCCTCGACACCGTCGCCGCCGTGGCGCTCAACGGCGCCGAGATCGGCCGCACCGAGAACATGCACCGCTCCTACCGCTGGGACGTCCGCGAGGCCCTGCGCGAAGGGACCAACACGCTCACCGTCGCCTTCGCCGCCCCGGTGCCCGAGGCCGCCGCCCGCGCCGAACGCCGCGGCGCCCTGCCGCGCACCAACCACCACGACTACAACCAGCTGCGCAAGATGGCCTGCTCCTTCGGCTGGGACTGGGGCATCGACGTCGCCGGGGCCGGGATCTGGAAGCCCATCGGCCTCGACTCCTGGTCCGGCGCGCGCGTCGCCTCGGTCCGGCCCCTGGTCGCGGTGCACGCGACACCCGGCGGCCACGACGGCGTCCTCACCGCCCACGTCGAGGTCGAACGCGCCGCGGGCGACGCGCCCGTCCCCGTGGCCGTGGCCGTGACCGCCCCCGACGGCGCGGTCCTGCGCGGCGAGGGCGAGGTCCCGCCCGGCGCCGCCGCCGCGACCGTCGCCGTCGCCGTCCCCGACGTCGAACGCTGGTGGCCGGTCGGCCACGGCGGGCAGCCGCTCTACGGCGTCGCCGTCACCGCGGGCGGGAGCGCCCCCTGGGAGGGCCGGGTCGGCTTCCGCACCGTCGAACTCGACACCGCCCCCGACGAGGCGGGCGCGCCGTTCCACCTGAAGGTCAACGGCGAACGCGTCCTCGTGCGCGGCGCCAACTGGATCCCCGACCACGCCTTCCTCACCGAGGTCGACCGCGACCGGTACGCCCGGCGCGTGGCCGACGCCCTGGAGGCCAACGTCAACCTGCTGCGCGTGTGGGGCGGCGGCGTCTACGAGTCCGACGACCTCTACGACCTCTCCGACGAGCACGGCCTGCTGATGTGGCAGGACTTCCTCTTCGCCTGCGCCGCATACGACGAGGACGAGCCGATGCGCTCCGAGATCGAGGCCGAGGCCCGCGAGAACGTCACCCGCCTCGCCCCGCACCCCTCCCTGGTCCTGTGGAACGGCAACAACGAGAACACGTGGGGCTCGGTCGACTGGGGCTGGGCGCACCGCCTCGACGGCCGCGGCTGGGGCGACGCCTACTACAGCGGCCTGCTCCCCGACATCGTCGCCGAACTCGACCCCACCCGCCCCTACTCGCCGGCCAGCCCGCACTCCTTCGGCGACTACCGCCACCCCAACGACGAGCGCTACGGCACCATGCACATCTGGGACGTGTGGAACCGCGCCGACTACACCGTCTACGCCGACTACAAGCCGCGCTTCGCCGCCGAGTTCGGCTTCCAGGGCCCGCCGGCCTGGTCCACCCTCACCGGCGTCGTCCACGACGAACCGCTCGACCCCTTCGGCCCCCAGATGCTCGTCCACCAGAAGGCGAACCTCGGCAACGCCAAGCTCCAGCGCGGCTGGGCCGGGCACCTGCCCGACCCGCAGACCATCGAGGACTGGCACTGGACCTGCCAGCTCAACCAGGCCCACGCCGTCCGCTTCGGCGTCGAGCACCTCCGCTCGCTCACCCCCCACAACACCGGCACGATCCTGTGGCAGCTCAACGACAACTGGCCCGTGGTCTCCTGGGCCGCCGTCGACTTCGCCGAGCACCGCAAACCGCTCTGGCACGCCCTGCGCGACGCCTACGCCCCGCGCCTGGCGACCCTCCAGCCGCGGCCCTCCGAACGGGCCAGGGCCGACGCCTGGGAAGGACTCGCCCCCGAGAACGACACCCTCGCGCTCGTCCTGGTCAACGACACCGGCGAGGACTACGAGGGCGCGTTCACGCTCACCCGCGAGTCCTTCGACGGCACCGTCCTCGCCGCGGCCGCCGTCACGGCGAGGGTGCCCGCCCGCGACGCCGCCGCGATCACCGTCCCGGCCGACGTCGCCGCGTTCGCCGACCCCGGCGCCGAGGCGATCGTCGCCGTCTGCGACGACGCCGCCGCCGGGTTCGCCCCGGCCTTCCGCTACGGCGCCGAAGTGGTCGACCAGCGGCTCGACCCCGCCCCGCTGCGCATCGAGGCCGAGGCCGCAGACGGCGGCGCCCTGCTGCGCGTCACCGCCGCCTCGCTCGCCCGGGACGTCCACTGCCACGCCGACACCGTCGACCCGGCCGCCCGCGCCGACACCGGCATGCTCACCCTCCGCGCCGGGCAGACCGCCCTGATCCGGATCGACTCGCCCGCGGGCGGCGACCCGCGGGCCTTCGCCGCGGCCGTCCGCTGCGCCAACGACCTTCGCTGACACCCCGCTCCGCCCGGCCCGGGCGGAGCGCCGACCCGAGGAGCCGCGACTGTGACCCTGCGCTGGTCCACCGAGGACCTGGACATCGAACTGGCGGCCCGCGCCGACGCGCCGGTCACCCTGCGAACCCTGCGACCGGCCGGAACCCGGCCCGAGACCGCCCCGACCGCCACCCCGCCGCTGGTCGAGGTCCTGGCGCTGGGCCACGGCCGCTTCCCCGGCGGTCACCGCTACACCGGCACCGCGGTCGGCTCGCGGCTGCGGTACACCGGACACGAGACCGACGGCGGCGACCTCCGCGTCCACCAGGCCGACCCCGTCACCGGCCTGCGCGCCACCAGCGTCCTCAGCGCCTCGGCCGGGGCCCTGCGGGCCTGGACGGTCCTGCGCGCCGGGGACGCGCCGGTGACGGTCCAGGCCGTGACCTCCCTGGTGCTGGGCACCTTCGCCGCCGAGGGCGGGGGCGTCGACGGCCTGGACGTCCTGTGGGGCGACAACGACTGGGTCGCCGAATCCCGCTGGCACCGGGCGCCGCTGCGCGAGGTCGGCCTGCCCGCGATGAACCCCGCCGTCCACCACCACCTCAACCGCGCCCGCATGGCCGTGACCACGCGCAGCTCCTGGTCCACCGGCGAACGGCTCCCCACCGGCGTCGTGGCCGCGCGCGAGGGCGGCTACGGCCTGGCCTTCCAGATCGAGCACAACGGCGCCTGGCACTGGGAGATCGGCGAGGACCGCGAGGGCGCCTCCCTGGCCCTCCTCGGCCCCACCGACGCCGAGCACCAGTGGACCCGCACGCTCGCGCCCGGCGAGACCTTCACCTCCGTGCCCGTCGCGGTCGCCGCCGCCCTCGCCCCGCCCGGCGAGGACCCGGTCGCCGCCGCCCTCGCCGGACTGACCGCCCACCGCCGCGCGCTCGTCGCCCGCACCGGCACGGCCGGCCACGACCGGCCGCTCCCGGTGGTCTTCAACGACTACATGAACACCCTCATGGGCGACCCCACCGAGGCGAAGGTCCTCCCGCTCGCCGAGGCCGCCGCCCGCGCCGGAGCGGACTGCTACTGCATCGACGCGGGCTGGTACGACGACGACGCGGGCGGCTGGTGGGACGCGGTGGGGGAGTGGGAGCCGAGCCGCTCGCGCTTCCCCGGCGGCCTCGCGGCCGTCCTCGACCGCATCCGCGGCCTCGGCATGGTCCCCGGGATCTGGCTGGAGCCCGAAGTGGTCGGCGTGCGCTCCCCGCTCGCCGAGCGCCTCCCCGACGCGGCGTTCTTCCAGCGCCACGGGCAGCGGATCGTCGAGCACGGCCGCCACCAGCTCGACCTGCGCCACCCCGCCGCCCGCGCCCACCTCGACGCCGTGGTCGACCGCCTCGTCGGCATGGGCGTCGGCTACTTCAAAATGGACTACAACATCATGCCGGGCGCGGGCACCGACACCGGCGGGCTCGCCCCGGGCGCGGGCCTGCTCGAACACTGCCGGGCCCACCTGTCCTGGCTCGACGGCGTGCTGGAGCGGCACCGGGGCCTCCTCATCGAGAACTGCGCCTCCGGGGGCATGCGGGCGGACTACGCCACGCTCGCCCGCCTGCACATACAGTCGACATCGGACCAGCAGGACCCCCTGCTCTACCCGCCGATCGCCGCGGCCACCCCCGCCTCCATCCTCCCCGAGCAGGCCGGGCACTGGGGCTACGCGCAGCCCGAGATGAGCGCCGAGGAATCGGCGTTCACCCTCGTCGCGGGCGTCACCGGGCGGCTCTACCTCAGCGGCCACCTCGCGTCCATGAAGGACGACCAGCTCGCGCTCGTCGCCACCGCCGTCGCCGCGCACCGCGAACTCCTGCCGCTCATCGCCCGCGCCGTCCCCTCCTGGCCCCTGGGCCTGCACCACCGCGGCCCCTGGCAGGCGTTCGCCCTGCACGCCGGAGACGAGACGGTCCTGACCCTCTGGCGCCTGCCCGGCGCGCCCGACGCGCTCGACCTGCCCCTGCCCGCCCTGCGCGGCCGATCCCTCGCGCCCGAGCGGCTGTTCCCCGCCCCCGGCACACCCGGCCTGGGAGAATGGACAGCCGCGTGGGACGCCGACGCCGGGACGCTGCGCGTCGCGACCGACGCCCCGGCGCCGACCGCGCGCGTCCTGCGCCTGGCACCGGACCGCCCGACCACCGACGAAGGAGCATCGTGACACCTTGGCCCCGACTGCGATCCCACCACGAGTGGCTCGCCGCCGAAACCAGACGCCTGCTCTCCTTCGGCGCGGACATCGCGCTGCCGGGCGGCGGCGCCGCCTACCTCGACGCCGCCGGAGCGCCCGAACCCGCCCGCGGCACGCAGACCTGGATCACCGCCCGCACCGCGCACGTGTACGCCCTCGGCGCGCTCCTGGGCGTCCCGGGCAGCGCCCCGCTCGCCGACGCCGCCCTGGCGGGCCTCGCCGGGCCCCTGCGCGACGACGAGCACGGCGGCTGGTTCCACGCCCTGGACGCGGACGGCGCACCGGACCGCGCCTCCGGGAAATCCTGCTACGACCACGCGTTCGTGCTCCTCGCCGCCGCCTCGGCGGTCCTGGCCGACCGCCCCGGGGCCGCCGCGCTGCTCGAGGCCGCCGAGGAGGTCTACCTCGGACGGTTCTGGGACGAGGAGGCCGGACTGCCTCTCGACGCCTGGAACGCCGACTTCACCCGCCCCGACGACTACCGGGGCCTCAACGCCACCATGCACTCGCTGGAGGCGATCCTCGCCGCCGCCGACGCCGCCGGGGAGGAGGACCGGGCCGCGGCGTGGCGTGAGCGCGCCGCCCGCATCGCGGGCTTCGCCGTCGCCCTCGCCGAAGCGCACGGCGACCGCCTCCCCGAGCACTTCGGACCCGACTGGGAGCCCGACCTCGACCTCAACCGGGACCGGCCCGGCGACCAGTTCAAGCCCTTCGGCGCCACCCCCGGCCACGGTTTCGAATGGTCCCGCCTGCTGCTCCACGTCGAGGCCGCCTGCGGCGGCGACGAGACCCTGGCGCGGACCGCGGTCCACCTGTTCGACCGGGCCGTGGCCGACGGCTGGGCCGCCGACGGCGTCGACGGGTTCGTCTACACCGTCGACTGGGAGGGCGACCCGGTGGTGCGCCAGCGCATGCACTGGGTGGCCGCCGAGGCGATCGCCGCCGCCGCGGCGCTCCACCGCCGCACCGGCGAGGCCCGCTACGCCGACCGGTACGCGCAGTGGTGGGACTACGCCGAACGCCACCTCATCGACCGCGAGCGGGGCTCGTGGTTCCACGAGCTCGACCCCGCCAACGAACCGGCGGGCACCGTCTGGCCCGGCAAACCCGACCTCTACCATGCCGTCCAGGCGACCCTCCTGCCCCGACTGCCGCTCGCGCCGACCATCGCGCGGGCCCTGCGCGAGGGCGCCACCGGACCGACCGCCACGACGGGAGACGCAGCGTGAACCGACCGAACCCCGGCCCGGTGGTCGTCATCGGCGAGACCCTCATCGACCTCCTCCCCGGCACCGGCGGCGGCGTGCGCGAACTGCCCGGCGGCAGCCCCGCCAACGTCGCCGTCGCGCTCGGGCGGCTCGGCCGGACCCCGGTCCTCGCCACCACCCTCGCCGACGACGCGCGCGGCGCGGCCGCCGCGCGCTGGCTCGAAGCCTCCGGGGTGCGCCTGGTCGCGCAGCCCCCGGCCACCGGCCGCACCTCCACGGCCGCCGTGCGCTTCGCCGCGGACGGCTCGGCCGCCTACGACTTCGACCTCACCTGGGACCTCGCCGCCGCCACCGCCGCCCGGGCCTGCGGCGGCGGCCCCGCCGCCGTCCACACCGGCTCCATCGCCACCGTGCTCGACCCGGGCGCCGACGCCGTCGAGGAGGCCGTGCGCGCCGCGAGCGGCCGCGCGCTGGTGACCTTCGACCCCAACGCGCGCCCCGCTGTCACTCCCGACCTCGCGGCGGTGCTGCCCCGCGTCGAGCGCCTGATCGAGGCGAGCGACGTCGTCAAGGTCTCCGAAGAGGACCTCGCCTGGTACCGGCCGGGGGCCGACCCGGTCGCCGTCGCGCGCGAGTGGGCCGCGGCGGGCCCGGTCCTGGTCGCGGTGACCCGCGGCGCGCACGGCAGCGTCCTCGTCCGCGGCCGCGACGTCATCGAGGAGCCCGGCGTCCGCGTCGCCGTGGCCGACACCATCGGCGCGGGGGACACCTACATGGGCGCGCTCATCGACGCGCTGCTCGGCCTGGGCGCGCACGGCCCGGCCGCCCGCGCCGCCCTGGCGGGGCTCGCGCGCGAACGGCTGCGCCTCGCCGCCTCCTGGGCCGCGCACGCCGCGGCCGTCACGGTCGCGCGCCCCGGCGCCGACCCGCCCGCCCGGGCCGAGCTCGGCGGCGTCCCCGACCCCGGCGGGGCCCGCGGCCCCGTGCCGACCGCGGACGGCGCCTGACCGGGCGGCGCGCCCGATTCCCGGGCGCGCCGCCCCGCCTCCTGTGAGGACTGCGCGGACGCTGTCGTATGGATAGGCGTATTGGCTTATATCGATTGAATTGTTACCGTAAACATCACTCGGTGGCCCCACCCTCGACGGCGCATGCGCAGCGCCCGGACCAGCATCGGAGCGGACACGCACGCCGTCCGCGCCGCCCACTCCCTCACAGAAGGACACGCCCATGCCGACCCGCAGAACCGTGCTCACCGCCGCCGCGGCCTCCACCGTCGCCTCGCTCGCCCTCGCCCGGCCCGCCGCCGCGCAGACCCACGCGGCCTACGCGATGTGCTACTTCAAGGAATCGCCGGACATGACCGACGACAGCTACGCGCTCCACCTGGCGGTCAGCGACGACGGCCTCGACTGGACGCCGCTCAACCAGAACCGGCCGGTCGCCACCCCGACCGCCGGCACCGGCGGCCTGCGCGACCCGTTCATCGCGCGCAAACAGGACGGCACGTTCGCCGTCCTCGCGACCGACCTCAAAGGGCGCGTGTTCAACCTCGACAACCAGTACCTCCACGTGTGGGACTCGGCGGACCTGACGAGCTTCACCGGCTACCGCCGCGTCCGCCTCCACGACATGAACACGCACACCTGGGCCCCCACCGCGTTCTGGGACCCCTCGCGCGGCCGGTACGGGGTCGTCTACTCCGCCTACAACGGCGTCCGCGACGTGCTCATGGTCAACTACACCGCCGACTTCGCCGACATGGGCGCGCCGCAGCTCTACTTCGACCCCGGCTTCAACGTCCTCGACGGCGACGTCCTCGTCCACGACGGGGACTTCTACCTCGCCTACAAGAACATGGACGACGGCGACATCTACGTGTCCCGCTCGACGACCGGAGCCCCGAACAGCTTCACCACGCTGACGAGGGGACTGCGCCAAGGCGACGCGATGGAGGCCCCGATCCTGGTCGCGTCGAACACAGGAGACACCTTCTGGCTGTGGGGCGACTCGTTCGTCCCGGCCAACGCCGTGTTCTACGCCTGGCAGTCGAACGACCTCGGCGGCGACTCGTGGACGCCGCTGCACCAGCGCGACTACACCCCGCCGATCAGCGCCAAGCACGCCAACATCCGGCCGATCACCGCGGCCGAGAAGAGCGCCATGCTCGCCCGCTGGGGCGCCCCGCAGTGGCACCGGCTCAAGTCCTACAACTTCCCCGACCGCTACGTCCGCCACGCCGGCGAGCTCGCCCGGATCGACCCGTTCCCGATGGAACCGCCCGCCGACCAGCAGTGGCGGATCGCGCCCGGCCTGGCCGACGCCGCGGGCGTCTCCCTGGAGTCGGTGAACTACCCCGGCCGCTACCTGCGGCACGCGGACTACGCGCTGCGCCTCGACCCCGACGACGGTTCGGCGCTCTTCCGCGCCGACGCGACCTTCCACCGCACCGCGGGCCTGGCCGACGCCTCGTGGGCCTCGCTCCGGTCGCACAACTTCCCCGACCGCTACGTCCGCCACGCCGGATACGAACTGCGGATCGACCCCCTCGGCCCGGGGTCGCCCGCGACCGACCGCCAGGACGCCACCTTCCAGATCGTCCACTGAGACGCCCGGCACGCCGCCGTCCCGGCTCGCGGCCGGGACCGCCCGGCCCCGGCCGCGGCCGCACGGCAAAGCGATTGACCGCGCGCGGCGCGGCCGGTACGGTCGCCCGGTGACCGCACCGCCGAGCCGGGACGTCCTGCGGGCGTTCGGCGCCACCGCCGAACCGCGACTCTTGGACGGCGGACGCGGGCGGACGTGGCGGGCCGGCGCGATCGTCCTCAAACCCGTCGACCTCGCCGCCGAGTCCGCATGGCGCGCCGCGGTCCTCGACACGCTGCCCGACACCGGCGCCTTCCGCCTCGCCCGCCCCGTCCGCGCCGCCTCGGGCGCTTGGCTGCACCAGGGCTGGGAGGCGTGCCGCCACCTCCCCGGCCGGACCGACCCGAGCCGCTGGGACGCGGCGATCGAAGCCGGTGCGGCCTTCCACGCGGCCCTCGCCGGGACGGCCCGGCCGCCGTTCCTCGACGACCGGGACGACCGGTGGAGCCGCGCCGACCGCGCCTCCTGGAGCCCCGGGCCGATCGCCGGGGCCCCGGTCCTGCGGCGCCTGGCCGCCGCCCGCGCCCCGGTGCGGGCCAGGGCGCAGCCCGTCCACGGCGACCTGCTCGGCAACGTGCTCTACGAGCCGGGCCTGCCGCCCGCGGTCATCGACTGGGCGCCGTACTGGCGCCCGCCCTCCTGGGCCGCGGCCGTGACCGCCGTCGACGCGATGTGCTGGCACGGCGCCGACGAGACGCTCCTGGACCGGTGGTCGGGGCTCGAAGCGTGGCCGCAGGCGCTCCTGCGCGCCCTGCTCTACCGGATGCTCACCGACCTGGAGGCCGACCGGGCCGCCGGGCGGCGCTGGAGGCCGCACCCGGCCTACGCGCCGGTGGCGGCGGCCGTGCTGCGCCGCGCCGCCGCCCGCTGAGGCCCGGCCGCTCAGGCGCGGCCGTGCGGCGACGAGCCCGAGAAGTGCGGGTGGGACAGCGAGTTCGGCGCGTCGGGACCGGCGCCCTCGTCCACGCCCATGCCGAGGCGCTCGACCAGTTCGCCGCCCAGCCAGGCCGTCCCCGCGGCGATGACGACACCGGTGAAACCGCAGACCAGCGCCAGCGCGCCCGGGTCCCACGCGGCCGCGCCCGCGCGCAGCAGCCAGCTCACCGCGAACAGCGCCAGCACCACCACATTGCCCAGGCCGTGCACGAGCCCGATCCGCTTCGCGCGGGTCGCCCCCGGCGTGGCGAACCAGTCGATCCACCCGAACACGGCGGCCAGCACCCCGCCGACGACGCCCGCGGCGATCATGTAGGCGGAGGCGACCGCGAAGTCCGAGCCGCCGGTCACCAGGTGCAGGACGTCGAAGACCGCGGCCGTCGTCAGCAGCCCCAGCGGGAACATGACCAGCATCGGATGCACCGCGTGGCCCGCGGCCTTTGCGCGACTTTCCATGACCCCTCCCAATGCACGGGTACGCCCGCCGGATACCCGCGCCGGAGGCCCTCACACGCGCCCCGCCGCGGCTTCATTCCCGCTCGGGCAGCGGCAGCGCCAGCCGGAATCGGGCGCCCTCCCCGGGGGCGGTCGCCAGCTCGACCTCGCCGCCGTGGGCCCGCGCGAGCGATCGCGCGATCGCCAGCCCGAGCCCCGCGCTGGCGCCGCTCTCGCGGTTGCGGGACCGGTCGGCCCGGTAGAAGCGGTCGAAGACGCGGCCCGCCTGCTCGGCCGTCATCCCCGGGCCCTCGTCGGCGACCTCCAGCACGGCCCGGCCCCCGGCCGTGCCCACCCCGATGCGCACCGGCGTGCCCGGCGGCGTGTGGGCGGCGGCGTTCCCCACCAGGTTGGTCATGACCTGCCGCAGCCGCGCCTCGTCGGCCAGGACCGGCGCCGGACCCGGCGGGCCCTGCCCGTCCGGGCCGGTGAGCTCGACCGGCCGCGACGGGTCGAGCGCCCGCACGTCGTGCCGGGCGTCGCCCGCGAGCGTCCGCAGGTCCATCGGGGTCCGGTCGAGCGGCCCCTCGGCCGCCTCGTCGAGCCGGGCGAGCAGCAGCAGGTCCTCGGTGAGCGAGGCGAGCCGGGCGGCCTCCCGGTGGATGCGGCGCATCGCCTCGTCCACGTCGGACCGCTCGGACATCGCGCCCATCCGGTAGAGCTCGGTCGAGCCCTTGATGCCGAACAGCGGCGTGCGCAGCTCGTGGCTGACGTCCCACACGAAGTCCCGCATCCGCGCCTCGGACGCCGCCCGCTCCGCGAAGGCCCGTTCGAGCTGCCCGAGCATCGTGTTGAGCGAGTCCGCCAGGCGGCCGATCTCCGTATGGGACGGAGCGAGCGCCGGCACCCGCCTGGTGAGGTCCCCGCCCGCGATCGCGGCCGCGGTCTGCTCGATCCGGCGCAGCGGCCGCAGCCCCCGCCCGAGCGCGAACCAGCCGACCGCGGTCAGCACGACCAGCAGCACCGCGCCGCCGACGAGGCCGCTGGTCCGCAGCGCGGCCACGGCCGCGTCGGCCTCGGCCAG
>DASTYG010000103.1:0-36596 GCA_035765105.1 Glycomyces sp.
GCATGGGCGCCCATGCGACCTGCGGGGGCTGCGCGGCGACCGGCGAGTCGCGGTCCTCGGCGGGGCGCGCCTCGGCCGCGACCGATCCGGACGGCGCCGCCGAGGGCGGCGGCGCTCCCGGTGCGGCGGGCGCCTGGCCGCCGGGGGCCCGGTCCGCGTGTGCGGGCGCGGGCGGCGCGGCGGTCGCCTCGGCCACCGAGGCGACGTCGGCGACGGCCGCCGAGGCGGCCGGATCGGGCTCGCCCGCAGGGAGTCCGGTGGCCCCGGCCACGGCGACGATCGAGGCCCCGGCGACGGCCGAGCCGACCACGGCGGTGTAGCGGCGCTGGGTGCCGTCGACCAGGGGTGCGAGTTCGGCCGCCCACGAGGCGCGGTGCTGGCCTCGGATGCGGTGGGGCCGGGTGGCGTGGCGGCGGATCGCTCCGGCGCCGGTCCGTCCGGTTGCGGACATCGGTCCTCCGGGTCCGTGGTGGCGCTCGACGCGGGGGAGACCTGCGGGCTCGCCCGAACGTGAGCCTGACAACCGAATCACCGTAACGCCGCGGGGGGTGCCGGGGGGAGATTCGTCACTGTTCGGTGTGTCGCGGCGCCCAGGCGTGACGGCGGCCCCGATCGGCCCGCATGTGCTCGGTCACAAAGGGATCGGGAGTGACCGCGGCACCGGCGCCGGCCCCCTGGATGTGAACGCTCACCATGATCGAATGCGGCTTTCGTCCGTCGCCGGAGCGCTCCCGCGAGACCGCGGCCCGCAAGCCGCGCGACGCAATCACCGGACCCGTCAGCAAGGGCGCGACGCGCATCGGCGAGAATAGTGTGAGCTGTACTCACTCGTATGGCTGAACCAGAAATGGCCTGAGATTCCTGTCCGCAGGACTTTCCATGTGCGAGAGGACTGTGGCACGATGGGCTGTACTGGTCCCCTTGAACAAAAAGAAATCAGCAACTCACGGGAGGCCTCGTGAAACCGGTCAGACTGCTCAAGAAGGTCGCCGCCGCAACCGCGGCCGGTCTCCTCGCGTTCGGCATCATCGCCGGAACCGCCTCGGCCGCCTCCGCAGACGACTACGTCACCGCGGGCGGCAACGCCGGCGAACTGTCGCGCTTCGAACCCGGCAACGCCGGCGAACTCTCCTCGCTCGGCGGCAACGCCGGCGAACTGTCCCGAGTCGTCACGGTGAGCAACGCCGGCGAGCTCTCGTAGCGTCGCCTCGGCGGGAGACATCGTGAGCCGAACGTGTCCGTGATCCGCCGGCAGCACCCGCGACTCTTCCGGGTGCTGCCGTGGGCTTTCACGGGCCTGATGTTCGGCACGGTCGTCGCGGGCCTGTTCTACTTCGGGCGGCCCGCGAACGTCCCGGTCCTCCAACTGGCCGGGTTCACGGCGGGATTCGCCGTGGCCCACACGATGCTCATCATCCAGTACTTCCGACGCCACCGGATCGCCTACAGCCTCGCCGACATCCCCCTGGTCCTGGCACTGTTCTACCTCGACCCGTTCTGGGTCGTCGCCGTCCGGCTCGTCTCCTCGGCCATCATCTACGGCAGGCGCTACGTCGTCGGCGACCTCGGCGCGCTCAAACCGCTCTTCAACACCGCGCTCACCTCCCTCGGCGCCGGATCGGCCGCCCTCCTGGCCCACCTGGTCGGCCTCGGCCCCGCCGACGACCCCTACACCTGGCTCGTCCTCATCGGGGCGACCATCCTCGCCGGCGTCACCACCACTTTCCTCATCTCGGTGATGCTGCTCATCATCGACGGATGGAAGAGCGTCGTCCAAGCCTGGTCGGGCTTCCTGCTCAACATGGTCGGCCCCCTCCTCGCCGCCTCCGCGGGCGTCATCTGCCTCATCCTCCTCGAAGTCACCGCCTGGGCCGGCATCCTCGTCGCCCTCCTGGCCGTCGCCATGATCTTCTTCGCGCGCAACTACATCCGCCTGCGCCGACAGCACCAGGTCCTCGCCCAGCTCAACGACTTCACCCAGCTCGTGTCCGACTCGGTGCGCTCCAACCGCCTCATCGACGCCATGCTCGGCCGCCTCCGCGAGATCCTCTCGGCCGAGGCCGCCACCGTCTGGGTTCCGGCCGACGGCCGCCGCTACCCCGAGATCCGCCTCACCGCCGACGTCGACGACGTCGGGCTGACCGACCTCGACCCCATCCCCCGCGAACTCCAGGCCCAGGTGATCGCCGAGCGGAAATCGATGTTCCTCGGCCCCAAGACCGCCACCCCCGCCCAGCGGGAACTGCTCGAGTCGGCCGGCCTGCGCAGCGTCATGCTCGTGCCGCTGCGCGCCGGCGACGACGTCTACGGCTGCCTGTCGGTGGCCGACCGCATCGGCGGCGAGGCCTCCCACTTCTTCGCCATCGACCTCCAGCTGCTGGAGACCGTCGCCGCCCACGTCAGCGTCGCGGTCGACAACGCGCGCCTGGTCGACCAGCTCCGCTACGACGCCTACCACGACCCGGTCACCGGGCTGGCGAACCGGCGGCGCAGCCTCGCCGCCCTCCAGGAGGCGCTGGCCATCACCGTGCCCGGCGAGGTCGTCGCCGTCCTCATGTTCGACGTCGACGGCATGCACGAGCTCAACGACGCCCTCGGCCACGAGGCCGGCGACGCCCTCCTGGTCGAGTTCGGCCGCCGCCTCGCCGCCCACGCCCCCGACGCCTCCTTCATCGGCCGCATCGACTCCGACGAGTTCCTCCTCCAGACCCGCCTGCCCTCCACCGAGGCCGCCGTCGAGACCGCCCGGACCCTGCGCGAACGACTCAAAGGCCCCTTCGAGTTCGGCGGCGTCGCCGTCGAGGTCTCGGCCGCCGTGGGCGTGGTCACCCACCCCGACTTCGCCACCGACGCCGACGAACTCCTCCAGCGCGCCGACACCGCCACCCGCCAGGCCAAGCGCGCCGGCGACGGCGTCCAGAGCTACCACTCCGGGCTCGAATCCGAGAGCCTGCGCCGCATCGGCCTCGCCGCCGATCTGCGGCGCGCCCTCGACCGCGAGGATCTGGAGGTCCACTTCCAGCCCAAGGTCGCCCTCGACGGCGCCGCCCTGTCCGGGGCCGAGGCGCTGGTGCGCTGGCCCCACCCGACGTACGGGCCGGTCGCCCCCGAGGAGTTCATCGCGATCGCGGCCAGCACCGGGCAGCTGGGGCGGCTCACCGAGCTGGTCCTGGCCGAGGCGCTGCGCCGCTCGACCGAGTGGGCGCGCGAGGACGGGCCGCTGCCCATGGCGGTGAACCTCTCCCCGCGGACCCTGGCCGACACGGCGTTCCCCGACCGGGTGGCCGAGCTGCTGGCCCGCCACCGGGTGCCGCCGGGGCGCCTGACGTTCGAGATCACCGAGGACGACATGGTCTCCGACGGCTCGCGGCTGACCCCGGTGCTCGACCGGCTGCACGAGATGGGCGTGCGGCTGTCGGTCGACGACTTCGGCACCGGCTACTCCTCGCTGGCCTACCTGCGGCGGCTGCCGATCCAGGAGATCAAGATCGACCTGCGGTTCGTCCAGGGCATGGCGACCGACGCCGACGACCGCGCGATCGTCAAGGCCGTGATCGGCCTGGCCAGGCACTTCGAGATCGACGTGGTGGCCGAGGGCATCGAGACCCACCGCACGGTCGAGGAGCTGCTGGCGATGGGCTGCGGGACCGGCCAGGGCTACTACTTCTCCCGGCCGCTGCCGCCGGACCGCTTCGCGACCTGGCTGGGCGCGCAGGGCGGCGAGGAGGGCCCGGCCTGAGCCGGGCTGTGGCCTGAACCGCATCGCAGGCCCCGCTTGGGAAGACCCGGCGCGATCATGTAGTCTTGTCAAGGCCGCGTGAGAGCGCGGGCGCCCCAATAGCTCAGTCGGCAGAGCGTCTCCATGGTAAGGAGAAGGTCAACGGTTCGATTCCGTTTTGGGGCTCGGAAACACTCGCCGGCGGACACCGGGGAAGCATGCGAACCGGTGTCGGGGCGGTGTTCCGACTGCCTCGACGGATACTCTGATGGCAGTGGGCGCACGGCGGTGTAGCTCAGTGGTAGAGCAAACGACTCATAATCGTTGTGTCGGCAGTTCGATCCTGCCCATCGCTACTTTTTTGTTCAGCGTCGACTACCGAGCTAGGCTGGTCGACGCTTTTGTTTTGTCCGATCCGGCCGGCCCCGCGCCGGCTGCAGCTAGAGGAAGGCACTCATCGTGGCCAAGGCTACTGACGTTCGCCCCAAGATCACCATGGCGTGCGTGGAGTGCAAGGAGCGCAACTACATCACGAAGAAGAACCGGCGGAACAACCCCGACCGGCTCGAGCTCAAGAAGTACTGCCCGCGCTGCAAGACCTCGCGCGCTCACAAAGAGACCCGCTAGGCTTCCACGCCCCCGGCATGCTCGACACTTCGTATGTGGGCCGGTCCCTGCCGACCACCGAACCGGTGACGATCACCACCGAGTCGGTGTCGCGTTTCGCACAGGCCCTCGGCCTGCGCGACGACGCCGCCCTCCCGCCCACCTACCTGATCTCCCTCACGCTCCCCGCGGCGGACCCGCTCATCGAGGACCCCGGATTCGGGCTCGACTTCACCAAGGTCCTGCACCGCGACCAGCGCTTCGCCTACCACCGCGAGCTGCGCGCGGGCGACCGCGTCTCCTGCACCGTCACGGTCGAGTCGATCAAGACCGTCGCGGGCAACGACCTCCTCGCCCTGCGCACCGACGTCACCGACGAGCAGGGCCTCGCGGCCGAGGTCTGGACCACCCTCTTCGTGGCGGGAGGCGAGGCATGAGCGCCTTCGCCGGACTCGCCGCCGGGGACGCGGTCTTCACCGCCTCCTTCCCCGTCGCGCGCGCCGACCTCGCCGCCTACGCCGAGGCGTCGGGCGACCGCAACCCGATCCACCTCGACGAGGCCGCCGCCGAGGCCGCCGGACTGCCCGACGTCATCGCCCACGGCATGTACACGATGGGCCTGGTCTCCCGCGCGGTCCTCGAATGGGCCGCCGAGGCCGGACTCGACGCTTCGCTCAGCGAGTTCTCGTCGCGCTTCGCCAAGCCCGTCGTCGTCCCCGCTGCGGGCGGCGCCGTCGTCGACATCGAGGCCAAGGTCCGCAAGGTCGACGCCGACGCGCTCGAACTCGCGATCACGGTCGTCAGCGGCGGCGAGAAGGTCCTCGCCCCGGCGCGGGCCACGCTCACCGCGAACTGACCGCTTCCGCTGCGACGAAACGCCGCACGGCATCCGTGCGGCGTTCGCGCCTCTCGGGTCACTCGTAGTCGAAGAAGCCCTTGCCGCTCTTGCGGCCCAGGTCCCCGGCCGCCGCCATCCGGCGCAGCAGCGCGGGTGGGAAGAACTTCGGGTCGGCCGTGTCCCGGTGGATGTTCTCGGTCGCGTGCGCGATCACGTCGATGCCGGTCAGGTCCGCCGTGGCCAGGGGCCCCATCGGGTGCCCGAACCCCAGTCTGCAAGCGGTGTCCAGGTCTTCGGCGGAGATCACCCCGTCCTCGACCAGGCTCGCCGCCTCGTTGATGAGCGCGCAGATCAGCCGCGTGGTCGCGAAGCCCGCCACGTCGCGGTTGACGACCACGCAGGTCTTCCCGGCGCTCTCGGCGAACGCCCGCGCCCGCGCCAGGGTCCGGTCGTCGGTGTGCATGCCGCGGACCAGCTCGCACAGCCGCATCATCGGCACGGGGGAGAAGAAGTGCGTGCCCACCACCCGCTCGGGGTGCGCGGCGGCCGCGGCGATCTCGGTGATCGGGATCGCCGAGGTGTTCGTGGCCAGGACCGTCTCGGGCCCGCAGATCGCCGAGAGCCGCCCGAAGACCTCCCGCTTGACCTCCAGCCGTTCGAACACGGCCTCGACGACGATGTCGGCCCGCGCGGCCTGCCCCAGGTCGGTGGTCGAGTCGATGCGGGCCCGCGCGGCCCGCGCGTCGGCCGCGGCGACCTTGTCCTTCGCGACGAACTTGTCGAGCGAGCCGCCGATGGCCTCCCCCGCCCGCTCCAGCGCCCGGGGGTCGCTGTCGATCAGCGTGACCTCCCACTCGCCGAGGGCCGCGACCTGCGCGATACCCGAACCCATGAGCCCTGAACCGATCACCGCCACTTGCGCCATGCGCCGAGGCTATATGGTCGAGGGCATGGCGGTCAATCTCACCAGGATCTACACCAAGACCGGCGACGACGGCACCACCGGTCTCGCGGACTTCACACGGGTGCCCAAGACGCATGTGCGGCTCGCGGCCTACGGCGACGTCGACGAGGTGAACGCCGTCGTCGGATCGGCGCTGGCGCTCGGCGGCGAGGAGATCGACGAGCGGATGACCGCGATCCTCCTGGCCGTCCAGAACGACCTGTTCGATGTGGGCGCCGACCTGTCCACTCCGGTCGCCGAGGACCCGAAGCACCCGCCGCTGCGCATCGACGAGGGCTATGTGACCCGGCTCGAGGAGTGGATCGACGAGTGCAACGCCGATCTGGAGCCGCTGCGCTCGTTCATCCTGCGTGGGGGGACGCCGGGGGCGGCGCTGCTCCACCAGGCGTGCACGGTCGCCCGCCGCGCCGAGCGCGCGACGTGGGCGCTTCTGGAGGCCGAGCCCGAGACCACGCACCCGGTCCCGGTCACCTATCTCAACCGGCTCTCGGATCTGCTGTTCGTGCTGGCGCGCACCGCCAACCCCGGCGGCGACGTGCTCTGGCGCCCCCGCCAGTCGCAGCAGTAGCCTCCGTCCACACGCGCCTCCGCTGTCACTGCGTTGTGGAATTGTTACCCCCTGGAGTCCGCCGCGCCTTGACCTGACCGGTAACAGCGGCAAAGATATGACCGATAACATGAGCTTGAATGAATTCAAATCCCTCAAAACCCATCCCATAGGAAGGCACCACTCCCGTGCTTAAGAAGACCCTCGCCGGCCTCGCCGCCGGCGCACTGCTCCTCACCGCGGCGGCCTGCGGCGGCGGGGACGACGGCGGCGGCGACGCCGACGGCCTGGTCGTCGGCTTCGCCCAGGTCGGCGCCGAATCCGCCTGGCGCACCGCGAACTCCGACTCCGTGCAGGCCGCGGCCGAGGCCGACGACCGCATCGCCGAGCTCAAGTTCGTCGACGCGCAGCAGGAGCAGGAGAAGCAGATCGAGGCGATCCGCAACTTCATCACGCAGAAGGTCGACGTCATCGTCCTGGCACCGGTGGTCGAGACCGGCTGGACCGAGGTCCTCGGCGAGGCCGAGCAGGCCGGCATCCCCGTCATCCTCGCCGACCGCGGCATCGAGGCCGCCGACGAGGACCTCTACGTCACCCGCATCGGCTCCGACTTCGTCGAAGAGGGCCGCAAGGCCGGCACCTGGGTGACCGAGGAGTTCGCCGAGAACGACGTCACCCGCATCCTCCAGCTCGAGGGCACCGTCGGCGCGGCCCCGGCCAATGACCGCAACGAGGGCTTCTTCGAGATCCTCGACGGCGCGGGCTTCTCCTACGACCTGGTCGACTCCCAGTCGGGCAACTTCACCGCCGAAGAGGGCAAGGCCGTCATGGAGACCTTCATCTCCACCCACGGCCTGGACGACATCGACCTGCTCTACGCCCACAACGACGAGATGGGCCTCGGCGCCATCCAGGCCATCGAAGAGGCTGGATACCAGCCGGGCGTGGACGTCCAGATCATCATCGTCGACGGCTCCAAGGCCGGATTCCAGGCCGGCGTCGACGGCAAGCTCAACTACATCGTCGAATGCAACCCGGCCTTCGGCGAGCAGCTGATGGACCTCGCTGTCCAGGTCGCCGACGGCGACGAGCTGGAGAAGTTCACCCCCGTCGAGGAGGGCGCCTTCACCGCCGACCAGTTCGAGGCCGAACTGCCCAACCGGCAGTTCTAGGCGCGCCGCCCCAGGACCGCACCGACGCCGCGTCCGAGGACCGCACCGGCCCTCGGACGCGGCCGCCCCCGTCCCTCCCACCGACACCGAAGGCGAAATTCCCATGCCCGACGAGCCGATCGTCCAGATGACCGGCATCACGAAGGACTTCACCGGGGTCCGCGCCCTCGACGGCGTCGACTTCACCCTCCGGCCCGGCGAGATCCACGCCGTCATGGGCGAGAACGGCGCCGGGAAGTCCACCCTGATCAAGGTCCTCACCGGCGTCCACAGCCCCGACGCCGGCCGCATCCTCCTCGACGGCGAACCGGTCCGGTTCCACAGCCCCGGCCACGCCCAGACCGGCGGCGTCTCCACGGTCTACCAGGAGGTCAACCTCACCGACAACCTCTCGGTGGCCGAGAACCTCTTCGCCGGGCGCGAACCGCGCCTCGGACCGTTCATCAACTTCCGCGCCATGCGCCGCCGCGCCGCCGCCCTCATGGCCGACATCGGCGTCGACCTCAACGTCGCCGCGCCCCTGTCGTCCTACTCGATCGCCACCCAGCAGCTCGTCGCCATCGCCCGCGCCGTCGACATCGACGCCAAGGTCCTCATCCTCGACGAGCCCACCTCCTCGCTCGACCGCGACGAGGTCGCCGTGCTGCTGCGCGTCATGCGCCGCCTCGCCGACGCGGGCACCGCCCTGGTCTTCATCTCCCACTTCCTCGAACAGGTCTACGAGATCTGCGACCGCATGACCGTGCTGCGCAACGGCCGCCTCGTCGGCGAATGGGCCACCGCCGACCTCCCCGAGAACGAGCTCATCGGCCACATGCTCGGCCGCGAGGTCGAAGCCCTCGCCGGCATCGAACGGCGCACCGCCGAGCACCGCCCCGCATCGACCGAACCGCTCCTGTCGGCCACCGGTCTGGGCCGCAAGGGCTCCATCGCGCCGTTCGACCTCGACGTCCACCCCGGCGAAGTCGTCGGCCTGGCCGGACTGCTCGGCTCGGGCCGCACCGAGACCGCCCGCCTCATCGCCGGCGCCGACCGCCACGACGCCGGCGGCCTCGCCTTCGACGGCCGCCGCGTCACCGGCCACAACCCCCGCACCGCCGCCGCCCGCGGCATCGGCTTCTGCCCCGAGGACCGCAAGACCGAAGGACTCGTCGGCGACCTCACCGTCGCCGAGAACATGATCCTCGCGATGCAGGCCGCCCGCGGCTGGGCCAGAGCCGTCCCGCCCGCCCGCCGCACCGAACTGGTCGACGCCTTCATCGACAAACTCGACATCCGCCCCGCCCGAGGCGACCTCCCGGTGCGGCACCTCTCCGGCGGCAACCAGCAGAAGGTCCTCCTGGCCCGCTGGCTCATCCTCGAACCGCGCCTGCTCATCCTCGACGAGCCCACCCGCGGCATCGACGTCGGCGCCAAGGCCGACATCCAGCGCCTGGTCGCCGAACTGTCCGACCAGGGCATGGCCGTCGTGTTCATCTCCGCCGAACTCGACGAGGTCACCCGCCTGTCCGACCGCATCGCCGTCCTGCGCGACCGCCGCCTCATCGACATCCTCCACGAGGAGTCCGACATGACCACCGAACGCATCGTCGACACGATCGTGACCCGGGGAGGCGCCGCATGAGCCCGGCGGCCACCCGGCCCGGCACCGGCCGGGCGAGCGCCTACGGCAGACGGCTCATGTGGCCGCTGATCGTCCTCGCCGCGCTCCTCATCGTCAACATCGCCGTCACCGGATTCGACTTCATCGTCCCCGACGTCCACGACGGCCGGCTCGGCGGCGCCTTCGTCAACATCCTGCGCCGCAGCGCCCCCCTGCTCATCATCGCCCTCGGCATGACCCTCGTCATCGCCACCAAGGGCATCGACCTGTCGGTCGGCGCCGTCTACGCCATCGGCGCGGCCGTCGCCTGCCAGTACCTCCTCACCCGAGACCAGACCTCGGTCGGGACCGTCGCCACCGCCGTCGCCCTCGCCCTGGCGATCGCCGCCCTCATCGGCGCCTGGAACGGCGCCATGGTCGCCTACTTCGGCGTCCAGCCGATCGTGGCCACCCTCATCTTCATGATCGCCGGACGCGGCATCGCCCAGCTCATCACCGGCGGGCAGATCCCCAACGTCGCCGACGGCTCCCCGTTCGTCGAGATCGGACGCGGCGCCATAGCGACCGTCCCGGTGCCCATCATCATCGGCGTCGCCGTCTTCGCCGCGCTCGCCCTGCTCACCCGCACCACCGCCCTGGGCATGCTGCTCGAATCGGTCGGCGGCAACCCCGAGGCGTCCCGCCTGGCCGGCATCCGCTCCAAGGGCATCACCGTCCTGACCTACCTCATCGCCGCCGCCTGCGCCGGACTCGCCGGCATCATGGGCGCGGCCAACCTCGGCAGCGCCGACGCCAACAACGGCGGCCTGTGGATCGAACTCGACGCGATCCTCGCGGTCGTCATCGGCGGCACCGCGCTGCTCGGCGGCCGGTTCTTCCTGCTGGGCACCGCCATCGGCGTGGTCATCATCGAGACGCTGGAGGTCACCATCATCAACGTGGGCCTGTCCAGCCAGTGGCAGTTCACCGCCAAGGCGATCGTGGTGTTCATCGTCGCGATGCTCCAGTCGCCCGAATTCCGCGCCTGGGTCCTGCGGCCCTTCCGGTCCCGAAGGACCGACCCGGCGCCCACCGAGCCCGACTCCGAGAAAGCCCCCGCCACATGAGCAGCTCCACGCTGACCGAGCGCCCGACCCGCTCGACCCTGTTCGACGGACTCAGCCGCTACATCCCCATCGGCGCCACCGTGGCGCTCCTGGTCGCCATGTACCTCGGCGGCGTCGCCAGCTACCGGAACTTCGACAACCCGCAACTGGTCGCCGACCTGTTCATCGGCAACGCCGGACTCCTCATCGTCGCCGTCGGCATGACCTTCGTGATCCTCTCGGGCGGCATCGACCTCTCGGTGGGGTCGGTGATGGCGTTCTCGACGATGGCCTGCGCCTGGCTCACCGTCGAGGCCGGACTGCCCGCGAGCGTCGTCGTCCCCTCCGTGCTCGCCTTCGGGCTCCTCTCGGGCGCCTTCACCGGCGCGATCATCCACTACTTCAACGTGCAGCCCTTCATCGCCACCCTGGCGGGCCTGTTCCTCTACCGGGGCCTGACCCTCCAGATCTCCGACCACGACATGTCCATCCGGGAGATCGACTTCTTCTCCTGGGGCATGGAGCGCGTCGAGTTCGGCGACCCCCGGGACGGCGGCTTCAGCCTCCCGTACATCTCCTTCGTCGCCTTCGCGATCGTGATCGTGGCCTTCATCGTCCTGCACTACACCAGGTTCGGCCGCAGCGTCTACGCCGTCGGCGGCTCCGAGCAGTCCGCGCTGCTCATGGGCCTGCCCGTGGCCCGCACCAAGGTCGGGGTGTACGCCATCAGCGGCTTCTGCGCCGCGCTCGGCGGCGTCGTGGCCGCCTTCTACACCAAGAGCGCCAACCCGCTCGCCGGCGTCGGGCTCGAACTGGACGCGATCGCCGCCGTCGTCGTCGGCGGGACGCTCCTGACCGGCGGGGCCGGGTTCGTCCTCGGCACCGTCGCGGGCGTCATGGTCATGGGCATGCTCTCGACGATCATCGCCTTCCAGGGGAGCCTGTCCTCGTGGTGGGCCCGGATCGTCGTCGGCGTCCTGCTGCTGGCGTTCATCCTGCTCCAGCGGGTCCTGGCCCGCTCGGGGGAGAAACGCAAGGGGTAGTCCCCCGCCTCCCCGCCAGGGCCGCAGACCGCACCGGTCTGCGGCCCTCGCCGTTCACCGGATTGCAGAGCCCTACACCAAGATGTAGCATAAGTACTATCAAGCAACCGACTTCTATGACGGAGGTGATCATGGCGGACCCGCAGCCCCCTGCCGGCCCCGCCATCGCCGTGTCCGACCTCCGGATGCGGTACGGCGACAAGGACGTCCTCAACGGCGTCGACTTCACCGTCGAAACCGGCAGCGTCACCGCGCTCCTGGGCCCCAACGGCGCCGGCAAGACCACCACGGTCGAGATCCTCGAAGGCTTCCGCGCCCGCTCGGGCGGCGAGGTCGCCGTCCTCGGCGCCGACCCCGCCCGCGGCGACGAGCGCTGGCGGGCCCGCATGGGCATCGTCCTCCAGGAATGGCGCGACAACGGCAAATGGCGCGTACGCGACCTCCTCGCCCACTTCGCCGACTACTACCGCCCCTACACCGACCCGTGGGGCGCCGACGAACTGCTCGACATGGTCGGCCTCACCGAGCAGGCGGGCCAGCGCACTCAGGCCCTCTCGGGCGGCCAGCGCCGCCGCCTCGACGTCGCCGCCGGCATCGTCGGCCGCCCCGCCCTGCTCTTCCTCGACGAGCCCACCACCGGCTTCGACCCGCAGGCCCGCCGCGAGTTCCACGAACTCGTCCACCGGCTCACCGACCTCGAAGGCACCACGATCCTGCTCACCACCCACGACCTCGCCGAAGCCGAGAAGCTCGCCGAGCGCATCCTCATCCTCGCCGGGGGCCGCATCATCGCCGACGGCTCACCCGACGCCCTCGCCCGCGCCGCCGCCACCACCGCCGAGGTCAAATGGGTGCAGGACGGGCGACTCCAGGTCCACGCCACCGACGACGCCACGGCCTTCGCCCGCAAGCTCCTCGCCACCGACGAGGGCGCCGTCACCGACCTGGAGATCCACCGCGCCAGCCTCGAAGAGGCCTACCTGGCCCTGGTGGAGCAGTTCGAGGCGGGCGAGGCCGAGCGCGCCGTCGACCGATTCCAGGAGGCCACCAAATGAACCCCGCCGTCCACGTGTACAAGACCGGCTGGCGCCGGGCGCTGATCGAGACCAGGATCTCGCTGTCCACGCCCTCCGAAGTGCTGGGCATCGTCTTCCCCCTCGGCATCATGGTCACGGTCCTGCTGTTCCTGCGCGGCGTCGACATCGAGGACGCCCCGGTCTCACTCGGCTCGATGAGCATGCCGAGCCTCATCGGCATGATGATCGTCTGGGGCGGCGCCTTCGGCGTCCTGGGCACCATGCTCATGGACCGCACCAACGGCACCATGCTCCGCGCCAAGGCCATGCCCGGCGGCATGACCGGCTACCTGCTCGGGAAGCTCGGCATGACCGCCATCGTCACCGCCTTCAACGTCGTGGTGCTCCTGATCGTGGGCCTGGTGTTCTTCGACGGCCTGGAGTTCGCCTCCCCGGCCCGCTGGCTGCTGCTCCTGGCCGTGCTGGTGCTCGGCATGGCCGCGACCATCCCCCTCGGCGCCGTCCTGGGGGCCCTGATCGACAACCCCAGCAACATGGCGCTGGTGATGGTGCCGTTCATGGGCCTGGTCGCGATCTCCGGCGTCTTCTACCCGATCACGGCCCTCCCGGACTGGCTCCAGGTCATCGGCCAGGTCTTCCCCACCTACTGGACCGGGCTGGGCATGCGCCAGGCGCTGCTGCCCGACGGCGCCGCGGCCGTGGAGATCGGCCAGAGCTGGCGGACGCTTACGATGTTCATCGTGCTCGCCGCCTGGTCGGCGGCGTCGATGGCGTTCGCCCCGAAGCTGTTGAGCCGCATGGCACGACGCGAATCGGGATCGACGATGGCGGCGAGGCGCGAGAAGATGCAGCAGAACTGGGGGTAGCGGCCGTGGCCGATGACGTGGTGTACAACCGCATCGCGATGCTGCGCGCCGAACGCGGCATCTCCCGCCGCCAGCTCGCCGACGCCCTCGGCGTGCACTACCAGACCGTCGGCTACCTTGAACGGGGCGAGTACAGCCCGAGCCTCCACCTGGCGCTGAAGATCGCCGAGTACTTCGAAGTGGCCGTGGAGATCGTCTTCTCCACGAGGCCATTCCCGAGGCTCGGCGAGGGAACATGAGCACGGCCGAGGCTCGGCGAGGGAACATGAGCACCGCCGAGGCTCGGCGCGGCACCATGAGCACCGCCCCCCGGTAGCCCGCCCCCGGAGCGCGGCCCCGCGTCTCGCCACCACGGCCACAACACCCGGGCCCGACGAGACGCGGGGCCGCGCCTTTCACCGGCGCGGCCCCGCTGTCGCGATCCCTTCGCGCCCGGTCAGCCGAGCATCGTCATGTCCGCTGCCGCGGCGAAGTCGGGGAGGTCCTGCGCGCTCACCGCGCTCACCTCGTCCATGTCGACACCGCACAGGCCCGCCACCAGGACCGCCGAGAACGCGTGATTGAACGCCTCAGGGTCGGCGTAGCCGTGCCGGTCGTCGATGTTCCACGTCACGGTGAGCTGGCGTTCACCGTCGGGGGAGTGGAACGAATAGGTCTGATGGCCCAGCCCGCCCCCCGTGTGGCCCACGTAGATCCGCTCCGGGTCGTCCGGGCACACCAGCGGCAGCCGCTCCAGGCCCAGCCCGTAGCCCGTGCCCAGCGGCGTATCGATGAACGCCATCGCCTCGTCCAACTGCTCCCCGGACAGGAGCGTGCCGTCGAGGTAGGCGTCGTAGAAGTCGTTGACGTCCCCGACCGTGGAGACGGCGCCGCCCGCCGCCCACATCTGGCTGTTCGACAGCTTGCTGGAATCGAAGTACGGCTCCTCGGCCACGCCTGTGGTCACGTACGCGTCGGGGTGCGGGCCGCGCAGGCCGTGGCTGTACGGCCGCGGGAAATACGTGTCGTCCAGGTCGACCGGTTCGACGATCCGCTCCTCGATCTCGTGGCCCAGCCGGTTCCCGGTCAGCTCCTCGATGAGCATGCCCAACGCGATGTACCCGGTGTTGGAGTACGACCACTGGGCGCCCGGCTCGAACAGCAGCGGGTCCTGCGTGCCGATCGCGACCAGCTCCTCAGGACGGTAATGGTTCCGGTAGTTCGCCGCGAACCCGGCGATGTCGCCTTCGACGAGATACGGCTCGTACAGGTAGTAGAAGTAGTCGAACAGGCCGCCGGTGTGCTGCATGAGCTGCCGGACGGTCGGCTCGGCCTCGTAGGGGAGCAGGCCCGGCAGGTGCTCGCCGAGCGTGTCGTCGAGGTCGAGCGCGCCCTCGCCCTCCAACTGGAGGAGGACCGTGGCGACCATGGTCTTGGTGAGGCTGGCGATGCGGAACCGGTCGTCCTCGTCGACCCGGCCGCCGGTGCCGTCGATCGAGCGGTACCCGAGGTCCTCGTCCCACCGCTCGTCGCCGGAGCGGACCTCGGCGATGACCGAGTGGTCGGCGACGTCGGCGAACGCTTCGAGCTTCTGCTCGAGGAGGTCGGTGTCGAGCGGCGGGGCGTGCGGGGGTGTCGCGGTCGCGGCGGCGGGCGCGGCGATGAGGCCGAGCGCCAAGGCGACCGCTACGGGAAAGCGTCTGCGCATGCACCCGAGCCTAAGCGCCCGAAACGGCCGCCAGGACCGCAACGCGACTGAAATTCCCCTAAACCGGAGGGAGGAGCCCACCGGCCCCCGCCTCCTCCGAAAGGAGGAGCAAAAACCCGCAACGGGACGCCCGGGAACCCGCCCCGCCGGCGCCGATGCGCACAGGCCCGGCGCTCACTTGTCGGTGTAGTGCGCCGTCCCGGGAGGCGCGGCCTCGAGCCACGAGAGGAAACCGGTGACGGCCGACGCGGTCATCGCCAACTCCACCTCACCGGTGGAACTCTTGCACCGCAGGACCGCGACCTCGGGCGGGAAGATCTGCGCCTCGGCGCCTGCCGGGTCGCGCCGCTCGGCCACCTGAAGATCGGTCCGCGAAAGCGTGTACCGCGGCCCGAACGCGAGGGAGAACATCCGGTACCAGCGCAGCGACCCGCGCTCGTACACGGCGAAACCGGGGGCCCAGCCGCGCCCGGGCATGCGCCGCGACAGCCGCGCGGCCATCGCGACCGAGCCGTGCTTGGACAGGACGGACCTGCGGACGTACGTCAGTAGGAGGAACACCGCGACGGCGCCCGCCAGGGCGGCGGCGACGAGCAGTGCTTCGACCATGGCTTATGCCGCAGCGGATTCGACCGCTTCGGCGGTCTCGGCGAGGATGGTCACCCCGTCGGTGGTGACCGAGAGGAAGCCGCCGTCGACCTCCCAGGCGTGCTCGGTCCCGCCGGCCTGGACGCGGACGCGGCTGCCGACGCGGAGCTCGCCGAGCATCGGCTGGTGGCCGGGGAGGATGCCGAGCTCGCCTTCGGTGGTGCGCGCGTAGACCGCCGTCGCGTCGCCGGACCACACCTTCGACTCGACGGCTACGAGTTCGACGTTCAGTTGCTTGGCCACAACGCTCCTTAAAGCAAACTCCGAGGATGGATAGGGGAAGTCTAGACGCCGCGGGCGCGTCCGTCGAATCGACCACCCGCCGCGGACCCGAAGATCACCCGCATGTGAGACCGGCCCGGCGCGCGACGAGGCCCCCGGCCGCAGGGCCGGGGGCCTCGAAGGTCGAACGCCGCGCGCCTCGGGTCCGCTAGACGCGGGCGCGGCGGGCCAGACGCTGTGCCAATGGCGCGGCTCGCAAGCGTCGCCGCGCTCCGCGCCTCACCGCCCGCCGCATCGCCGCTGACTGCGTCAGCGGGCCCGCTAGACGCGGGCGCGCTGGCGTCAGCGGGCCCGCTAGACGCGGGCGCGGCGGGCCAGGCGCTCGGGGTCCATGATGATGACGCTCTTGCCGTCCAGGCGCAGCCAGCCGCGCCCGGCGAAGTCGGCGAGCGCCTTGTTCACCGTCTCACGGGAGGCGCCGACGAGCTGGGCCAGCTCCTCCTGCGTCAGATCGTGCGTGACGCGCAGGACCCCGCCGTCGCGGGTGCCGAAGCGGCTGGCCATGTGCAGCAGCGCCTTGGCGACGCGCCCGGGCACGTCGGTGAAGATCAGGTCGGCCATGGAGTCGTTGGTGCGGCGCAGACGGCGGGCGATCACGCGCAGCAGCTGCTCGGCGATCTCGGGCCGGTTGGCCAGCCACGGCCGCAGCGCGGTCTTGGACAGCCGGGCCATGCGGGTGTCGGTGAGCGCGGTGGCGGTGGCGGTGCGGGGGCCGGGGTCGAACAGGGCGAGCTCGCCGACCATGTCCGAAGGGCCCATGACCGCGATCAGGTTCTGGCGGCCGTCGGCGGAGCGGCGCCCGAGCTTCACCTTCCCGGACATGACGATGTAGAGACTGTCGCCCGGCTCGTTCTCGGTGAAGACGGTCTGGCCCTTGTTGACGTCGACGTACTCCATCTCTTTGATGAGCGACTCGACAGCTTCGGGGTCGACGCCCTTGAACAGCGCGGCCCTGGCCAATACATCTTCCATGTCCGTTCGCACCTTTCTTCAACGCACCGCTAGTGCAAGTACTGAGTCTATGCCTCTTGTCCGCATTGCGGGAGCGAGACCCCCGTAAATCCACATGCGCACCGTCGGCGCCGAATTCGACTTTCATGCCCGAAGGAATGGGTTCCAACGCTACCGAGTTTCACAGCGTGAGCATTGACTCACCCGACGAGCAGGGGTTTTGCTCGAAAGCGACGGTTTCGTCGGCGACGACCGGATACAGCCTACCGCTATTGTGACGCCCCGCCCAGCAGCAAGCAGACGCCGCCGCGCCCATTGCGGCATCGGCGCGCCGGAAACGGCCCGACGATCACGTGCACGAACCGGTGCCGACTTCCCCCGAAGCGCGTTCACCCGCCTCCAGGATCGGCGCGGCCTCGTCCATCGTCAGCGCATACCCGGTCTGGGGGTCGTCCACGGCGGCGGCGAAGATCACCCCGAACACCTCGCCGTCGGCGTTCAGCAGCGGCCCGCCCGAATTCCCGCCGATGATGTGGGCGTACAGCTGGTAGACCTCCCGCGTGACCGTCCCGGAGTCGTAGATGTCGGGCCCCGAGACCGTCCGCGCCTCCCGCACCCGCGCGGCACTGGGCGTGTACGGGCCCCCGCCGGGGTAGCCGACGACGATCGCATCGTCCCCCGAGACCCCCGGCTCGCCGGTCATCGGCAGCGCCGGGGCGTCCAGCCCGGGCACCGACAGCACCGCGAGGTCCTTCTCCGGCTCGAACACGACCACGTCGGCCTCCAGCAGCCGCCCCTCGGACTCGACGCGCACCTCCTCGGTCCCGGCCACGACATGCGCGTTGGTGGCGACCAGGCCCTCGGCGTACACGAAACTCGAACCCTCGATCTGCCGGTCGCACTGCGGCGCCGACCCGTGGACTTTCAGCACCGACCGCTCGGCGTTCACCACGACACTGGAGACGGCCAGCTCCGGGTCCGGCGGCGGCACCTCGCGGACCTGCGTCGGGTCGAGCCCGGAGAACACGTCGGGGATCTGGGAGGTGTTCAGTGACTCCCGCATCGAGTCGTAGACGCCCTTGACCGCCTCGGGCATGTGCTCGTCGATGCCGCCGACCAGACTGGAGTTGCGCACCGCCGCGGCCACGGCCGGCATGCCCGAGTTCGCCAGCGGCGCGGCGGCCATCCACGTCACGAGCAGGACCGCGGCGACCGACACGAGCGGCCCGGCGAGATGGTCGAGCCGCATCGACCGGTCCCGCCGTACCTTCTTCCTCAGCCTGAAACCGACCGCGGTGGCCCCGGCCTGCCCGCCGAGGGCGAGCGCGAAGACCACGAAGAGCGCCGCGATGAGCTTGGCGAGCGGATCGGTGTACAGGTCGGCGGCGAACGGCGCGACCTGGACGCCCAGGAGCGCCCCGCCGAGGAACCCCAGGAACGTGGCCGCGGAGATGATGAACCCCTGCCGGTACCCGTTGATCGCGAACAGGAGCGCGAGCAGGACGATGATGACGTCGACCAGCAGGCCGCCCTCGGTCGCGTCCATCGGTCCCCCTCCTGCCGCCCCCGGCCTGCGGACCGCAGGCCCTCAGAACCCTTCGAGCTCCATTGTCCGGCCAGTGTTCCACGGCCGGGACCAGCCGCCCAAGTCGAGCAGCCACGACAGTACCCCCGCGGTGAACCCCCAGATCAGCGGCACGCCAGGGAGCCGGAACCCCGGCCCCGACCCGCCCGAGGGGTAGCGGACGCTGCCGCGCGAGGCGGGATCGGCGAGCCGCGCCAACGCCACCTGATGGGCGGCGGCGACCTCGTCCCCCGAGGGCGCCAGCGGATGCGGCTCGGTCCACAGCGCCAGCACCGGCGTGACGGCGAAACCCGAGACGGGAATCCACAGCGGCGGCAGGGCCGGACCGACCGCGACCGTCCCGGGGTCGACGGCGAGCTCCTCGGCGGCCTCCCGCAGGGCCGTGGCGGCGGCGTCGGCGTCCCCGGGGTCGGCCGCCCCGCCCGGGAAGGCCACCTCGCCGGGATGGTGGCGCAGGCCGCTGGCGCGCTGCTGGAGCAGCACCGAGGGCCGCCCGGCCCCCCGGTCGCTGAGCAGGACCAGGACGGACGCCGACCGGGCGTCCTCGGGGGCGTAGAGCAGCGCGGCGTCGGCGGCGACCCTGGGCACCCGGGGGCCCTCCGCCGTCCCGGCGGCGGCGACCAGCGGCCCCCACCACGGCGGGGACGCGGCGCCCGGGCCGGCCGCGGGCCGCTGCGGCCCGGTCACGGCAGCTCCAGGCCGAACGCGGACTCGGCGGCCTGGGCGAGGTCCTCGGCGGTCACGCCCGGCTCGTTGAGGACCGCGGCGACGGTCCCGTCGGGGGCGACGAAGGCGACCCCCGGCAGGGCCGGGACGCCGAGCGCGACCCGGACCTCCTCGTCGGCGTCGAACACCGACGGATAGGTCAGCGCGAACTCCTCGGCGAACCACCGGCCCTTCTCGCGGATGTCGGCGCTGTCGACGCCGAGCACGTCGATCCGGTCGCCGTGGGCCCGCCAGAACGCCTCCACCTCGGGGGCCTCCTCGACGCACGGGGGGCACCAGCTGGCCCACAGGACGATCACCAGCGGCCGGCCCTCCCGCACACCGACCGCGGTGGGGGACTGGTCGCCCAGGCACGGCAGTTCGAGCGCGCCGACCGGCTCGACCGGCACCTGCCCGGCCTCGCACGCGACCGACCAGGACGGCTCGGGCCCC
This sequence comes from Glycomyces sp., assembly GCA_035765105.1. Classification (GTDB taxonomy): domain Bacteria; phylum Actinomycetota; class Actinomycetes; order Mycobacteriales; family Micromonosporaceae; genus Glycomyces. The sequence goes on from DASTYG010000103.1 coordinate 19,791, forward strand.
GCACCGCCGACGTCGGCGTCCTCGCCCCCGCCGCTACCGGTGCACCCGGCGAGCAGCGCCAGCGCGGCGGCGACCGCCGCCGCCCGCCTCACCGGCCCGCCCCGGGCGGGCCGTCCGCGGCGGCCTGGATGCCCGCCAGCTCGGCGAGCTCGGCGACATTGCTGCCGCGCAGCAGCTTCACCGCTTCGGCCGGGTCGGTGGGGCCCTCCCCGAACGAGGGGCACTTCGGGGCGAGGGTGCACGCCCCGCACGCCGGCTTGCGGGCGATGCACACCCGCCTGCCGTGGAAGATGACCCGGTGGGAGAACATCGTCCACTCGCGCTCGTCGATCAACCGGTGCAACTGGAACTCGAGCTTGACCGGGTCCTTGCCCTCGGTGAGACCGAGCCGGTTGGTCAAGCGGATCATGTGCGTGTCCACCGGGATGCCCGGCAGGCCGAAGGCGTTGCCGAGGATGACGTTCGCGGTCTTGCGGCCGATGCCCGGCAGCTTCACCAGCTCGTCCATGCGCTGGGGCAGACGGCCGCCGTGGTCGGCGACGAGCGCCCGACCCAGACCGATGATCGACTTGGTCTTGTTGCGGTAGAACCCGGTCGGGCGGATGATCGCCTCGACCTCCTCGGGGTCGGCCTCCGCGTAGTCCTCGGCCGTCCGGTACTTCGCGAACAGCGCCGGAGTGGTGAGGTTGACGCGCACGTCGGTGCACTGGGCCGAGAGGATCGTCGCCACGGCCAACTGGAGCGGGTCGGCGTAGTCCAGCTCGCACCGGGCGTCGGGGTGGGCCGCGGCCAGCAGCCGGTCGATGGCGCGGGCGCGGCGCTTCTTGGCGAGGTCGCTCTCGGGTCCGTCCCGGTGAGACTTGCGGGACATAAAACGGTCCGGTGGGCGTCGGCGGCGGTCACGCCCGCCATGGTACGCGGCGCCCCTGCGGCCGGCGAGCGCCCGCCGCACCGCCCCGGCCCGCCAGACGCCCCCCGGCGGACAGCACCGCCGCCGCGCCCAGGAACGCCACCGCCGCGGCCGCCGCCGCAGGCCACAGCGCACCGGCCGCCCCGGCCCCGGCGACCGCGAGCGGCGGCAGGCTCCCCGGGTCGGCCGCCACCGCCGCGGCCGCGTCGACCACGCCCGCGCCCGTCCCCTGCGGCGCGGGAGCGGCCGTCGCCGTCAGCAGGCGGGCGACCGCCTCGGCGTCGAGCCCCGGATGCGCCGAGCGCACCAGCGCCGCCGCACCCGACACGATCGCCGAGGCGAACGAGGTGCCCGTGGCCTCCTTGTGGCCCCCGCCCGCGGCCGGGACCGTCAGGCCCGCGCTCGGCGCGGCCAGGTCGGTCTCGGTGCCGGTGACGGCCGTCGGCCACTTCTGCCCGGCCCGGTCGACGCCGGTGACCGCCAGGACCTCCGGGAGCCGGGCGGGGAACCACACCTCCTCACCCGAGTCCGCCTCGGGCTGGTTCCCGGTGCAGGCCACCACGAGCACGTCGTGGCGCGCGGCGTAGGCGATCGCGTCGGTGAACGCCCGCGAGCCGTGCCGGCCCCCCAGCGAGAGGTTGATGACGTCGGCGCCGTTGTCGACCGCCCACCTGACCGCGTCGCCCACCATCGACGAATCGTGGTACCGGTTCTCGTCATCGAGCACCCGCACCGGCAGGATCGCCGCGGCCGGGGCGACGCCCGGATGCCCCGAGGCGGCCCGCCCGGCGATCAGCCCGGCCACCGCCGTGCCGTGGCCCACCGGGTCCTCTTGGGCCAGGGCCTGCTCGTAGACCGGGCCGGGGTCGGCGGCCAGCGTCAGCCGCTGGAGGTCGGCGCCGACGTCGGCGTCGATGTAGCTGCGGCCGGGCAGGACCGCGCCGTCGAGGTCGGGGTGATCCGCGTCCACCCCCGAGTCGATGACGGCGACGGTGACGCCCGCCCCAGTCGCCGAATTCCACGCCTGCTCGGCGTGGACTGCCGACAGGTGCCAGGCGGTGACGGGCGCTGCGCGGGCCGCGGGGGCGAACAGTATGACTGCCAACAGCGTTGAACAGACACATGCGATAGTGGTGCGTGTAGTGCGGTCGTCCATGAGACCGGGATCGTGACACAGCGGGGTGGCTTGGACACGGTAATGACACGCGCTCGTCTTTATGAATTCGTTATTTTTGCCCTACTGACGGAAACTTGACAACACCCTCACGTTACGGTGACCATCGCGAGGGAACGCCGCGTTACCTCGTCGCTGCCCCATCGGGGACCGGTAGGGGGGAAGGGCTGAATGGGATCGATGTGGGAACCGAGTAACGAGACCGAGCGCCGTCTCCGGGAAGCACTGCGCGCCGACGACCAGGACGGATACTTCCGCATCCTCTCCCAGGTCGAACTCGTCCTACCACTGTCCTACGAGGACCCCACCGGGCTGGGCGGCGCCGACACCTGGGCCACCTGGACCACCGACGACCGCACCCACATCCTCGCCTTCACCTCCGAGACCGCACTCTCCGTGTGCCTGCGGGACAACGCAGGGTCCTCCCGACGCGTCCGCTTCGGCGCCCTCGCCGACGCCTGGCCCGACGAGGAATGGTGGCTCGCCGTCAACCCCGGCCTCCCCATCGAGGGCTACCTCCCCGCCTGGTTCGTCTCCCAGGTCGCCCAGGGCATGACCACCGTCCCCGGCGAACCCGCCCGCCCCGAACAGCACTCCGGCGAACAGTCCTTCGCCTCCATGGCCCACTCCGACCCCTTCGCCAACCCCATGGAGCCCGCCCCGCCCGCCCGCGAAGGCAGCTTCATGCCCGCCGCCCCGCCCGTCCCCGAAGTCCCCCCCGCACCCCGCCGCACCGGCACCGCCTCCGGCGCCTACTCCACCGTCGCCGGCACCACCGACGCCGGACTCCCCCTCCGCCAACCCCCCGGCGAACCCGAACCCCCCGCACCGGGCGCCTTCGGCGAACAGGGCTACACCTCCCAACCCGGCGCCGACGCCCTCCCCGAACAACCCGCCTGGCCCACCGAGCAGACCGACTGGCCCGAAGCCCCCGACTGGCTCCGCGAACAGCAGTCCGGCACCGCCGACCTCCCCCAGCGCGAACCGGCCGACCCCTACGGCGCCCCACCGGCACCCCAGTACTCGCCCCAACCCGGCGCCTACTCCCCGCCCGCCGCCTTCACCCCCGCCGCACCCGAACCCGCCCCGGCCGCCGCACCCCCCTCGGCCGAATCCTTCGCCTCCATGTCCAGCGCCTTCGGCCGCAGGCCCGCCCCCCAGGACGAGCCCGCCCACCGCCAGACCCTCCAGAGCGAACCCGAACCGCACCAACCGGCCCCCACCGAACTCACCGGCGCCGAAGCCGAAGCCCGCCTCGCCGAAACGGCCGCGCAGGGCGACACCGCCGCCTTCCTCCACACCCTCCTGTGCAGCACCGTCATCCTCCCCGTCGGCGACCCCGACGCCGTCGCCATCCGCGTCGGCGACCCCGCCTTCCGATGGGCCTCGGACATCGTCGACGGCATCCACGGCATCACCGTCTACACCACCGCCGAACGCCTCCACGCCCGCGCCGGCGCGGACACCCCCCACACCGAAGTCCCCTTCGGCTGGCTCATCCAGCACTGGCCCGGCGTCGAATACGCCCTCTACGTCAACCCCGGCACCGAAGTCGGCGCCAACATGTCCGGCCCCGAGATCGAACCCCTCATCAAATGGGCCGAAGCCAAAGAACTGCTCACCCTCGCCGCCGAGATGGAGCGCCGCCAAGCCGCCGAAGCCCGCGCCAAAGCCCCCTCCCAGCGCGTCAAACCCGTCCTGTGGCAGAAGACCATCCCCCACCAGCAGGTCGCCTTCTACCTCGAACGCGGCTACGACCGCGTCGGCGGCTTCGTCCACCCCGCCGCCGCCGTCGACCACCTGCGCACCCCCGCCCAGCTCTACCTCGCCCTCGGCCTCCTGCGCACCTCGGAGGACTTCAGCCCCACCGACGACGCCGTCCACGTCCTGCGCTGGATCGGCTACCGCACCGACCTCTACCCGCTCGCCCTCGGCGGCCGCGACGAGGCCGACGCCGAGACCCGCGGCGGCTGGATCGTCGAAGCCCCGCCCTTCCGCGGCGACGGCCTCGCCCCCTCCGAATCGCCCGACGACCAGATCCCCGAGCACAAAGTCGAATCCGTGCGCCTGCCGCACGGCGCCCAGATTCTCAGGATCGACTCCCGCGGCGGCGTCACCGAACTCGCCGTCTTCGACGCCGACACCCGCGAATGGGCCCCCGTCGACGGCGCGAGCGGCCCCGCCGACCCCCGCCCCGACGCGGACGGCCGCCCCGCCGCCATCGAGGCCCCGCCCGCCGCCGGCGGCGAGACCCCCATGCCCACCGGCCCCATGGGCGAGGCCGCCCCCGGCTACGGCCCCGCCGGATACGAGAGCTCCGCCCTGGGCGACGCCTTCGGCGCCGACCCCGCCGAAGGCCACTACGACCTCGTGCGGCCCCACCCCGAAGACCGGGCCGCCTCCGCGCTGGACAACCGCGAATGGAAGGGGGCCTGAACATGAGGGACGGCTACATCGCGCGCTGGAACGGCGCCGAATACGACTCCAGCCCCGACGGCGCCCACGTGCGGCTGTACTCGCCCACCGGCGGCGACGGCTTCGTGCAGGTCGCCGAAGGCCGCTACCGGCGCGGCGTGCCCATCGGCGAACTCGAGGACTTCTTCTACGTGCGCACCGTCTGCACCTGGCGCGGCGAGCCGTTCTTCGTGCTCGGCGAATCGGGCGACTGGCTGCGCCTGGAGTACCGCGGCGGCCGCAGCGACGTGGCCATGCGCCTCGGGCTCGAACCCTACGACACCGGCGTCTACCAGATCTGGGCGCCGCTCGGCGAAGTCGCCGACATCGGCGAGCAGTACCTCTAACGCCCCAGGCCACCCCGCCCGGGACGGGCACCAGGCAAAATCCTCACGGCGACCGCTTTCACGCGGCCGCCGTTTTGCTGTATGCTTCAGAAAACGACAAGAAAGCGTTTGCCGATCGCGGCGGCGCCCGCACACCGTCACCCACCCGGCGACACGCGCGACGCCACCGCCCCGACCCGCGGCCAACGCTTGCCGAGCCCTGCATTTGCACAGCATCGACTGGAGCGGACCCAATGACAGAACGAATCACCGTCGGCATCGCCATGAACGGCGTGACCGGACGCATGGGATACCGACAGCACCTGGTGCGCTCCCTGCTCGCCATCCGCGAACAGGGCGGCATCGAACGCGCGGACGGCACGGTCATCTGGCCGGAACTCACCCTCGTCGGCCGCAACGCCGACAAACTCGCCGAAATCGCCGAACGCCACGGCCTGGACCGCTACACCACCGACCTCGACGAAGCACTCGCCGACACGAGCATCGACATCTACTTCGACGCCCTCACCACCCAGCACCGCCTCGCCGCCGTCGGCGCCGCCATCAAAGCCGGCAAACACGTCTACACCGAGAAACCCATCGCCACCAACCTCGACGACGCCCTCGGCCTCGCCCGCGCCGCCCGCGACGCCGGCATCAAGAACGGCGCCGTCGCCGACAAGCTCTACCTCCCGGGCCTGCGCAAACTCAAACGCCTCGTCGACTCCGGCTTCTTCGGCCGCGTCCTCTCCGTCCGCGGCGAATTCGGCTACTGGGTCTTCGAAGGCGACTGGCAGGAAGCCCAACGCCCCTCCTGGAACTACCGCGCCGAAGACGGCGGCGGCATGGTCCTCGACATGTTCCCCCACTGGTCCTACGTCTTCGAAGGCACCCTCGCCCCCATCAAATCCGTCACCGCCCACGTCACCACCCACCTCCCCCAACGCACCGACGAACACGGCAAGCCCTACGCCGCCACCGCCGACGACGCCGCCTACGCCATCTTCGAACTCACCGACGGCACCGTCGTCCAGATGAACTCCTCCTGGTGCACCAGAGTCGACCGCGACGAACTCGTCGAATTCCACGTCGACGGCACCGAAGGCTCCGCCATCGCCGGCCTGCGCCAATGCCGCGCCCAACACCGCGCCCACACCCCCAAACCCGTATGGAACCCCGACATCGACCAACCCATCGCCTTCCGCCGGCAATGGCACGACGTCCCCGACAACGAGCAGTTCGACAACGGCTTCAAACTCCAATGGGAGGAATTCCTGCGCCACGTCGTCGACGACACCCCCTGGCACCACGACTTCCTCGCCGCCGCCCGCGGCGTCCAACTCGCCGAAGCCGGCTACCGCTCCGCCCTCGAAGGCCGCCGCATCGAACTCGAGGAGCTCCAGCTGTGAGCCGCCGATTCCACTCCCGAGTCATCTACTCCGCCGCCCACGTCGTCGCCGACCCCCTCGCCGACAACGGCCCCGGCCGACCCGCCACCGTCGACTGGGACGCCACCATCCGCTACCGCCGCCACCTGTGGGACCTCGGCCTCGGCGTCGCCGACGCCATGGACACCGCCCAACGCGGCATGGGCCTCGACTGGAACGCCACCCAGACGCTCATCCGCCGCTCCGCCGAAGCCGCCGGCCCCGACGACCTCCTCGCCTGCGGCGTCGGCACCGACCAACTCCCCGCCGCCCCCACCACACTCGCCGACATCCAAACCGCCTACCTCGAACAACTCGCCGTCGTCGAAGACGCCGGCGCCGGCGCCATCCTCATGTGCTCCAGAGCCATGGCCGCCACCGCCGAAACCCCCGACGACTACCGACGCCTCTACGGCGAACTGCTCCGCCAAGTCAGCGGCAAAGCGATCCTCCACTGGCTCGGCCCCATGTTCGACCCGGCCCTGAACGGCTACTGGGGCTCCACCGACCTCACCGAAGCCGCCGACACCTTCGTCGCGATCATCACCGAGAACGCCGCCAAGATCGACGGCATCAAAATGAGCCTCCTCGACGCCGACGCCGAAATCGCCCTGCGCCGCAGACTCCCCGAAGGCGTCCGCTGCTACACCGGCGACGACTTCAACTACCCGCAGCTCATCGCCGGCGACGACCACGGCCACTCCGACGCGCTCCTGGGCGTCTTCGACCCCCTGGCCCCCCTGGCCGCCGCCGCCGTCACACGCCTCGACACCGGCGACGAAGCCGGCTTCCGCGCCCTCCTCGACCCCACGGTCCCCCTGGCCCGCAAGGTCTTCGAAGCGCCCACCTTCAACTACAAGACCGGCGTGGTCTTCCTCGCCTGGCTCGCAGGCCACCAAGACCACTTCAAAATGGTCGGCGGCCTCGAAGCGGCCCGCTCCATCGGACACCTCACCGAGGTCTACGACCTGGCACGGGACATCGACCTCTTCGCCGACCCCGCCCTCGCCGAAGACCGCTTCAACGCCCTGCTGAAGGTCGCCGGCCAACCCCCGCGGAGGCAGGCATGACCGGCATCCTCGAACGCTTCTCGTTCAACCACGCCACCGCCAAATTCTGGGACCAGACCGAAGCCGTCGAAGCCTGCGCCCGCACCGGATCGGGCATCGGCCTGTGGCGCGAACCCGTCGCCGAACACGGCCTCGCCGCGACCGCGAAACACGTCCGCGACGCCGGCGTCCGCGTCACCAGCCTGTGCCGGGCCGGATTCTTCACCGACCCCACACCGCAGGCCATCGACGACAACCGGCGCGCCATCGACGAGACCGCCGAACTCGGCGCCCCGGCCCTCGTCCTCGTCGCCGGACCGATCCCCGAAGGCGGCACCATCGACAGCGCCCGCGACGGCGTCACCGAAGCCCTCGCGCAACTCGCCCCCTACGCCGCCGAACGCGGCGTGACCCTCGCGATCGAACCGCTCCACCCGATGTTCGCCTCGGACCGCTGCGTCGTCTCCACGCTCGCGCAAGCCCTCGACCTCGCCGCCCCACACCCCGCCGAAGCCGTCGGCGTCGTCGTGGACACCTACCACATCTGGTGGGACCCCGAGGTCTGGAACGGCATCGCCCGCGCCGGAGCCGAAGGCCGCATCGCCTCCTTCCAACTCGCCGACTGGATCACCCCGCTCCCCGCCGGCGTGCTCACCGGCCGCGGCCAGATCGGCGACGGCTGCATCGACATGCGCCGCTACCTGGAGGCGGTCGACGCGACCGGTTTCACCGGCCCCATCGAGGTCGAGCTGTTCAACGACGCCCTGTGGGCCCGACCGGGCCGTGAGGTCTTCGAGGAGACCCGGGCCGCGTTCGCCGCGGCGCTCTCCTGAAGCGCGGCCCTTAGAACCGCTGCGGGCCGCTCCGCCAGCGGCCGGCCGGCTCGTCCGGATCGAGCCGGCCGGCGCGCTTCCCGCGGGTCCACCTCGCAGGCGCCGCGCGGGGAGCGACCCCGCGCGGTCTTGTGGTGGCGGTGTCTGCAGAACCCACTGCACCGCCGTGCCTGCAGAGGTGGGAATGAAGCCTTGTCCGGGTTTTTCACAAGATCATCACCCGCGTTGTCAAGAGGCGCAAGAAAAAGTTTTTAGCCTGTGGATAACTGCTGTGCCGTCTGCCACCATGAGGGCATGAAGGTTCCCGGGAGCGGCCTTGTCAGCGGTCTCGCCGCCACCGCGCGCACCGCCACGCGCCGCGCCGTCACCCGCCAGTACCCCGAGCGCGAACCCGAACTGCCCGAACGCACCCGGGGCGTCATCGCCCTGCTCGAAGCGAACTGCACCTCCTGCATGCTGTGCGCCCGCGAGTGCCCCGACTGGTGCATCTACATCGACTCCCACAAGGAGACCGTCGAAGCCGAGGGCGCGGCCCGCCCCCGCCAGGTCAACGTCCTCGACCGGTTCGACATCGACTTCTCCCTGTGCATGTACTGCGGCGTCTGCGTCGACGTCTGCCCCTTCGACGCCCTGTTCTGGGCCCCCGACTTCGACTACGCCGCAGGCGACATCCGCGATCTGCTCCACGACAAGGAGCACCTGGGGGAGTGGATGGAGGGCGTCCCGCCCGCGGCGCTCCCCGAGGCGGCCGAGGAGCGGCGATGACCCTCGCCGACGTGCTGCTGCTGGCCTTCGGGCTGCTCGCGCTCGGCGCGGCCCTGGCCGTGGTCACCACGCGGCGGATCGTCCGCGCCGGGCTGTGGCTCGCCGTGGCCTTCGCCGGGATCGCCGGCGCCGCCCTCGTGCTCACCGCCGAGTTCCTGGCCTGGGTGCTCGTCCTCGTCTACGTCGGCGCGATCGTGGTGCTGCTGCTGTTCGCCACCATGCTCACCAAAGCCCCGACCGAGCCGTCCGACGAGCTCGACCGGCGCCGCCTCCCGGGCGCCCTCATCGCCGGCGGCGTCGGCCTCGGCCTCGCGGCCGTGCTCGTCGCCGCGTTCGGGTGGACCCGCGTGAGCCTCGCCGAGCGCGATCCGGGCGACGCGGCCGCCGTGGGCGAGGCGGTCTTCGCGAACTGGGTCCTGCCGTTCGAGGTCCTCTCGCTGCTCCTCCTCGCGGCGCTCGTGGGCGCCGTCGCCGTCGCCACCAGGGACGTCACAGGCAACGATCGTATAACGGAGCCGAACTAGCCGCGCGGTAAGCTAGCGGCCATGACGTCACCGATCTTCACACTGGCCGACGAGTACATCACCGCTTTCGCGCGGCTCCACCCCATGGCCGCGGGGTCCATCGGCATCACCGGGGACTTCGGGGTCGCCTCCGATCTGGGGCCCGAGGCCGAGGCCGAGCGCGCGCAGCTCGCCCGCCGCACGCTCGCCGAGCTGAACGCCCTGGAGTCCACCGGTGCCGCCGACGATCTGGCGCGGCTGCACATGGCCGAGCGGCTCGAGACGCAGCTGGCCCTCTACGACGCCGGGGAGTGGCGCCGCGCGCTGCGCGTCCCCTACGGCTTCCTCCAGAACCTGTGCTCGTACGTCGACCTGGCGCCCCGCGGGAGCGATGAGGAGTGGGGGACGACCCTCGCGCGCATCGAGGCCGTCCCGGGGATGCTGGCCTCGTGGCGCCGCACCATGGACGCGGGGGTCGCCGCCGGGCAGACCGTCGCGAAGCGGCAGGTCGTCGAGGGCGCCAAGCAGGCCCGCCGCAATGCCGAGTCCCGGGTGTTCGACAAGCACGTCGCGGCCTACGGGGAGGGGCCCCGGTCGGGCGATCTGGCCGCGGCCGCGGCGGCCGCCTATGCGGCGTTCGCCGACGTCGCCGCCTACCTGGAGTCGGATTACGCGCCGCATGCCGAGGACCGCGACGGCGTCGGCGAGGAGCGCTACCTCCTGCACGCCCGCAGTACGCTCGGCGCGGCCCTCGACGCCCGCGACGCCTACGCGTGGGGGTGGGAGGAGCTGCACCGCATCGAGGACGAGATGGCCGCCGAGGCCGCGAAGATCCTTCCCGGTGCGAGCCTGGAGGAGGTGACGGCGCATTTGGACGCCGCGGCGCCGCTCACCGAGCACGGCGCGTACCTGGAGTGGCTGACCGAGCGGCACCGGGCCGCCCTGGAGGATCTCGACGGCGTCCACTTCGATATCGATCCGCGGTTGATGCGGCTGGACGTGGAGCTGGTCCACGGTTCTTCGGCGGGGTCGCCCTACTACACCGGCCCCAGTGAGGACTTGTCGCGTCCGGGTCGTACGTGGTGGCCGGTGGGGTCCCGTGAGCAGTTCGCGGTGTGGCGCGAGCTGACCACGGTCTTCCATGAGGGCGTCCCGGGGCATCATCTGCAGATCGGGCAGACGAAGATCGCCGGTGAGGGGCTCAGTCGTTTCGCGAAGAACCACGGGTCGCTGTCGGGGCACAGCGAGGGCTGGGCGCTGTACGCCGAGCGTCTGGCCGACGACATCGGCTGGCATGAGGATCCGGCGACGCGGCTGGGGATGCTCAAGGGTTCGGCGATGCGGGCCGCGCGCGTGGTCATCGACATCGGCTGGCACCTGGATCTGCCGCTGCCGGCGGCCGAGGCGGCGCGGCACGGTGAGCGGTGGGACTTCGCGGTGGCCTTGGCGGTGCTGCGCGACCGCGGCGGGATCGCGGCCCACCGCGCCCACGCCGAGATCGTGCGCTACGCGGGCTGGCCGGCGCAGGCGATCTGCTACAAGCTCGGTGAGCGGGCCTGGCTCGCGGCCCGCGACGAGGCGAAGGCGGCCGCGGGGTCGGATTTCGATCTCAAGGCGTGGCACACCAGGGCGTTGAATCTGGGGCCGATCGGTTTGGACAACCTCGCGTCGGTGATGCGCGGTTAGCGGGCGGGGGCCGTGCCGGGCGGTGCGGCCCCGTTCAGCTCCAGCGTTCGATGAGGACGGCGGCGGCCTGGTCGATCGCTTCGCCGAGCTGGTGCAGGCCGCGCTGTTCGAGTTCGGTGATGGTGGCGGTGACCGGTTTGGCCCGGTCGGCGCCGGGCAGGCGCAGCAGCCAGGTCCGGGCGACCGACACCCGCCGGTACTGCTCCAGGAGGTGTTCGAGGTCGACGATCGGCGCGATCATCTCGGAGGCGACCCGGCCCAGTGCGGGTTCGACGGCTTCGGCCATGCAGCGGGAGCGGCGGGCGGTCTGGCGCAGTTCTTCGCGCGCGGCGGGCAGGTCCTGGGCTTGGGGGAGTTTCGCGTAGGTGTGCAGCAGGTGCGCTTTGGTGCGGGTGAGGGTGCCGGCGAGGGAGGCGGCGGGTTTCGCGCCGTCGCGGGTGAACGCGGCGCTGTCGGCGAAGATCCGCACCTGCCCGAGGAGGGCCGCGACCCATGTCTGGGTGCCGATGCGGTGGATCTGGCGGTAGGCCGTGTCCTGTTCGGCTTTGAGGGTGTCGTACCAGTGGGGGCGTTCGCCGGGGGCGAGGTCGAGCTGGTCGAACCGGTCGAGGAAGTGGATGCGGAGCGCTTCGAGGTCTTCGGTGCGTTTGAGGGAGGCCAGGAGCTGGTCGAGTTGGGGGCCGCCGTGGGGCGGGGCGGCGAAGAGGTGCCGGTAGCCGCGGATCGCGGTGCGGATGCGGTGGATGGTGGTGCGGGTGAGGCCCACCGATCCGGGCGTGTCCCTTTGGATCTGGCCGATCGCGCGGTTGAGGACGTCGACTTGTCCGTTGATGTAGGTGCGGACGACGATGCCGGCGGGCGTGTCCGGGGTCAGGGGTGCTGAGCGGAGGTCGCCGCCGAGGGTGGTCGTGGGCATGGCTCCTCCTCCCGGATCGTCCTGCGACCAGTATCGCAGTGGTGTTCCGGGAGGAGGAGCATTAGCGCTGTTTTTCGTGTGTCGCGGTTGCGGTCGGTCGGGTTATGACGGGATGCAGTCGAGTGCGGGCATCGACGTCAGCGAGCCGTTGACGTTGAAGCCGAAGGTCACGGACTGTCCGGCGGCGATGCTGGCGTTCCAGCCGGAGGGGCCGGCCATCTCCATGTCGCCCATGCTGGAGATCTCGGTGTTCCAGGCGTTGGTGATGGTGATGCCCGATTCGGGGGGCCACAGCCAGTGGATCATCCAGTCGCCGATGTTGGCCGTCCCGGTGTTGGTGACCGTGATCTCCACGGTCGCGCCCGAGCCCCAGCTGTTGATGGCGGCTTCGGCGGTGCAGACGGTGTCGGAGGGGCCGCCGGTGGTCGGCTCCTCGGTCGGCTCCTCCGTGGGGTCGGTCGGGTCCGGGTCGGGGTTGTTCACGCCGCCGTCGTTGCCCGGCAGGTTCGCGTTCGGGTTGACGCCCGAGACTTCGCCGTTGCCGCCGTCGAAGACGAGGTCGGAGCAGGCGTAGAAGTTCTCGGGGCTGTCGGAGCGCACCCAGTGCGTGAAGATGACGTGCTCACCCGAGCGTTCGGGCAGGGTGAGGTTGGCGTAGTAGTAGTTCCCGTCGTTGCCGGGGCCGCCGGACTGCGGCGGGTCCTGGATGGTCGCGAACTTCTCGATGTCGTCCCAGCCGATGGGCTGGTCGGGGTTCCAGCCGGGCTTGGTGATGTACAGGTCGAACTTGCCCGGGTGGTGGGCCCAGTTGTTGTAGCGCCATTCGTAGGTCGCCCCGGAGGTGACGTGGGTCTTCGGCCAGTCGCCGGGGGTGTTGTACGGCTCGAAGTTGTACGGGCCGTTGCCGCCGCCGTCGCACAGGCGGCCGTCGGGGATGTAGCCGACGGTCTGGCCCGCGCCGTTGGAGTCGAGGTTGCCGAACCAGTTGTAGAACGGTCCGGAGCCGGCCTCGTCGAGGACGGTCTGGCACATCTCGTTGGTCGGGTCCAGGGCGCCGTTGCCGGCGAGGGCGTCGAAGTAACAGAAGTACTGGCGTGAGCCGGGGAAGACGGTGGCGCCGTGCGCTTCGGCCTTCGACTGGGTGAAGACGGTGGACATGGCGGCCGCCATCGCGGCCGCCGCGACGAGCGCGAATACCGCTATGAGCCTGCGGCGCCTGCGGTGTAGGCCCACGGCTGTGGTTGTGGACATGAGGTCCTCCTCTGACAATCATGGAGCGCTCCCAACCTGGCTCGCATGAACGTGCGCGTGCTGTTGAACTGCCGGTGCGCGGTCGCCGCGACACCTGAGCGGAATTATAATATTCGACTATATCGATATAGAGGGGGTTGTGCAAATGCCGCGGCCCCGGAGCGCCCCCGCCGCGGATAGACTCGGCCTCATGGACACCGGCGACACCGCTCCCGCATTCACCCTCCCCGACGAGACCGGACGCGAGCGCTCCCTCGACGAGCTGCTCGGCGACGGCCCGGTGGTGCTGTTCTTCTACCCGATGGCCCTGTCGGCCGGCTGCACGATCGAAGCCTGCCACTTCCGCGACCTCGCGGCCGAACTCGCCGAGCTCGGCGCCCGGCCGGTCGGGATCTCGACCGACGACATCGCGAAGCAGGCCGAGTTCGCCTCCAAGCACTCCCTGGGGTACCCGCTCCTGGCCGACCCGGGCGGCGAGGTCGCCGCCGCGTTCGACGTCAAGCGCAAGATCGGCGCCCTGCCCACCAAGCGGAAGACCTTCGTGATCGACACCGACCGCACCGTGCTCGGCGTCGTCAAGAGCGAAGTGAAGATGAACGCCCACGCCGACAAGGCCCTCGCGATCCTCCGCGAGCACCGGGCCTCCCGGTAGGGCCGAAGGCCGGCCCGGGGCGAAGGAGCGGCCGCCGGGCCGCCCCGGCTACATGACCGCGCCGCGCAGCGCCTCGTGCAGCGACGTCGTCGGACGGTGGATCAGGTCGCTCAGGTCCGTCGAATCCGAGTCCAGGTCGCCGCGGGCGACGCCCTCGTCGGCGTCGGTCACCATCGTCGCCGCCGGCAGCGACATGCCCGACTGCACCAGCGCCTGCGTGTACGCCTCGGGGTCCATGTTCTGGTAGACCACGTCGGTCCCCGCGACCTTCCCGATCGCCGCGGCCAGCTCGTCATAGGTGAACGGCTCGTCCCCGCACAGCTCGAAGACCCTGTTCACCCCGTGGTCCTCGGTCAGCAGCACCGCGGCGGCCTCGGCGTAGTCCCCGCGGGTCGCCGCCGCCACCCGGCCCTTCCCGGCCGCCCCGTACACCGTCCCGGACTCGATGACCTGGTCGAGATGCTCGGTGTAGTTCTCCATGTACCAGCCGTTGCGCAGGACCAGGTACGGCACGCCCGCCTCGTGGAGCAGCCGCTCGGTCCCGATGTGCTCGGTGGCGAGCGCGGCCTGCGAGGTGTCGGCGTGGAGGATGCTCGTGTACAGCAGCAGGCCCACGCCGGCGCGCTTCGCGGCCTCGACGACGTTGCCGTGCTGGGGCAGCCGCCGCCCCACTTCGGGGCTCGAGACGAGCAGCAGCTTCTCGACGCCCTCCAGCGCCGGCCGGAGCGTCTCGGGCCGGTCGTAGTCGGCGCGGCGCACCTCGACGCCCAGCTCGGCGAGATCGGCGGCCTTCGCCGGGTCGCGGACCAGCGCGGCGATCCGCTCGGGCGGCACCTCGCGCTCCAGCAGGCGCTCGATGACGAGGCGACCGAGATGGCCGGTCGCACCGGTGACAGCGATCATGGCGCACTTCCCCTCATGCTTGCCCCGCCCCTCATCGAAACACAACCGGCGGTCGCTGTCAGAGCAAGAGGGAACTCCAAGCCCAGCGGCGCGCGAACGCGCCGCGGGCCGCGCCCGCGGCGGTTCCTCAGGTGTCGCCCGCGGGCCCGCGGCGGTGCTTCAGATTGCGCTCGCGAGCTCGCGAAACGCCTTCCCCCGGTGGGAGATCGCGTTCTTCTCCTCGGTGCTCAGCTCGGCGCTGGTGACCTCGTAGCCCTCGGGGATGAACAGCGGGTCGTAGCCGAAGCCGTTCGCGCCGCGCGGCTCGCGGCCGATGCGGCCGGGCATCTCGCCGTAGACCACCGTCTCGCTCCCGTCGGGCCGGACCAGGGCCGCCGCGCACACGAACGTGGCGCCGCGCCGGGCGTCGTCGAGATCGGCGAGCTGATCGAGCAGCAGCGCGTTGTTCGCCTCGTCGTCCTTATCGCGGCCCGCCCAGCGCGCGGAGAGCACCCCGGGCATCCCGTTCAGCGCCTCCACGGCCAGGCCCGAATCGTCCGCGACGGTCGGCAGGCCGGTCCGCGCCGCGCCGTCGTGCGCCTTGAGCAGCGCGTTGCCCGCGAACGTCAACTCGGTCTCGGGCGTCTCGGGGTAGGGCTCGACCGCGTCGAGGCCCACCAGCTCCACCGAGGGCGCGGCCTCGGCCAGGATCCGGCGCAGTTCATCGATCTTGCCCGCATTGCGGGTCGCCAGCAGTACCCTCACGGCGCTACGACAGCAGCGTCCGGGCCTGGAGCGTGGCCAGCTCCTTGCAGCCCTTGACGGCCAGATCGAGCAGCTGGTCGAGCTCGGAGCGGTTGAACACCGCCTCCTCGCCGGTGCCCTGCACCTCGACGAAGTCGCCCTCGCCGGTGCACACCACGTTCATGTCGACCGCCGCGGCCACGTCCTCCTCGTAGGGCAGGTCCAGGACCGGGGCGCCGCGCACGACGCCGACGCTGACCGCCGAGACCGAGGTCGTCAGGATCTTCTCGGGCTTGCGGGCGAGCTTCTGCTCCTTGAGCCAGGTGACCGCGTCGTGCAGGGCGACATAGGCGCCGGTGATCGAGGCGGTGCGGGTGCCGCCGTCGGCCTGGAGCACGTCGCAGTCCAAGGTGATGGTGTTCTCGCCCAGCGCCTTGAAGTCGACGCAGGCGCGCAGGGACCGGCCGATGAGGCGCGAGATCTCGTGCGTGCGCCCGCCGATCTTGCCGCGGATCGACTCCCGGTCGGACCTGGAGTGGGTCGAGCGGGGGAGCATCGAGTATTCGGCGGTCACCCAGCCCTCGCCGCTGCCGCGGCGCCACCGCGGCACCCCTGCGGTGACGGAGGCGGTGCACAGCACGCGGGTGCGGCCGAACTCGACGAGGACGGAGCCCTCGGGGTGGTCGGTCCAGGAGCGGGTGAACTTCACTGGGCGCAGCTCATCCGCCGCGCGCTTGTCGGGTCGAGTCATCTCAACCAGCCTACGGGAACGAACAGGCGTGTGACACACTGGTTGCTGCCCCTCCGCCCCACGGCGGGGGCCGCGTTCGAGCGGCGACCGTGCGCCCCGTGGCGCAGCCGCTCGGTTTCGCACGGGCGACGGCCGTCCCCGCACGGCCCGGTCGCTCGGCTTCGCACGAGTGGCGGAACTGGCAGACGCGCAGGATTTAGGTTCCTGTGACGCAAGTCGTGGGGGTTCGAGTCCCTCCGCCCGCACCACGCCTGTCCCCGCGGCGGACCTGTCTTGAGGAACAAAGCCCCCTCGTGCGGCTGGAGCTGAGTGAGACCTAAGAGATGCAAGTCACGGAAACCAGCACATCGGGCCTGAAGCGCGAGCTCAAGGTGGTGATCGGCCAGGGCGAGTTGGGCGAACGCTTTCAGTCGCGCCTCGACGAGGTCAAGGACACGGTCCAGCTCAAGGGCTTCCGCAAGGGCAAGGTCCCCGTCGCGCATC
>DASTYG010000104.1:0-69912 GCA_035765105.1 Glycomyces sp.
GGGCCCCGCGCCGCCGACGGCGAGAGACGACGGCACCGTGAGGTCCGGGACTCGGGTCAGCCTTTCCGGGCGACGCGCAACCGGTCCACGTCCTCGGTCGACTCGCCGAGACCGATGAGGAGCCGGCGCAGGTCGTCGCGGTCCGATTCGTCGACCGGGATTCCCTGATGCGCGAGCATCGCCGCCAGTTCGGTCACCGCGAACCGCCATTCACCGGCGCCGTCCGCATCGCTGATGATCTTCGCCCACTGCGGGTTCAGCTTCGGCGCCAGTCTGGAGACCGCCTCGTGTGCTTGCCGGGCGAGTTCGCGAACGCTCCTGCGATCACCGGTCTCGGCTTCGGGCAGGCCCTGCACCCCGTCGACGGGCGCTCCGACCGTTCGCAGGAAGTCGACGAGCCGCCGCCGCCATTCGGGGGTGACGGCGACCCGCTCGCGCACGAGGATCTCCGCCAGTGCCGGAATCGCGGTCCGGTCGCCGCGGCAAGCGCCGCGGTAGACGGACTCGAGCTCGTCTTCGGGGACCTGCTCGGCGAACTTCGCCACCAGCTTGCGCGCCTCACGGGTCCGCTGCGCCTCGTCCATACTGCTCACCTCGGGTTCCTCTCCACGCCAGGGCCGCTGAGCGGGTAACCAGTCCACACCGACCCGTCCCTGTTGCAGATCACCTTGATCACAACGCCGTCGCGGACGCCTTCACATTCCCATCCGCCCTTCGGACGCGCTACCGGCGTCCGGTCGGGCCGCTGCGAAACATCACCGATAGTCTCCAGGATCTTGTCATCGTCCCAGGCAGGGGGAAATTTCGTCGCCCCCGGGACATCGGAGTCCCACCGGTGGCCGCCGCTCCGGCCGTCCTCATCGCCGTCGAGAATGTGGACCTCCCGCATGACGGTCACCGCACCGAGGCGGGTCATGGCGTCGCGGGCGGCCCCGGTCAGGCGGCGAGGTCTCTGCGCAGCGCCTCCCGCAGGCTGCGGGGCGCCCTGCCGGTGAGGCGCTCCACGGTGTCGGTCGTGCGGTCCTCGGCGCCCTGGGCCAGCAGCCCGTCGAGGGCGGCCAGCATGGCCGCCACGGGAGCGGGCATGTCCTGCGCGAGCAGCCGTTCGCACTCCGCCGTGCTGACGGGCTCGTGCCGCACCGGGCGCGAGAGGAGGTCGGCGAGCACCGCGGCGACGTCGTCGTAGCCGAGCGCCTCGGGCCCGGTCAGGATCAGGTCGCCGCGTACGGGCTCGGGCGCGAGCAGCACGCGCGCGGCCACTTCGGCGATGTCGTCGACGTCGATGAAGGCGACGCGCCCCTCCCCCGTCGCGGTGACGATCACACCCGTGGTGCGGGCGCGGTGGGCGTGGGGGTGGCCGCTCACGAAGTTCTGCATGAACCACGAGGGCCGCAGCACGGCCCAGTCGTCGAACGTCTGCGAGACGCGTTCGTGGACCTGCCCCGCGGCAGGCCCGCCCGGCTCGACGGCGGAGGCGCTGAGCAGCACCGCGCGGGTGACTCCGGCCCGCTTCGCGGCGTCGAGGAACGGCGTCATCACGGCGTGCGGTTGGGGGTCCAGCGGCGGAGGGACGAGGTAGACCGCCTCGGCCTCCGCCAGCGCGGGGCCGAACGTCGCCGGGTCGTACCAGTCGAACCGGACGGCCTCGGCGGCGCCGGGGTCCGGGCGGCGGGAGGCGGCCCGCACGCGGGCGCCGCGTTCGAGCAGTTTCGCGACGAGCGGCCGTCCGGTGTTGCCGGTGGCGCCGGTGACCAGGATGCGGGGTCCGGCGCTCATGCCGCGGGCTCCATGTCGAGCGCGGCCAGGGGGTTCCAGTAGTCGCGGTACCGGGTGATCAGGCCGTCGGCGACGGCCAGGAAGATCACATAGGACTGTTCGTAGGGCGCTCCCGTCGCGACCGACCGGCCTTCGATCCGCATCTCGATGACGGCCTCGTCCGGGTCGACGGTCTGGTGGACGGCCACCTGCGGCTCCTTGGTCACCTCGACGCTTTCGGGCAGGACGGCGAGGTAGGAGGCGACCGCTTCCCTGCCCTCCAGCCGCCGCGGCCTCCCGGCCGGAGCGTAGGGGAATTCGAAGACGACGTCCTCGGCGCACAGTGCGACCCATCCGGTGACGTCGCCGCTCTGGAGCGAGGCGAGCGCCGCGCGGAAGACGGCGCCGGGGGTCGTCGGTCGTTCGCGGTTCATGGCGAGCCTTTCGGTAAAATAAGGACCGGTGGTCCGGATAATCATACGGACCGACAGTCCGCTTATGCGAGGGGGTCCTGTGGCGGCGCAGCGAACGAGGTCCGACGCGGTCCGCAACCGCGCGGTCATCCTGGCCGCGGCGGAGCGGCTCTTCGCCGAGACCGCCGACGGGCCCGGCCTGTCGACCGACGAGATCGCCGCCGCCGCAGGCGTCGGCAAGGGAACGGTCTTCCGCGCGTTCGGCGACCGCGCGGGCCTGCTCCGCGCGGTGTACGAGGCGCGCTTCGCGACCCTGCGCCCGGCCCTGCTCGGCGACGAGGCGGGCGGCGCGGCACCGCGCGAGCGGGTGCGCGCGCTGCTGGAGGGCATCGCGCGGGCCAAGATCGACAACCGCCAGCTCATGCTCGCGCTCGAGGACGCCGGAGGCCAGCGGAAGACCGAGACGCTGTTCGAGACGCCGCAGTACCGGTGGGCCCACGGCGCGCTCAAGGAGCTGCTGGAGCAGTGCCCCCACGGCGTCGATCCGGCGCTGACGGCGCACGTGCTGCTGTCGGCGGTGCGCGCCGACCTGCTGGAGCACCTGCTGGCGGACGGGGCGACGACCGAGCAGGAGGTCCTGGACGGCATCCGGGCGCTCGTCGACCGGCTCCTGCCCGAAGCCCCGCGGTGAGCCCGCCCCTCCCCTACCCGGCCCGCTCGGCACCCGAGACCAGGCGTTCGCCGAAGCGGCGCAGGGCCTCCCGGAAGGCCGCCGGTTCGCGGACGGTGACCTCGGCGTCCAGGAACGCCAGGGCCGCGACCAGCCACTCCCAGGCGTCGAGCCACAGGACGGCCTCGGTCCGCCGCTCGCCCAGCGGCGCGAGCTCGACGTCCTGGTGCCGGAACGCATCGGCGACCGCCGCCGCCGGGGCCTCCACGACGAGCACGACGCGTTCGCGGTCCCGCTTGAGCCCCTGGTCGAGGTAGTCGACCGCGGTCTCGGCGGGCAGCGGCCGGGGCGCGAAGACCGTGGTCGTGGTCCGCAGCCCCGAGATCCGGTCGGTGCGGAACACCCTCCAGTCGCCCTGGTCGCGATCCCAGCCGAGCAGGTACCAGCGCAGGTGCCGGTGGATCTGCCGGTGCGGCTCGACGCGCCGGAGGGCGACCGCGCCGTCCTTCCGCTCGTAGTCGAAGGCGACGACCCGCCGGTGCCGGACCGCGTCCGCCAGGTCCCCCACGTCGGCGGCGTGCGCGCTCGGGGCCGGGGCCGCGCCGGTCTCCAGGCTCGCCCGCAGCCCCGCCGCCCGGGGGCGCAGCCGCTTGGGCAGGTACTGCTCGACCTTCCCGTACGCCCTGGTGGCGGCCTCCTCCACGCTGCCCTCGGCGGCGCTCCCGGGGGCCGCGAGCACGGCGAGGCCGAGCAGGGTCGCGATCGCCTCGTCGTCGCCGAGCATGAGCGGGGGCAGCGCGGCGCCCGCCGTCAGCCGGTAGTGCCCGCCCGGCCCGGGCCGCGTCGCCACCGGGTAGCCGTAGCCGCGGAGGCGGTCGATGTCGCGCCGCAGCGTGCGCGGGCTGACGCCGAGCCTGGCGGCGAGCTCCTCGCCGCCGAACGAGCGCCCCGTCTGGAGCATGGACAGCAGCGACAGGGTGCGTTGGGTGACATCCGGCATGCTCCCAGTCTCGCGCGAATCGCGGCCGGGAACCGGCCGCATCCGCTCGTAGCCTCGGATCGATGAACGATCGAGTGATCCGCATCAGGGGCGCGCGCACCAACAACCTCAAATCCGTGGACGTGGACCTGCCGCGCGGCTCCCTGACCGTGTTCGTGGGCGTGTCGGGCTCGGGCAAGTCCTCGCTGGTGTTCGACACCATCGCCGCCGAGGCCGGGCACCAGTTGAACGAGACCTTCCCGCCGTTCGCCCGCAACCGGCTGCCGAAGTGGAGCCGCCCCGAGGTCGAGTCGATCGGCGGGCTGTCGCCGGTGGTGGTGATCGACCAGCGCCGCATCGGCGGGAACGCCAGGTCGACGGTCGGGACCGTCACCGACGCCTGGACCTACCTGCGGCTGCTGTTCTCCCGGTCCGGCACGCCCCACGTGGGCGAGTCGAACCGGTTCTCGTTCAACCACGCCGCGGGCATGTGCCCGACCTGCTCGGGGCTCGGCGAGGTCATCGTGAGCGCCGTGGACCGCTTCCTCGACCTCGACCGGTCCCTGGCCGGAGGGGCGATCCTCCTGCCGGGCTTCGGCAACGGCGGCTACTGGTACTCCCAGTACGCCGACATCGGCCGTTTCGACGCCGACACGCCGCTGCGGGAGTGGACCGAGGAGCAGCGCCGGGCGCTGCTGTACGGCGGCGAGGAGGCCGCCCGGCTCGGGGCGGGCGGGCCCGGCGACTACGAGGGCGTGGTGGAGCGGTTCGAACGCCTCCACCTGCGCACCGCCGACGACCTGTCCGATCGCAAGCGGGCGGCCATCGCCCGGTTCACCCGTTCCCGCGTCTGCCGCGACTGCGGGGGCGAGCGCCTCAACGAGGCCGCCCGCGCCGCCACCGTCCTGGGCCGCACCATAGGCGAGATGGCCCGCATGGAGATCGGCGAGCTCGTCGCGGTCGTCGAGCGGGTGCGCGGACCGGCGGTCGCGCCCGTGGTGTCCGCGCTCGCCGAGCGGCTGCGGGCCATGGTCGCGATCGGCCTGGGCTACCTCCACCTCGGCCGCGCCACCACGAGCCTGTCGGGCGGGGAGTCGCAGCGGATCAAGACCGTCAAGCACCTGGGCAGCAGCCTGATCGAGATGCTGTACGTCTTCGACGAGCCCACGGTCGGGCTCCACCCGCACGACGTCGCCTCCATGACCGCGCTGTTGGAGCGGCTGCGGGACAAGGGGAACACCGTGCTCGTGGTCGAGCACGACCCCGCGGTCATGGCGATCGCCGACCAGGTCGTCGAGATCGGCCCCGGCGCGGGCGACGCGGGCGGGCGCCTGGTCTTCCAGGGGCCCTTCGCGGATCTGCGGGCCGCCGGGACGCCGACGGCGGCGGCGCTCGGACGGCGGGAGGGGGCCGCCGCCCCGCCGCGGCGCCCGAGCGGCACGGTCACGGTGAAGGAGGCCGCCAGGAACAACCTCCGGAACGTCACCGTCGACCTCCCCGCCGGCGTGCTCACCGTCCTGACCGGCGTGGCGGGCTCGGGCAAGTCCAGCCTCGCCGCGGCGCTGGTCGAACAGCACGGCGCGACGGTGATCGACCAGCGGCCGGTCGGTGCGGGCCGCCGCTCGACGCCGATCACCTACACCGGCGTCGCCCCCGCGATCCGCAAGCGCTTCGCCGAGCAGAGCGGCCTGCCCGCCAAGCACTTCAGCGCCAACTCGGCGGGAGCCTGCCCCGAATGCGAGGGCCTCGGCGTCGTCTACACCGACCTGGCCTTCATGGACGGGCAGAAGGACGTCTGCGAGGCGTGCGGCGGGCGGCGCTTCACCGAGGACGTGCTCCGCCACCGCGTGAACGGGCTGACGATCGCCGACGTCGACGACCTGACCGTCGCCGACGCGCTCGAACGGCTCGCGGACCCGGCGATCGCGCGGGCCCTGCGCCACCTCGACGACGTCGGCCTGGGCTACCTGCGCCTCGGCCAGCCCCTGTCGACGCTCTCGGGCGGCGAGTGCCAGCGCGTCAAGATCGCCCGGGAGCTGCGCGACGCCGACGAGCCGTCCCTGTACGTCCTCGACGAGCCCACGACCGGGCTGCACCTGAGCGACGTCGACACCCTGCTGGGAGTGCTCGACCAGCTCGTCGAACGCGGTCACACCGTCGTGGTCATCGAGCACGACCTCACGGTGGTCCGCCGCGCCGACTGGATCGTCGACCTCGGCCCGGGGCCCGGCAGGCACGGCGGCCGGGTCCTCTATGAGGGGCCCGTGGCCGGGATCGCCGGCACCGCCACCGCCGCGGCTCTGCACGGGGCGTGACCGGACGGGTTTGCCGCCGCCCCCGCCGGGTACTGGCGGGGGCATGCCTGAGCGCGACCGCATAGCCGAGCCCTGGGGGACCCGCACGCCCTACGCGCAGGGGGCGCAGTGGCCCACCAGGGTGGACACGTACCTGGAGGACGGGCTGGGCGAGGCCGACGTCGAGCAGTGGGTGCCCTCGGCCTCGATCCTCCACTCCAACGGGGACGCACTCGACATCGCCGTCAAGGACGGCCGCGTCGTCGGCGTGCGCGGGCGCGCGGGCGACCGGGTCAACCGCGGCCGCCTGGGGCCGAAGGACCTGTTCGGCTGGGAGGCCAACCACGACGCCGACCGGCTCACGCAGCCGCTGATCCGGCGCAACGGGCGGCTGGTGGCGACCGACTGGGACACCGCGATGGACGCGGCGGCCGGGCGGACCGGCGAACTGCTGCGGGAGCGAGGGCCCAGCTCGATCGGGTTCTACACCTCCGGTCAGCTGTTCCTGGAGGAGTACTACACGCTCGCGCTCATCGGCCACGGCGGCATCGGCACCAACCACATGGACGGGAACACCCGGCTGTGCACCGCCACGGCAGCCGCCGCGCTCAAGGAGTCGTTCGCCTGCGACGGCCAGCCCGGCTCGTACGCCGACATCGACCACGCCGACGTCATCGCGCTCTACGGGCACAACATGGCCGAGACGCAGACGGTGCTGTGGAGCCGCATCCTGGACCGCCTCGCCGGGCCGAACCCGCCGAAGCTGGTGTGCGTGGACCCGCGGCGGACGCCGGTCGCGGACGCCGCGGACGTGCACCTGGCGCCGCTGCCGGGCACCAACGTGATGCTGATGAACGCGCTGCTGCACCACCTGCTGGAGCACGACTGGATCGACCGAGAGTACATCGAGGCGCACACCGTCGGCTTCGACGACCTGGCGAAGCAGGTCGCCGACTGCGACCCGGAGGTCGCGGCCCTGGTCTGCGGCGTGCCCGAAGCCGACCTCTTCGAGGCGGCCCGCCTCATCGGCGGCGCCGAGCGGCTGCTCTCCACGGTGCTCCAGGGCTTCTACCAGTCCCATCAGGCGACGGCCGCCGCCGTGCAGGTCAACAACGTCCACCTGGTGCGCGGCAAGCTCGGCGCGCCCGGCAGCGGCATCCTCCAGATGAACGGCCAGCCCACCGCCCAGAACACGCGGGAGTGCGGCGCCGACGGCGACCTCACCGGGTTCCGCAACTGGGCCAACGACGCGCACATGACGGACCTGGCGCGGCATTGGAACGTCGACCCGATGCGGATACCGCACTACACCGCCCCCACGCACGCGATGAAGATGATGCGCTACGCCGAGGACGGCTCGATCCGGTTCCTCTACGTCAGCGGCACCAATCCGGCGGTGTCGCTGCCCGAGCTGGGCCGCGTCCGCGACATCCTCGCCCAGGAGCGGCTGTTCCTGGTGGTGCAGGACCTCGTCCTCACCGAGACCGCGCAGCTGGCCGACGTGGTGCTCCCCGCCGCGACCTGGGGCGAGAAGACCGGCACCTTCACCAACGCCGACCGCACCGTGCACCTCTCGGAGAAGGCGGTGGACCCGCCCGGCGAGGCCCGCTCCGACCTGGACATCTTCATCGACTACGCCCGCCGACTGGACCTGCGCGACAAGGACGGCGAGCCGCTGGTGAAGTGGGACGGCCCCGAGGGGGCGTTCGAGGCGTGGAAGGCGTGCACGGCGGGCCGCCCGTGCGACTACACCGGCCTGACCTACGAGCGGCTCCGCGGCGGCGGCGTCCAGTGGCCGTGCAACGAGGAGCACCCCGAGGGGACCGAGCGCCTGTACGCCGACGGGCGGTTCTGGAGCAGCCCCGAGTACTGCGAGAGCTACGGCCGCGACATGGTGACCGGGGCGCCGCTGGAGCCCGACGAGTACAAGTCCATGAACCCGTACGGCAAGGCGGTCATCAAGGCGGCCGAGTACCTGCCGCCGCACGAGCAGCCCGACGACGACTACCCGTTCGCGCTGACGACCGGGCGCACGCTCTACCACTTCCACACGCGCACCAAGACCGGGCGGGCCCCGCAGCTGGCGCGCGCCGCCCCGGAGGTGTGGGTGGAGATGTCGGCCGGGGACGCGCGGGAGCGCGGCTGGGACGAGGGCGACCTGCTGCGGATCGTCACGCCGCGGGGGCGCGTCGAGGCCCGGCTGCGCGTCAGCGGCGTCCGGCCGGGGGTGGTGTTCCTGCCGTTCCACTACGGCTACTGGGACACCACGGGCCACGCGCCCGAGGACGGGCGCGGGCGGGCGGCGAACGAGCTGACGGTCACCGAGTGGGACCCGGTGTCGAAGCAGCCGCTGTTCAAGACCGCGGCCGCGCGCGTCGAGCGCGTCCGCGCCGGCGACGGGACGCCGTCGGCGGCGCCGACCACGGCCGCCTCGCGGCCGGTGGCGGCGCAGGTGCCGCCGACGACCGGCGGGACGGCGGCGATGGCGGGCGAGGACCTGGCCGGACCGGAGGAGGAGGCGCGATGAAGCGCGTGGCGATGGCGATCAAGGAGCTGCACCGCTCGGAGAACGACCTGGCCGGGGAGCTCCTGGGCGTCTCGGACCGGCACAAGGCCGACCATGAGCTGTTCTACCTCGGCCGCGACCTGGCCCGCTGGTCGCAGCTGCACGTCCGCAAGATCGCCGAGGCCGGGCGCGGCTACGGCCTGGACCTCGACGCCGTGGCGAAGGACGACGCGGCGGTCCTGGCCGCGGTGCGGCAGAAGGGCGCCGAGCTGCTGGGCCGCCACCACGCCCCGTCGATGCTGATGCTGCGCGACCTGCGCAAGGTTCACCGCATGGCCGCCGGGGTGTCGCTGGACTGGGAGATCCTGGCCCAGACCGCGCAGGCGCTGAACGACCGGGAGCTGCTGGAGCTGGCCGAGTCCTGCCATCCGCAGACGCTGCGGCAGCTGCGGTGGGCCAACGCCGCGCTGAAGGAGAACGCCGCCCAGATCATGGTGTCCGAGTAGGCGGGCGCCGGCGGGGCCGGCGCCCGCCCCGGGCCCTACCCTTCGAGGTAGGAGGCGTCGATGTACGCGGCGGGGTCGAAGTCCGAGATGTCCTTGCCGGAGACGGCGTTGCTGATCTCGGCGATGTTGACCAGGCCCTCCTCGTTGGTCGACAGGTCGGGCGAGAAGATCGCGTTGGTGTGGATGAACTCGAAGGCCGCGCGCGCCGCGGGCTCGTCCACACCGGAGTACTCCTGGAGCACGCGCACCGACTCGTCCTCGTTGGCCGCGTCGGCGAAGAACTTCGCGCCCTCGGCCAGGCCCCGGTTGAGCGCGGTGGCCGCCTCCTCGTGCTCCTCGGCCCAGGGGCGGTTCACGATCAGCGGCGTCTCCAGCCAGTACCGGTCGTACCAGCCGAGCATCGTCGCGCCCGCCTCCTCAGCGACGGTGTCGAACGGCGGGATGAGCAGCGCGCCCTGCACCTGCTCGTTCTCCATCGCCACGACGCGGTCGGAGGAGTTGGCGATCGCCACCGGCGTCAGCGAGGCGGGGTCGACCCCCGCCTCCTGGAGCATGTAGACCAGCAGCTCGTAGGTGCCGCCCTCGACCGCGCCGGCGGTGACCTGCGCGCCCTCCAGGTCGGTGATGGCCTCGACGCCGGGGGCGCCGTACAGCCGCAGCGCGGCCTTCTGGAGCAGGGTGCCGGTGATGACGATGGGCGCGCCCTCGTCGACGGCGTTGATGACGTTGTCGCCCAGGGCGATGCCCGCGTCGGCCGAGCCGGAGGCGACGGCCTGCACCAGCGAGCTGGAGTTCTGGACCTGGATGTCCTCGACTTCGACGCCCGCGTCCTCGTAGAAACCGCGGTCCTTGGCGATGGCGTGCAGCCACTGGAGCGATCCGGGGCCGAGGACGGCGATCCTCGCCTTGGCGCCGCCCGAGCCGCCGCCGCCGTCGTCGCCGCAGGCGGCCAGCGGCGCGGCCAGCGCCAAGGGGATCGAGGCGGCGAGCAGACTTCGACGTGTGGTCATGTCGTTCCTTTCACATGGTCGTTCGGCGGCGGGGTCAGGACAGTCCGAGACTGCCGCGGACCTCGTCCTCGATCAGGGACCAGATGTGGTCGACGATCTGTCCGAACTGAGGGGTTCGTTTCAAGGGGAGTTCACGGGGCCGTTCGAACGGCACCGGGACGATCTCGCGGACGGTGCCGGGCCGGGCCGACAGGACCACGACCCGGTCGGCCAGGTAGACCGCCTCGTCGATCTGGTGGGTCACGAAGACCACGGTCTTGCGGTCGGCCGACCAGATCCGCAGCAGCTCGGCGGACATGATCTCCCGGGTCTGGGCATCCAGGGCCGCGAACGGCTCGTCCAGCAGCAGCACCGCCGGGTCGACGGCCAGGGCCCGGGCGATGTTGACGCGCTGGCGCATGCCGCCGGACAGCTGCCGGGGGTACTGCTTCTCGTTGCCGGCCAGGCCGACGAGTTCGAGCTGGCGCATGGCCGCCTCGCGGGCGGCCGAGCGGCGCACGCCCTTGAGGGTCAGGCCGTAGGCGACGTTGTCGATCACGGTCGACCAGGGCAGCAGGTTGTCGCTCTGGAAGACCATGGCCCGGTCCGGGCTCGGCCCGGTCACCGGGACGCCGCCGGAGGTGATGGTGCCCCCGGTGGGCTTCAGCAGCCCGTCGAGCAGCCGCAGCAGGGTCGACTTGCCTGAGCCCGAGGCGCCGACGACGCAGACGAACTCGCCGGGCTCGACGGTCAGGTCGAGTCCTTCGAGCGCCACCACCGGTTCGCGTCGCGGCGGATGGAACACCAGGTCGACGTCTTCGACGACGATGCGTCCGCTCGTGTTGCCCGTCGCGGTCATGAGTCCTCCCTCCAGGGGGCGAGTCGTTTCTCGAGCGCGGTGAGGCCGATCGAGGCGAGCAGGCCGATGACCCCGAGCACCACGACGTAGCCGAGCAGGCGCCCGGTCTGGTAGGACTGCGCGGCGGCGGCGATGGCGAAGCCGACGCCGGCGATCGCGCCGAAGAACTCGGCGACGATCACGCCGACCAGGGCCCGCGCGAAGGCCACGCGGACGCCGCTGACGAGGAACGGCACCGAGTGGGGGATGGTCACGGTCTTGAGCACCTGCACGCGCGTGGCCCCGTAGGAGCGGGCGGTCTCGACGAGGTTGGGCTCGGCGCTGCGCAGCCCGGCGTCGGTGTTGGTGATGACCGGGAAGATCGCCATGAGGATCACGATCGCGACCTTGCTGGCGATGCCGAAGCCCAGCCCGGCGGTGAACAGGGGCGCCAGGGCCACGATCGGCAGCGAGTACATGGCCGTCAGGATCGGGTCGAGGGTCTGGCGGACGGGTTTGGAGCCGGCCAGGATCGCGCCGATGAGGAAGCCGCCGACGACCGCGAGGGGGAAGGCGATCGCCAGTTCCAGCAGGGTCGTGGCGAGGTTCTCGGCGAAGGAGCCGTCGGCGATCTCGTCGGCCAGGGCCGCGGCGACCTCGGTGAACGGCACGATCAGGAGCCGGTTGTCGATCAGGTGCAGGGCGGCGACCTGCCACACGGCCAGGAACAGCGCGAGCGACAGGACCAGCCGGGTCACCGAGGCGCCGCGGGTCGCGCCGCCGAGCCATGCGAGGAGTCCGCCCCGTCGTGGTGCCCCGCTCATCGCACGGCTGCCGTCCGGTCGGCGCGGCGGCTCTGGGTGCCGGTGCCGGGCGCGCCGGTGACCGCGCCGTCGGCGAAGACCGTGCGGCCGCCGACGAAGGTGCGCACGGGCATCCCGGTGTAGGTCTGGCCCGCGTAGGGGCTGTAGCCGATCTTGCTGAGCACTTCGGCGTCCTCGACGGTGGCCGTGCGCTCCCGGTCGACCAGGACGAGGTCGGCGTCGGCGCCGACGGTGACGGCGCCCTTGCCCGCGACGCGGAAGATCCGCGCCGGCGCGGTCGAGGTCAGCTCCACGGCCCGGTCGAGCGTCAGCCGGCCCCGGTGGACGGCGTCGAGGAGCATCCGGGCGTAGAACTGGGCCGAGGGGGTGCCGGTGTTGGCCTTCCAGCCGTCGGTCCAGCCCGGTTCCTTCTCCTCGCGGGTGTGCGGGGCGTGGTCGGTGGAGATCAGGTCGAGCGTGCCGTCGCGCAGGCCGTCCCACAGGGCGGCGACGTGGTGCTCGTCGACCCAGTACGACAGGGCGTAGGAGCCGAGCCGTTCGATGTTCTCCCAGCGGTGGCCGAGGAACAGCGCCCACGGGTTGACCTCGGCGCTGACGGCCTGGCCGCGGGCCTTGGCCTGGGCGATGAGTTCGACGCTGCGCTCGGTCTGGACGTGGAGCAGGTGCAGGCGCACCCCGGTGGCCTCCTGGAGGCGCAGGAGGGTGGCGATGGCGCTGTCCCAGATGAGGCCGTTGTGCGCGGCGTACGCCTTGGCGTAGGCGCGGGCGTCGCGCTCGCCGCGGTCCCAGTAGGCGCGTTCGACGTGGTCCATGAGCGCCTGGTCGTGGGGGTGGACCATGAGGGGCACGTCGACCGCGGCGCACGCCTCCATGATCGCCATGAGCTTGCCGTGGTCGTGGACGCCGATGCCCGGCATGTGCGGGTAGTCGCGGCCGGTGTCGACGACCATGAACACCTTGAAGGCGGCGATGCCCATCGCCGCGAGGGCGGGGATCTGCTCGACGTCCGTGCCCGCGGCGTTGACGTTCCAGTTCACGATCGACGAGCGGCGGTACAGGCCGAACATCGCCTCCAGGGTCGCGGCGTCGTTGGGCACGGGGTGGACGTTGGGCATCGCGAAGGTGGTGGTGACGCCTCCGGCGGCGCAGGCGGCGGTGGCGCTGGCGATGTCCTCTTTGTGGGTGAAGCCCGGTTCGCGGTGGTGGCTGTGGACGTCGATGAGTCCGGGCATGAGCGTCAGGCCCGCGGCCTCGACGGTCTCGGCCGCTTCGAGGGGCTCGCCGGGCTGGGTGAGGGCGGCGATCCTGCCGTCGCGGATGCCGATGTCGGCGGGGTAGGTGCCGGTCGCCGTGGCGACCTCCGCGCCGGTGATGGCGGTGTCGAAGACCATTGTCAGTGCTCC
This sequence comes from Glycomyces sp., assembly GCA_035765105.1. GTDB lineage: Bacteria > Actinomycetota > Actinomycetes > Mycobacteriales > Micromonosporaceae > Glycomyces. Next base: position 13,178 of record DASTYG010000104.1, read on the forward strand.
TAGCTGGCATGTCCGGGTGTGTCGTGCGGGCCCTGCCCTGAAACGCTATATGCCTGATGTGCTAGAACTGAAGTCATGAGTGATACGAATTCCGTATCGGGTGATGTTGCTTTCAGGGACCTTCAGACGTTCGTCTCGGTGGCGACGACGGGCAGTTTCCGTGCGGCGGCCGAACGGATGTACACCTCTCAGCCGGCCGTGTCGCGCGCCATCGCCCGCTTGGAGCGGGCCGTCGGCGCCGAGCTGTTCGAGCGGGGCCCGCGCGGCGCCCGGATGACCGCCGCGGGCGCCATCGTCGCCGAGCACGCGCAGCGCATCGCCGGTTCGCTGGCCGCGCTGCGGACCGACCTGTCCGAGGGCCTGCAGTCCCGCATCAGGCTCGGTGCGGCGGCCACGGCCGCGGGCTCCTACCTCGCGCCGTTCCTGGCCGAGTGGATTCCGGCCCACCCGACCGTGCGCGTCGAGGTGATCGAGGACGGCGCGGCGAAGCTCCGCGAACGCCTCGCGGCGGGCGAGTGCGACCTGGCGATCGTGTCCATGCCCGCGGGCGACAAGCTCGAGGCCGTGCCCTTGGCGCACCTGACCGTCCGCGCCTACTTCCCGCGCGGCCACGCCCTGGACGACGGCCGCGCCACCACGACCGTCGAAGAGCTCATCCCCTACCCGCTGGTCTTGAACGACACCAACTTCATCGCGGGGCGGCTGTTCGTCCAGGAATGCGAGGCGGCCGGGCTCTTCCCGCGGATCGTCTACCGCTCCAACGTCGGCCAGACCCTCGCGGCCCTGGCCGAGGCCGGGCTGGGCGTGGCCGTCTTCGGCGACACCGTCGACCTGCGGGGCTACGACCTGGTGTCGCGGGCGGTCCACACGCAGGAGGGCGGGCGCATGGGCCGGGAACTGGCCGTGGCCTGGCCGCGCGCCGAGACCCCCCGGTGGGTGCGGGAGTTCGGCGCCGAGCTCGCCGCGTTCCAGCGGCGGCGCGCCGCCGGGCGGCGCTGAGGCGCCCCGGCGCGGCGCGCCGCGGCCGTGCCCCGCGCCGCCCGGCGGCGCGGGCGAGCGGTCCCCGCGCACGGGGCTAGCGCTCGGAGCGGGGCGTGACCACCAGCGCGGCGGCGGCGGCGTTCGCCCGGGCGAGGGCGGCGGCGAACGGCTCACCCGCGGCCAGGGAGGCCAGCAGCGTGCCGGCGAACTCGTCTCCGGCGCCGGTCGTGTCCACGGCCTTGAGCGGCGTGGCGGGCGCGTGCCCGCGCTCGGCGCCGGTCGCGAAGGTGGCCCCGCGCGGCCCGGCGGTGACGACGACCGAGCGGGCGAGGCCGAGCAGCGCCTCGGCCGCCGCCGCGTGGTCGGCGGCGTCGACGCGGTCGGCGGGCCGCAGCGCCCCCATCAGGTCGGCGGCCTCGCTCTCGTTGACGATGAGGGGGTCGGCGGCCGCGAGGACCTCGGGCGGCAGCGCGGCCACCGGGCTCGGGTTGAGCACGAACCTGGCGCCGTTGGCCCGGCACCAGCGGGCTGCGGCGGCGACGGCGTCGAAGGGGATCTCGAGCTGGGTGAGCACGGCGGCCGGGCGCGCGCGGTCGAGCGCGGCGGTCACCCGCTCGGGCGTCACCTCGTGGTTCGCCAGCGGCGCGACGACGATGCTGTTCTCGCCGTCGCCGCTCACCTCGATGAGGGCGCGACCGGTCGGGACGCCGGTCCGCGCCATTTCGCCGGTCGCGACGCCGCGGCGGGCCGCCGCCGCGAGGGCCTGCTCGCCGAACGCGTCGTCGCCGACGCAGCCGACCAGGTGCGCGGTGCCGTGCTTGGCGGCGGCGACCGCCTGGTTGTAGCCCTTGCCGCCGACGGTCTCGGCGTAACCGGAGGCGAGGAGGGTCTCGCCGGGCCGGGCGTGGCGGTCGACGGTGACGACCAGGTCGATGTTCACCGAGCCGACGATCGCGACCGTCGGTCGGCTCCGGGTGCTGGGGGGCATGGGGTCCTCCTTCTCGTGGTGCGTGGACGGCGCGGGGCGGGCGCTGATGCCGCGCCCGCCCCGCGTCTCCTCTCAATCGCCGGCGACCCAGGCCGACAGCGCGCGCCACAGGGGCGCGTAACCCGTCCACTCCATAAACGGCGGAGGAGCCCAGTGGGGCGACATGTCCGAGGTGAACACCCCGGTCCGGCCCCGGCCCGCCTCGGCGACGGCCACCAGGGGATGGCCGTTGACCTCGGCGAGCACTTCGGCCTCGCCCTTCGGTTCGGTGCGGTTGAAGCCCAGCAGGTCGGGCCAGTCCTCCCCGGCGGGGGCGACCGCCGGGTGGTCGGGCCTGGTGACCTTGACGCACGCGCCCTCAGGGTGTTCGGCGCGGTCGTCGACTTCGAGCACCCGGACGGGCAGCAGGTCGCCGATGGGGCTGGCGGCGTACGCGGCCTTGGCGTCGACCCCCGAGAAGGAGAGGTAGCCGCCGACCATGAGCAGTCCGCCGCCGCCGAGGACGTACTCGCGGATCAGCCCGAGCCGGTTCGGCTCGCTGACGCTGGTGTTGAACACCGCGCGGGTGAGCAGGAAGGTGTTCGCGCCGACGTCGCTGATGACCACGAGGTCGTAGGCGCCCAGCGCTTCGAGGTCGGCCGGGAAGGCCGTCTCGATGGCGTGGGCGGGCATGTGGTCGACCTCCCAGCCGTCGCTCCGGAGGGCTTCGGCGTACTCCTTCCCGCCTTCGACGTACTCGGTCGTGGTGAAGCTGTCGAATCCCTTCTGGTGGATCATGTGCGTCGTCCACGACTCGCCGAGGAGCAGTGCCTTCTTCATGTTCCGGTCGCCTTTCATCCGATGGTTCCCGAGGGGAACAGTTCGACGAACTTCCAGTCGTGTTCGGGGACGATGAGGTCGGCCTCCCGGTGCAGGCGCTCGTACCCGGCCATGAGCTCGGGCAGGTCCCAGAACGACCCCATGGGCCAGTTCAGTTCGAGATTTCTGTAGTTGTACATGACGTCGCTGGTCAGGCAGACCGTGCCGAGTTCGGTCTCGACCATGACGACCATGCAGCCGGGCGTGTGCCCGCCGATCTTCACCAGGCGCACGGCCGGGTCGATCTGCACGTCCCCCTCGATCACCCGCAGCCGGTCGCGGACGGCCTCGACCTTGTAGGCGTACTCGGGGTAATAGAACATGCAGAAGCTCGGCGGCTCGGTGGCCTGGGGCAGCTCGTCCCGCTGCACGATGAACTCGGCGTTGGGGAAGAGCTCGTTGTTGCCGACGTGGTCGAAGTGGAGGTGCGTCAGCACGACCACGTCGACGTCGCCCGGCTCCACGCCGTGGCGGGCCAGGCCCGCCACGAGGTCCTGCTCGGCCGAGCGCGAGGCGACGAAGTCGACGCCGTAGCGGCTCTGCATCCGCGAGACCTCGTCGATGTCGCCCAGGCCCGTGTCGATCAGGATCGTGCGGTCGGTGCCCTCCAGGAGCCAGACCGGCACGGGGACCATGACCCCCGAGTGGACCGACCCGTCGCGCCGGACGATGTCGTCCCGGAATCCGTAGGGCAGCCGCTCGGTCTCGGGGAGGTCCGGGTGGGCCCCGGAGTTGAGGAGCGAGACCGAGAGCGAACTCTCCAGCTCCCCTGTCACGATGTGGTGGATCTTGACGCTCATCGTCGTCCCTGCCTTTCTAATACCCGGTTTCGTCGGCGCCGTACTCGTCGACGTAGGCGTCCCAGACCTCCTGCATGAGGAAGTGGTCCTCCGCGTCGACCGGCGCGGGGATCGCCCCCGTGTCGACGAGGTAGTCGTTGTCGCCGTCCCAGGTGTCCTTCCAGTAGGCGACGCCCCCCTCGTCGAGGATCATCGACTCGGCGTCCGCGGCGTTGCCCGCGTACAGCTCGATGTTCTGCCAGTACTCCTTGAACCCGTCGAGGGTGAGGCCGGCGGCCGTCTCCTCGTTGAGCCGGTCGGTGACGGTGGTGCCGCACGCGTCGGTCTCGGCGTCGCAGTAGCGGACGATGCGGTGCATGACGTTGAGGAAGGCGAGGATCGCGTCCTCGTTGTTCTCCACGTAGCCGCGCTTGGTGACGATGCCGTTGATCGGCGGCGGCGCCAGGTCGGGGCCCGAGAGGCCGATGACCATGCCCTCGTCGAGGGCCTTGGAGCGCTGCGGGACGCCGCCGAGGTAGGCGTCGCCGGTGCCGCTGAGGAAGGCCGCCAGGCCCGCGTCCGGGTCCATGTCGACGAACTCCACGTCGGTCTCGTCCATGCCGACCGAGGCGAGCGCGTCGTTGATCTGCTTGCCCATGTCGGTCGAGAGGGTCGTGACGATCGTCTTGCCCTGGAGGCTCTCGACCATCGCCGTGCGGGCCTGCTCCCGGTCGCCGAGCTCCGCTTCGAGCTCGTCGATCGTCGGGATCGAGCCGTCGTCGCGGAGCATCAGGGCCGAGCCCTCGGTGAACGGGTTCCAGCCGTAGGCGTAGACGACGTCGGGGTCGGAGTTGGCAATCGAGACCACGCCGGTGGTGTTGTTGACGGCCATGTCGACGTCGCCGGAGATGAGCGCGGGGGTCAGTCCGTTCCAGGCCAGGGACTTGAGCTCGACGTCGAGCCCGGCCTCTTCGAACCAGCCCTGCTCCTCACCGATGATCGGCAGGTAGGTGTCCTGGAACGGGGAGATGCCGACGGTGATCTTGGTGAGTCCGTCGTCCCCCTCCTCCAGGGTGTCGCCGCCGCCGTTGCATCCGGCGAGTGCCAGGACGGCCACCGCCGCGACGGCCGCGTACTGCTTCACGGTCTTCATCGTGTGCTCCTTTCGTTCGGGTGCCGTCTCCTGGGCGAGGCGGTTGGCTTCTGGTGACGCTGGAGTGCGTTCGAGTGGTCGGTCAGCGCTGCGCGGCCCAACGGGTGACGTAGGCGCTGATACGGGATATGGCCTGGTCGAGGACGACCGCCATGAGGGCGATGCAGACCGTGCCGAGCAGGACGACGGCCGTGTTCAGGGTGCGGCTGGCCTGCATGATCAGGCGGCCGATGCCCGCGTCCGCGCCGAGGAACTCGGCGGCGACGACGACCGCGAAGGCCAGCGCGCTGCCGATCCTGAACCCCGAGAGGATCTCCGGGACGATCGCGGGCAGGACCACCGAGCGGTAGACCCGGCCGCTGTCGGCGCCGAGCGAGCGGGCCGCCTGGAGGTAGACCGGCGGGACGTTGCCCACCGCGACGGTCGTGTTGACGACCATGACCATGAAGCAGGCGAGCGCGCCGAGGAACAGCTTGCCGCTGTCGCCGATCCCGAACCAGAGGATGACGAACGGGATGAGCGCGACCGGCGGGACGGGCCGCACCGCTTCGATGATCGGGTTGAGCGCGTACATGAGCCAGCGGGTGCGGGCCATGGCCAGGCCGACGACGACGCCGAGCGCCGAGCCGCCGATCCAGGAGGCCAGCACGCGCCCCAGCGTCGCGCCCGCGTCGGAGAGCAGCTGCGTGTTGAGCGTGGTGATCGCCGTCCACAGCGCTTCGGGCGAGGGCAGGTAGAGCGCCTTGACCGTCTCGGTTCCGGTGGTGACGACCCACCACAGGGCGAGCAGCGCCGCGACGACGCCGATGCTGATCAGCGGGCCGAAGTTGCGTTCGGGCGCCGCGGGGGCCGGCGGGGCGCCGGGCGCGGCGGCGGCCTTGGCCTCATCGAGCCGTGTCATCGTGGACCTCCCTGAGCGAGTGGGCGATGTCGATCCGCAGCCGCTGGAAATCCCGGTCGGCGCGCAGGTCGAGATTGCGGTCGGGGCCGAAGGGCACGTCGATGACGCTGTGCACCCTGGCCGGACGGGGCGTCATCACGATGACGCGGTCACCGAGGAAGAGCGCCTCCTCGATGTCGTGGGTGACGAACACGATGGTCTTCGGCTCGACTTCGGCGACCTTGCGGAGCGCGGTCCACATGGTCTCCTTGGTGAACAGGTCGAGCGCGCCGAACGGCTCGTCGAGCAGCAGCACGTCCGGCCCGCTGGCGTAGGCCCTGGCGAGGTCGACGCGCTTGCGCATGCCGCCGGACAGCTCCTTGGGGTAGGCGCCGGCGAACTCGGTGAGGCCGACCAGTTCGAGGAACCGCGCGATGCGGTCGGCGCGCTCGGCGCGGGGCATGCCCTGCATGCGCGGCCCGAACGCGACGTTGTCGGTGACGGTGAGCCACGGGAAGACCGCGTCGGCCTGGAAGACGACCGCCCGGTCGGCGGCGGGGCCGCCGACCTCCTTGCCGTCGAGGCTGATGGAGCCCTCGGTGGGCCGGGTGAACCCGGCGATGAGGTTCAGCAGGGTGGTCTTGCCGCAGCCGCTGGGTCCGACCACGCACACGATCTCGCAGTGGTCGATGGTCAGCGACGTCTCGTTGAGCGCCACGGTGCGCTTGCGCGCCGTCGCGAACACCTTCGCGACCGAGTCGATGGTTATCTGCGCCATCAGCGGACCTCCTCGGGTACGGGCTCGGTTCTGGGAGCGGATGTGGACTCGCGGACGACGAGTTCGACGGGGTAGACGTGCCGTTCGCCGTCGAGTCCGCCGTTGCGGGCCAGGGCGGTGGCGAGGGCGGTGACCGCCGCTCGGCCGAGTTCGGCGACGTCCTGCCGGATGGTGGTCAGGCGGGGGCGGGCGTAGCGGGTGGGGATGATGTCGTCGAATCCGATGACGGAGACGTCGCCGGGGATGTCGACGCCGACCGAGGTGAGGTGGTCGACCGCGCCGAGGGCCATCAGGTCGTTGGCGGCGAAGAGGGCGGTGAACTCGCCCGCGGCGAACGCCTCGCCGAAGGGCTCGACGGCCGACTGGCCGCCCAGGTGGGTGAAGCCGCCGCTCACGATGCGGGGCTCGGGTGCCCCGGCGGCGGTCCAGACCTCGGTGAAGCCGCGGACGCGTTCGCGGCTGCTCACCAGGTTCGCGTTGGCTTCGAGGACGAGCACGTCGCGGTGGCCGAGCTCGAGGAGGTGCTCGGCGACGAGCCTGCCGCCCTCGTGGTTGTCCGAGACGAACGCGGTCGCCTCGGCGCCGGGCACCTCCTCGTCGACCAGGACCAGGGGGAGGTCGCCGAGCAGGCGGGCGAGCTCGGAGTTGCTCGGCGGGGCGCCGGCGGCGTACACGACGCCGTCCACGGCTCGGGAGCGGATCATCTCCAGGGCGTGCTTCTCGCGTTCGTGGTCGAAGCCGGTCGTGCAGAGCAGCACGTTGTAGCCGCCGAGCGTGGCTGCCTGCTCGACGCCCTGGGCGAGTTCCGCGAAGTAGCCGTTGCCGATGTCGGGCACGACCAGTCCGAGGATGCGCGTCCGTCCGCTGGCGAGGCTCTGCGCGGAGCGCCCGGGGGTGTAGCCGAGTTCCTTGACGGCCGCGAGGACGCGCACCTGCACGTCGGGGCTGACCTTCCGCTTCCCGCTCAGCGCGTGCGAGACGGTCGTGGGGCTCACGCCTGCGAGCCTGGCGACGTCTGCGATAGAGACCATGTGTCGCGCCTTTCCGTTTACCAAAGCGCTTTGGCAAAGCGCTTTGGATCACGATAGCCCCATCACACGACACGACGCAAGTCACAGTTGCGTAACTCCGAAGGAATGGCTGGTCACAGCGTGTTAAATCGTCGTTCCCCAGCGTAGCCTCCCGGTCCGCGGCCGGCCGCCGCGGCGAGCGGCGCGAACCGGGCGCGCGAAGACCTCCGCGCCCCGCGGGCGGCCCCCTCGCGAGGGCCGCGCCCCGCCCGGCGCGGGCGGCGACGGCCCCGGGGCGCACCGGTCCCGCGGCTACACTCCAGCCATGCGGCAGCACGACAACGGCGCGAACCGACCGGTCGCGGTCTTCGACGTCCTCGGCACCCTGGTGGACCAGGCGGGCAGTCTCGCGCGGGAGGTCGCCGCGGCGGCAGACCTCGACGAGGCGGCGGCGGCCGCGACGGTCCGCGCCTGGCTCGACCACGTCGCCGAGCAGGAGCGCGCGGTCCTCGACGGCCGCCGCGCGTTCGCCCCCAGCCACGAACTCGACGCCGAGGCCCTGCACCGGCTGGCCGACGAGGGCCTGCTGGCCCGCGGCCACGTCGACCGGCTCGCCGACGCCTCCCAGCGGCTCCGGCCCTGGCCCGACACCCTCGCCGGCCTCGACCGCCTCGCCCCCGACGTCACGGTGCTCGGCCTCTCCAACGCCGGGCGCCGCGTCCTCACCGGCCTGAGCGGCGCCTCGGGGATGCGCTGGCACCAGGTGCTCTCGGCCGAGGACGCGGGCACCTACAAGCCCGACCCGGCCGTCTACGAGCTGGCGCTGCGCAGCGCGCCCGCCGACGCGGGGCCGCCGTTCATGGTCGCGGCCCACGCGTGGGACCTGCGGGCGGCCCAGGCCGCGGGCATGCGCACCGCCTACGTCCCGCGGCCCGACGGCGACCCGCCCGGGCCCGGCGACGCGTTCGACCTCTACGCCGCGGACCTCGCCGACCTGCACGCCCTGCTGTTCGCGCCGGACGCGGGGGCCTGAGGCTCCTCGCAAGCCGCCGCGGACGGCGGCGTGGAGCCGTTCGTGGAGCCATGCCTGGTGCGGGCGGGCGGCAGGGCGTTGCTACCGTGGCTCCATGTCGACCAGTGGCGGGCCGCGTCGGGCGCGCGGTGAGATCGAGCGGCTGCCGAGCGGATCGCTCCGGGTGCGGGTGTACCTGGGCGTCGATCCGGCCTCCGGGAAGCGGCGCCACCTCGTGGAGACGGTGCCCGCCGGCCCCGGCGCCGAACAGGAGGCCGAGCGCGTGCGGGAGCGGCTGCTCGGCGAGGTCGAGCGGCGCCGGTCGGCCGCCCGCGGCCCCCGCCCGGCCGCGGAGGCGTTCGACGCTCCGGCCGAGGGTCGGCGCCCGCGCGGGCAGTCGACGGTCGCAGCGGTCGCGCGCCTGGCCGGGGTCTCGCCGCCGACGGTCTCGAAGGTGCTCAACGGGCGCGCCGGGGTGGCGCCGGAGACCCGGCGGCGGGTGGAGCGGCTGCTGCGCGAGCAAGGCTACCGGCGGCCCGAGAAGGTCGCCCGCGCCGCGTGCGTCGAGGTGGTCTTCTACGGCATGCACAGCTACATGGCCGTGGAGATCATGAACGGCGTCAAGCGCGTCGCGGCCGGGCGCGGCCTGGCGGTGGGCTTCACCGACGTGCTGCAAGAGGAGTCGGCGGGCCGCAGCTGGGCCCGGGACCTGCTGGCCCGCCGCCCCGCGGGGGTGATCGTGGCGCGCATCGGCTTCACGCCCGAGCAGCATGGCCTGCTCAGTGCCAGCGGCATCCCGCTGGCGTCCCTCGATCCGCCCGGCGAGCCGCTGCACCCGATCCCCACGGTGTCGGCGGCCAACCGGCACGGCGGCATCGCCGCGGCGCGGCACCTGCTCGACCTCGGCCACCGGCGGATCGCGGTGATCACCGGGCCGCTGGAGCGGCTGTGCGCCCGGCACCGGCTGGAGGGCTCGCGCACCGCCCTGGAGGCCGCGGGCGCGCCCTTGGACGAGCGCCTGGTCCGCGCCGGCGGGTTCTCCTTCGAGGACGGCTTCAGCCACGGGTCGAGCCTCCTGCGGCTCGCCGAGCCGCCCACCGCCGTGCTGTGCGGCAACGACCTCCAGGCGTTCGGCGTCTACGAGGCGGCCCGGCAGGCGGGCGTCCGCATCCCCGAGGACCTGGCGGTGGTCGGCTTCGACGACCTCTCGCACGCCCGCTGGAGCGGGCCGCCCCTGACGACCGTGCGGCAGCCGTTCGCGGAGCTGGGGGCCACCGCCGCGGAGCTGGTCCTGGCCCTGGCCGAGGGCGAGGCGGTCACGCGGACGCGCGTGGAGCTGGCGACCGAGCTGGTGGTCCGCGGCAGCACCGCGGCGCCCGGAAATTGATTCCGCGAAACGATCCTTGTATTCCCCGATCGTTTCTGCGAGACTGCATTCATCGGCACATGTCGATATCTCTGATCACTCGCGATGAGGACGGCGGCGCCGGGACGCGCCCCGAGGCCGGCGCACAGCAGGAGGAACGATGACACCACGTCGGAACGAGTCCGCGACCGCATGGTCGAAGCCGCTGCGGCGGCGATCCGTATTGGCACTGGGAGCGCTCCCTGCGGTCGTGGCGCCGACCGTGGCCGCCTTCGGGACGCCCGCCGCGGCCCAGTCCGCGGTGGTCGTCGACCCCGCGGCGCGGCGGCAGACCATCCAGGGGTTCGGCGGCATGAACCACACCGCCTGGATCGACGACCTCACCGCCGCCCAGCGCGACACGGCGTTCGGCACCGGGCAGGGCCAGCTCGGCTTCTCGGTGCTGCGCATACCCGTCCACGAGAACCAGGCGAACTGGAGCGGCGAGGTGGCCACGGCCCGGCGGGCGGTCGAACTGGGGGCGAAGGTCATCGCCTCGCCGTGGAACCCGCCCGCGAACATGGTCGAGAACTTCTCCGGCGGGCGGCGGCTGCGCCACGACATGTACGACGCGTACGCGCGGCACCTGAACGACTTCACGGCCTTCATGCGCGACAACGGCGTGGACCTGTACGGCATCTCGGTGCAGAACGAGCCCGACTACGCACACGAGTGGACGGCGTGGACCGCCGACGAGATCGTCCGGTTCCTGCGCGAGCACGCCGGGTCGCTCGACGCCAAGGTCATCGCGCCGGAGTCCTTCCAGTACCGCAAGAACCTCTCGGACCCGATCCTGAACGACCCCCAGGCCCTGGCGAACATGGACATCCTCGGGGCGCACCTGTACGGCACGCAGTTCGGCGACTTCCCCTACCCGCTCTTCGAGCAGCGGGGCGCGGGCAAGGAGCTGTGGATGACCGAGGTCTACCACCCCAACTCGAGCGACTCGGCCGACCTGTGGCCCCAGGCGCTCGACGTGGGCGAGCATATCCACCGCGCGCTGGTCGACGGCCAGTTCCAGGCGTACGTGTGGTGGTACCTCCGGCGCTCCTACGGCCCGATGCGCGAGGACGGGCGGATCAGCAAGCGCGGGGCGAACATAGCGCACTTCGCGCGCTTCGTCCGCCCCGGGTACACGCGGATCGAGGCGACGGCCGCCCCGGCGTCGAACGTCTACACCTCGGCCTACCGCGGCACCGGCGCCGAGGTCGTCATCGTCGCCGTCAACAAGGGCGCCTCGCCGGTGACCCTGCCGTTCACGCTGCGGGACACCGACGCCGCCAGCGCGGCGTCGTGGGTGACCGACGCGGGCAGGAACCTGGAGCCCCAGGCCGCGATCGGCGTGAGCGGCGGCTCCTTCACCGCCGTGCTCCCCGCCCGGAGCGTGACGACCTTCGTCGTCGACGGCAGCGGCGACGACGACGATGACGACGGCGGCGGTTCCGGCGGGGCGTGCACCGGCCGCATCGAGGTGGTCAACGACTGGGGCTCGGGCTGGCAGGGCAATGTCACGATCAGCGCGGGCGACCAGGCCGTCGAGGGCTGGAACGTGGGCTGGCGCTGGCCCGGCGGGCAGCAGATCAGCAGCGCCTGGAACGCGGAGTGGTCGCAGTCCGGCGCGGAGGTGACCGCCGCGAACGTGGGCTGGAACGGCCGCATCGAGGCGGGCGAGAGCCGCGAGGTCTTCGGCTTCGTCGCCTCCGGCCCGGCGGTGGCGCTCGAATTCGGCTGCCGGTAGCGGGGCTCGGCGCGCGGCGGCGGCCGGCACCGCCGCCTCCGCCGACCCCTTGCGGCGCTCAGGGTCTCAGCGCACGCCGGTCTGCGTCACGTGCATGTGCGCGTAGCGGCCCGAGGCCGCCAGCAGCTCCTCGTGCGTGCCCTGCTCGACGATCCGCCCGTGGTCGAGCACGACGATGCGGTCGGCCTGGCGGACGGTGGAGAGGCGGTGGGCGACCACGAGGGTCGTCCGGCCCTCCATGAGCCGGCCGAGCGCCTCCTTGACCAGCTCCTCGGACTCGGGGTCGAGCGCCGAGGTCGCCTCGTCGAGCAGGAGGACGCGGGGGTCGCGCACGAGGGCCCGGGCGATCGCCAGGCGCTGGCGCTGCCCGCCCGAGAGGCGCGCGCCCCGCTCGCCGACGACGGTGTCCAGGCCCTCGGGCAGCTCGCGCACGAACTCCCACGCGTTGGCGTCGCGCAGCGCCCGGACGATCAGCTCCTCCCCCGCCTCGGGCATCCCGTAGGCGACGTTCTCGCGGACGGTGCCCTCGAAGAGCACCGACTCCTGCGGCACGACCGAGACGAACCGGCGCGCGGTGCGCAGATCGAGCCGCTGCATGTCGACGCCGTCGAGCAGGATGCGGCCCGAGGTGGGACGCACGAACCCGAGCACGAGGTTGAGCAGCGTCGACTTCCCCGAGCCGGAGGAGCCGACGAACGCGAAGGTGCGGCCCGCCTCGATGTCGAGCTCGACCTCCCGCACGGCATCCACATCGGACTCTGGGTAGCGGTGCGAGACGCGTTCGAGCGTCAGGCGCCCCTCGACGCCCGCCACCGCGCGCTTGCCCTCGTTCTGCTCGATGTCCGGCTCCTGCAGGACCTCCGCTATGGACCGCACGGATTCGAGCCCGCGGGCGCCGACGGGGATGAGCATGAGCAGCTGGGTGAGCCCCTGGGTGAGCAGGGCGAAGTAGGTCGACAGCAGCACGACCTCGCCGGGGGTGATCGGCAGGACCCCGGTGAGCGAGAAGGTCGCCGCGAGCACGAGGCAGCCCGCGCCCAGCAGCTGCATGGTGACCCAGGAGAGGGACGCCACGTGGCCGTTGAGCATGTCCAGGTGCAGGCCCGCGCGGCGCACGCCGTCCGCGCCGCTGGCCACGCGCGAGACCGCGGTCTGCTCCAGGCCGTGCGCGCGCGTGACCGGGATGAGCGAGGCCATCTCGCCGACGCGGGCGGCGAAGCCCTCCATCTCGCGGCGGAAGACCTCGTTGCGCGCGCGCGAGCGGCGGCGCAGCGCGGCGCGCAGCCCGATCGCGATGGGCACGGTGAGCGCGTAGACGGGCAGGAACTGGGGCACGGCGATCGCCGTCATGGTGACCGCGCCGGCGAGCACCATGATCGAGGACAGCAGCGGGTGGGTCATCTGCTGGAGCATCAGCTCGACGTTCTCCACGTCCCGCACGACCTTCGTCTGGAGGATCGAGGCGCTCATGCGCGTGTGGTAGCCGATCGAGAGGCTCTGGAGCCGCGCGGCCAGCGCGTTGCGCAGGTCGGCGCCGGTGTCGCGCACGACGGTCATGAAGTTGCGCGTGTAGACGATGTGGTTGGGATAGTTCTGCACCAGCAGCACCACGGCGAGGAGGAACCAGCTCAGCACCGCGCGCACAGAGCCGCCGGAGGAGACCAGGTCGATGATCGCGGCGGTCACCACCGGCAGGAACCACAGCGGGATCTCTTTGAGGGAGAAGGAGAACAGGGCCAGCAGCATCCGCCACGGCCGGCGGGTGAGCAGGCGGAGCACCGAGCGCGCGGGGTGGGCGCCGTCGATGTGCCCCGACCGTTGAGAAAGCGCTTGCTGAGACATGGGGCAATGGTACCCAGCGCCCCGCCCGCCGACGCGGGCCGCGGCGCCCGGCGCCGCTCGAACACCGGTGCTGTCGTACCGGCTTCCTATGATCTTGGCGTGAACCCGACTGACACTCCCCCGGCCCCCGCCGAAGACGCCGTCCACCTCCCCGAGTCCTGGTCCTCCGCGCTCCTCGACCGGCGCGGACGCGGCGCCCCGCGGCCGTTCGACGTCGCCCCCGACGCGGCGCTCGTGCTCCAGGACCGCTTCGCGCGGCACGCCAAGGAATTCGAAGACGCCCTGTCCCTCCTCGGAGACGCCGAGCTCGCCGCGTCGATCCGGCCCGGGGCCGCCGCCCAGGACGACCCGCTCGCCGCCGCTCTGGCCTGGACGCTGCTCATGCGCACGACCGAGGATCCGCACGACAGTGCCCGCGAGGCGGTCGCCGGATGGATCGCCGGGCACGGCACCGCCTTCGCCGCGGCGGCCGTGCTCGAACTCGCCGCCCACCTGGTGACCTGGAGCGGGTACAGGAGCGAGAGGCGGTCGCTGACGGTCAAGCCCTCCACGCCCCTGCACCTCATGCGCGACCGCGAGTTCTTCGACCACCTCCGGCCCCTGCGCTCGGCCCTCGCCGCGGCCCCCGACGAGACGTACGACGCCGCCCTCGCCGCCGTCGGGGAGCGCAGGACCACCGACGCGCACCGGGTCGCGGCCGCGATGATCATGCCCGAGCGGCACGAGTGGGTGGACGAGGCCCTGCGGCTGTACACCGGCACCCACGCCTACCGGTTCGGCATCGACCGGTTGTGGCACATGATCTCCGGCAAAGAGCACCTCGAGATCGCCGGCGCCCCGCCCGTCAACGTCTACCAGGCCGACGGCGACACGGTCGCGCGCATCGTCGATGCGCTCGGCACCGACGCGCTCGACGTCCTGGTCGGCGTCCTCGACGGCGACGAGCGGCCGAGCGCCGACTTCCGCGACGGCGCGTACGACGCCATCGGGCGGCTGCCGTCCGAGGCGGCGATCGGCCTGCTCATCGAGCGGTCGCACCTGCCGCAGGCCGCCGCCGCGCTCAAGGCCGCGGCCGGGCGGTTCCCCGTGCGGACGCTGCGCGTCGTCGCCGAACGCTGGAGCGCCGAGACCGCGTCCTCCCGGGCGCGCCTGGCCGGGCTCGTCCGCGCGTCCCTGGCCGACCGCGCCGCCGAGCTGGGCGACGCGGACCGCGCGGCGGTCGAGGAGCTGCTGCGTTCGACGCGGCAGGCCCCGGAGGCCGAGACGCTGCCCGCGGTGTTCGCGACGCCCCCGTGGGCGCCGTTCAAGCAGGCCGCCAAGCGGACCGCCGTGAGCGGCCTGGAGCCGCCCGCGGTGGACGAGCTGCGCTGGGCCGAGGGCGAGCGCGAGGCGTGGGCCGACGGCGCCGGGTCGCCCTACGAGGGCGAGCACTACCTCAAGGGCGAGCAGTTCTGGAAGCGCGACACCTGGTCGAACATCGCCCCGAACCACTACTACTTCGTGGAGATGCTCGCGTGGGCGCCGGAGGAGCTGTCCCGCGGCCGTTTCGCCCGCTGGAAGGGCGAGGCGAACGCCGCGCCGCTCGCGTCGGTCCGCGCGATCCTCGCCCGCTACGGCGAAGCGGCCGCACCGCGGATACAGGAGCTCATCGGGAAGAAGCCCTCCTACCGGTCCGCGCTGCTGCCGCTGGTGAACCGCGAGGCCGCCCGCATGGCCGCCGCCTGGGTCTCGCGCAGCCGCGCCGACCGGGTCCACGGCCGGGCCTGGCTCGACCGCCGCCCCGCCGAGGCGGCGGCGTTCCTCGTCCCCGACGCCCTGGGCAAGAACGGCAAGGAGCAGCAGGCGGCGAGCGACGCCCTGCGGTACCTCGCCGCCGAGCACCGGGAAGCGCTCGACCGGGCCGCGGACGCCTACGGGCCCGAGGCCGCCGCGGCGGTCGCCGCGATCGTCGACGCCGACCCACTCGAACCGCGGCGGCGCGTCCCCAAGACCGCCGCGTGGGCCGACCCGGCGATGCTCCCGCCCGTGCTCCTGACCGAAGGCCGCGGGAGGCTCCCCGAGGCGGCGGTGCGGACCCTCATGACCGCGCTCGCGCTCGACGACCCCGATCGCCGCTACCCGGGCGCCGACCTGCTCGCCGCCGAGTGCGAACCGGCGTCGCTGACGGCGTTCTCGTGGGGCCTGTTCGAACTGTGGGCCGCCGCCGGGGCGCCCACGAAGGACGGCTGGGCGATGGACCAGCTGCGGCGCTTCGCCGACGAGGACACGGTGCGCCGCCTGACCGCGCTCATCCGCGAATGGCCCGGGCAGAGCCAGAGCCGCAAGGCCGTGCGGGGGCTGGAGATCCTCGGCCACATCGGCTCCGAGGAGGCGCTGCGGGCCGTGCAGAGCATCGCGGGGAACGGGAAGTTCAAGACGCTCAAGAAGACCGCGTCCGCGCAGATCGAGGTCATCGCCGAGCGGCTGGGGCTGACGCTCGACCAGCTCGCCGACCGCCTCGTACCGGACTTCGGGCTGTCCGCGGAGGCGCCGCTCGTCCTCGACTACGGCCCGCGCTCGTTCACCGTGCGGTTCGACGAGCAGTTGAAGCCCTACGTCGTCGACGACCAGGGCAAGCGCCGCGCGAGCGCGCCCAAGCCGACGGCGAAGGACGACCCGGACCTGGGGCGGGCCGCGCACGAGCGGTTCGCGGCCCTCCGCAAGGAGATCAAGTCCACTGCGGCCGCGCAGGTGAAGCGCCTCGAAGCGGCGATGGTCGAACAGCGGACGTGGCGCCCCGAGGAGTTCCGACGCCACCTGGTGGAGCAGCCGGTGATGTGGCAGCTCGCCCACCGGCTCGTCTTCCAGGCCGATGTGGACGGTTCGTGGCGGTCGTTCCGGATCGCCGAGGACCGCACGCTCGCCGACCTGGACGACGAGCTGTTCGCGCTCCCGCCGGACGCGGAGGTGCGCATCGCGCACCCGCTGTCCCTGGGCGAGGCGACCGCCGAATGGGCCGAGGTCTTCGCCGACTACGAGATCCTCCAGCCCTTCGCCCAGCTCGCCCGGCCGGTCCTGACGCTCACCGACGAGGAGCGGGCCTCGGGCAGGCTCGCCCGGTTCGAGGGCGCGAAGGTCGACGCGGGCCCGATCGCGGGCCTCCTCAAGCGCGGCTGGCGGTACGGCGGCCCGACCGGGAGCGGCCACAGCTACTGCTACTACCGGGAGTTCCCCGAGGGCGGCTGGATACTGATCGACCCGAGCCCCGGCGTGTACCCCGGGTACGGCGACGACGGCGAGCAGGTCCTCAGCAAGGTCGCGGTGTCCCTTCCCGAGGACGGGGCGGCGGACGGGGTGCGCCTCTCCGAGGCCCTGGTGACCGTCGGCCGCCTCGCCCGCGCTGTCTAGAGCCGTTCGCGGACCGGGGCCGGGCGTCGTCCGGCCCCGGTCCGCTCCCCCGCCGTCGCCCGGCGGCGGGGGCGGGACCGGCTACTTCGCGGCCCGCTCGCCCCACGCGGCTGACTCGCCGGCCGGGGCGATCCGCTGCGGCACGCCCCACGGGTTGTCGTCGCGCAGCGGCGGCGGCAGGAGCGAGGCGGGCGCGTTCTGGTAGGCGACCGCCCGCACGAACCGCCCGATGGCCGCCGTGCCGACGCTCGTGCCGCCCGAGGTCGTGGCGGGCCACGGCCCCCCGTGCTGCATGGCGGGGGTGACCGCGACGCCGGTGGGCCATCCGTCGAAGAGCACGCGCCCGGCGCGGCGGGCCGCCGCGCGCACCAGCGGCGCGACGTCCTCGTCCTCGGTGCGGTGGACCGCGACGGTGAGGCTGCCTTCGAAGAGCTCGTCGAGCAGCTCGGCGTAGCCTGCGCCGTCGGGCGTCTCCACGAGGATCGCGAGCGGCCCGAAGCACTCGTCGAGGAGCGCGTCGAGGCCGGCGCGGAGGTCGCCGAGGCCGACGGCGGCGATCGTGGGCCGCACCCACCCCTGGCCGTCCGCGTCGGTCCGCACCGTCCCCTCGGCGACGGTGCGGACGCCCGGCGTGCCGAGGATCGCCTCGCGGCGGTCCCGGTAGCCGCCCGCGATGCGCGGGTCGAGCATCCGGTGCTCCTCGACCTCGGCCGCCGCGGCGGCGAGGGCGGCGTCGAGGCCGTGGCCCGCCGGGAGGAACACCAGTCCCGGTTTCGTGCAGAGCTGCCCGGCCGAGCCGCTGACGCTCGCCACGAGCCCGGAGACGAACGCCGCGGAGCGCGCGGCGATGGCGCCGGGCGTGGCGAAGACGGGGTTCACGCTGCCGAGTTCGCCGTAGAACGGGATCGGCGCGGGGCGCGCGGCGGCGATGTCGGCCAGGAGGCGCCCGGCCCGGACCGAGCCGGTGAACGAGGCGGCCTTGATCAGCGGGTGCCGCAGCATCGCCGCGCCGCGCTCCTGGCCTTCGATGAGCTGGAGCGTCCCCGGGGGCAGTCCGGCGTCTTCGAGGGCGGCGGCCGCGATCCGGGCGGTGCGCTCGGACAGGCGCGGGTGGCCCGGGTGCGCCTTGACGACGACGGGGTTCCCCGCCGCGAGGGCGGCGGCGGTGTCGCCGCCCGCGACGGAGAACGCGAAGGGGAAGTTGCCCGCGGCGAAGTTGAGCACGGGCCCGATCGGCTCGTTGGCGCTGCGCAGGTCGGGGCGGGGGCCGAGCGCGAATTCGGGGTCGGCCGGGTCGATGCGGGCGTCGAGGTAGGCGCCGTCGACGATCGTGTCGGCGAAGAGCCGCAGTTGGACGGCGGTCCGCTTCAGCTCGCCGCGCAGCCGCGCCTCGGCCAGGCCGGTCTCGTCCATCGCGAGCGCCACCAGTTCGTCGGCGTTCGCCGCCAGCGCGTCGGCCGCGGCGACCAGCGCGGCGGCGCGCGCCGCCGGGGCGGTCGCGGCGAGGGCGCGCGCCGCCGCGTCGGCGGTGCGCGCGACGGCGTCGAGGTCGCGGTCCTCAATGTGGTCTGGCGGTGCCTGGTTCGTCATTGGTCTCTCCTAGAACTGGAATCCGGCCGGGAACGGGTCGGCGGGGTCGAGCATGTACTGTGCGGTGCCGGTGACCCAGGCGCGCCCGGTGACGGTGGGGACCACCGCCGCCTTGCCGCCCACGGTGGTCTCGGCGACGAGCCGTCCGACGAAGCGCGAGCCGATGAACGACTCGTTGACGAAGTCGGCCCCGAGCGCGAGTTCGCCGCGGGCCCACAGTTCGGCCATCCGGGCGGAGGTGCCGGTGCCGCAGGGCGAGCGGTCGAACCAGCCGGGGTGGATCGCCATCGCGTGCCGCGAGTGCGCGGCGGTCGAGCCCGGCGCGATGAACTCGACGTGGTGGCAGTGGTCGAGTCCGGCGATCAGCGGGTGCTCGGGCGGGGCGGTCGCGTTGACCGCGTCCATGATCGCCAGGCCCGCGGCGAGGATCTCCCGCTGGTGCGAGCGGTCGAAGGGCAGCCCGACGTCGTCGAGGTCCACCAGGGCGTAGAAGTTGCCGCCGAAGGCCATCGAGTAGGGGACGGCGCCGAGGCCGGGCACGTCCACGGTCGCGTCGAGGACGTCGACGTAGCTGGGCACGTTCTCGATGGTGACCGAGTCGGCGTGGCCGTCCGAGACGGCGACCCTGGCGGTGACCGGTCCGGCGGGCGTGTCGAGCCGGATCTCGGTGACCGGCTCGACGACGGGGACCATCCCGGTCTCGACGAGCACGGTCGCGACGCCGATCGTGCCGTGCCCGCACATGGGCAGGCAGCCGGAGACCTCGATGTAGACCACGCCCCAGTCGCAGTCGGGCCGGGTGGGCGGCTGGAGGATCGCGCCGCTCATCGCCGCATGGCCGCGCGGCTCGTTCATGAGGAAGCGCCGCAGCTCGTCCATGTGCGCGATGAAGTGGAGCCGCTTGTCGTTCATGGTCGCGCCGGGGATGGCGCCGACGCCGCCGGTGACCACGCGGGTCGGCATGCCCTCGGTGTGGGAGTCCACAGCGCTGATCAGCCGTGTCGTTCGCATCGTCGTCCTTCCGCTGGTGGGCCCCGTGCGGGCCGGGGGCGCCGCACGGGGCGTGGAGGCTAGCGCGCCGCCGCGAATTCCAGGGCGCGGCGGGTGTCGCGGGTGACCTGCTCGCTCTGGGCCTGCGAGAGCGGGCCGCGGGGCGGGCGGGTCGGGCCGCCGTAGGTGTTGCCCGCGACGTCCATCGACAGTTTGATCGCCTGGACGAACTCGGTCTTGGAGTCCCAGCGGAACACGGTCACCAGGCCGGTGTACAGCTCGCGGGCCTCGTCGATCCGGCCCTCCTTGACGAGGTCGTAGATCTCGACGGCCTCGCGGGGGAAGGCGTTGGGGTAGCCGGCGAACCATCCCTTGGCGCCGACGACGAGCGATTCGAACAGGAGGTCGTCGGCTCCGGCGATGACGTCGATGTCGCACCGCTCCCGGATCTCCAGGACGCGGCGGATGTCGGTCGAGAACTCCTTGACGGCGACGACGTTCTCCAGTTCGGACAGTTCGGCGATGATGTCGGGGGTCAGGTCGACCTTCGTGTCCAGCGGGTTGTTGTAGACCATCATGGGCAGGCCGACCTCGTCGACCCTGGTGTAGTGCTCGATCACTTCGCCGCGGTTGGCGCGGTAGATCGTCGGCGGGAGCAGCAGGACGCCGTCGGCGCCGTCCTCCTTGGCGTACTCGGTCCACTGGACCGCCTGGTGCCAGCCGACGCCGTGCACGCCGGCGACGACGACGCCGCGGTCGCCGACGGTGTCGACGGCGACCTGGATGACCTTGCGGCGCTCCTCGTCGGTGAGGGAGGAGTACTCGCCGAGCGAGCCGTTGGGGCCGACGCCGCGGCAGCCGTTGCGGATGAGGAAGTCGCAGTGCTCGGCGAACTTGTCGTAGTCGACCGCGAGACCGGCCGGCGCCTTCGGGTCCTCCTTGAACGCCAGGGTCGTGGCGACGACGACGCCGCCGAGGTCGAACTTCTTGTCAGTCATGGTGTCTCTATACCTTTCTCGCCACGGCCGCCGTCGGGCGTGGGGGGAGTCTCGGCGAGGTCGCCGAGGCGGATGGGCGCGGCCAGGGGCCGCCGGTCGGAGGTGTCGGCGGCGCGCGTGAGGTCCGCTCCGGTGATCGCTTCCACCGTGCGTCCGCACATGCGCGCCTGGCAGATGCCGAGACCTGCGCGGGTCGTGAGCTTCAGGGAGCGCAGCGAGGTCTGCGCCGTCGCCGCGGCCACGTCGCGGAGCCGCCCGTAGGGGACCTCCTCGCAGCGGCAGACGACGGTGTCGTCGCGCATCCAGGAGGTCCACCCGGGGCGGATGCCGTGGGCGGCCTCGATGCGCCGGGCGAGGTCGGCGGCGGCGCGGCGGCGGCGCGGGGCGGCGCCGAGGGCCGCGGCCGGGCCGCCCGCGGCGCGGTGGCCGGCGATGCGGCCCTCCACGAGCGCCGCGTCGGCGCCGCCGATGCCGGTGATCTCGCCCGCGGCGTAGACGCCGTCGACGCTGGTGCGCTGGTCGGCGTCGACGCGGACGAAGCGGTCGGGTCCGATGGCGCACCCGGCGGCGAGGGGCAGTTCGAGGCGCGGGGTGAAGCCGTGGCTGACGCACACCGCGTCGGCGGCGAGGGTCCGCTCGGTGCCCGGGATCGGGGTCCAGCGGTCGTCGAGGCGGGCGGTGACCACCGCTTCGACGCGGTCTTCGCCCTGGGCTTCGACCACGGCGCGGCCGATGCGGTAGGGCACGCGGCGGGCGAGGTGGTGGGCCAGGTAGCCGGCGAGTTCGCCGCCCTTGCGGGCCATGCCGGGCAGCCGCCACGGCTGGGAGAGCCAGCCGGCGGCGAGGGCGCGGGGGCGGGCGGCCTCGTAGACGCCGAGGACGTCGGCGCCCGCGGCGGTGAGCGACTGGGCGACCGGCAGGAGGAACGGCCCGGCCCCGGCGACGACGGCGCGGCGGCCCGCGGCGATCCGTTCGCCCTTGGCGAGGGCCTGGGCGGCTCCGGCGGAGAAGACGCCGGGGAGGTGCCAGCCGGGGAAGGGGAGGGTGCGGTCGTGGGCGCCGGTGGCGAGCACGAGGGCGTCGGCGGTCAGGGCGCGCGCCTCGCGTCCGGCGGCGTCGGCGGGGCCGATGAGCACCCGGGCGGTCACGGCGCCGCGGGTCTCGACGGCCCAGACCTGGGCTTCGGTGACGACGGTGACGGCGCCGTCGCGGCCGAGGCGGTCGCGGAGCCGTTCGAAGGTGCGCCATCCGTGGTGGAGGCGGGATTCGCGGCGGCCGGAGCGTTCGGGCGGCAGGTGCCGCCAGTACTGTCCGCCGAGGCCGTCGCCGGAGTCCAGGAGGGTGACGCGGGCGCCCGCGTCGCCCGCCGCGGCGGCGGCGGCGAGTCCGGCGGGCCCGGCGCCGATGACCAGGACGTGTCTCATGTCGGCTGTCCTCCCGTCGGGTCCGGCGGCGCGGCGTCGTTTTGGGTCTCGACGACGTCGCCGTCCCGGGCGCGGCGCATGCACAGGCGCACGTCGCTCTCGCCGTTGACGGTGGCGATGCAGTCGAAGCAGACGCCGATGCCGCAGAAGACGCCCCTCGGGCGGCCCGCGACGGTGGCGCGCCAGGCGGTGCGGCCCTGCGCGAGGAGGACGCCGGCGATCGACTGGCCTTGCAGCCCTTCGATCGGGGCGCCGTCGACGCTGATGCGCAGCGGCCGGGGTTCGGCGGGGCGGGCGGGGTCGGACGCCCAGGGGACGATGCCGCTCATGCCGCTCCTTCCTCGGTGGTGCGGAGGTGGTCGGCCAGGCTCGGCCGCGCGAGCCGGAAGGGCCCGGGGTCGAGCGCCGGTTCGGCGCCGGTGATCAGGGCGCACAGGAGGTCGCCGGTCACGCCCGCCAGGCCGATGCCCGCGCCCTCGTGGCCGGTGGCGTACCACAGGCCCGGGTGGCGGTGGTCCTCGCCGACGAGGGGGAGGTGGTCGGGCATGTAGGGGCGGAAGCCGCCGTAGGCGCGGATGACGGGGGTGGTGCGCAGGAACGGGAAGAGCCGCAGGGCCTTCTGGGCGACCTGGCCGAGGACGGCGACGTCCAGCCGGTCGTCGAAGCCGATCTGCTGGCGGCTGGAGCCGATGAGGACGGTGCCGCCGGGGGTGGACTCGACGACGCTGGAGGTCTGGAGCGCGGCGTCGGCGGACTGGGTGGCGCCGAAGTAGTCGCCGTCGTAGACCTTGTGGAAGACCCGCTGGCGCATGCGCGCGGTGACCAGGACGGTGCCGCGGCGGGGGCGGACGGGGACGTCGGCGCCGAGGGCCTCGGCCACGGCGCCGGACCAGGGTCCGGCCGCGACGACGACGGCGTCGGCGGCGACGGGCCCGGCGGCCGTGCGGACGCCGGTGACGCGCCCGGTGCGGTCGCGCAGGGCGCCGACGACCTCGCGGTGGGCCAGGACGGTCGCGCCGGCGCGCCGCGCCGAGGCCAGCAGGGCCTCGGTGGCGACGACGGGCTGGATCTGCGCGTCCTGTTCATAGTGGACGGCGGCGGTCAGGTCGGGGTTGAGGTGGGGTTCCAGGGCGAGGGCCTCGGCGGTGTCGAGGTGGTCGACCGCGACTCCGGCTGCGGCCTGGCCGCGGGCGAAGTCGCGCAGGGGCTCGGCCCCCGCCTCGGTGGTGGCGACGACGACGCCGCCCTTGCGTTCGTATTCGACGGCGGGGAATCCGGTGCCGAGCTCGTCGGCGAGTTCGGCGGCGAGGCGGGGCCAGTGGTCGGCGGCGAGGAGCGCGAGGTCGAGTTCGGGTCCGGGCGCCTTGTCGGAGACCAGGAGGTTGCCTTCGCCGCTCGCGCTGGTCGCGGCCGCCGGGGCGCCCCGGTCGACCAGGGCGACGCGCCGTCCGGCGCGCGCCAGGGCGCGGGCGCACGCCGCGCCGATGATGCCGGCGCCGACGATCACGACATCGACTCGCATGGTCGCCTCCTCTCGATCAGTAATATGTCACATATTCACGTTGAGGACAATGGCGCGGTCGCACCGCGCCCGCGCGGGCGGGGCTCCGGCGGGCCGGAACGGGCGTCGTCCGGCCCGCCGGGCGCTAGGCCACCACGTCCTCTTCGGACTTCCCGGCCCACCATCCGACGGCGTGGCGGATGTGCTGGCGCATGAGGTCGGCCGCCGCGTCCGCGTCGCCCGCGGCGAGGTGGTCGAGGAGCCGGTGGTGCTCCTCCGCCGAGACGTCGAGCGTGCTGGTCTCCAGCAGCGAGACCAGCCCGACCAGGCGGGTGCGCGCGCGCAGCTCGGCGATCATCTCGACCAGGGAGCTGTTGCCGAGCAGCTCGGTCAGCCCGAGGTGGAAGGCCCGGTCGGCGAGCAGGTAGGCGGTGAGGTCGCCCGCGCGGGCGCCGGTGACGATCTCGTCGGCCTGCGACCGGAACTCCTCCAGCCGGTCCGCCGGGAACTCCCCCGCGAGGCGCGCCATGGCAGGCGGCTCCAGCAGCAGCCGGATCTCGACGATGTCGTGGAGCAGGTCGTCGCTCACCGCCGTGACGCGGAAGCCCTTGTTCCGCACCGATTCGACGAAGCCGCGCTTCTCGAGGTCGAGCATCGCCTCGCGCACGGGCGTCGCCGACACGGCGAACCGCTCGGCCAGCGTCGGCACGGTCAGGAGCGTCCCGGGGGCGAGCTCGCCGGAGATGATCGCGGTCGAGAGCGTCCGCTCCACGCGCGCCCGCAGGCTCTCGCCCGGCTCCAGCCGCTGAATGGACGGCAACGTCATTTCCCCGCTCCCCCTTCGCAAAGGCGTCCGGCAGCCCGCCGCGATCGCCTCGCAGCGTACACTGTGCCGCCGACACGGCCGCCGATTCGTGCGCTCATCGTGACGCTCCTTCGCCGGGGATCACGAGCCGCCGCCGCGGCTCCTCGTTGCCCGCCCGGTCGGTCGCGGCGAACTCGATCACCTGCGGTTCGGGGCCGATCGCGCGGACGAACGCCTCCTGGAAGGTGCCCCAGAACGTGCCGGGCCCCTCCCACTGGACGCGTTCGACCCCCGAGACGCCGTCCTCGGCGTGCAGGGTGATCTCCACGCTCGCACCGAGGTCCTTGACCGTGGCGCGCGAGACCGGCGGGGCGGTGTCCACACTGATCTCCCGGCTCGTGGCGCCGGTGAGGCCGTGCCGGTCGGTCGCCCGCGCCTCGATGCGGTGCACGCCCTCCTCGGCGATGCGGACCGGGCCCGTGTAGGGGGCCCAGTCGCCGCCGGAGACCCGCAGTTCCAACCGGAGCCGGTCGCCCGCCTCGGCGTCCGGGTCGTCGACGTCGAAGCCGCGCAGGCGGACCGTCGGCGCGGTGGTGAACCAGCCCGAAGGCGCCGGCTCCTCCAGGATCTCGACGGCGACGGCGGGCGGCACGCGCCCCGGGTCGTCGGGGAGCGGCACGGCGTCCGGCGCGGCGGCCGGGGCGCGCCCGGTCGCGCCGTCGAAGCCCGCGGCCGCCTGAAGCACCGCCGCGAGTTCGTCGCGGCCGAGGAGCCCTTCGGACCGCACCCGCCGGGCCGCGGCCGTCGCGCTCGCGAGGAAGGACTCCCGGTCGGCGAAGGGCCCGGCCGACCACAGCTCGTCGAGGAAGGTGCCGCCGTCCGGCCGGACCCGGTTGGCGACCCCGGTCCCCCTGCCGCCGAAGGCGATCTCGGCGTCCTGGGAGCGCACGTACATGTGGTACCTGGTGTCCAGGCCCGACCAGCACGGCTCGAACGCGGTCCCGTCGACGTCGACGGTGCCCTCGGCGGCGAGGAGCGCGAGCAGTTCGCCGCCGGTGCGATCGGTGATCAGGCCGCCGTCGAAGGCGCGCCTGCCCGCGAGCGGGAAGGCGAGGGCCGTGGTCGACTCCGAGCGGGCCAGGAGCAGCGTCGGCCCGAGCATGAGCGCGCACTGGCGGGGGTCGTCGACCGCCGGTTCGGCGCGGAGCGCGGCGGGCGTGCTCAGGCGCAGCTCGTCGCCGGGCCGCCAGGTGCGCGCCAGGGCGGCGTACCGGCCCGGCACCGGCTCGACCCCGGCGGGCTCGCCGTTCAGCCGCAGTTCGAGCGGCCCCGCGGCCCAGGCGGGGACGCGCAGCCGGACGGTCCGCTCGGCCGCCGCGGGCTCGGCCCCGTCGAGCGCCTCGAAGCGCAGCGCGACCTCGCTCCCCAGCGGGTAGCCCGACTCCAGGCGCACCCGCAGGCCCGCCTCGGCCCAGTCGAGCGCGGAGTCGACCGGCAGGTTGACGTAGAGCCCTCCGGCGTCCTGGAAGTAGACGGTGTCCTGGTACTTGACGTGGTTCTCCAGGCCGGTGCCGCCGCAGCAGGTGCCGACGTTGTCGTACTCCCGCTTCGCGCCGGGGTGGACCGGGAACATGTAGGTGACCTCGGGGCCGGTGTCCGAGCGGACCGCCCGGCGCGAGCCGAGGACGTGGTTGAGGACGGTGCGCTCGTAGTAGTCCATGTAGCGCGCGTCGAGGGTGTGCGCGAAGAGCTTCCTGGCGAGCTTGAGCAGGTTGTGGCTCGCGCAGGTCTCGGCGTTGCGGTGCCCGACGTCGCCCGCGACCGTATCCGGCGGTCCCCACAGCTCGCTCTCGCCGGTGCCGCCGTGGGCGTACACGCGGCCGGGGACGATCTGGTCCCAGATGCCGATGGACGCCTCCAGGTAGCGGCGCTCGCCGGTGCGCTCGTACTGCTCGACGTAGCCGATGAGCTGCGGCAGGTGCTGGTTGGCGTGCATGTCGGTGAGGACGTCGGTGCGCGTCTCGCCCGCGGCGAGCAGGTGCTCCTGGTCGAAGAACGCGGCGGTCTCCAGCAGCGAGGGCTCGCCGGCGGCCGTGCTCAGCCGCGCGAGGGTCTCGTTCATCCCGCCGAACTCGCCGGCGATGTACAGCGACCACATCCGCTGGCGCCGTTCGTCGTCGAGGGGCGCCAGCCGGTGGTGGACCCAGCGGCCCATCGCGGTCGCGATCGCCAGGGCCTGGTCGCTGCCGGTCAGCTCGTGGGCGTCCAGGAGCCCGGCCATGATCTTGTGGCAGGTGTAGTAGGGCGCCCAGATCTCGCCGTAGGGCGCGAAGTCCTCCAGGCGGGAGAACTGCCATTCGCCGTACGCCGCGAGGAAGCCCGGGTGGGAGTAGCGGCCGGTGCGCGCGAGCGCGTCCTGCACCTCGCCGAGCCCGGCGACGAACTCGTCGACCTTGGCGTGCAGCGCGGGGTCGCCGGTCCCCGCGGCGGCCATCGCGAGCATCGACAGGAAGTGCCCGGCGTAGTGGCCGCGCAGCAGGTTGGCCGTCCGGGCCCGCTCGCGTCCGGGGTAGTCGTGCTCGCTCCAGGCCGCCTCGTCGGGGTGCCCGAAGTCCTCCCAGTTGCCCGGCGGGGCGGCGCCGCGGGTGTCGAGCCCGGCGTTGCGGCGGAAGACCGCCAGGAGGCGGTCGACGGGGTAGACGCGGGCGAGGTGGAGCAGTTCGTCGCGGGCGCGGGCGAAGACGGAGCCGTCGTCGATGCGCGCCGCGCCGAGCGGGAACGGCCGCGCCAGCGGGGCGCTCGCCGGGATCGCCGTCATGCGGCCCCTCCTTCCCGCAGGCGGGACCGGGTCCACGCCTCGACGCCGTCGGCGTCGATCGGCAGGGCCGCGGAGAGGACTTCGGCACCCTCGGCGGTGACGAGCACGTCGTCTTCGAGCCGCACGCCGATGCCGCGTAGCTCGGGCGGCACGGTGCGGTCGTTCGCGTGGAAGTACAGGCCCGGTTCGACCGTCATCACCACGCCCGGCTCCAGGTCGGCGCCCATGTAGTCCTCGTATTCGGCGCGGCTGCAGTCGTGGACGTCGAGTCCCAGGTGGTGGCCGATGCCGCAGGCGAGGTAGCGCCGGTGGTGCTGGCCGCGGGGCGAGAGCGCCTCGTCGACCGACACCGGCAGCAGGCCCCAGTCGTGCAGGCCCTGCGCGATGACCTCCATCGCGGCGAAGTGGAAGTCGAGGTACTGGGTGCCGGGCCGGATCTGCGCCAGGCCGGCGCGGTGCGCCCGCTCGACGAGGTCGTGGACCTCGCGCTGGCGGGGGCTGAACGTGCCGCTCGCGGGGAGGGTCCTGGTGACGTCGGCGGTGTAGAGGCTGTCGGCCTCCACGCCCATGTCGAGCAGGAGCACGGCGTCGGGCAGGACGGGGCCGTCGCAGCGGACCCAGTGGAGGGTGGGCGCGTGCGGTCCGGAGCCGACGATCGTGGCGTAGCCGGGGCCGTTGCCGAAGGTGCGGGCGTGCCGGTCGAAGGTGCCCTGGAGCCAGCGTTCGCCCAGGCCGTCCCGGACGGCGCGGGGCACTTCGCGGGCGACCTCGCCGAAACCGGCGACGGTCGCGTCGACCGCGAGGCGCATCTGCTCGATCTCCCAGGCGTCCTTGACCATCCGCAGGCGGGAGAGGTGCCGTCCCAGCGGCGCGGAGCGTGCGAGGCCGTGGCGGGCGACGAGGTCGTCGCCCACCGAGCGGCTCGCGAGCGCGCCGCCCAGGTCGCCGCGGTCGTCGAGCGCGGCGACCGGTTCGACGGCGATCTGGAGGGCCGCGGACCATTCGGGCAGTCCCGGGGAGGCGCCGACCCACAGTTCGCCGTGGGCGGCGTCGGCGAAGAAGCCGGTCTCGCCGGGCCGCAGCGGCGGCGGGAGGTAGAGGACGGCGTCGTGGCCGCCGGGCCGGGGCGTCATCACCAGCACGCCCGCTTCCGTCTGGCAGCCCGTCAGCCAGGCGAAGTCGCTGTCGGCGCGGAAGCGGTAGTCGCAGTCGTCGTTGCGGACCGGGGCCGTGCCGGCGGCGACGACGACCGCCGCCCCGGGCACGAGGGCGCTCAGCCGTTCGCGGTGCGCGGCGGCGGCCTCGGCGGCGCCGGGGACGACGCGCGCGGGGACCGGCTCGTCGCCCCAGCCGGCGGCGATGTGCTCGGTGAAGGCCGGGATGTCGGCGAGCCTGGGGTAGCGGGTGCCCGCGTAGGGGGGGCGTGTCGTTCCGGTCATCGCTGCTCTCCTCCTCGGTCGCGGACCATCTCCCGCAGCCGGGTGAGCACCCGGCCCGATCCGATCCCGTCGTGCTCGAACTCGTTGGTCACCCACGCCTGGGCGTTGCCGATGCCGCCGAGGGTGTCCAGTTGCAGCCCCGAGTCGACGTACATGTCGTCGAAGTAGACGGCCGCGGCCACCGGGACCTCGTTGGCGGCGAGGCGGTCGGGGTCCAGGATCGGACTCCACTCGCGGCGCTCGGCGAGGGCCCGCACGGCGGGGCCGAAGCCGCGCAGCAGCCGGACCTCCTCGAACATCCAGGGGAAGGCCATCTCCCCGGTGAACGGGAGCGGGCGGACGTCCTCGCCGAACTCGGGGCGGCGGTCGCGTTCGCGCTGCGCGGCCCACGCGGTCGGGCCGTTCGCGCCGTCGCCGTAGATCGACTCCTGGAGGGTCCAGAAGAGCGGGTTGGCGGCCGAGGAGGTGCGGGCGAGGACCGCGGCGAGGAACCCCTCGGAGAGGCGGTCGCCGGTGAAGGCGTCCTCGACGAGCCAGTGCATCCGCTCGAAGCCCGGTTTCATGCCGAAGTCGAGGCCGAGGGACTGGAAGCGGCGCACGGTGAGCCGGTCGCCGTCGGGCAGCAGCACCTCCTCGGCGGCGAGGCGGTCGGCGACGGCGGCGACCGCCGCCGCGTCCTGCGGGTACCGCCGGTAGTACTCGGCGGTCTTGGCCGCGACGCGGTCGAAGGTGCGCCGGTAGACCTCCTCGGCGTCCAGGGGGTTTCCGGGGATGCCGCCGCACACGTAGCTCGCGCTGATCGCCTCGGGGGCGTGCGAGAGGTAGGCGAGGGTCAGCCAGCCGCCGTAGCTCTGCGCGAGCGTGGCCCACTTGCGTCCTTCGTAGAGGGCGGCGCGGACGTGCTCGAGGTCGCGGACGATCGAGTCGGCGCGGAAGCGGGCGAGGTGGTCGGCCCCGGCCCGCGCGTCGCCGATCGCGGCGACGGCCCGGGCGTCGAGCGGGGTGCTCCGTCCGGTGCCGCGCTGGTCGACCAGGACGACCCGGTAGTGCCGCAGGGCCTCCTCCAGCCAGCCGGAGACCTCGGTGGGGCGCGGGTTCGCGCCGCCGGGGCCGCCTTGGAGGTAGGTGAGCAGCGGCAGCGACTCGTCGCCGCGGCGGTCGGGGTCGACGATCTCGCGGACGAAGACGTCGATCTCCCCGGCGGGGTCCCACCAGTCGAGCGGGACGCGGACCGTCCGCTCGCGCACCCACATGCCGGGCATCGCGTATTCGGTCACCGTCCGGCCTCCTTCCGTTCGCGGTCCTCGCGGGCCGCCTCGTTCCGGCGCCGCGCGGCGTCCCATTCGGGTCTGATCCGCGGGACGGCGGCGAGGAGCTTCTTCGTGTAGTCGTCGCGGGGCGCGTCGAAGACCTGGTCGCGGTCGCCGGTCTCGACGATGCGCCCCTCGTTCATCACCGCCACCCGCGTCGCGATCTGCCGCACCACGGCCAGGTCGTGGGCGATGAAGAGGTAGCTGAAGCCCTCCTCGTCCTGGAGGCGGCGGAGCAGGTTGATGACCTGCGCCTGCACCGAGACGTCGAGGGCCGACACCGCCTCGTCGGCGATGATCATCTTGGGGGAGACGGCCAGTGCCCGCGCGATGCCGATGCGCTGCGCCTGCCCGCCGGAGAACTGGGCGGGGAACCGGGCCGAGTGGTCGGGGTTGAGGCCGACGCGCTCCATGAGCGCCCCGGTGAAGGCGCGGGCGCCGCCGGGGATCGGGCGCCGCTGGTAGAGCAGCGGCGCGGTGACGATCCGCTCGACGGTGTGCTTGGGGTTCAGCGAGGAGTACGGGTCCTGGAAGACCACCTGCACCTCGCCGCGGTAGGCGTGCAGCGCCTTCCCGGTGAGGGAGTGGACCTCCCTGCCGTCGAACTCGATCGAGCCGCTGGTGGTGTCGATGAGCCGCGCGATGAGCCGCGCCGTGGTCGACTTGCCCGAGCCGGACTCGCCGACCAGGGCGAGGGTCTCGCCGGTGCGCACCTCCAGCGAGACGTCGTCGACCGCGCGGAAGCGCCTGGTGCGGCCGAAGACGCCGCCGGAGGGCGAGGCGAACTCCTTCACCAGGTGCCGCGCCCGCAGCAGGGTTTCCCGTCCGTCGCTCATCGGTCCTCCTCGGTGGTGCGCAGGAGCCCGATCTCGTCGTCGATGCGGGGCACGGCGTCCAGGAGCATGCGCGTGTACGGCTCCTGCGGGTCGGTGAAGATCCGCTCGGCCGAGCCCTGCTCGACGAGCGCGCCGTCGCGCATGACGACGATGTGGTCGGTCACCTCGCTGACGACGGCGAGGTCGTGGGTGATCAGGACGAGCCCCGCGCCGGTGTCGGCGCGGATCTCGGCGAGCAGGTCGAGGATCTGCGCCTGCACCGTGACGTCGAGGGCGGTGGTCGGCTCGTCCGCGATGATCAGCTCGGGCTCCATGCTGAGCATCATCGCGATCATCACCCGCTGGCGCATCCCCCCGGAGAACTGGTGCGGGTAGTGGTCGACGCGGCGGGCGGCGTCGCGGATGCGCACGCGCTCCATCGCCGCGATCGCCACGGCCCGCGCCTGCCGCCGGGTCACGCCGCGGCGGTGCGAGCGGTACGCCTCGGCGATCTGCGTCCCCACCGTGTAGTAGGGGTTGAGCGAGGAGAGCGGGTCCTGGAAGATCATCGCGATGCGGTCGCCGCGGACGGCCCGCATGGCGCGCTCGCGCAGGGCCGTCAGCTCGGTCCCGGCGAACTCGATGCGCCCGGTGCGCTCGGCGCCCTTGGGCAGCAGGCCCATGACGGCCAGGCTCGTCATGGACTTGCCCGAGCCGGACTCGCCGACGATGCCGAGCGCGCCGCCCCGCGCCACGTCGAAGTCGAGCGATTTGACGACCTCGACCGGGCCCTGGGCGGTCGGGAAGGCGACCGTGAGGTCGCGGACGCGGAGCAGCGGCTCGGCCGCGGCGGTGTCCTTTGCGGTGCTCATTTCGCGCTCCCCACTCGCACGCGCGGGTCGATGGCGGTGTACAGCAGGTCGACGACCATGGCGCCGACGACGACCAGGAAGGCCGCGAGCAGCGTCACCCCCATGATGACCGGTTGGTCGTTCTTCGTGATCGAGTCGGCGGCGAGCTTACCGATGCCGTTGAGCCCGAAGACGGTCTCGGTGATGAGGGCGCCGCCGAGCAGGTTGGCGAAGTCCATGCCGAAGATCGTGACGATCGGGGTCAGCGCGGGGCGCAGGGCGTGGCGGCGCCAGACCAGGCCGGGACTGAGGCCCTTCGCCCGCGCGGTGCGGACGTAGTTCTCCTGGAGCGATTCGATCACGTTGGCGCGGGTGAGCCTGGTGTACACGGCCGCCGCGCCGATGGCGAGCACGATCCAGGGCATCAGGAAGTTCGCGAACCACTGCACCGGATCGTCCCCGAAGGGCACCGCCTGCGGGAACGGGAGCCACCCGAGGGTGACCACGAGCAGGAACTGCAGGGCGAGCGCCAGCACGTAGTTGGGGACGGACATGCCGGTGAGGGTGAGCCCGGCGATGAAGCGGTCGGCGAACTTGCCTTCGCGCACGGCGCTGACGAGTCCGCCGGCGACCCCGGCGAGCAGCCACAGGACCGCGGCGCCGATCGCGATGGTCGCCGAGACCGGCAGGCGCTGCACGATCATGTCGGCGACCGGCTGGCTGGTCTGAAACGAGTAGCCCAGGCACGGCGCCGCGCATTCGATGGCGTTCGCGCCGGTCCCGTAGGTGCGCCCGGCGAACAGGCCGGTGATGAACGTCCAGAACTGCGTCCAGAACGGCTGGTCGAGGCCGAGGTTCTCCCGGATCTGGTCGATCGCCTCGGGGGTGCAGTTCTTCCCGCAGATCTGGACGGCGGGGTCGGGCGAGAGGACGAAGAAGACCACGAAGGTGAACAGGCACACCAGGAACAGCACGACGACCATGCCCAGCAGCCGGTTGAAGAGGAAACGGCTCATGCGCGGCCCTCCCCGGACTCGACGATCTTCTTGATGCGGTCGCCGAGCACGGTGAACGACAGCACGAGCAGGAACAGGAAGGTGCCCGGGATGATGAAGTAGGCGGGGTCGACCGCGTACCAGGGCACGGAGCTGGCGATCATCTGCCCCCACGAGGGGGTCGGCGGGACGACGCCGACGCCGAGGAACGACAGGCCCGCCTCGGTGCCGACGTAGCCGGGCACCGCGAGGGTGGTCATCACGATGATGGTGGAGGCGAGGTTCGGGAGGATCTCCTTGAAGATGATCTGGAGGCTGGAGGCCCCCGAGGCCCTGGCGGACTCGACGAACTCCCGTTCCTTGAGCGACATGGTCTGTCCGCGGACGATGCGGGCCAGGTACGGCCATCCGAAGACCGAGATCACGACGACGAGCAGGAACTGGCGGTTGTCGGCGGGCAGGGCGGAGAGGACGGCGATCATGAAGATGAGCGCCGGGAAGGCCATGAGGAACTCCATGACGCGGGAGATCAGCATGTCGACGCGGCCGCCGAAGTAGCCGGCGACGAGTCCGAAGACGACGCCGAGAACGCTGGTCAGCACGGTCGCGGCGAGGGCGATCGTCATCGACACGCGGGCGCCGTACACGATGCGGGCGAAGATGTCGCGCCCGTTGCCGGGCTCGACGCCGAACCAGTGCTCGGCGCCCATCCCGCCGCCCCAGCCGAGCGGGAGTCCGCCCAGGTTCGGGTCGACGGCGCTCTGGTCGAACTCGTAGGGCCCCCAGCCGCTGATCTTGACCAGCAGCGGCGCGGTGAGGGCCATGAGGATGATCAGGAGGATGTAGACGGCGCACGCGACGGCCGTGCGGTCGCGGAGGAAGGCGCGGACGAGGCGTCGCCGCTGTGCGGGCGGCGAGGACGGCGCGGGGTGTCCCGCCGTCTCGCCGCCCGCCGCGCCTTCGACTTCGAGGTCAGTCGGAGTGAAGGTCATCGGTGTCAGCCCAGCGACGGGTCTTTCAGCCCGATGATCGTCAGATCGGTGAGGCTGGTGCTGGGGTGGTAGCCGGCGATGTTCTCACCGGGGAGGAAGATGCCCTTCTCCAGGACGAGCGGGGCCATCGGCGCGAGGGCCATGACCTGCTCGTCGAGGTCGCCCCACGCGGTGTTCGCCGCGTCGAGGTCGGTCATGGCGCGGATCTCGTCGATGCGGGCGTTGATCGCCTCGTCGTCGAGCTGCGCGAGGTTGGAGTTGCCCTTGTCGGTGATGACGCGCCCGTCGATCAGCGGCGGGACCATCGTGCTCGCGCTGGAGGCCCAGTCGGGGCACCAGCCGGTGATGGCGGCGTCGTGCT
This sequence comes from Glycomyces sp., assembly GCA_035765105.1. Classification (GTDB taxonomy): domain Bacteria; phylum Actinomycetota; class Actinomycetes; order Mycobacteriales; family Micromonosporaceae; genus Glycomyces. The sequence continues at coordinate 46,878 of DASTYG010000104.1, forward strand.
GCTGCGAGGGCGTGCCGATCGTCTCGTAGTACGTCGAGGTGTCGATGACGTTGAGTTCGACTTCGACGTCGAGCTCCTTGAGCGACTGCTGGATGGCCTCGGCCTGCGCCTGCATCTTGGGCTGGGAGCGGATGTCGAGGACGAAGGAGAAGCCGTCTTCGAGGCCCGCTTCGGCGAGCAGTTCCCGGGCCTGGTCGAGGTCGCCCGTGTGGTCCTCGCTCGGGTACAGGTCGAAGTCCTTGTGGCCGGTGACGGCCGCGGGGATGATCGCGGTGGCCGGGTCGGCGAGCTGGGTGCCGCCCGAGGCGGTCTGCACGGAGGTGCGGTCGATCGCCCAGTTGATCGCCTGGCGGACTTCGAGCCGGTCGAACGGCGCCTTGGTCGTGTTCATCGACATGTAGGTGGTGCAGTAGGCCGGCGAGGTGAGCAGGCGTTCCTGGAGGTCGGGGGTCTGCACGCGCGCCAGGGTGGCCGCCTGGATGACGCCGGAGATGGCGTTGACGTCGGTCCCCTGGCCGGCCATGAGCCGCTCGTCGATCGTGGCCCCTTCGAGGCCGATCTCGAACTCCCAGGCGTCGGGGTAGGCCTTGCGGACGTCGTCGGTGCCGGAGTCCCAGTGCTCGTTGCGGACGAGCTTGATGAGGCTGCCGGGGGTGTAGGTGTCGAGCGTGTAGGGGCCCGAGGCGATGATGTCGTTGATGAACTCGTCGCCCGCGCCCGTCCCGACCGGGAAGGGCACCGCGTTGGGCTGGGCGAGGACGTTGTCGAACTCGGGGAAGGGCTCGTCGAGGTGGAAGACGACAGTGCTCTCGTCGGGGGTCTCGATGCCGGGGTGCTCGCCGGACTGGTAGGGGCCCTGGTAGTCGTCGGGGGCGGCGATGGTCTGCTTGAGCCACGGCGAGCCGATGCCGATCTCGGGGTCCCAGGCGCGGGAGATGCCGAAGGCGACCTCGGCGGAGGTGATGGGGTCGCCGTTGTCGAACTTCAGGTCGTCCTTGAGGGTGTAGGTCCAGGTGAGACCGTCCTCTGAGGCGGTGCCGAGGCTCTCGGCCAGGTCGGGGACGATCGCGTTGGGGTCCTCGGCGTCGCCTGCGGCCTGCATGGTGAGGCCGCGGTAGACCAGCCGGTAGAACGCGTTCACGCCGCCGTCGAAGCCGCGGGCCGGATCGAGGTAGGAGAAGTCGGCGTTCTGGAGCATGTGGACGGTGCCGCCCTGGACGGGATCGTCGCCGCCGTTCCCGGAGGCGTCGGTGTCGCCGCCGCCGCAGGCGGTGAGCAGCAGCGCCGCGGCCGCGATGGCCGCGGGAGCGCGGGTCAATCTCTTGATCATGAGGGAATTCCTATCGGTTCTTCGCGCCGGTCGGCCGCCTCGGGGATCGGGGCGGGGCGCCGGAGCTGCCGGCATCGGAGGTTCCGCGAACCTCCGTGCTGCGATGTCCTCGCGATGGACTGTGCGGGCCGCGTGCCGTGCGCGGGCCGTGCCGTCCGGCGTCCATCGGCGATCGCATCGCCTTTCGGTATGGCATGTGACATGTCACTGCGGTGCGCACGGATCGCCGAATCCGCGCCGCCGCGGCAGGCGCCGCACCGGTGGCCCCGGCGCGTGCGCCGCGCGCCGGGACGCCGTCCGCCGGAGCGGCCGGTCGCCGTGTCACCGCAGGGGTGATGGCGTCTCCGGTGTCCGGAGCGACGGGCGGCGGGGAGACCGTCCGCCCTCGGTGCTTGCGCCATTCGGAGACAGTAACATATCACACATCACTAAGGCTAGGGCCGCTCGTGTTCCATGTCTGCCAGGGACAACGCCGGTTTCCACGCCCGTCGGGGCCGCGTCGCCGACGCAGCGGCGGCGGGCACGGGGACCGCGCCCGCTCACTCCCGGGCGAGCGCGGCCCGGATCTGGTCGAGCCACCGCGCGCCCAGGGCGCGGCCGTTCGGGAGCCGGTCCTCCCGGTCCCACCGCCATGTCGCGGCTATCGCCAAGCCGAGGGTCCGGCACTGGCGGAGCAGGTCCGGGTCGGCCCGGGGGTAGTGGCCGCCGACCGGCTCGGGCGCGTGGGCGAGGTCGAACTCGACCGGCCCGCGGCAGCAGGTCTCCAGGTCGATGAACCGCACCCCGGCGGCGGTCCTGAGCACGTTGCCCGGGTGCGGTTCGCCGTGCAGCGGCTGCTCCTCGGCGCCGCGGTCGGCGATGTCGCGGACGAGGCGGCTCAGTGCCCCGCCGAGCAGCGCGCGCCCGGCGTCGTCGAGCTCGGGGGTGCGATCGGGGTCGGCGAGCAGCCGCTGCGCCTGGGCGACCCGGTCGGTGAAGTGCGGCGCGGGGAGGTCGATCCGGCGCAGTCCCGCGTGGAGGCGCGCGAGGGCCCGCGCGTACTCGGCGGGCGCGATCGTTCGCGGCGGCACCGGTTCGTGGTAGCGCCACAGGGTGACCGCGAAGCCGTCGCGCACGTGCACGCCGGGCTCGGCGCGGGGTTCGAGCCCGGCCGCCGGGGCGTCGGTCCCGGCCAGGCGGCGGGCGACCGCGACTTCGAACTCCGCGCCCGCCCGGTGGGCGAGGGGCGCGACCCGCGCGAGGACCGCGCAGGGCAGCAGGCGCACCGCGATCCGGTTCGATTCGTGGAGGACGGTCGCCTCGTCGACTCTCAGGCCGAACGCGGCGGCCGTGCCCACCGCCGCGCCCACCGCGCGCCGTACTGTCATCGTTCCAGGTAGGCGGCCAGGTTCGCCAATGAGGACGCCAGTCCGACGGCGTGGTCCTCGGCGGAGACGCCCGAGGGGACGTCGGCGGCGGCGATCGCGACGCGCGAGCCCTCGCCGGCGGGCGCGACGCTCCACGTCATGGTCATGGTCCCCGCGAAGGCCGGGTCGTCGGAGACGAAGTCGATCGCCTGCACGACCCGTTCGCCGGGGACGAACTCGACGAAGCGGGCCTCGACGACGTCGGACCCGGCGGTCGTCTTGCCCGGCGATGCCGCACTGTCCTCATAGGTCAGGACGAGGCGGTACGACCCTCCGGGGCGGGCGTCGAAGTGCTCGAACCGGCCGCTCATGCCCTCGGGCGGCAGCCACACCGCGAGCGCCTCGGGGTCGACCAACGCCGCGTAGGCCCGCTCGGCGGGCGCCGCGATGTCTCTGGAAGCTCGATCGATTCTCACCATCGGCGCACCGTAGCACCCGCCCCCGACAGGACGGGCCGTCCGCGTCCGGGGCGGGACGCCCGCACCGGCGGACGCTCACGCGAACAGCGCCGCCATCTTGTCCATGACCTGCTCCTGGCCGAGTCTGGACTGCTCGAGCATCGGGCCGGGCGCGTAGCCGTACTCCTCGACGGTCACCTCGGTGCCGCCGTCGCCGGCCGGGGCGAAGACGACGACGTGGCGGACCTCCCGGGGCAGCTCGGGCGGCAGCCCGACCTGGCCGGGGTCGACCTCGGCGCCGGACCGGTCGGCGAAGCGGGAGACGAACTCGATGCGGCGGTGCTCGTCGATGGCCGTATAGGTCCAGGTGTTGCACATCTCGGGGCCCTCGCCCATGCGCATGCCCACCAGCGTCCGCCCGCCTTCGCGGAAGTCGACGTCGGCCACGGTGGCGGTGAACCCCGCGGGGCCCCACCACCGGCGGATCAGCTCGGGGTCCCTCCAGGCGTCCCAGGCCCGCGCCACCGGGGCGTTCATGGTGCGCGACACCGAGAATGCCGACTCACCGGCGGCGGAGTCGTTCGTGGTCATGTGATGGTCCCTTTCCGTTCGGGGCGTGCGCGTCGCGGCCGGAGGGACCGGCGCGTCCGCGCCCCGCCCTCCGGTCGCACGCGTCGTTCCGGGTGTTCCTTCGGCGCGGTCAATGGTGGCGGAGACTCCGGGGCCGAACATCGGCCAGGTGGCCGATATCGCCCGCGCCCGTGGCCAAATGGCAGACTCGCCGCATGGACACCAGCGGCATCGGTCTCCCCGTGGAGCTGACCGGCTTCGTCGGGCGCGGCGACGAGCTCCGGTCGGTCGCCGCCGCGCTCGCCTCGGCGCGGCTGGTCACCCTGGTCGGGCCCGGCGGCTGCGGCAAGACCCGGCTGGCCGTGCGCGCCGCCCGCTCGGCCGGCGGGCCCGTCCACTGGGCCGACCTCAGCGCGGCCGACGACCCGGACGCCGTGGTCGCCCTGGTCGCCGCCGCGGCGGGCGCGTGGCACGCGAGCGGCGGGGACGCCCTCGGCGTGCTCGCCGAGCGGCTGCGGGTCGGGCCGGCGCTGCTGTGCCTGGACAACTGCGAGCACGTCCTGGCGGCCGCCGCCGACGTCGCGGGCGAGCTGCTCCGCCGCTGCCCGGAGCTGACGATCCTGTGCACCGGCCGCGAACCCCTCCGCGTGCCCGGCGAGACCGTCTGGCGGGTCCCGCCGATGCGGCTGGAGGACGCCGTCGCGCTGTTCCGGGCCCGGGCCGCGAGGCCGCCCGAGTCGGAGGAGGCCGAGCGGCACGTGGCCGCGGCCTGCGCGCGCATGGAGGGGGTGCCGCTGGCGGTCGAACTGGCGGCGGCCTGGTCGGGCACGCTCGCCCCCAAGGAGATCCTCGACGGCCTCGACGACCGGTTCCGGCTGCTGGTCCGCGGGCCGCACGGGACGGCGGCCCGGCACCGGTCCCTCGCCGCCTCGATGGCGTGGAGCCACGACCTCCTCGACGCGTCCGACCGTGCCGTGTTCGCCCGGCTCAGCGTGTTCCGGGGCGGGTTCACCGCCGCCGCGGCCGCGGCGCTGTGCGCGGACGGGGCGCTCGACCGCGCCGCCGTCCGCGAGTCGCTGCGGCGCCTGGTGGAGAAGTCGCTGCTGACGGCCGACACCGGCGGCGAGGCCGCCCGGTTCGGCATGCTCGAGACCGTCCGCGAGTACGCCGAGCGCAAGCTCGCCGACTCCGGGGCGGCCGCGGCGGTCCGGACGCGCCACCTGGAGGTCGCGCTCGCGCTGGCCGAATCGCTGCGGCCGCTGATCGACACCGACAAGGACGCGTGGCGGGCGGGCGTCGCCGCCGAGTACGAGAACCTCCGCGCCGCCCTCGATTGGGGGCTCGCGCGCGACGACCCCGAGCGGGGCCGCCGCCTGGCGGCCGAGCTGCCGTGGTTCTGGCACTCCAGTCGCCGCGGCCGGGAGGGCATGGCGCTGCTGCGCACCGCCCTCGCACGGGGCGAGGGCGAGCGCACGCCGCTCCAGGCGCGGCTGCTCACCGGCCTGGCGCTGGTCGCCGACACCGCCGCGCCGGTCGAGGGGCACGGCCTGGCCGCCCGGGCGTTCGCGCTGTCCGAGGCGGTCGGCGAGGAGCGGTCGGCGTGCCTGGCGCTGTCGCTGCGGGCGATCGACAGCCTCTACGACGACCTCCAGGCGGCCTGGGAGGCGGCGGCCGAGGCCCGGGAGCGGGCCGGGCGGATCGGCGACGCGTTCGTCTACGACAGCGCGAACGTCCTCATGGGCATCGTGCGCCATCTGCGGGACGACCACCGGGGCGCCGCGGCGCTGCTGGAGGAGGGACGGCGGGGACTGGTGTCCAGAGGGGACCGCGAGGTCGCCTCGACGGCGTGCGGGTTCCTCGCCGTGAGCGTGGCGCACGGCGGCGAGTCGGACAGGGCCGGCGATCTGGCGCGCGAGGCGCTGCGGCTGGCCGCGCCGCTGGGCGACTACCACCGCGTCGGCTCGGCGCACGTCGCGGCGGCCCGCGTGGCGCTGGCGACCGGGCGCCGGGAGGAGGCGCGGGCGGCGCTGGCGCCGGTGGTGCGGCTCGTCGAGGGCGCCGATCCCCCGCCGTTCGTCCCGGGGCTGTGGGCCTGCGTCGGCGAACTCCACCTCGGCGACGGCGACGCCGAGGGGGCGCGCCGCTGGTTCGAACGCGACCTGGCCGACCCCGGCGGCCTCGCGGAGCACCTGCTCTCGCCGCCGTCCCGGCTCGGGCTCGCCCGGGCGCTGCTGGCCTCGGGGAGCCCGTCGGCGGCCGAGCACGCCGCGCTGGCGGCGCGCGCCGCCCGGGAGCTGGGCATGCCGGGGCTGCGGGCCGACGCCGCGGAGGTCGCGGCGCTCCTGGCGGCCGCGACCGATCCGCGGCGGGCCGAAGACCTCCACCACGAGGCGCTCGCGCTGCGCTCGGAGCACGGCCTGCTCCTCGGCTGCGTGCGGAGCCTCGAACACCTCGCCGCGCTCGCCGACCGGGCGGGCTCGGGCGTCGAGGCCGACCGGCTGCGCGGCGCGTGCGACCGGGCGAGGGAGGCGTTCGGCCTCCCCCGCCCGGACACGGGCCGCCCCGCGCCGAGCGAGGCCCGCGAGGCGGGGCGGCGCATGGCGCTCGACGAGGCCGTCGCGTACGCGCGGCGCGCCCGCGGCGGCCGCTCCCGGCCCGCCAGCGGCTGGGCGAGCCTGACCCCCACCGAGCTGGCCGTGGTGGAGCTGGCCGTCACCGGCCTGACCAACCCCGAGATCGCGCGGCGGCTGTTCATGAGCCGCGCCACGGTGAAGACCCACCTGTCCCACGTGTACGCGAAGCTCGGCGTGGCGAACCGGACCCAGCTCGCCTCCGTCAGGCCGGGCTGAGGCCGCGGCGGTCACCGGGCGAGCATCACCGCCAGCGAGGCCGCCGCGGCGGCGAGGTAGGCGCCGGGGAAGGCGATGTTGTAGAAGACCTTCGCCCGCAGATGGGCGGCGACGGCGCCGACGTAGAACAGCACCAGGCCGACCGCCGCGGCGACGCCGAGGGCGGTCGGGCCCAGCAGTCCCGCGAGCAGTCCGGCCGCCCCGGCGAGCTTGAGGGCGGCCAGGCCGGGGAGCCAGCGTTCGGGCACCCCGACCTCGGCGGAGTTGGCGAGGACGAACTTCGCCCGCGCCAGGTCCGCCGCGGCGATGGCCGCGTTGGCGAGCGCCGTGGCCGAGACGATCACGACGGCGAGGACGAGCGGCACCGGCGCCTCACCGCACTTCGGCGGTGAGCCGGTACACCGCGGGGCGGGTCTGGGCGATCGCGGCGATGCGCCCGGCGTGGGCCGCCGCCGCCGGGTCGGCCTGGGTCGCCTTGGCGTCCTCGGCGCTCTGCCAGCGCGCGCAGCTGACGACCCCGGTGCCGTCGAGGCTCGCGAAGACGGTGAGCCCGTCGAAGCCGGGGCGCTGCCTGATGACGGTCTCGGCGCCCTCGACGATCAGGTCGACCAGTTCCCGCTGGCGCGCCGGGGGGACTTCGAGGACGTTGATGAACGTGACGGGTTGCTCGGTCATGGCCTGTGGTACTCCTTGGTTCCGCACGCGGGCGCCGGATGCGCCCGCACCGATCCCGACGAGACGCGGCGACGGAATGTCAGGTCCGCGCCGGAGCGGGGCGCCGCCTCACGTTTCGGCGGCCCGCGTCGTCACTGTGGTCGTGGGGATTCATCGCATGGAAGTGCAGGAGGAGGCCGTGCCGGTGCGGGACCGCCGTCTGCTGATGAACATGGCCTACCGGATGCTCGGATCGGTCGCCGAGGCGGAGGACGCCGTCCAGGAGGCGTACGCCCGCTGGTACGCCATGTCCGATCAGGGCAGGGACGAGGTGCGCTCGCCGACGGCGTGGCTGGTCACGGTCCTCAGCCGCATCTGCATCGACGTCCTGGGCTCGGCCCGGCGGCGGCGGGTCAGGTACGTCGGCGAGTGGCTGCCCGAGCCCGTCTCGCCCTCGGCGGCGTGGACGAGCCTGGCGGTCGACCGGCGCTCCGGCGACCCGGCCGAGCTGGTGGCCCTGGACGAGTCGCTGGACGTCGCGCTCCTGGTCGTGCTGGAGACGATGACGCCCGCCGAACGGGTCGTGTTCGTGCTCCACGAGGTCTTCGGGCACCGGTTCGCGGAGATCGGCGGCATCGTCGGCCGGTCGCCGGGGGCGTGCCGCCAGCTGGCGTCGTCGGCGCGGCGGCGGCTGCGGCAGGGCCGCCGTCAGCGGATCGGGCGGGAGGAGCACGCGCGCACGGTCGCCGCGTTCAAGGAGGCGTGGCAGACCGGCGACGCGGCGGCGCTGGTGGCGGCCCTGGACCCGGCGGCGGCCGCCGTGGTCGACGGCGGCGGCCGGGTCAGCGCCCCCGCGGCGCCGGTGCGCGGGGCCGCGGCGGTCGCGGCGGTGTTCCTGGACGTGCACCGCAAGGTGCCCGGCCTGGTGGTGGAGGCGGCGGCGGTCGGCGCGCGGCCGGGCCTGGTGGCGCGCGGCGGCGACGGCCGCGTGGTCGCCGCCATCGCCGCCGACGGCGACGGGGAGCGGATCGGGCGCCTGTGGGTCATGCGCGATCCGGCGAAGCTCACGACCTGGCGGTAGCGCCGCCGAAGACGGCCCGGTTGAAGGTCGCCACGTGGTCGAGGATGTCGGCGCGCGCGGCGGCGCGCTGGTCCTCGGTCGCCTCCGCATGGAGGCACATGATCCTGGTCAGCCCGATGGGGCCGGTGAACGACAGGGCCAGGCTCTGCGGCGTGCCCAGGTCCCGGCGTACCCGGCCGGCCTCGATCCAGCGTTCGAACAGCGCTTCGACCGAGTGCCGCATCGCCGAGAGGGCCTCTTGCAAGGCGGCGCTGTGCAGTAGGCCGTCGCGGGCCATCAGGCTCATCAGCAACCGCGCCTCCTCGCGGTCCCACTCCTCCAGGGCGGTCCGGGCGAGCGCCAGGAGGTAGGGCGCCGGATCGTCCGCGGCGGGGCCCGGTCCGAGTTCGCCCCGGTCGTGCGTCCGCGGCCCGAACTCGGCGAGCACGGCTTCGAAGACGGCCTGCTTGTTGGCGAAATGGGCGTAGATGACGCTCTCGCTCAGTCCGACCTCCTGGGCGATCGCCCGGATCGATGTGCCGGCGAACCCGTGCCGCGCGAACAAGCGCAGCGCCGCGTTCTGCAGGAGCGCCTTCGTGTCGCCGGCTTCCGAGCGGGGCGGCCGCCCCGGCCGCCGCCTGGCGCCGCCGCGCTGGTCAACCGTCATCTGCAGTCCTCTCGGTCATGACTTCACGATACTGCTACAGTAAATTAATAGAACGATCGATTATTTATCGGTCGACCATCGGACCCCGCACGAAGGAAGCCGCGATGACCACCGACGACTCCCAGCCCGCACACCCCCGGACCCGCTTCACCGAACCGACGGACTTCGGCTACCTCTACCTGGGGTTCCGCATCGCCCCGCCGAAGCGGGCCCCCTTCGTCCGCGCCGACGGCGAGCGCCGACGAGTGCTGGAATCGTGCGAACGGCAGGCGCGGCGACTGGCGTCCTTGAGCGAGGTGATGACCGCGACCGTCTACGAGGCGGTGCTGATCCCGCCCGTCGAAGGCAGTCCGAAGTTCGACGCCCTGGTACTCGTCCAGACGGCCTCGCCCGAGTCCATACCCGAGGTCGAGGCAGCCGAGGCGTATCAGGCGATGGCCCCCGACTTCGCCATGGCCGCGCGGAACCTCCGCCGGATCGGCGACATCGACCGCGATCATGCCGGCGCCTTCCTGTTCAACCACTTCACCGCCGCCGATCCCGCGGCCGCGCTGCGCACGTGGGAGGACGTCACCGGCTGGTTCGTCGACGAGGCCCGCGTGGAGGACTCCGCCCTGCTCCAGCCGATCCGCGAATCCCCTTACGCGCTCGTCAACCACGTCCGGCTCCCGACGGGGCCGATCAGGTTCATGCTCAACTTCGCCAAGCCGAGCTTCCGGGCGTCCGTCGCCGCGAAGCTGAAGGCCGAGGGCATCGGCAACGCCCCGGTCATATGCAGGACCCGCTGACCCCCGCCGGCCGGGGCGGGGTCAGTGCGAGCGGGCCGCTTCGCGCTCGGGCTCGGGCTCGGGCCTGCGGCGGGCGGCGGGGGCGATGAAGGCCGCGGCGAGGACGAGCAGCAGGACGAGGATCAGCGCCGAGCGCAGCCCGTAGTGCTCGCCGAGGAAGCCCAGCACCGGCGGGCCGACGAGGAAGGCGACGTAGCCGATGGTCGCGGCCAGCGAGACCCGTGCGGCGGTGTCCTCGCCGGAGTCGCCCGCCGCCGAGATGGCCACGGGGAAGCCGAGCGAGGCGCCCAGGCCCCACAGGATCGCGCCCGAGCCGGCGACGATCTGGGCGTCGGCGAAGACGACCAGGGCCAGGCCGCCGACGCTGACCAGGGCGCTGGCGCACAGGACCGCGGCGGGGCCGAAGCGGTCGACGAAGCGTCCGCCGACGAACCGGCCCACGGTCATCGCGGCGGCGAAGACGGCGAAGACGCCCGAGCCGAGGGCGGCGTCCAGGCCGTGGCCGTCGACCATGACCAGCGGCAGCCAGTCGTTGGCCGTCCCCTCGGCCATGGCCAGCGCGAGGATGATGCAGCCGATGAGGAGCAGCCGCGGGTCCTTCCAGACCGCGGTGCGCGGCGCGGTGGCGGCGACCGCCGCGGTCCGCTTGCCGACGCCCGCGGGGACGGGGCGGATCGCCACCGCCAGCGCCGCGACCACGATCGCGGCGATGATCCAGAGGTGGGCGACGACGGGGAAGGCCGCGGCGGTCAGGAGCATGCCGACGGTCGCGCCGACGACGGTGCCGAGGCTGAAGAAGCCGTGCATCAGGGGCATCGTCGAGCGTCCGAGGCGGCGTTCGACCTCGGCGCCCTCGATGTTGAGGGCGACCTCACCGCCGCCCATGCCGCAGCCGAACAGGCCCAGGCCGACGGCGACCAGGAGGCCCGAGCCCGCGTGCGCGCCGGTGCCGATGACCGCCGAGCCGAGCGCGATGACGAGGGTCCCGGCGACCAGGACCGGGCGGGTGCCCCAGCGGGCCACGAGCGGCCCGGAGGAGAGGATGCCGATCATCGAGCCCACGGAGAGGCCGAAGAGGATGAGGCCCATCTGAGCGGTCGAGGCGTCGACGAGGTCGCGCACGTCGGGCGTCCTGGTGACCCACGAGGCGATGGTGAGTCCGGGCAGGAGGAAGAGCGCGGACAGGGCGTTCCTGCGGGCGCGGAGGGCAGCGGTCACGGGGTCGCCTTTGCAAGAGGACGGCAGAATCTGTACGACCGTACACACTTCGCCGGTCGGCCTCCACCCGGAGCCTCGCCCCGGATATGGCAGATTGGTCACATGGGCGGAACACGGCGCGAGGTCCCCAACGACCCGGGGCGCAAGGAGCGCATCCTCGACGCGGCGCTCGACGTGATCGCCGAGTCCGGGGGCCCCAGGACCACCCACCGGCGCATCGCGGCCCGGGCCGGGGTCCCGCTCGGATCGCTCACCTACTACTTCACGGGACTGGACGACCTGATCGCCCAGGCGTTCGCCCGCCTCGCCGACACCATGTCCGTCCATTACCGACAATCCTTGGAGGAGGCCGCCGACCGCGCCGAGGCCGAGGCCGCCGTCGTCGACCTCATCTGCGGCCCCGAGTACGCCACGCCCCGCGAGATGGCCCTGATCTTCGAGATGTACGCCTACGCCAACCACCACCCGCAGGTCATGGACATCGCCCGGGCCTGGCTCCACCGCAGCCGGGCGAGCCTCGAACTCCACTTCCCCGAACGGGTCTGCCTGGCCCTGGACGTCCTCATCGAAGGCTGGCCCATCCACCGCGTCTTCGAGCGGGCGCCGCTGGACCGCGCCCTCGTCGAGGCCACCGTCCGCGCCCTCACCGGCGGCCTCGACCCGGACCGCGCCGCCGCCCCCTGAGCGCCGGGGCGCCCCGGCGGCGCGGGCGCATAGTCTTACCGGACCCGGTGGATTGGAGCGGCGGCGTGGACTTCGGATTCCTGGCGGGACTGGCGGGACTGGCCGTCCTGGACTCGCTGAACACCTCGACCATGCTGGCGGCGATCGTGATCGTGCTGACCGCCCGGCGGCCGGCGGCCGCCGGGTGGTCCTACCTGGCCGGAGCGGTGCTGGCCTTCTTCCTGGTCGCCGCGGCCCTGCTGCTGGGCGCCACGGCGGCCGAGGAGGCACTGGCCGAGTTCACAGTGTGGGCCCGCCGCGCGATCCTGGCCGCGCTGGCCCTGTTCCTCCTCCGGCTCGGCCTGCGCCGCCTGCGGACGCGCCCGAAGCGGTGGGCGGTGCGGCTGCCCGCGTGGGTGAACCCGTGGAGCGCCGTCGGGCTGGGGGCCCTGACGACGGCCGCGGACCTGCCGAGCGCCTTCCCGCTGTTCTTCGCGGTGAGCCGCCTCGTCGACGCCCCGATCGGCACCGCGGAGCGCCTGGCGCTGCTGGCGGGCTACACCGCGGTCTACGCGCTGCCCACGCTCGGCGTGCTCGTGGCCGGGCTCAGGCTCAAAGACCGCATGCGGGACCGGCTGGAGCAGTTCGCGAGCGGCTACGGCGAGGGCGAGGTGCCCGCGAGCCGGCCGGTCGCCGCCCTGTGCTTCGCCGGGGCGGCGGCCAGCGCGGCGGTCGCGGTGTTCGTCATCGGCTGACGGCCGGACGCAGGAGCCCGGCGGCCCTGGCGGTGCCGACCAGGGGGGCGTCGTCGGCCGAGCGGGCCCGCTGCACGCGCACCCGCGTCCCCGCCGTGGGGCTCGCCTCGGTCAGGCCCTCCGCGAGCGGCCCGTGCACCAGGTCCCAGGAGTTGGCGATGGAGCCGCCGACGACGAGGACCTGCGGGTCGAAGGACTCGACGGCCGGGGCCATGCACGCGCCGAGCGCGTACAGGCTGCGGTAGAAGACCAGCCGGGCGGCGTCCTCGCCCCGTTTCGCCGCGGCGGCGATCTCGTGGACGTCCAGGGTGCGCCCGGTCCGCGCGGCGTAGGCGCGGGTGATGGCGCGCCGCGACACGGTCTCCTCGAGCGGCCGCCCCTGCCAGTGCAGGAGGTGGGCGTCGCCGCCCGGCGGGAGGCCGGGCGCGTCGGTGACCGGCGCGCCCCCGGACAGGAAGCTCGACCCGATGCCGGTGCCGAGGGTCAGGAAGACCGCGCGCTGGAGGTGGGCGTCCAGGGCGGTCCACTCCCCCATGGCGAACGCGTCGGCGTCGTTGACGAAGACGAACTCGGTCGCGGCCGCGCCCAGCCGCAGCCGCAGCCCCTCGGCGACGTCGACGCCTTTGAGCGCGCCGAACTTGGCGACGCCGGTGAAGTCGCCGACGCCGTGGGCGTAGTCGAACGGCCCGGGGATCGCGATGCCCCACCGCGAGGTGGTGCCGGGCCCGACCGCGCGGGCGGCGGCCGCGAAGGCGTCGAGCAGCGCCTCGGCGCTCGCCGAGGCGTCGAGGGCGAACCGGGCCTGTTCGATGACGGTCCAGTCGGCGGGGTCGACCAGGGCGGCGGTCACATGGGTGCCGCCGATCTCCAGCAACGGCTGCGCGTTCACGACTGCCTCCCTTCCCGGGCGGCCGCGAGCAGGCCCGCGCCGGGTTGCGAGCGAGCGTACAGGGTCGCCTGGAGGGCGTGGTACAGGTCCGGTTTGCCCGCCCAGGTGTCGCCCTTGGGCGCGCCGTCCCCGTCCAGCTCGTGCCACCAGCTCCCCCCGCTCCGGTCGATGTGGCGGCGGGCGACGTAATCCCAGAACGCCCGGTACCAGTGCTCGTACTCCTCCTCGCCGGTGGCCTGGGCGAGGCCGACGGCGGCGCCGATCGCCTCGGCGGCGACCCAGTGCATCCGGTCGGGGTTGACCGGGCGGCCCGCGAAGTCGACGCTGTAGCCGACGCCGCCCCGGGCGCGGTCCCAGCCTTCGGTGACGCCCGCGGCGAACAGGTCGCGGGCGGCGCCGGCCGCCCACGGCGCGCGTCCGGGCAGCAGCGCGTCGAGCTGGAGGAGGAGGCGGCTCCACTCGAACCAGTGGCCGACGAGGCTCCCGAAGGGGCGGAACCGGTCGGCGGGCCGGTCGGCGTTGTAATCGGGGACGGCCGTCCAGGTCGCGTCGAAGTGCTCGGGGACGCGCCAGCCGTGCTCGCGGGCGGCCCCGTCGATGATCCGCTCGGCGATGCGCAGCGCCCGGACGGCGTGCCGCTCGTCCCCGAGCGCCTCGGACGCGGCCATGTACGCCTCGGCGAGGTGCATGTTCGCGTTCTGGCCGCGGTAGTCGGGTTCGGACAGGACCCAGTCGCGGTCGCAGGCGTCAACGGCGGCGCCCTCCCCGTCCCGCCAGAACCGCTCGTCGACGACCCGGAGCGCTTCGGCGAGCGTCTCGGCCCCGCCGGGGAGGCCCGCCTGCGTCGCCGAGGCGCCGGCGAGGATCACGAAGGCGTGCGCGTAGGCGCTCTTGGCGGTGTCGGCGGGGCGGCCGTCGGGGGCGACGGCGGCGAACCATCCGCCGTGCTCGCCGTCGGCGAACCACGCGCCGAGGGCCTCCAGGCCGTGGGCGGCGACGGCGGCCGCTCCGGGGCGGCCGCGGAGGTGCTCGAGCGCGAAGCAGTGGATCATCCGGCAGTTGAGCCACAGTTCGCGGTCGGCGCCGGTCTCGGGGCGCCCCGCGGCGTCCAGGGGCGAGTAGCCGACCCGGTCGTCGAGCGCGTGCACCTCGTGGAAGGCGACGAGTCGGCGTTCCTCGTCCGCGAGCCACTGGTGGTGGGCGGGGCTGTGCATCCACGATGGTCCGGTGGTGCGCATCGGGGACTTCCTCCTTCTTGTCGTGGCGGTCCGGTCCGGGACCGGGCCTAGTCGAGCAGGGTGGCGGGGAGCTGGACCGTCCGCGGCGGGTCGGTGGCGCCGCCGTTCAGGCGAGCGACGACCATGCGGGCGGCGGTGCGCCCCAGCTCGCGCGCGTCGTGGTCGATCACGGTGAGCGGGAAGGGCGTCATGTCCGACAGCTCGAAGTCGTCGAAGCCCATGACGCGCATGCGGTCGGCCGGGACCCGCATCTGGGAGAGCGCGCGGATCACGCCGACGGTGTTCCGGTTGTTCTCGCTGAAGACCGCGGTGGGCGGGTCGGGCGAGGCGAGCAGTTCGAGCATCGCCCGCCGCGCGGCGTCGGGGTCGTTCTGGCCGACGCGGACGAGCGCCGGATCGACCGGGAGGCCCGCGCCGGCGTGCGCGCGCATGAACCCGGCCAGGCGGCGGCGACTGGTGAAGATGGACATGATGTTGCCGACGTAGGCGATGCGCACGTGGCCCTCGGCGACGAGCCGCCGCGTGCCCTCGTAGGCGCCCGCGACGTCGTCGATGAGCACCGTGTCGGCCGCCAGGCCCTCGATCCGGCGGGAGGCGAGCACGAGCGGGACGCCGCCGATCCGCTCGCGCTCCAGGTGCGCGGCGTCGGTCCCCGAGGGGACGACGATGAGCCCGTCGACCTGGCGTCCGGTGAAGTCGCGGACGAGCCTCCGCTCCCGCTCGACCTCCTCGCCGCTGTTGCCGACGAGCATGCGGACGCCGCCGCCGGCGAGGACCTCCTCGGCGCCGAGCTGCAACTGCGCGTAGTAGGGGTTGGCGACGTTGGTGATGATGACGCCGATCAGGCCGGTCCGCTGCCCGGGGCGGATGCTGCGGGCGTTCTCGTTCCTGCGGTAGCCGAGGGCGGCGACCGCGTCGAGCACGGCCAGCACCTTCTCGGGCCGGACGTTCTTGCCCCCGCGCAGGGCCCGGGAGACGGTCATCGGCGAGACGCCCGCCGCGGCCGCGACGTCGTGGATGGTGGGCGCGGCGGCGCGCTGGACCGGTTTGGGGTCCGGCGCGTCGCCGCCGCCCGTGGCGCCCATGCGATCGCTCAGCCTCTCCGCTCGCCGGGGCGGCCCGCGCCGCCCGCCGCGCGCCTCATCGGGCGGCCCGCAGGCTCGACACGAAGAACCGCTGGCAGGTCAGGAACAGCACGATCGTCGGCAGGGACGCCACGATGGCGGCCGCGAGCACGACCGGCGGCCCGAAGGTCGAGAAGCCGCCGTCGATCTCGGCCAGGGCCGCCATGACCGGTCGCCGGTCGGGGCTGGTCGTCAGCGTGATCCCGAACAGCAGGTCGTTCCAGACCCAGGTGAACTGGAAGATGAACGCGGCGAACAGCGAGGAGCGGATCAGCGGGAGGTGGATCGAGCGGAACAGCCGCGGCCAGCCCGCGCCGTCGAGCTTGGCCGCCTCGGTGACCTCCGGGGCGATCGTGGTGAGGTAGTTGCGGACGATGAAGAACGCGAACGGGATGCAGATCGCCGAGTAGATGAGGATCATGCCCAGGTTCGTGTCGTAGAGGCTCGTGGAGACGTAGGCGCTGAACAGCGGCGCGAGGAAGATCTGCAGCGGCAGCAGCGTCCCCAGGTAGATCAGCCAGAACCACACGGTGGGGCGCTTCAGCGGCATCACCACGACCGCGAAGCCCGCCATGCCCGCCGCGAGGACCGCGACGCCCGCGGACGCCGAGGCGTAGAGCAGGCTGTTGAGCATGCCGTGGCCGAGCTGGGACTCGGTCCAGGCGGTCGCGAGGTTGTCGAAGAAGCCGAACCCGACGGGCAGCCACGAGGGGGCCCCGCCGTAGTCGGCGGCGCGGGTGAACGCGTTGACCACGAGGAGGTACAGCGGGAGCGCCCAGACGGCCGCGAGCGCGTAGAACAGGACGTTGCGAATGATTCGGAGGGTCATGGGTCAGCCTCGCTTGTACTGGTGCCGCAGGTAGAACCACGACGCCCCGACGACGATCACGGAGAGGATCACGGCCACGGCGGCGCCCGTCCCGTAGTCGCTGAGGATGAAGGTCTGGCGGTACATCGTGACGGCCAGCGTCTCCGAGGCCGCCCCGGGGCCGCCCTTGGTGAGCAGCCAGATCAGGTCGAACACGCGCAGGCTGTTGGCGATCGACATGCCGACGACGACGATGGTGACCGGGCGCAGCTGCGGGAGGACGACGTGCCAGAACAGCCGCAGGCCGGAGGCGCCGTCGAGTTCGCCCGCCTGCACGACCTCCTTGGGGATCGCCTGGAGGCCGATCATGAAGAGGATGACGGTGACGCCGGTGGCCTGCCAGGTGCTGGCGACGATCATGACGATGGTGTTGGTGGGCCACGTCAGCAGCCAGCCGCTGGTGGACGCGTCGCCGCCGAAGAACTCGATCGCCTGGTTGAGGGCGCCGTCGGAGCGGAGGATGAAGCCCCAGATGACCGCGGTGGCGGTGCCGGAGAGGGCGTAGGGCAGGACGAACACGTATTTGAGCCATCGCCCGCCGGGCACCGCGTTGGTGAGGACCGCGATGAGCAGTCCGAGCCCGACGGGGAGGATCAGCGTCCCCACCGTCCACAGGAGCGTGTTGAGCAGGGACCGGCCGAAGGTCGGGTCCTGCAGCAGCGCCAGGTAGTTGTCGAAGCCGATGAAGGAGGAGGTGAACCCGTCGTCGCGGGTGAGGCTCTGGTAGGCGGTCGCGAGGAACGGGACCAGCAGCAGGGCCGCGACCAGCGCCACCGCTCCGAGGAGGAACGGGGCGGCCGCGAGGCGGTCCTTGGTCAGCAGGGAGAGTCGCGGGGCGGGGCGGGGGCCTTCCTCCCCCGCCCGCGTCCGTTGCTTTTCGAGCAGCGCCATCGCTACGAACCCGCGTCCCACTGCGCCCACTCGTCGTCCGCGAGCGTCTGCAGGTTCTCGAGCGTGGGCATGATGTTGGACTCCGAGGGGTCGGCCATGAACGCGCCGAGGTACTGCACGCCGCCCTCGATCAGGGCGGGCGGGCTGGCCTCCCAGTAGCGGACCAGTTCGGTCGGCTCCTGGGCGCCCACCGCCTCCAGCACGGTCTCCAGGATCGGGTCGTCGGTGGTCACCTGCGGGTTCGCCGAGGTGTCCTTGATGTTGTCGACCCAGGGCTGCTGCACCTCGGGGGCCAGCCAGTTCGCCATCGTCTCCAGCGCGGCCTCCTTGTTCGGGGCGTTCTCGGCGACCGAGATGCTGCCGGATTCGACGATGACCGAGGGGGCCGTGTCGGGGTGGACCGTCGGCAGCAGGAACGCCGAGTAGTCCGCTTCGCCCAGGCCCGCCTCGGCGAAGGTGCCGTTCCGCCAGGTGCCCATCGGGACCTGCGCGACCTCGCCCTTGGCCAGCAGCGAGGGCTCGGAGTCCCAGGCGACGTCGGCGGCGGTGAAGTAGCCCTCGGCGTACATGCCGGACCAGATCCGCATCGCCTCCTGGGCGGGCTCGTCGGTGTACTTCGCCTCGCCGACCATGAGGTCGGCGTAGAACACCGGGTCGAGTTTGGACAGGATCTCGGCGAACCAGATGGACGAGGTCCAGCCGGCCTCCTGGGTGGCGAACAGCGGCGTGACCCCCGCGTCGCGGAGCTTGGCGTTGTTCTCCTCGAACTCGTCCCAGGTCGCGGGCGGCGCGATGCCGACCTGGTCGAAGACGCCGGTGTTGTAGAAGACGACCCAGTAGCTCTTGTACATGGGTATGCCGTAGACCTTGCCGTCGTAGCTGAAGCTGTCGCGGGTCTCTGGGTTCACCCAGCCCTGGTCGACGGCCGAGTCCCACTGCCCGGACAGGTCCGCCAGGCCGCCCGAGCGGGCCAGGTCCTGGAGGCGGTAGCCGTTCCACCACTTCACCAGGTCGGTGGTGCTGTCGGTCTGGAGCGAGGAGCGGACGACCTGCTGGTAGTTCTCGGTCGAGGGGACGTTGCGCGGCTCGATCGCGTATCCGGTGATCGCCTCGAGTTCGGCCCCGGCCAGGCCGTACGCGTCGGTGAAGTCCGCTCTGTCGCCGTTGAGCGTCACGACGTCCGAACTCTGGCCGCCCGAGGACGAGCCCTGCGAGCAGCTCGCGAGCACGAGGGCGGCGGGGACGCCTCCGGCCGCGGCCGTGACGAGCGAACGGCGCTTCATGCCGTACATGTGTGATCCTCCTTGATCTGAGGGGTTCAGGGACGCGGACGCCGACCGCCGCAACGGCGGTTGGTATCGTTATCAACCTCGTTCGCATGACGGTACCAGTTTCCCCACAGGCCACGCCAGTCATCGATTGGAAAAATTCCGAATGCCCGGGCCGCCCCGCCGAGGCCTCGGCGGGAGCGCATGGAACGCCTGTTCAAGGCCGCCTTGCGGTCAGCCGCGCCGCCAGAGTCGACAGGACCGCGACACCCGGGGCCCGCAGGCCGGGGAGGAGCGGCCGACGCGGGGCCGCCATGCCGGTTTTCCTCGGCGTCCATCATTCGTTTGTTTACTGGAGGCGCCGAATGTGGTATCGATACCAGAACGGCTCCGACGCCGTGCCCCCAGCGAACCGGAGATGAGGTTCTCAGGCATGCGAAGACAAGCAACGCCATCGCCCGCCCGCGCCCACCGGCGCCTGACCATCGGACTGGCGCTCACCGCCCTGGTGTCGGTCCTGCTCGTCGTGGACGCCTCGCGCCCGGCCACGGCCGACCCGCCCGAACGCGACTACGTGTCACTGGTGAACCCCTGGGTGGAATCGGACCTGAGCCGCTTCTTCTTCTTCCAGTCGGCCAGCCAGCCCTTCGGCTTCGTCAAGCTCCGCCCCGACACGAGCACGCACCACTCGCGCGGCACCGGCTACCACTGGAGCGAGACCGACGTCAAAGGCTTCAGCCACCTCCACGACTGGCAGCTCTCGGGCGTCCAGGTGATGCCGACGACCGGGACGGACGTCCCCAAGCTCGACGGCGACACCGGCTGGCAGTCCCCGGTCGACCACGAGGACGGCGAGATCGCCCAGCCCGGCTACCACCGGCTCGAACTGGACCGGTACGGCATCACCGCCGAACTCACCGCCACCGAGCGGGTCGGCATGCACCGCTACACCTACGACGAGGCCGGCGCCGGCGAGATCATCGTCAACCTCGGCGGGCAGCTCGGCGAGGCGGTCATGCAGGACGCCCACGTCACCGCGGTCGGCGACCACGGGATCGAAGGCCACGTCGTCCAGCAGGGCGACCGGGCCATCCACCCGCCCACGACGCTGTACTTCGCCATCGAGTTCGACCGCCCCTTCGACTCCCTGCACGGCTGGGCCGGAGGCTCGCTGGTCGACGGCGGCGCCGCCGTCGACGAGGTGACCGGCGAGGACATGGGCGCGTACGTCCGCTACGACGACCTCGCCGCGGGCGAGCAGGTCCAGATGAAGGTCGGCCTGTCCCTGACCGGCGTCGACGGCGCCCGGAGGAACCTCGAGAGCGAACTGCCCGGCTGGGACTTCGACCGGACCCGCGAGTCCTCCCAGCAGGAGTGGAACGACATGCTCGGCCGCATCGACGTCCAGGGCGGCAGCCACCGGCAGCAGGTGAAGTTCTACACCGACCTGTTCCACGTCCTGGCCGGACGCAGCGCGATCAGCGACGCCGACGGCCGCTACCTGGACGCCACCTGGGGCGCCGAGCGCATCGGGCAGATCCCGCTCGGCGACGACGGCGAACCGGAGTTCGCGATGTACAACTACGACGCCCTGTGGCTCACCCAGTGGAACCTGAACTCGGTGCTCGGCATGGCCTACCCCGAGATCTACTCCAGCCTGGTGCGGTCGCAGCTCCAGATGTACGAGGACGGCGGCCTCCTCCCCCGCGGCCCCGTCGCCGGGGACTACTCGATGATCATGACCGGATCGCCGGTCACCTCGTTCATCGCGGGCGCCTACAACAAAGGCATCCGCGACTTCGACATCGAACTGGCCTACGAGGCCATGCTCGACGCGCAGTCGCCGGGCGGCCTGTTCGACAAGGACTCGCAGGACTACGGCGACTGGAGCGGCGACGTCCACGGCTACCTCGACCTCGGCTACGTGCCGGGCGGCGCGGGCGAGACGCTGGAGTTCGCCTACCAGGACTGGACGCTGGCGCAGCTGGCCCGCGAACTCGACGCGACCGGCCTCAACGCCGCCCAGTTCGCCGACGTCACCGTCTCCAGCGGACTCGACGACTCGGACGCGTCGGGCGAACGGGCCGTCGACGGGCGCCCGAGCCGGTCCCCCACGCCCACCGAATGGCGGTCCGACGGCGAGGTGAACCCGTGGATCACGCTCTCGTGGGACGAGCCGCGGAACATCGACCGGATCGTGCTCAGCGACCGCCCCGGCGACGAGGCCGACGTCAACAGCGGGGTCCTCACCTTCGGCGACGGGTCGGAGCTGACGGTCGACCAGATCCCCGCCGACGGCGAGGAGCGCGTGGTCGAGTTCGCGCCCAAGCGCGTCGACCGGGTGACCTTCACGGTGACCGGCGGCAGCGGCACCGACGTCGGGCTCGAGGAGTTCGAGGCGTGGGACGACACCGACGTCCACGAGCACCTGATGGAGCGCTCGGGCAACTGGCGGAACGTCTTCGACCACGAGACGGGCTTCAGCCGCCCCCGGGACGCCGACGGCCGCTGGAAGGAGCCGTTCGACCCGCTCTCCATGAGCGGCTTCGTCCAGGCGTCCTCCTGGCAGTCCACCTGGTTCACCGTGCACGACGTGATGGGCCTGGCCAACGAGCTCGGCGGCACGCGGGCCTACGCCGAGAAGCTCAACTACGCGTTCGAGCAGGCCGAGGACGACAACTTCATCGCCGAGTACGACGGCGGCTACGTCAGCTACGGCAACCAGCCGGGCCTGGAGATGGCGCACCTGTTCAACTACGTCGGCGAACCGTGGCTGACGCAGTACTGGGTGCGGCAGGTCAACGAGAAGACGTACGGCTCGATCGCGACCGACGACGGCTACGGCCACCACGACGAGGACCAGGGCCAGATGGGCGCGATCAGCGCCCTGATGTCGATGGGCCTGTTCGAGGTGACCGGCGGCGGGCACTCCCGGCCGTTCTACGACATCACCTCGCCGGTGTTCGACGAGATCACGATCGACCTGCACCCGGACTACTACGAGGGCGACCGGTTCCGCATCGTCACCCACGACAACTCGGACGAGCACATGTACATCCAGGGGGCCGAACTCGACGGCGAGACCCTCGACGAGTCGTGGTTCCACCACGACCGGCTCGCCGCCGGCGACACCCTGGAGCTGTGGATGGGCGCCGAGCCCAACGAGGACTGGGGCGTCGCCGACCTGCCCCCCTCGGCATCCGAGCCCGCGGTGGCCGCGGCGGTCTTCGACAACGACGCTCCGCGCGTCGACCCTGGAGGCGAGACCGCGGTGACGCTCGGCATCGAGAACCGCGGCGACGAGCCGCTGACGATCCAATGGCGACTGGAGGAGCCCGAGGCGCTCAACATCACGCCGAAGGCGGGCGCGGTCCGCGTCGCGCCGGGGGCGACGGCCACCCGGGAACTCACGATCCGGGCCCCGGGCGGCACGCCCGAGGGCACCTACCGGTTCGCGATCGACGCGCACACGCCGCAGGGAACGCCGCTGCCCGAGGCCGCCGCCTACGTGCAGGTGGCTCCGGCGGTATCGCTCACCTGGGCGCCCGACGAGTTCGGTCTGCTCCAAGGCGTCCCGGCGACCGTCCGGGCCGTCCTGTCCAACAACGACGCCGACCGGGCCAACAGCGCCGAGGTCGGACTGGAGGCCCCCGAGGGCTGGACGGTCGAACCGGACCCCCGGCAGATCGACCTGCCCGCGGGAGGGACCGTCGGCACCGAGTTCACCGTGACGCCCCCGGCCGACGCGACCGGCGACGAACCGCTCGCCCTGACCGTCGAGGGGGACTGGGGCGGCCACGAGCACCCGATCGCGGCGACCGTCGGCCGGGAGGTCGCGCTCGTAGGCGCGATCGACGCGGCCGCCACGGAGTTCGCGCTCGCGCCGGACGGGTACGGCAACTACCCCGAGCGGTTCCCCGACGGCGTCGACTTCACCGTCGGGGCGGACGACCCGGCGTCGGACTGGAGCTACATCCATCCCGGGCCGCGCGACTCGTGGGCGGGGAACGCCTCCTCGGCGTTCACCCTGCGGTTCGACCTCGACCGCGTGCCCGACGAAGGCCTGGCCTTCACCGCCTGGCTGCTCGACAGCCACCCGTCGTCGCCGCCGTCGATCGAGGTGGCCGTCAACGGCCACCCGCAGACGACGGTGACGGCCGAGGCGGGCGGCGGCAGCGGCCACGACTGGGAGGCCGGATCGACCGCCGACGGCATCCGGCCCTCGCAGCTGGTCGCCGCGCTCCCCGCCGAGCAGCTGACCGAGGGCGAGAACACGGTCGTCTTCGCCAACACCGGAGGCTCGTGGCTGGTCTACGACGCCTTCGCCGTCCACGGGACCGGCTGAGGGCGTCCGCCCCCTGAACGGCGCGGGCCGGTCCCCGGGCTTCGGATCCGAAGC
>DASTYG010000105.1:0-27206 GCA_035765105.1 Glycomyces sp.
CCGTCACCAACCGCTCCCGCACCTCAGCATGCCGCGGATCACCCACCTCCAACCCCGCCAACTCCACGAACAACGGCGCCAAATGCGCATACTCGTTGGACGCGGCTCGTCGTTCCTTCGTCTGCTTGCCCGCCATGGGAACACCATCCTGCCCGTTGTCTCGGCGTGGGACCGGCGACTGCCGGCGCTTGCTTCGTGGGCGCCGCCGCTGAACGCGGCGTTCTCGGTATACGTCCGGGGGGACTCCGATGGGCTTTGAGACTGAGCTTGTGAATCTTTTCCTTCAGGGGCCTCAGCCTCTCGGGGCGGCTTTCGCCGTCGCCGCCTGATTCACGTGCCGTCGACCACCTCCGAGGTGCGGGTCTCGCTCAGTGTTCGTGTCGATGCCGTCAGACTACTACACCAAGATCATCTCGTCACGGGTTCGGTCTCCAGTTTTTCACACAAAGCAAGTGTGATGCCGATCATTTTCGAGAACATTCGGCGCTATAGGCGATGAAAACCGAGGTCATCAGGCCGCGAATGGGCACGACCTCGCCCATTGGTTCACTCCGGCAACAATGACGGGCACGGAAATAGGGCCTCACAGCGACCACTGGACCCACATGGAGAACGCATTGCGATGCATGTTCCGCGCATGCCCGAATAACCATTCACGAACCCCATATAAATTATTGTGGGGATTTTTTCCAATGGCATGCGCTCCCATTTTCGGGCGGGGCCGGGCCCCGTCCGATTCGGCCTGAGGAAAAGCGCGGGCCGCCCGGCCGGAGCGCTCGGACAGGCCCGCTCGGCGCTGGTGGACGCGCCCCTAGATGCGGGCCGGCTCCCGGTATTCGCCCCACTCCTCGCGCAGCGCCCCGCAGATCTCCCCGAGCGTCGCCTCGGCGCGGGCGGCGTCCAGGATCGGCTCGATGAGGTTCGCCGAGCCCCGGGCCGCGGTGACGATCGCCCCGAGCGCGCGCCGCACGGCCGCGTCGTCGCGCCCCTCGCGGCGGCGTTCGAGCGCCGCGCGCTGCTCGCGCTCGACCTCGCCGGAGATCCTCAGGATCTCGAGCTCGGGGGTGACGGTGTCGGTCAGCTCGGTGACGCCCACCACGTGCTTGGCGCCCGCTTCGAGCTGCTGCTGGTAGGCGAAGGCGGCCTCGGCGATCTGGGCGTTGAACCAGCCGTCCTCGATGCCGCGCAGGATGCCGCTGGTCACCGGCCCGATCGGGTGGCGCCCTCCCCCGCCCGCGGGGGCGGCGCGCATGGCGTCCCGCGCGATCGCCGCCGGGTCGTCCCCGGCCTCCCCGCCGAGGGCGAGGATCTGGAGGAACAGCTCCTCGGCGGCGGCCTCGACCTTGTCGGTGAGGGCCTCGACGTACCAGGAGCCGCCGAGCGGGTCGGCCACGTTCGTCACGCCGGTCTCGTCGCGCAGCACCGACTGGGTGCGCAGGGCGATCTCGGCGGCCTGGTCGGTCGGCAGCGCCAAGGTCTCGTCGAGGGCGTTGGTGTGCAGGGAGTTCGTGCCGCCCAGGACGGCGGCGAGCGCCTCGACGGCGGTGCGCACCACGTTGTTGTACGGCTGCTGCGCGGTCAGGGAGACGCCCGCGGTCTGGGTGTGGAACCGGAGCCACTGCGCGCGCTCGGTCCGCGCGCCGTAGACGGTGCGCATCCACTTGGCCCAGAGGCGCCGGGCGGCGCGGAACTTCGCGATCTCCTCGAAGAAGTCGACGTGGGCGTCGAAGAAGAACGACAGGCCCGGCGCGAAGCGGTCGACGTCGAGCCCGCGCGAGAGCCCCAGCTCGACGTAGGAGAACCCGTCGGCGAGCGTGAAGGCGAGCTCCTGCGCGGCGGTCGAGCCCGCCTCGCGGATGTGGTAGCCCGAGACCGACAGGGGCTTGTAGCGGGGGATGTTGGCCTCGCAGTAGGCCATGAGGTCGCCTATGAGCCGCAGGTGGGGCTCGGGCGGGAACAGCCACTCCTTCTGGGCGATGTACTCCTTGTGGATGTCGGTCTGGAGCGTGCCGTCCAGCGTCGACAGGTCGACGCCCTGGCGTTCGGCGGCGGCCAGGTACATGCAGAAGATGGGGACGGCCGGGCCGGAGATGGTCATCGACGTGGTGGTCGAGCCGAGGTCGATGCCGTCGAAGAGGACGTCCATGTCGGCGGTGGAGTCGACGGCGACGCCACAGTGGCCGACCTCCCCCTCCGCGGCGGGCTCGTCGGAGTCGCGGCCCATGAGCGTGGGCATGTCGAAGGCGACGCTGAGGCCACCGCCGCCCGCGCCGAGGAGCATCTTGTAGCGCTCGTTGGTCTGCCGGGCGTTGCCGAAGCCGGAGAACTGCCGGATGGTCCACTCCCGGCCCCTGTAGCCGGTCGGGTAGAGCCCGCGGGTGTAGGGGTACTCGCCGGGCCAGCCGATGCGCTCCATGCGCGGGTCGGCGACCCCTTCGGGCGGCCCGTAGACCGGGTCGACCTCCATCCCCGACAGCGTCGTGAAGTCGGCCTCCCGCTTGGGGGCGGCGGCGAATCGCTTCGCCCAGCGCTCACGGCCTTCGGCGATCTCCTCAGGGTCCACGTCGACACCTTCCCGTCATGGCCGGCCTTGTGGGCCGCGCCTTCCGTCCTGTCCCAATACTACGGGGCGACTGAACGATCGTTCAGGTCGGTTGCGGGGCGGTCCGGCGCCCGGCCCGCTCGCGGCGGCCGCGGCTTCAAACCTAGCGGGGGCGGCGCGCTCGCGGGCCGCGAATCCCGCACCCGCGGCGAGGACCGGGCCGTCAGTCCCTCCAGGCGCGGAACGCCTCGAGCTCCACGGCCACCAGCTGCCCCGGGTGGAAGAGCTGGGCGACGGTCACGACCGTGGCCGTCGGCTTCACCACGCCGAAGAACTCGCCGTGGACGCGGCCCACCGGGTCGGCGTAGGCCGGATCGGTCACGTACAGCCGCGAGCGCACCACGTCCGCCACGCTCGCCCCGGCGTGGACCATCGCGTCGAGCGCGGTGCGGAACGCCTCCCTCGCCTGCGCGCCCGGGTCGTCGAGGAGCGCCGGGCGGCTCTCGACGTCGGCGGTGCAGGCGCTGGTCACCACCAGCGGCCCCACCGCCACCGCCCGCGAGTAGCCGTACAGCTGCGCCCACGGCCCTGATTCCTCGACGCGCTTGACCAGAGCCATGGGTGCCTCCCGGGTGGCTAGAGCTCCTTCAGGAGGTTCAACGCCTCAGCGACCGTGAAGTTACGCTCGTACAGCGCCGTTCCCACGATCGCCCCCTCCACGCCGTCCTCCGTGAGGCCCGCCAGCGCGCGCAGGTCGTCCAGCGAGGACACCCCGCCGGAGGCGACGACCGGCTTGTCGGTGGCCGCGCAGACGCTGCGCAGCAGGTCCAGGTTCGGCCCGGCGAGCATCCCGTCGCTCTTGACGTCGGTGACGACGTAGCGGGCGCAGCCGGCCCGTTCGAGGCGCTCCAGGGTCGCGAACAGCTCGCCGCCCTCACGGGTCCAGCCGCGCGCGGCCAGGCGGCCGTCCTTGACGTCGAGGCCGATGGCGACGCGGTCGCCGTACTGCGAGCAAATCCGGTCGCACCACTCGGGGTGCTCCATCGCGGCGGTGCCGATGTTGACGCGCCGGGCGCCCGCGTCCAGGGCCCGCTTCAGCGTCTCGTCGTCCCTGATGCCGCCGGAGATCTCGACCTGCATGTCGACCGCAGCGACGACCTCGGCGAGCAGTTCGTGGTTGCTGCCGCGCCCGAAGGCGGCGTCGAGGTCGACCAGGTGGAGCCACTCCGAGCCCTGGCGCTGCCATTCGAGGGCGGCCTCCAGCGGGTCGCCGTAGTGCTTGCCGGAGCCGGCGACGCCCTGGACGAGCTGGACGGCCCTGCCGCCGGTGACGTCGACGGCGGGCAGCAGTTGGAAAGTCGTCATTTCAATCCTTCGATCCAGTTGGACAGCAGCGCGTGACCGGCGTCGCCGGACTTCTCCGGGTGGAACTGCGTGGCGGCCAGGGGGCCGCGCTCGACGGCGGCGACGAACGGCTCGCCGTGGACGGCGGTGGCGACGAGCGTCCCCGGCGGCGGGGTCTTGGCCGCGTAGGAGTGGACGAAGTAGAACCGCTCGGCGGGGTCGATCCCGGCGAACAGCCGCATCTCGGCGGGCGCTTCGACGGTGTTCCAGCCCATGTGCGGCACCCGGTCGGCCTGGAGGCGCTCCACGCCGCCTTCGAAGACGCCGATCCCGGGGGTCTCGACGCCGTGCTCCACGCCCCGCGTGAAGAGGACCTGCTCGCCCACGCAGATGCCGAGGACGGGCGCCCCGGCGGTGACGCGCTCGCGGACGACCGTGTCGAGGCCGCGCGCGGCGATCCCGGCCATGCAGGCGGCGAAGGCGCCCACGCCGGGGACGACGAGGCCGTCGGCGCGGCGGGCGGCGGCGAGGTCGCCGGTGAGCTCGACGTCGCCGCCGGCCCGCTCCAGCGCCCGGTGGGCGGAGCGGAGGTTGCCTGAGCCGTAGTCGAACAGGGCCACGCTCGGTTTGGGCACTGCGGGTCTCCTAGCCGTAGATGAGGTAGAGGCCTGCGGCGAACGCGACGAGGGCGATGACGGCGCAGACGATGGCCGGGGCGCGTTTCTCGTTGCCGTGCAGGCTCTTGGCGCCGCCGAGGAGTATCCCGGCGAGCGCCATGAGCAGGACGGGGCCGACGTACTCGCTCACAGGACGCCCTTGGTGGAGGGGATGTCGTCCCCGTCGATGCGCGTGGCGGCCTTGAGCGCGCGGGCGAGGGCCTTGAACTGGGCCTCGACGACGTGGTGCGCGTCGGGCTTCTGGCCCGGGTTCGCGGCCCGCAGCACGCTGACGTGCAGGCAGATCCTCGCGTGGTAGGCGAAGGACTCCAGGATGTGGCGGGTCATCGAGGTCGGGTAGTCGGTGTTGATCATCGGGGCGATGTCGACCGGCTCCTCGTGGACCATGTAGGGCCGCCCGGACAGGTCGACGACGGCGCGGGCCAGGACCTCGTCGAGCGGCACGGAGGCGTCGGCGAAGCGGACCACGCCGGCCTTGTCGCCGAGGGCTTCGGCGAACGCCTGCCCGAGGGCGATGGCGGTGTCCTCCATGGTGTGGTGGGAGTCGATGTGGAGGTCGCCCTTGACGTTGATCTTGAGGTCGAAGCCGCCGTGCTTGCCCAGCTGGTGGAGCATGTGGTCGTAGAAGCCGACGCCGGTGGCGATCGCCACGGTCTTCTCGGTGCCGTCCAAGTCGACGTGGACGTCGACGCTCGTTTCACCGGTGGTGCGGGTGATGCGCGCTGTGCGGCTCACTTGTTCTCCTTCTCAGCGAAGCCTGCGAGCCGGGAACCGGCTCTTCCTGTCGAAGCCCGGGGGCCGGGGACCGGCCCCCTCGGTGAAAGCCTGCGGGCCATAAGTCGGTCCCGAACAGTTCCGGCCGCCGCTCCATGACGTCCGCGAAGGCGTCGAGGAAGGCGGTGGTCTCCTCCTCGGTGCCCGCGGTGACCCGCAGGCGCCCGGGCAGGCCGACGTCGCGGACGAGGACGCCGCGTTCGAGGACGGCCCGCCAGACCGCGGCGGCGTCCGCCAGGCCGCCGACGAGCACGAAGTTCGCGTCGGAGTCGGCCACCGGCAGGCCCCGGGCGCGCAGGCGCTCGACGATCCGGTCCCGCTGGCGCTTGAGCTCGTCGACCTCGGACTGGAGCCGGGCGGCGCAGGCGAGGGCGCCGCGGGCGGCGGCCTGGGTGAGGCTCGACAGGTGGTACGGCAGGCGCACCAGCAGCAGCTTCTCGACCAGTTCGGGGTCGGCGGCGAGGTAGCCGACGCGGGCCCCGGCGAAGGCGAACGCCTTGCTCATCGTGCGGGTGACGACGAGGCGCTCGCGGCCCTCCAGCAGGTGCAGCGCGGTCGACTTCGGGTCGCGGGCGAACTCGGCGTAGGCCTCGTCGACGATGACCACGCCGCGGGAGGCCGCGTAGGCGGCCTCGATGACGTCGGGTTCGAGCGCGGTCCCGGTCGGGTTGTTCGGGCTGACCAGGAAGACCAGGTCCGGGTCGTGCTCGGCGACGGCGTCGCGCACGTGGGCCGGGCTGAGCGTGTAGTCGGCCTCGCGTCCGGCGTCGACGAAGGCGGTGCCGGTGCCCAGGGCCAGCAGCGGGTGCATCGAGTACGAGGGCATGAAGCCCAGCACCGTGCGGCCCGGGCCGCCGAACGCCTGGAGCAGCTGCTGGAGGATCTCGTTGGAGCCGTTGGCGGCCCACACGTGGTCGACGGTCAGGTCGGTGCCGCCGCTCTCGGTGAGGTACGCCGCGAGGTCGCGGCGCAGCGCGATCGCGTCGCGGTCGGGGTAGCGGTTGAGGCCGCGGACCTCCTCGGCGAGGTGCCGTTCGACGACGGCGGCGACGTCCTCGGGGATCGCGTAGGCGTTCTCGTTGGTGTTCAACTGCACCGGCACCTGGAGCTGCGGCGCGCCGTAGGGCGACTTGCCGCGCAGGTCGGGGCGGAGGAGGCGCTCGATCTCCCGGCCGGGAGCGGACTCGGTGCTCATGCGAACCTCGCGGTGACGGCCTCGCCGTGCCCGGGGAGGTCTTCGGAGTTCGCGAACGTCACCACGTCCTCGGCGACGGCCGCCAGGGCCTCGCGCGAGTAGTCGACGATGTGGACGCCGCGCAGGAAGGTGTGGACGCTCAGCCCGGCCGAGTGGCGGGCGCATCCGGCGGTGGGCAGGACGTGGTTCGACCCGGCGCAGTAGTCGCCGAGGGAGACCGGCGAGTAGGCGCCGACGAAGATCGCCCCGGCGTTGCGGACGCGGTCGGCCACGGCGCGGGCGTCCGCGCACTGGATCTCGAGGTGCTCGGCGGCGTAGGCGTCGGCGACCGCGACCGCCTCGTCCAGGTCGGCGACGAGGATCGTCCCGGACTGCTCCCCGGTCAGGGCGGTGGTGATGCGCTCGGCGTGGCGGGCGGCGGGGACGCGGGCGGCGAGCTCGGCGTCGACGGCGTCGGCCAGGGCCGCCGAGGTCGTGATGAGGACCGAGGCGGCGGCCGGGTCGTGCTCGGCCTGGCTGATGAGGTCGGCGGCGACGTGGACCGGGTCGGCGCCGCCGTCGGCGATGACGGCGATCTCGGTGGTGCCGGCCTCGGCGTCGATGCCCACCAGGCCCTTGACGGCCCGTTTGGCGGCGGTGACGTAGATGTTGCCGGGGCCGGTGATCATGTCGACCGGTTCGCACTCGCCGGCGCCGTGGGCGAACATGCCGACGGCGGCGGGGCCGCCGACGGCGTAGACCTCGTCGATGCCCAGGAGCCCGGCGACGGCGAGGATGCCCTGGTCGGGCAGGCCGCCGTTGGTCTTCTGGGCCGGGGAGGCCAGCGCGATGGAGTCGACGCCCGCGATCTGGGCGGGGACGGCGTTCATGATGACGCTGGAGGCGAGCACGGCGAGGCCGCCGGGCGCGTACAGGCCGACGCGGCCCACGGGGACGTAGCGTTCGGTGACGACGCCGCCGGGG
Source organism: Glycomyces sp. (assembly GCA_035765105.1). Taxonomy (GTDB): domain Bacteria; phylum Actinomycetota; class Actinomycetes; order Mycobacteriales; family Micromonosporaceae; genus Glycomyces. Next base: position 7,496 of record DASTYG010000105.1, read on the forward strand.
GCGACCTCGGTGACGACCTCGGGGAGGCGCTGGGCCCGGTGGGCGGTGCGGACGCGGTCGATGGAGGTCAGGTAGGCGCGGCGCAGGTCCCCGTCAAGGCCGTCGGCGGCGGCCTTGATCGCGGACTCGGGGACGCGCAGGTGCTCCAGATGCACGCCGTCGAAGCGCTCGACGGCGTCGACGACGGCGGGCTTGCCGCGGTCGGCGATGTCGTCGAGGAGCGGCTGTATCTGCCGCAGGGCCGCGGTCACGTCGAAGGCGGCGCGCGGCAGCAGTGCGCGGAGGGCGCGGGCCGGCCGTTCGGCCACTTCTCCTGAAAGATCGATGCGTCTGAGCACGCTACAAGGGTAGTTGGCCCGTTTCACGGGACGAAGGGCATACCGCTATTCGGGAACGTCCGACCGAAGACTGGGCCGACGTGACCAACCTGCGCAGACGGTGTAAGTGAAGGCCGCGGTGAGGGCCATCACGGCGAGGGCGCCGAGCTGGAGGGAGCCGAGGGCGGCTGTGACGTCGCCGACCTTGACCGCGTTCCAGGCCGCGGCGGTGTCGAGGTGGACGAACAGGACCGAGGGCGGGCGCCAGAGGTGCACGCCGGGCGGGGCGGCCCGGGCGACCTCCCAGAACTCGTCCCACTCGGCCTGGCCGATGCGCCAGGCGACGACCTGGCAGCCGATCGAGCCGACGATGAGGCCGAAGAGCACGACCGGGCCGCGCCGCTCGCGCATGGCGGTCCAGGCGACGACGGCGGCGGCGAGGCCGAAGACGACGCCCATGCCCGCGAAGTAGAGGTCGGCGCGGACGTAGCCGTCGGCGTAGGTCTCGACGGCGTACCAGCCGCCTTCGACGGTGATGAACTCGACTCGCGGGGTGACGGCCTGCCAGAGCATCGCGAAGGGGAGGCCGAGCGCGGTGAGGACCACGGCGAGCACGCCGGAGGCCAGCAGGTCCTTCCCGAGGGTGCGTTCGCCGCGGTGGCGGGCCTCGGCGGTCCCGGCGACGGCGGCTCCGGGCAGGGCGGGGTCGGCCTCGTGGACGTCGTCGGGAAGGGCCTCGGCGGGCCGGAGTTCGGCGGTGCGTTCGGCGTCGTCTGTCACGCCGACGATCCTGCCACAGTGCCGTGTCGCCCCGCCGGGCCCGTTCAGGTGTCCGGGCCCGGTCTCAGAGGCCGTCGAGGATGGTGGCGGCGGCCTCGAACCACGCGGTGCGGGTCGCGGGGCGCAGCGCGGAGAACTCGATCTTGGCGCCCGGCTCCAGGGAGGGGTCGTAGGGCACGACGGCGACGGCGCGGGTGCGGGACGCGAAGTGCTTGCGGAGGTCCTCCAGGAGCGGCCCGGCGTTCGGGGTGGGCATGGACAGGAGCGTCACGGCGTTCTCGACGAGGTGGCCGTAGCCGTTCTCCACGAGCAGGTCGAGCATCCAGTCCGCGGAGAACGCGGCGTCCTCGCGGGGCACGGTGGTGACCACGAGGCGGTCGACCGAGGAGACGACGGTGCGCCAGTTCGCGGACTCGACGTTGTTGCCGGTGTCGATGCAGACGATCTGGTGGGTGCGGGTGAGGATGTCGAGCACGCGCAGGACCGTGGTCGGGTCGAGGTGGCGCTGGAGCTTGGGGTCCTCGTCGCCCGCGAGGACGTCGAAGGAGCCGTCCGCGGAGTGGCGGAGGAACTCGTCGAGGTGCTCGGGCAGGTGCACGCCGGCCGCTTCGACCTCGCTCAGGTGCTCGACGAGGTGGCGGATGGTGCGCCCGTGGCGGGCCGATCCGGCGCGCAGGCCCAGGGTGCCGCGCAGTTCGTTGTCGTCCCAGGCGATGACGCCGCCGTCGCGGGCGGTGCCCATGGCCGCGGAGGCGAGCACCGTGGCGGTGGTCTTGTGGACGCCGCCCTTGGGGTTGATGAACGCGACGACCTGGCTGCGGCCGAGGTCGCGGCGCAGCCGCTCCATCGTGGCCGGGTCGGGCCCGGTGCTGGGCGGCGGCTGGTGCCTGACGGAGGCCGGCGGGAGCCCCCGCGGGATCTGCGGCGGGGTCTGGGGCGGGAGCTGCTGCGGGACGGGGCGGCGCCCGGCCGAGGGCGCGGAGTGCTGCGGGGGCGCCGACGGCGGCACCGGCGGGGAGGGGTGCGCTTCGCGTCGGGGCGGCGGGGAGGGATACGACTCGCGGGGCGGCGGCGTGGGCGTCTGCTGCGCGCCTCCTCGGCCGCGCCCTCGCCCCAGCAAGTTCCGCCAACGGGACGCTGAATCCGGGCGTTCGCTCCAGGCTTCGGGTGAACCCACTGCGACCTCCTCTCGGCCAGGCTGAGATGCCGCGCCTTACCGGCCTGCCAACTACCACCCGCGACTATTAGAACACAACGATTCCTCGGGACTCGTTGCGAAGCACGGGCACGCGCATCGGCTCGGGGAGGCGTTCGCCACCTTCGCCCACGCGTCGGCCGATTCGGCGGGCGCCGGCCGCGAGCGCCGGACCGGTTCGGCGTCCCGTGGCACCCGCCGCCGCCCGAGGCCGGGTCGCTTCGGGCGGACGGTACGAGTGCAGTCTAGTGTCTCCTCATTGCTCGGCCCGCAACCGCGCCAGGGCGGCTTCCAGATCCTCGGGGTATTCACTCTCGAAGGTGATCGGCCGGCCGGTCCCGGGGTGGGTGAACTCGAGGCGGTAGGCGTGCAGCCACTGCCTGGTCAGGCCGAGGCGCTCGGCCACGGTGGGGTCGGCGCCGTAGGTGAGGTCGCCGACGAGCGGATGGCCCAGCGCGGAGAAGTGGACGCGGATCTGGTGGGTGCGGCCGGTCTCCAGGCCGACGTCCATCAGGGACGCCCCCCGGAAGACCTCGATGGTGTCGTAGTGGGTGACGCTGGGCTTGCCGTCGGCGACGACCGCCCACTTGTAGTCGTGGCGCGGGTGGCGGCCGATGGGGGCGTCCACGGTGCCCGAGAGCGGGTCGGGGTGGCCTCCGGCGATCGCGCGGTAGCGCTTGGTGACGCGGCGCTCCTTGAAGGCCCGTTTGAGCTCGGAGTAGGCGCGCTCGCTCTTGGCGACGACCATCAGGCCCGAGGTGCCGACGTCGAGGCGGTGCACGATGCCCTGGCGCTCCTCGGGGCCGTGGCTGGAGAGGCGGTACCCGGCGGCGGCGAGGCCGCCGGTGACGGTCGGGCCGGCCCAGCCGGGGCTGGGGTGGGCGGCGACGCCGACGGGCTTGTCGATCACGACGATGTCGTCGTCGGAGTGGATCACGCCGAGCCCTTCGACCGGTTCGGCCGCGGCGGCGCGGACGTCCTCTGGCGGGGGCGGGAGGATCACCTCGAGCCAGGCTCCGGCGCTGACGCGCTCGGACTTGGTGGCGCAGGGGCGGCCGTCGACGGTGACCTCGCCGGCGCCCACCAGGTCGGCCGCGACGGTGCGCGAGAGCCCCAGCAGCCGCGAGACGACCTGGTCGACGCGCTGGCCCTCGAAGCCCTCGGGGATCGGCAGCGAACGCGTCTGGCGCATGGGGGTCACGGGGCCGGCGCTCACCGCTCGGTCTCCGGCTCGGCCTTCGACCGGCGGGACTCCGGGGAGAAGCCGCGCCCGGTCAGTTCGAGCAGCACGATGAGGATCACGCCGCACACCAGGGCGGAGTCGGCGATGTTGAAGATCGCGAAGAACTCGCCGCGCGGCTTGAAGACGCTGATGAAGTCGACGACGTGGCCCTGGGCGAAGCTCCCGTCGAGCGGGTCGCCGGGGTTCGAGGGGGCGCGGAGGTAGCGGTCCACGAGGTTCCCGGCGGCGCCGCCGAGGACCAGGCCGAGCGCGATCGCCCACGCGGGGTAGACGATCCTGCGGGCCAGGAAGATGAGGAAGACCACGACGCAGGTGGCCACGATCGCCAGGACCCACGTGTAGTCGGTGAACATGCTGAAGGCCGCGCCGGAGTTGAACGTCAGGCTCAGGTAGACCAGGCCGCCGAGGATGCGGACCGGCTCGGCCGGGTCGATCCCGGCGAGGATCAGCTCCTTGGTGAGCTGGTCGAGGCCGATGGCGACGGCCGCGATCAGGTAGCAGGCCAGCATCAGGCCGGGTCTGCGCTTCCGGGCGCGGTCGGGGGTGTCGTCGTCTCGCTCCGGGTTACCGGCCATCGCGGTGTCGGGCTGCGTGTCCTCGCTCAGCGTCGTTCCTCCAACTGTTTGCAACTGACGCAGAGGGTAGCCGACGGGAAGGCGGCGAGACGAGCCGCCGGGATGGGTTTACCGCACTTCTCACAGATGCCGTAGTCGCCGGCGTCGACGCGGTCGAGCGCGTGGCTGACCTGCCGGATGCGTTCGGCTATGGCGTTGGCGACCGTCACCTCGTGCTCGTGCTCGACGGTCTTGGAGCCGGAGTCGACCTGGTCGTCGCCCGCGGTGTCCGAGAGCCGCTCGCGCTGGGCGACGGCGATGGAGTCGACGAACCGCTGCTGCTCCGCGACGAGCTCGTCGAGGCGCTCTTTGAGCGCGGCGCGCAGTTCGGCCTGCTCGGAGGCGGTGCGGACCTGGTGGTCGGCGGGCTCGGCGTCCGCAGCGGGGGCCGGGGTCGTCTGGTGCTTCACGGTCTTCTTCGCCGCCTTCTTCGCAGGGACGTGGTCGGCGGCCTTGCGGGCCGCCTTCTTGGCCGTCTTCTTCGGCGCGGCCTGCTCGGGCGCGCCTTCGGTCGTCTGCTTCGCGGCCGACCGCTTCGCCGCCTTCTTGGCCGTCTGCTTCGCGGTCGTCCGCTGTGACTTCTTGGCTGCACTCATGACGGGCCTCTGGAGGGGTGTGTCGGCATCGGTTCCGGTCGGCGGCGGGCAGCCCGCACGTCCGCACGCGGTTCGTCTCCGGCCGTGCTCGGAGCGGCGGCGTTCGGCATCGTGGCTCCCCGGTTCGCGTACCTCATGGCACCTCGTCAAGACGAGGACGATGCGCGGTGGGGCCCTTCCGAGTGGACGCACGCCGCGCAATTAAGCACACAGGATACGCAAGACCTGCAACCCGGTCAATTACTTCGGGAACTTGTGTCCGGACTGTGCGTGCGCGTCAGCGCCCCGCCATCGGGGCCATGAGCAGGCGGGAGGCCGGTTCGCAGAGGGCGCAGGGGGTGAATCCCAGTTCGAGCGCCTCGGCGACGGCGAGCGGCTCGTGGTCGCGGCCGACCAGGTGGACGCAGTTCGCGTGGTGGAAGCGGGGGCGGCCGTCCACGACGGCGACCTCGGCGTCGAGCCGCATGAGGGCGGCCGCGTCGACGCTGCGCAGGCGCTGCTCGGCGGGTTCGTCGCCCGCGTCGAAGGGCTCGGGGGCGGCGTGCGCCGAGCCCTTGGCCTCGGACTGGCGGCGCGGCGGGGTCTCGAACCTGAGTTCGGGTTCGCGGTCGACCGCGTAGTCGGTGGGTTCGAAGACGCGCCCGGCGACGACGGGGAGCTCGGTGGTCGGGGTGTCGTCGAGCCCGATCCGGGTGAGCTCCTGGGTGTCGTCGGCGGCCGGGCGGCGTGCGGGCCCGGGCCGGGGGGCGCGGCGGCGCGCCCCGATGTAGAGGGCGACGCCCGCTGCCAGGCTCGTCGCGATCGACGAGGTGAGCAGGTGGTCGTTGCCGGTGATCATGCCGATGGTCAACAAGACCGCCGCAGTGACGAGGATCAGCAGGCTGCTGACGATCACGACGAGTCCCCTCCCAGGCGCGGGAGGTCTCCGCCCCCGCGCAGTGCCTTGCGGCGCGCGGGCCGCGATGGTGAACGCATGCGTGGCGGTGAGGGCGCCGTCGGGCCGGCTGCGAGCCGGGCGCCGATGCGCGCCCTCACCTGCTCACTCATGTCTAACGAGGCGATGCCCGTTCAGGTTATGGCCTGGGGAGGAGCCATGCGAGAGGGCAGGGAGGGGCTATCCGCGCGGGCCGGGGAGTCCGGCGAATCCGCCGGCCCGGGCCGGGGCGCCCTTGCCGCCGGTCCGCTCGTTCTCGACGGCCTCGGCGGCGGCCTGCTCGAAGGCCTCCTCCTCGGTGGCCGCCTGCTGGCCGTTGAGGTCGCGCAGCTGGCTCTCGAGGTAGAGCTTGAGCCTGGTGCGGTACTCGCGCTCGAAGGTCTTGAGCTCTTCGATGTGCTTGAGCAGCGAGGAGCGCTTGTTCTCCAGGGCGCCCATGACCTTCTGGCGCTCCTGCTCGGTCTCGATCTCGAGCCGCTCGGCCTTGTCGCGGGCCTGGCCCACCAGGTCCTCGGCCTGCGTGCGGGCCTCGTTGACCATGGTCTCGGCGTCGCGCTGGGCCTCGGACACGAGGGTCTGGGACTCGCGCTGGGCCTCGGACATCATCGTCTGCGATTCGCGCTGGGCCTCGGACATCATCATCTGGGACTCGCGCTGGGCCTCGGTCATCATCGACTGGGCCTCGCGGTGCGCCTCGGCCACGAGGGTCTCGGCCTCCTGGCGGGAGTCCTCCAGGTGCTCGTCGGCGGTGCGCTGGGCGACCATGAGCAGCCGCAGGGCCTCCTGCTCGCCGCCCTGGCCGGGGCCCTCGCCGCCGGACTGGGGTGCGCGCTGCTGCTGCTGCAGCTGCTGCTGGATCTGCTGAAGCTGCTGCTGCGAGGCCACCATCTGCTGGTGGGTCTCGTGCATCTCGGCTTCGAGCTCTTGCATCTGCTGCTCGGCGGCATGCTTCTCCCGCTGCACCCGGTCGAGTGCGGCGGCCATCTCGGCGTGGTCGGCGGCCCCGGGGGGAGCACCGGCGCGAAGACTCTCGATCTGGGCGCGAAGTTCGCCGTTCTCATCGCTGAGGCGGGCGAGTTCACGCTCCACCTCGTCGAGGAATCCGTCGACCTCGTCCTCGTCGTATCCGCGCTTTCCGAGCATGGGTTTCTTGAACGTGACGTTGTGAACGTCTGCTGGGGTCAGCGGCATTCGAAACTCCTTCTCAGCTACTTGCCTGGCGGCCAGGGCCACTCGACACCATAACCGGGTCTCGCACCACCCCCGCCGCTGCTAGGCGATCGCGTTCCCGACGACGAAGTCCATCAGGATCCACACGATCAACAGCAGCGCCAGGAACGCCAGATCAATCGATACAGTACCAAGCCTGAGGGGCGGGATGACTTTCCTCAACCCTTTCAGGGGAGGGTCGGTCACGGTGAAGACCGTCTCCAGCAGGGCCGCGGCCTTGGGGCCGGGCTCCCATCGGCGTGAGAACTGGATCACCACACTGCTGACCAGTCGTGCCAGTAGGAACAGGTAGAAGGCGAAGAGCGCCAGATAGATCAGCTGCAGAGCGAGGTTCACGGTCGCCAGTATCCCTCAATCACGACTGGTTGAAAAAACCGCCCTCGGCGATCTTGGCCTTGTCCTCGGCGGTCACCTGCACCTGCGGCGGCGAGAGCAAGAACACGCGGTTGGTGACCCGCTCGAACGAGCCCCTCGTGCCGAAGATCAGCCCGGCGGCGAAGTCGACGAGCCGCTTGGCGTCCGCCTCCTCCATCTCCGAGAGGTTCATGATCACCGGGGTGCCGTCCCTGTAGCGCTCGCCGATGGTGCGCGCCTCGTTGTAGGTCGTCGGGTGCAGGGTCGTTATCCGGTAGTTCGTGGGGGAGTCCTCCTCGGCCGGGACGGGGCGCACCGGCGCGGGCTCGGCCAGCGCGAGGTTGTCCCGCGTCAGCGGGGTGACCGAACCGGAGCTGCGGTTGAGCTGCCGGACGGCGCCTCGGTCGTCGCCCGCGCGGCCGAGCCGCGCGGTGGTGCGCTGGGTGCGGCGGTTCGCCGCGGGTTCGTCGGCGAACTCGTCGCCGTCGTCGTAAGCGTGGTAACCGCGGTCGTCCTCGTCCTCGATGAGGCCGAGCCACACGCCTGCCTTCCGCATCGCGCCCATCGATCGTGCTCCCTCCTCGGGCCGCCCCTGTTGAGTCAGGTACGCGGTCTCATCGTAGCGCCGACTCCTTACACGGATGTGTTTTTGATCCAGCCGCCCGTCGGAGGCGGCGAAAAGACCCCGCACCGCCGATGCCGGTGAAAGATCCGGCACCGATTTTCCATACCTTACGCCATCGGTTCACGTTCGCCGAGCACGTTTCTCCCCAGTCTGACCATTGTGGCCCCCGCCGCGACGGCGGCGGCGAAGTCGCCGCTCATGCCCGCCGAGATCTCGACGGCCCCCGGCTCGACCGCGCGGACGGCCTCGGAGCACTCGGCCAGCAGCGCGAACGCCTTCGCCGGCTCCCAGTCGATCGGGGCGACGGCCATGACGCCCTTGAGCCGCAGCGATCCGGCCGCGGCGACGCGTTCGGCCAGGGCCGGCAGGTCGGCGGTGAGGACGCCGCCGCGGGAGGCGCCGCCGTCGAGGTTCACCTGTATGAGCGCGTTGAGCGTGCGGCCCCGCGCCGCGGCGGCCGCGTCCAGCGCGTCGGCCAGGCGGAGCCGGTCCACCGAGTGGACCCACTGCGCGTAGCCGGCGACCGAGCGGGCCTTGTTGCGCTGCAACTGCCCCACGAAGTGCCAGGCGGGTTCGAGGCCGCGCTCGGCGAGCGCGGCGGCCTTGGCCGCGGCCTCCTGGTCGCGGTTCTCCCCCAGGTCGGTCTGCCCGTCCTCGACGAGCGCGGCGGCGTCGGAGGTGGGGAAGTGCTTGGTGACGACGATGAGCCGCACCGCCTCCGGGTCGCGTCCGGCCTCGCGGCAGGCCGCCGCCACGGCTTCGCGGGAGCGGGCCAGGCCCGCCCGCAGCTGCGCTCGGCGGTCCCGGTCAGGAGCCATTCTTGAGGAAGTCCGGGACGTCCACGTCGTCGAACAGGACCTTGCGCGGCTCAGGGACCGAGGACTCGCGCGGCGGCTCGGGTTCGGCCGCCGGCTCGGGCCGGTGCTCGGGTTCGGGGACGGCGCTGGGAATCCGGCTGGGCTGGGCCAGCTCGAATTCGGACTCGTCGGTGTCGAACCCGGCGGCGATGACCGTCACCCGGGCCTCTTCGCCCAGGGCGTCGTCGATCACCGCGCCGAAGATGATGTTGGCGTCGGTGTGGGCGCAGTCCGAGACGAGCTCGGCGGCGTCGTTGATCTCGAACAGGCCGAGGTCGGAGCCGCCGGCGATGGACAGGAGCACCCCGCGCGCGCCCTCCATGCTCTGCTCCAGCAGCGGCGACTCGATCGCGGCCCTGGCGGCCTCGACGGCCCGGTTCTCGCCGCGCGCCGAGCCTATGCCCATCAGGGCCGACCCGGCGCCGCTCATGACGCTCTTGACGTCGGCGAAGTCGAGGTTGATCAGTCCCGGCGTGGTGATCAGGTCGGTGATGCCCTGGACGCCGGAGAGCAGCACCTGGTCGGCGAGACGGAAGGCGTCCATCATGGAGATGGTGCGGTCGCCGAGGTGGAGCAGCCGGTCGTTGGGGATGACGATGAGCGTGTCGCACTCGTTGCGGAGATCCTCTATCCCCGAAACGGCCTGGGTCTGGCGCCGCTTGCCCTCGAAGGCGAACGGGCGGGTGACCACGCCGATGGTGAGCGCGCCGAGCTTGCGGGCGATGTTGGCGATGACGGGCGCGCCGCCCGTCCCGGTGCCGCCGCCCTCGCCGCAGGTGACGAACACCATGTCGGCGCCCTTGAGCACTTCTTCGATCTCGTCGCGGTGGTCCTCGCAGGCCTTCGCGCCGACCTCCGGGTTGGCCCCGGCGCCGAGTCCGCGGGTGAGTTCGCGGCCGACGTCGAGCTTGACGTCGGCGTCGCTCATCAGCAGTGCCTGCGCATCGGTGTTGATCGCGATGAACTCGACGCCTTTGAGTCCCGCCTCGATCATCCGGTTGACAGCATTGACGCCGCCGCCTCCGACTCCAACGACTTTGATGACGGCGAGGTAGTTGTGCGGTGGTGTCATCGCGGCTGCCTTCCTTCCCTGACCGGCCCCATGGTGCGACGAACGGGATGTGCGAACACGCCCGCTCCCCCTAACGCTAACTCACAGAGGGTGCATCTGGTGCGCTGACATCGACATGTTCGTACCCGCTCTCCAGCAATCGAAGCGCTACGCGGGTTTTCTCATCGTTCCGCGTTCCGTCTCCCCATGCCACGGTCCGTCCATCCTCGAGGTACAGCGTCACCGCCGCCGGCGAGGGCGTTTCGACGCGTTCCACCTTGTCAGCGAGGTCGGACGTGAGTCCTTGCAGCGCTGCGATGGTCTCGACGGTGGCGGGGTCGTCGGGGCCGGGGGTGTCCAGTGCGGCGTTCCAAATGGACGTCGGGATTTCGGTGACTTCGTTGAAGACGACGCCTTCGGAATCGACCATGAGAAAAGTCTCTTCGCCGGACGGGACTGCGAGATATGGGTCGCGCTCGGTCACCGCGATGCGGATCCCAGTGGGCCAGGAACGTGATACATCGACAGATTTCACTGCGGGCAGCGAGGCGACTTCGGCGGCGATGGCCTCCAGATCGGCGCGGAGGATCGACCGTTCGAGGTAATCGTCTGCGGCCGAGGCCACTTCGGCCGGGTCCAGGACGCTGGTCCCGGAGACGCGGACGTCCTTGACGGCGAACATCGGTGTGGCCCAGAGGATGCCGAAGGCGATCGCCGCGAGGGCGACGGCGACGAGGCTCCACAGCCGCAGGCGGCGGCTCGGCACGCGGCGGCGCACGAGGTGGACGAGCCGCCACGAGCCTGGTTCTTCGCGTCGAGCGCGCATCGCTCGATGATGCCACGTCGGCGCCGGACGGGGGTGGCGACATGCCGGTGGCCTCATATAAGGTAAGGCAAACCTTATCTTCAAGGAGGAGCAGCGAGTGACGACGCCGACCGCAAGCCTCAGCACCGTCCGGCCGTGGCAGGCGTTCTCCTGCCGCGTCAAGGCGCTTCGACGGCTCAGCCCCTCGTTCCTGCGCGTCACCTTCGCGGCCGAGGAACTGCGGCACTTCGCCGACAACGGCTACGACCAGCGATTCAAGCTCATCTTCCCCGCCCCCGCGTGCGGCTTCGCGAAGCTTCCGACGGGCGACCGGTGGTACTCCGAGCTGCGGGCCCTGCCCGACGAGGAGCAGTGCCGGGTGCGGACCTACACCGTCCGGGAGGTGCGCGGCGAGCTCGGCGAGGTCGACGTGGACATGGTCGTCCACGAACCGCACGAGGGCCGTCCGGCCCCGGCCCTGGACTGGGCGCTGCACGCGGAGGTCGGCAGCGAGCTCGTGCTGCTCGGCCCGGACGCGCGCTACGACGGCGAGCACGGCGGCGTCGACTTCCACCCGCCCGTCGTCGAGCACCGCCCCGAATCGGGCGGGCGCTACCCCCTGGACACGAACGCCGAACTGCTCATCGGCGGCGACGAGACGGCCGCTCCGGCCATCGCCGCGATCCTGGAGCGCCTGCCGATCACCGCGCACGGCAAGGTCTTCATCGAGGTCCCCGAGGCCGCGGACGTCCTGGAGGTGGACGCGCCGCCGGACGTCGAGGTGCACTGGCTGCCGCGCGAGGGCGCCGGATGGGGCGAGAAACTCGTCCCGGCCGTCACCGAGGCCGCCGCGGGCCTGCGCATCCGGGCGACGCTCGACGACATCGAGGACGTCGACGTGGACACCGAGATCCTCTGGGACGCGCCCGCGCGGCCCCAGGCGTGCGACTCGTACGTGTGGATCGCGGCCGAGGCGGGCGTGGTCAAGGCCCTGCGGCGCACCATCCGGCAGGACCTGGGCCTGCCCAAGGAGTGCGGCGCCTTCATGGGCTACTGGCGCCTGGGCAAGGACGCCGACTAGTCGCGGGCTCCGGGCCCGCGCCGCTCGTCGCCGAGCGGCGCGGGCCCGCCGCGTCTCAGCGGAGGAGGTCCTCGGGCATCATCGAGATCGGCGGGGCGCCCATCGTCACCACCACGTCGCCTTCGGCGGCGAACGCCTTGACCGCGGCGGGGACGTCGTCCCACTCGGGGACGAAGACCTTGTCCCCCTCCGGGAGGTCCACGGCCTCGGCCAGGCGCTCGCCGCCCTCGCCTTCGGGGATGGTCTCGCCGGGGGCGAAGATCTCCATGACCACGACCCGGTCGGCCATCGACAGCGCCTCGGCCAGCTCGGCCCGCAGCTCGATCGTGCGGTAGACCCGCAGCGGCAGGAAGACCACGATCAGGCGGCCCGGCGCGGCCACCTCCTTGAGGGTCGTGATCGCCGCGGTCATCGCCGTCGGGTGGTAGGCGTACTCGTCGTACACCTGGTAGCCGTCGACCGTGCCGCGCTTCTCGAAGCGGCGCTTGACCCCGCCCAGGGAGGCGATGCCCTTGGCGATGGCGTCGGCGTCCAGGCCCACGTGGAGGCCCACGGCGATCGCGGCCCCCGAGTTCAGGGCGATGTGCGAGCCCGGCATCGGCAGGTGGAAGCGGCCCAGCGGCTCCCCGTGGAGCAGGACCGTGTAGTCCACGCCCTCCTTGTGGGACTCGACCTCGCTGATGCGGATGTCGGCCTCCTCGGCGAAGCCGTAGGTGGCGACGGTGCGGCCCTCGCCGCGGAACCGCTCGGCCAGTCCGGCGGTCGCCGGGTCGTCGGCGCACAGCACCAGCAGGCCGTCCTTGCTCGTGTTGCGGCAGAACCGCTCGAACGCCGCGGTCAGCGACGCCATGTCGCCGTAGGTGTTCAGGTGGTCGAGGTCGATGTTGGTGACCACGCCGATCTCGGGCCGGTAGCGCAGGAAGGAGCGGTCGGACTCGTCGGCCTCGGCCACGAAGAGATCGCCCTCGCCGTGCGCGCCGGTGTAGGCGCCGATGGTCTCGCCGCCGTTGACGTACGAGGGCGCCTTCCCGGCGTGCTCGAGCATCTGGGTGATGATCGCGGTGGTGGTGGTCTTGCCGTGCGTGCCGGTGACGACCACGGACCGGCGCCCGGTCATGGCCGCGGCCAGCGCCTCGGAGCGGTGCAGGACCGGGATGCCACGGCGGCGGGCCTCGACCACTTCGAGGTGCTCGTCGTTGTGCGCCGTCGAGCGGACGACGGTGTCGATGCCGTCGAGGTTCGCGGCCGCGTGCTCGCGGTGGAGGCGCACGCCGAGCCGCTCCAGCTCGGGCAGGTTCGGCCAGTCCTTGGTCTCCGAGCCCGAGACGTCGAGGCCCCGGGTGGCGTACAGGCGGGTCAGGCCGTTCATGCCGACGCCGCCGACGCCGATGAACAGCGTGCGGCCGAGGTCCTCGGCAGTGGTGCCCGCGTCGATCGGGGACGACAGGTCGTTCGGGTCCTTCGTCATCGCTCTACCGCCTTCAGCGTCCTGTGTCACGGGCCCACGGCCTTCGTGTGCTTCGTGCTGCCCTTCATGCGCCCACGGCCTTCAGCGTGAACTGCCGGAGGGCCTCGTCGCCGTCGCGCCGTCCGAAACCGGCCGACGCCTGGGCCATCGCCGCCAGTCTCGCACGGTCGCTGATGAGCGGGACGAGGTTGGCCTCGATCCATGCGGGGTTGAGGGCCTCGTCGTCGCAGAAGATCGCCCCGCCGGCCTCCACGACGGGCCCGGCGGTGCGGTACTGCTCCTTGTTGCCCCACGGCATGGGCACGAACACCGTCGGCAGGCCCAGCGCGGAGACCTCGGCGACGGTCATGGAGCCGCCGCGGCCCATGACCATGTCGGCCGCCGCGTAGCCCAGCTCCATCTCGTTGAGGTAGGGCAGGGTCCGGTAGGCCACCGGGAGGTCGCTCGGCACGTTGACGGGCTCGTCGCGGCGGGCGCCGATGATGTGGAGGACCTGGATGCCGCGGTGGGTGAGCGCGCGGGCGGCCCCGGAGACGGCCTGGTTGATGGAGTTCGCGCCCTGGGAGCCGCCGTAGACGAACAGGACCGGGCGGTTCGGGTCGAGCCCGAAGCGGGCGCACGCCTCGGCCCGGCGGGCGAACCGGTCGAGCCGCGAGATCGCCGGGCGCAGCGGCACGCCGGTGATGGTGCCGTCCGCCAGCAGCGGGGAGGTCTGCGGGAGGTGGGGGAAGCCCAGGGCGAGGTTGTCGCTGAACTTCAGGGCGAGCTTGTTGGCCACGCCCGGCGGGTCGTTGAACTCGAAGATGACCATGGGGGTCTTGCGGCGCCAGGCGGCGAGGTAGGCGGGGACGGCGACGTAGCCGCCGAAGCCGACCACGACGTCGGCCTGCACCTCGTCGAGGATCGCGCGGGTCGCCTTCATGGCCTTGAGCATGCGCGGCGCGGTCAGCAGGAGGTCGACGTTGACCTTGCGCGGCAGCTGGTGCGCCGGGACGTTCCGCAGGTCGTAGCCGGCCTTGGGGATGAGCTCGTTCTCCAGGCCCTTCTCGGTGCCCAGGCAGGTGACGCGGATGCCCGGGTCATGGCGGCGCAGGCAGTCGGCGTACGCGAGGAGCGGGTAGATGTGGCCGCCGGTGCCGCCTCCGGCGAGGACGACCGATCGTAGCTGAGGCAACTTCAAGGCTTTCTGATCGAAGGGACGGTGTGCGTTCGGGGTGCTCGTCAATCGGCCGCGGGGGCCTTGCTCCCGGCGGTCCGCGACGGGGCGCCGCTCGCGGCGCCGGCGGGCGCGGGAGGCAGGGGCGCCCATAGGAATCGTACGAGGCGGGACGGGTTGCGCGCCCGCAGCGCCGTGGCGGCGTCGGGTTCGGCACGTGCGAACCCGGCGAGCATCCCGACGGCGGCGAGCACGACGACCAGCGCCGTGCCGCCGTCGGAGATGAACGGCAGCGGCACCCCGGTGATGGGGATGAGCCCGAGGACGCCGCCGATGTTGATGAACGCCTGCCCGGCCAGCCAGATCGTGACGCCGGCCGAGACCAGCCTGCGGAACGGGTCGGCCGAGCGGCGCGCGATGCGGAAGCCGGTGTAGACCAGGACGCCGAACAGCACCAGGATCACCAGGCAGCCGACGACGCCGAGCTCCTCGGCGATGAGGGCGAAGATGAAGTCGTTGTGGCCGTTGGGGAGCCATTCCCATTTCTGGCGGCTCTCGCCGAGTCCCACGCCGAACCAGCCGCCGTCGGCGATCGCGTAGTAGCCCTGGATGGCCTGGTAGCCCCAGCCGTCGGCGAAGTCCTCGGGCCGGTTGAACGAGAGGATGCGCTCCATGCGGTAGCCCTCGAAGGCGATGAGGAGGGCCGAGCCGGCGAGGGCGATGGCGAACAGGGCGCTGAGGATGCGCAGCGGGACGCCGGCCGACCACAGCAGGCCGATGAACATGGCCACGATGATGAGCATGGTGCCCAGGTCGGAGTAGCCGATGATGATCATCGACAGGCCCGCGATGGGGAACATGGGGATGGCCAGGTCGCGCCAGGAGGCGATGCGCGGGCCCAGGCGCACGAGCGAGTCGGCGACCCACAGCAGCAGCGCGAACTTGGCGAGCTCGGCGGGCTGGAACTGGACGGGCCCGACGTGGATCCACAGGTCGTCGGTGCCGATGACGGCGTTGCCGAAGTCCGGCACGACCAGGACCAGGCCGAGGATCACCGAGAGGACGAGCAGGGGCCGGGAGACGCTGCGGTAGGTGCGGGCCGGGAGCCGCTGGGCGACCCAGAACCCGAACAGGCCCACCAGCGCCCAGGTGGCCTGCCTGATGACGACGGCCGCGGCCGAGCCCTGCTGGGTGTAGGACTCGACCATGGTCGCGGAGAAGACCATGACCAGGCCGATGGTGAGCAGGAGCGCGCTGGAGGAGAGCAGCAGGTAGTACGAGGCGAGCGGTCGGTCGAGCAGGCCTCGGAGCGTCTCGGTGAAGCCGGACCTCACGGGGTCTCGCTCGGGTCGCCCATACCGAGAGTCTGCCTGACGGCGGCGGTGAACGCGTCGCCGCGGTGGGCGTAGGAGTCGAACATGTCGAAGGAGGCCGCGGAGGGGGACAGCAGCACGGTGTCCCCGGGCCGGGCGAGTTCGGCCGCTCGGGCCGCGACGTCGGTCATGACCGCATCGTCCCCGCCGTCGAGGACGGTCACGGGGAGGCCGGGGGCGTGTCGCGCCAGCGCGTCGGCGATCAGGGCCCGGTCCTGGCCGATGAGGACCGCTCCGCGCATCCGGGGGGCGAAGCGGGCGGCGAGGCCGTCGACGTCGACGCCTTTGAGCTGGCCCCCGGCGATCCAGACGATGGAGTCGTAGGCGGCGAGCGCGGCGGCGGCGGCGTGCGGGTTGGTGGCCTTGGAGTCGTCGACCCAGGTGACGCCGCCGGATTCGGCGACGGTGACGTTGCGGTGCGGTTCGGGCTCGTAGGCGCGCAGGGCCGCGGCGACGGCCTCGGGGCCGACGCCGACCTGGGCGGCCAGCGCGGCGGCGGCGAGGGCGTTGGCGACGTTGTGGTCGCCGGCGGGGCGCACGTCGGCGACCGGGCAGATCCGCACCGGCTTCGCCCCGGTGCGGTCGACGAGGTGGCCGCGGGCGACGCCGAACTGGCCCGGTCCCGGTTCGGCGAGGGTGAAGCCGACGGTCCGGGCGCCGGAGCGCTCGGCGAGGGCGGCCACGGCCGGGTCGTCGAGGTTGACCACGGCCGTGCCGCCGCGCCAGACGGCGGTCTTGGCCCGGGCGTAGGCGTCGAAGCCGCCGTGCCAGTCGAGGTGGTCGGGGGCGAGGTTGAGGACGGCGCCCGCGGCGGGGGCGAGCAGGCGCGACCAGTGGAGCTGGTAGCTGGACAGCTCGACGGCGAGGACGTCGTAGTCGCCGTTCGCGGCGAACACGAGCGGTTCGCCGATGTTGCCGAGGGCGACGCTGCGCCGCCCGCCCGCCCGGAGCACGGCGGCGAGCATCGTGGTGGTGGTGGTCTTGCCGTTGGTGCCGGTGACGGCGAGCCAGCGGGGGGCGTTCGGTCCGCGCAGCCGCCAGGCGAGCTCGGGCTCGGAGTAGGTCTCGAGTCCGCGTTCGCGGGCGGCGACGGCGATGGGGTGGTGGGGCGGGAAGCCCGGCGAGAGGACCACCTGGTCGACGTCGCCGAGCAGGGCGGGGTCGAACTCGTCTGCCGCGACGGTCCGGGCGCCCTGCTCGGCGAGCGAGGCGAGCCGCTCGGAGTCGTCGCGGTCGTACACGGTGACGGCCCGGCCCCGGGCGAGGAGGGCCTCGGCGCAGGCGGCCCCAGCGACGCGGGCGCCGGCGACGAGGAGCCGCTCGGCGACGGCCGGTCCGGGAGTGGACGACGCGTTCATGGCGCTACCCCGCGATTCGGAGGAAGTCGGCGAAGAAGAATCCGAGGCCGATGGCCATGCCGATGCCGGCGATGATCCAGAAGCGGACGACGATGTTGACCTCGGACCAGCCGGCGAGTTCGAAGTGGTGCTGGAGCGGCGCCATGCGGAAGACGCGGCGGCCGGTCAGCTTGAACGAGGTGATCTGGATCATCACGCTGAAGGTGATGATGACGAACAGGGCGCCGATGATCGGCAACAGGAGGATCGTCTTGGAGGCCAGGGCGAGTCCGCCGATGAGGCCGCCGAGTCCGAGGGCGCCGGAGTCGCCCATGAAGATCTTGGCGGGCGAGGTGTTCCACCACAGGAAGCCGAAGCACGCGCCCATCAGGGCGGAGGAGACGACGGCGAGGTCGAGCGGGTCGCGGACCTCGAAGCAGGCCCCGGGGTTGGTCAGCGTCTGCGCGTTGGCGCAGGACTCCTGGTACTGCCAGACGCCGATGAAGGTGTACGCGCCGAAGACCATCACCGAGGCGCCGGTCGCCAGGCCGTCGAGCCCGTCGGTGAGGTTCACGCCGTTGGACATGGCGAGGATCATGAACAGCGCCCAGATCGCGAAGATCACGGGGCCGAAGGACCAGCCGAAGTCCTGGGTGAAGGACAGCTTGTCGGAGGCCGGGGTCTGGCCCCGCGCGTCGGCGAAGTTGAGCGACAGGATCGCGAAGGCGATGCCGACGATGAACTGGCCGGCCATCTTGGCCTTGGCCCGCAGGCCCAGGCTGCGCTGCTTGACGATCTTGATGTAGTCGTCGAGGAAGCCGACCAGCCCCATGCCCGCCATCAGGAACAGCACCAGCACGCCGGAGAAGGTCGGCTCGCTGGAGGTGATCACCTTCGTCAGGGCGTACGCGATCAGCGTGGCCAGGACGAAGGCGATGCCGCCCATGGTGGGGGTGCCGCGCTTGCTGTGGTGGTCGCGCGGACCGTCGTCGCGGATGTACTGCCCGTACCCCTTGCGGGCCAGCAGGCGGATGAGCAGCGGAGTGCCCACCAGGGTCAGGAAGAGCCCGATGACCCCGGAGAAGAGGATCTGCCTCATCGACCGGTGACCTCTCCCCTGCCCTCGGCGTGGGGACCCGCCGGGCGGAGCGAGGAGGGAAGACCCCCGCCCTCGTCCGCGCCGTCCAGCAGCGCCTGGGCGACCCGCTCCAGCCCGGCCGCTCTGGACGCCTTCACCAGGACCACGTCCCCCGGGCGCAGCTCACTGCGCAACAGGTCCACCGCCGCCTGCGCGTCGGACACGTGCACCGACTCCTCACCCCACGAACCCTCGTTCTTCGCGCCCATGTCCAGCCAGGCGGCCTCCCGGCCGCCCACCGCCACGAGCCTGCTGACGTTGAGCCGGACGGCCAGCCGCCCGACCGCGTCGTGCTCGGCCAGGGATTCCTCGCCGAGTTCGGCCATCGGGCCGAGCACCGCCCACGTGCGCCCCCCGCTCTCCTGTGCGGCGCTGCCCATCGCGACCAGCGCGCGCAGCGCAGCCCGCGTGGAGTCGGGGTTCGCGTTGTAGGCGTCGTTGACGACCGTCACGCCGTCCGGGCGCTCGGTGACCTCCATCCGCCAGCGGGAGAGGGAGCCCGCCTCGGAGAGCGCGGTGGCGATCTCGTCTGCGGACATGCCCAACTCGTGGGCGACGGCGGCCGCGGCGAGCGCGTTCGACACGTGGTGCTCACCGTACAGGCGCATGGTCACATCGCTTGCACCGGAGGGTGTGTGAAGCCTGAACGAAGGCTGTCCGGTGTCCGTGAGTCGCACGTTCTCGGCGCGAACGTCCGCTTCGTCGGACTCTCCGAAAAGGAGCACCTTCGCCTTCGTTCGGGAGGCCATGGCCCGTACCAGGCCGTCGTCCGCGTTGAGGATGGCGGTGCCGCCCTCCTCGGCCGGCGGCAGCGCCTCGACGAGTTCGCCCTTGGCCTGGGCGATCTGCTCCCGGCCGCCGAACTCGCCGATGTGGGCGCTGCCGACGTTGAGGACGAGACCGACCTTCGGGGGCGTCAGGCCGGTGAGGTAGCGGATGTGCCCGATGCCGCGGGCGCCCATCTCCAGCACGAGGAACTTGGTCTCCTCGGTGGCGGTGAGCGCGGTGAGCGGCAGCCCGACCTCGTTGTTCATGGAACCGGGCGTGAAGACCGTCGGCGCCTTGCGGCGCAGCACCTGGGCGATCAGGTCCTTGGTGCTGGTCTTGCCGGCCGACCCGGTGAGGGCCACGAGGGTGGTGCCGAGGCGGCGTACGACGTGCCGGGCGAGGGCACCGAGGGCGGCCTGGACGTCGTCGACGACGATCGCGGGCACGCCGACGGGGCGGGAGCC
This sequence comes from Glycomyces sp., assembly GCA_035765105.1. Lineage (GTDB taxonomy): Bacteria > Actinomycetota > Actinomycetes > Mycobacteriales > Micromonosporaceae > Glycomyces. The sequence continues at coordinate 26,882 of DASTYG010000105.1, forward strand.
GAGGACGGCCACGGCTCCCGCTTGGACGACCTGCGCGGCGAAGTCGTGGCCGTCCACCCGCTCGCCGACGAAGGCGACGAAGAGGCAGCCGGGCCCCGCTTCCCGCGAGTCCCGGACGACCGGCCCGGTGACCTCGGCGGACGCGTCCGGTATGTCGTGCATCCGCCCGCCGACGACTTCTGCGATCTCGGCGAGTGAGAGGGTGATCACAAGTTCGTCCCCTGGATCAGGATCAGGATCGGCTGGACCATTCGGGATCTCGTCCCTTGGATCATCGGGGATCTCATCCCTGGGTCTTCTTGATGGCTTGGCGCAGTACCTGGCG
>DASTYG010000106.1:0-13787 GCA_035765105.1 Glycomyces sp.
ACGGCCTTGAGGGCGTGGTAGGTCTCGGCGCCCCAGCGCAGCGCCTCCTTGAACGTCGGCGCGCCGATCGGGGCGATCATGAACTCCTGGACGTCGACGTTGGAGTCCGCGTGGGAGCCGCCGTTGAGGATGTTCATCATCGGCACCGGCAGCAGGTGGGCGTTGGGGCCCCCGACGTAGCGGTAGAGCGGCAGGCCTGCGGAGTCGGCGGCGGCCTTGGCGGCGGCGAGGGACGCGCCGAGGATGGCGTTCGCGCCGAGGTTCGACTTGTCCGGGGTGCCGTCGGCGTCGAGGAGCGCCTGGTCGACGAGGCGCTGCTCGGAGGCCTCGAGGTTGATCAGGGCGTCGCGGATCGGCCCGTTGACGTTGTCGACGGCCTTCTCCACGCCCTTGCCGAGGTAGCGCTTCGGGTCCTTGTCGCGCAGCTCGATGGCCTCGAAGGCGCCGGTCGAGGCGCCCGAGGGCACGGCGGCCCGCTGGAGCGTGTCGTCGTCGAGGAGGACCTCCACCTCGACGGTGGGGTTGCCTCGGGAGTCGAGGATCTCCCGTGCCCGAATGTCTTCAATTGCAGCCACTGTCACTCCTGATATAGCCGAATCTGACGTTCAGTCCCATTACGGGCCTGCGTCGTGAGGATTTCGACCGACCCGACACTGCGCCGGCCACAGCTCCTTAGCGTACGCCCTGGGGGTTCGACGGCACGCTATAAGGTGTAGGCGAACCTCAGATGAGACACCTGTGCTAGGCGGGCCCTGCGATGCCAATGCGTCACCGGACCTCTCCGTACGCCGGCACCACTGGGAATTGGAGCCCCATGCCCACTTGGAAGTCCACATGCCGTCGCGCTGCCTTCGGGACGGCGGCCGTGCTCGCGTTCGCGGGCTGCACGAACGACTCCGGCGGGGGGACGGAGGCCGTCTCGGAAGACCAGGCGGCGCTGGTGGAGCTCAGCCGACGCGTGACGAACGCCGGGAGCCACGCCTACACCGCCGAATACCTCGTGGAGGGCACCGGCGCGTCGGTGATCGTCGCGGTCGACCCCACGGCCGGGACCGGGGCCGTGGTGGTCGAGGACCGGCCGGTGTTCTGGGCCGGCGAGAGCGAAGAGGAGCTGGCGGCGTGGGCGGGCGAGGAGCTCGCCGCGGTGGTGCCGGCCGGCGCGGAGGTGTCGTCCTGGTTGACGGCGACCTCGGAGGACCCCGCGGCCATGGCCGAGTTCTCCGACACGACGCTGGCCGGGGAGCTGGCCGACTGCGTCAAGGTGCAGGGGGCGGTGGACTCGCCGGTGGGCGCCTACGAGGTGTGCGTGACGACCGTCGGGGTGATCGCGAGCGTCGCCGCCGACGTCGGCGAGGTCTCCTACGCGGTCAAACTGGTGAACTACCACGACGGCGTCGACGGGGCGTGGATGGACGAGCTAGCGGACACGGAGGGGCCGTAGTCCGGCTCACACCGGCCCCGGACGCGCTAGAGTCGCTCGGCGGGCCGGGATCGGCGCTACGGGGGTTCGCCCGAAAGGGCGGCAGCGCCGTCCCGGCCCGCCTCGCATCACCAGGCACGACGCCGCCCGACCGTATGTCGCGTCACAAGCGCTGTCCCGGTGGAGGGTCCGCGAAACGGTCGGGTAAGCTTGTCCAAGTCGAAGCGCCGAAGGGCGCGAAGACAAGGCCAAGCTCCCGTCGTCTAGGGGCCTAGGACGCCGCCCTCTCAAGGCGGAAACGGCGGTTCGAATCCGCTCGGGAGTACAGGTAAATACACAGCTGAGGGGCCAACTCCGGTTGGCCCCTCAGCGTATTCATGCGTCCGGTGACCGCACCGTGGTCGCAGGACTGCCCACCGCCTTCGGTCAGCGGACGTCCGTCTCCCTCACCATCGCGAAGCCCTCGGTAAGCTGTGGATCGTGGCCCGCGCTGGGTTCAGTGGTCGAGCTGCATCCGGCTCCAGGTCCGGGCGGTGACGGCTGCGAACGCGAGGGCGAAGGCCGGCACCAGGGCCAGTTGCGCGACCGCGACCGCATCGGGGCGCAGCGCCCACAGCGCCGGAACGGCGATCGGGGTCCAGGCGCTCACCGAGGGGAGGGCGATGGCCGCGATCTGAGCGAGGGCGATGAGTCCGATCGTGGTGGCGATGCCCGCCATCGGGCCGCGGCCGAGCGTGGCGGCCCAGGCGGCCGGAGCGGCGACGAGGCCGCTCATCGCGCACAGCAGGAAGAGCCTGCCGAGTCCCGCTGCCGCGGCGGTGTCGGGCGCGCCGAGCCCGATGACGAGCCCGAGCGCGGTCACCGCCCCGGTGAGGGCCGCGGCCGTCAGCACGATCCATCCGAAGTGGACTATCAGTTTCGCGGCCGTCTGCGAGGCGCGCGTCACCGGCAGCGCGAAGAGGCCGTACACCGTGCCGTCGGTGAACTCGCGGCCGAAGACCCAGCTCAGGGCGATGCCGAACGCCAGGAGCGCGGCGGCGGCCACGATCTGCGTAACCGTGCCGAGCATGAGCGGCCACCCGGTGGTCGCGGCCGCCGGACCGAGTTTCGCGGCGATCTGCTCGTTCCCCGCCTCGATCGCGGCGGTCAACGCGGCGCCGAGGACGCCGGTGCCGATGACCAGCAGCAGCGCGCTCGCCTGGAGCACTCGGGCGGTCACCGCCTTGCGCGCCTCGACCCGGATGGCCGCCCGCAGGCCCTTCACGGTCGAGGTCCTTTGGTTCCGCCCCGCTCGTCATCGCGGAGCACGAGGTCGAAGAACGCCCGTTCCAGTTCGGCGCCCGCGGGGTCGAGCATCCCTATGATCCTGCCGCGGTTCATGACCGAGATGCGCCCGGCGATACGGGCGACCTCGTCGAGGTGGTGGCTCGACACCAGCACCCCCGCCCCGCGGGCGGCGCGTCGGCGCAGTGTCTCGCGCAGGGCGATCACCCCGGCGGGGTCGAGCGCGTCGGTGGGTTCGTCGAGCACCACCAAATCCGGGTCGGCCACGAGCGCGGCGGCCAGCCCCAGGCGCTGGCGGTTCCCTTTGGACAGTCGAGCCGCCCGCACCCGTTCGTACCCGCCGATCCCCATGTCGGCGATGGCCGCGTCCACCGCGCCCGGCACCGCGGCGGCGGTCAGGCCCCGCAGCCGCGCGGCCACTTCGAGGTTCGCCCGGACGCGCAGCTCGGGGTAGGCGAACGGCCGGTCGAGCAGGTGCCCGACGCGCCCCCAGGCCGCCGCGTGGAGCCGTTCGACCGGGACGCCGCCGATTTCGACCGACCCCGAGTCGAGCCGGACCATGGCGAGGACGGCGCGCATCAGCGTGGTCTTCCCGGCGCCGTTGAGACCGACCAGCGCGTGCACGAGCCCCGGTTCCACCCGCAGCGTCGCCCCGAGCACGCCGGTCCCGGGCCCGTAGGCGCGCACCGCGTCGGTGACGCGCAACCGGTCATGCACGGCCTTCCTCCAAGACGTCCAATGCGGCCCCGACGCACTCGGTGAGGGACCGGGCCGGGTCCTCGGCCCACTCGTACAACGCGGCGGTCAGCGCCGCCAGCACGGCCTGGACCGCGACCGCCGCAGCGAAGGGTTCGGCGCCGTCCGCGACGAGCCGGCCCGCGATGGCCGCGGACGTCTCCTCGTTCTGGAGGACGGCCTCCGCCCTGAGGGCGGGCGTCCGAGCGACGACGCCGACCCGTCGCCGCGTCGTCGAGAGATCGGCCTCGGACAGGCCGCCGAGCGCCGAACGCATGCCTCGGACGGCCCGGAGCAGCGGGGCCTCGCCGATCGGGCGGGCGCCGACCGCCTCGGCGATCACCGGGTCGAACGGGTCGGTCAGGACGGCCTGTCCCTTGGTGCCGAAGTAGCGGAAGAACGTCATCTCGGTGACCCCGGCGGCGCGCGCGATCTGGGCGACGCTCGTCGCCTCGAACCCGTGCTCCTCGAACAGGTCCAGTGCGCACTCGCCGAGCCTGGACCGTGTGCGTTCGCGTTTGGAGGAAGTCACGCACGTAATGTTAGTCTATAACATTTCTTGTCCTGGCAGCACGGCCCCGAGCCGGGCCGCCCACCGCGGGACCCTGGCCCCGGGAGGTCGGGGCGTTCGGCCGCTGTGGCGGCGGGGCCGCGGTGGTGGCATGGAGGCATGACACCACGGATTCGAGAAGGCGGCCCGGGCGCCACGCCTCGGGTGATCGTCGTCGGCGGCGGGTTCGCCGGCATGGAGACCCTGTTCGCGCTGCGGCAGCGGTTGGGCGACAAGGCCGAGCTGACGCTGGTCGCCGACCGGGACGAGTTCGAGTTCCGTCCCGGCACCGTATACGTGCCGTTCGGCGGCGCTGAGGACGATTTGCGGGTGCCGCTCGCGTCCCCCGCAGAGCGGCAGGGGATCGCCGTCGAGCGCGGCGAGGTCGCCTGGGTCGAGACCGACCCCGAGCGGGTCGTGCTCGCCGACGGCCGCACCCTGGAGTACGACTACCTCGTTCTCGCCACGGGCGCGAGGATGCGCCCGGAGGAGGTGCCGGGCCTGGCCGAGCACGCGCACCTGGTCGGCGGCGTCGAGCAGATGCGCCGGCTCGGGGAGACCCTGCTGCGGCTGCGCGAGGCGGCCGTGGACGGCTCCCCGCAGCACGTGCTGTTCCTGGTGCCGCCGGGCAACCAGTGCCCCGGCCCGGTGTACGAGCTCGCGTTCATGCTCGAGACCTGGCTGCGCCGCTCCCGGGTCCGCGACCGGGTGTGCCTGACCTTCGCCACCTTCGAGGGGCGCTATCTGGAGGGGTTCGGGCCGGGACTGCACCCGTTGATCGACGCCGAGTTCACCGAGCGCGGCGTCATCAGCCGCACCCGGGCCGCGGTGGAGGCCGTCGAGCCGCACCGGGTGCGCTTCGCCGACGGCACCGCGCACGCCTTCGACGTGCTCGTCGCCGCTGCGCCCCAGAGCGCCGCCGTGGACTACGAGGGCCTGCCGCAGGACCGGCGCGGGTTCCTGCTGACCGAGCCGCTCACGCGCCGGGTGCGCGGCACCGCGGCGGTCTACGCCCCCGGCAACGCCGGGGACTTCCCCGTCAAGCTCGGCCACCTCTCGGTCCTCCAGGCCGACGCCGTCGCCGACGACATCGCGGCCGGGATCGACCCCGGCGCGGACTGGGAGCCGCGGCGGTTCGACCCGGTGGGCCTGTACGTCCTGGAGATGCTCGACGCGGCCGTGTTCGCGCAGACCCCGCTGTCCGCGACCGGCGAGCCGTCGCCGTCGCGGGCCCGGGTCGGCGCCTCCCCGCTCTGGCACCTGGGCAAGAAGACCCTCGGGGTCTATCTGCCGCAGCGGTTCCGGGCCGGGCGGCCGGTCCACGGAGGGTTCGGCGGCGACGCGGTGGCGCTGGGCCTCAAGGCCGTATCGCGGACCCTCTCGGGAGCGGTGAGGGAGTGATCCTCTCCGCTCCGGGCGGCCGTCCTTTCGGGGGCGGCCGCCTTTTCGTCGCCGGTGCGGCCCCCAGGGGACCTTCGTCCCGCGAGGACACGGCCTCGGACCCCTTCATCACGCCTGTGAACTGCGGTTTCATTGCATCATCACCGGATACGGTGCCCTGATCCGAAAGGACCCCCCGATGACCACCGCTCACGCCGCCGACCGAACCGCCGCCGACCGCCTCTGGGCCTGCCTGCGCATCGCCCTCGGGTGGGTCTTCCTGTGGGCCTTCCTCGACAAGACCTTCGGGCTGGGCTTCGCCACCGACGCGGAGGCCGCCTGGGTCGAGGGCGGCAGCCCGACCGAGGGCTTCCTGGCCTTCGGCACCAAGGGCCCGCTCGCCGACTTCTACCAGGGCCTGGCGGGCGTCGCCGCCGTCGACTGGCTGTTCATGGCCGGGCTCCTCGGGATCGGCCTGGCGCTGATCCTCGGGATCGGCATGCGCATCGCCGCCGTCGCCGGTGCGCTCCTGCTGGTCCTCATGTGGACCGCCGCCCTGTGGCCCGAGACCAATCCGTTCATGGACGACCACCTCGTCTACGCGGGCCTCCTCATCGGCTTGGCGCTGGCACGCGCAGAGGACACCTTCGGGCTCGGCAGAGTCTGGGGCGGCCTCGCCATCGTCGAGAAGCACCGCTGGCTCAAGTAGCCCCCGATGAGGACGGAGCGGGCCGCGGCCCCGAGGCCGCGGCCCGATTCCGGGCGTTCAGCGGGCGGCCCGGCCGAGCTCGCCGGGTGCGAAGAGCCGGACCGTCCCGTACTCGCCGTCGTAGCCGGGCTCGCGGATCACCGCTCCGGCGCGCAGCCGGGTCACCGCCTCGGCCAGCGGCGCCGAGACCGGCTCGATGTCGCCTGCGGGCACGGTCTCCAGGATCGCCAGCTCGGGGCCGAGCGCGGCGGTCAGCCGGTCGATCTCGGCGCTCACCCGCTTGGTCTTCGGCCCGGTGCCGACGATCTCGCTGACGATCTCGGGGAGCGGCACCAGGCGCTCGAAGCCCGCCGCGCCGGGCGGGCGGACGCCTTCGGGCCGGTCGGCGAGGTCCTCCACGCGGCTGAGGACGCCGACGGTGAGGGGCCTCCCGCACACCGGGCAGCGGCCGCCGCGTTCGCGGGTCTCGCGGGGTTCGAGGCGCACGCCGCATTTGCGGTGGCCGTCGACGTGGTACTTGCCGCCTTCGGGGAAGAACTCCACCGTGCCCGCGTGGCCTTCGCCGGTCTCCAGCGCCCTGCGGACGGCGCGGTAGTCCAGGTCGGTGTCGAACACCGTGGTCTCGCGCGCCACCATCGGCGGCGAGTGGGCGTCGGAGTAGCTGACCATGCGGTAGCGGTCCAGGGCGGAGACGCGCCAGTTCATCTCGGGGTCGCTCGACAGGCCGGTCTCCAGGGCGAAGACGTGCGCTGCGAGGTCGCGGTAGCAGTCCTCGACCCGGTCGAAGCCGGACTTGGAGCCGAGCAGGCCGAACCAGGGCGTCCATATGTGCGCGGGGACGAGGTAGCCGCCGCCGTCCAGGACGGTCTCCAGCAGGTCGCGGGCGTCCATGGCGAGGGCGGGGCGGCCGTCGGAGGCGAGGTCGGCGGTGCGGCCGAGCCGGGCGTTGAACGCGGCCGCGGCGTCGAGGTCGGGCATGTAGACGAGGTGGTGGATCTTGCGGGTGCGGCCACCGTACCGGTAGATCGTGGCGACCTCCACCGAGAGCATGAACCGCACCGGCGCGGACGCCAGGTTCGCGGGCAGGTCGGCGCCGGCGTCGGCGTCGAGGTCCTCGCGCAGCCGGTACAGGCCCGGTTCGGCGGCCGTGAGGTCGCCGCGGAGGCGTTCGAACCAGGCGGGGTGGGTGAAGTCCCCGGTGCCCATGAGGGTGACGCCTTTGCGCCTGGCCCAGCGGGTCAGGTGTTCGAGGTCGGAGTGCTTGCTGCATGCCCGGGAGTATTTGGAGTGCATGTGCAGATCGGCGTGGAAGCGCATGCGGGGCATGTTCCCACAGTCCGGCGCGGCGGGAGGCGCCTCGCCTGGGCGGCGGAAGAATTTCGCGTTCGGGTGTCGAATCGGCACTGGCCCGCGCGACCGGTGGGTATACCTGGCACCACCGAATTGAAGGGTTCGTCATGAAACTCGCAGTGCACACGTTCATCACGCTCGACGGCGTGATGCAGTCTCCCGGCGGGCCGGACGAGGACCCGGCGGGCGGCTTCGAGCTGGGCGGCTGGCAGGCGCCGCTCTACGACGAGCAGACCGGCCGGATCATTCACGGCTGGTTCGCCGACGCCGAGGCGTTCCTGCTGGGCCGCAAGACCTACGACATCTTCGCCGCGTACTGGCCGAACGAGGACGCGCCCGAGGGCCTGATCTCCGAGAAGCTCAACGAGCTGCCCAAGTACGTCGCCTCGCGCGGCACGCCGGACCTGGAGTGGCGCAACGCCCACCTGCTCGGCCCCCACGCGGTCTCGGCCGTGCGCGAACTCAAGGAGCGGCCCGGCGGCGAGCTCCAGGTGTACGGCAGCGGCGACCTGATCCAGACGCTCCTGCACGCCGACCTCGTGGACGAGCTGCGGCTGATCACCTACCCGGTGGTCCTCGGCAAGGGCAGGAAGCTCTTCGCGACGAGCCTGAACGCCTCGGCGTGGCGGCTGGCCGAGAGCGCGACGACGCCCTCGGGCGCCGTCGCGGCGGTCTACCGGTTCCACGGCCGCCCGGCGTTCGGCAGCATGTGACCGGCCTCAGCGCTCGGGCAGCCTGATGCCCTCGGCGACGGCTTTGATCGCCTCGGGGCCCTGGCGGCCGAACGGGTCGCGGACCTCGACGGCCAGGCCGCGCTCGACGAGCGCGGCCACCTCGCGTTCACCGCTGAAGCCGCGGTCGCCGAAGGGCTCGGGGGCCCACTCGTCGTCCTTCTCGTGGTATTCGCCCAGGAAGCCGCGCATGGCGTCCATGTCGCTCAGCCGCTCGCCGCGCATCGCCTGCACTTGGAGGTCGACGCGCCACACGCCGTCCTCGACCTCGGACTCCCACACCCGCTGGGCGAACTTGACGCCGCCCCACTCGAACTCGAAGTCGGAGGCGGCGCCGAGGCCGTCGGGCAGATGGGTGATGGCGAGGCCGCCTATGACGTCGCCCTGCTGACTTATGGTCATGTCGGCATTGTACGTTCCGGCACGGACCGGGATGTTGTTCCGCAACATCGCGTATGGCCGCAAAGCCGGTCATCGCGGAAACGGGCCCGGCCCGGGCGCTGCGCGTCCGGGCCGGGCATGGGTGAACGGTGCGGTCAGATGGCGGTGATGCTGATCAGGGCCGTCAGCCCCGCCAGCGAGGAGGCCACGATGCCGAGGATCAGGCCCGTGGTCGCCAGTCCCCCGCCGGAGACGCCGCCCCCCGACTGCTTGATCTGGCGTTTCGCATAGCCCGCGAGCAGCATCGAGCCGACGCCGAGCAGCGCCGACAGCATGAAGAACGTCAGGCCCGCCCAGGGGCTCAACGCGCTGAACAGCACGCCCGGCAGCGCGCCGAGGACCCCGCCGATGCCGGCTATCAGCGACCCGGCCGCCTGCCCCGAGGGGATCGGCTTGAGTCGCGGCTGCACCAGGTAGAACCCGTCGACCATGGCGGGCGCGGGGACCGCCATGGGCGGCCACTGGATCGAGTACGGCTGGTATCCGGGCACCGGGTGCGGGCCGAAACCGGGATGGGCGTAATGCTGGTGGCCCCTCTGGGCGTATCCGGGCGGTGGCCCGCCCGGCTGCGGGTATGCGGCCGGGCCGGGGGCCGGCGGCTGCATGTGAGGCTGGTACGGGTCCTGGGCGGTCACCCCGCCAGCCTATCCATTGCGAAGCGAACGCGCGACTTCCGTGAAGTACTCGTCGACCTCCCCTGTGTCATAACCGCGCATGGTCATCTGGAAGCCGAGATTGAGGAGCGAGTCGGGGTGCGGCGGCGCACCGGTCTCCATCGCCTTGCGAATGCGCGAGACGGCTCGGTCGACTTGGGATCGGTCATATCCGCGGAATCGGACAGAGAAGAAGGGGTTCTCCATACGTCACAGTGTGCCAGGTCAACAACACCGACTCGGACCGGCCCTCCCTCTGCGTCACGAACCGTTCACATACCGACCACTAACGGACACAAGCTATGTCAGGAAACGCCGCCACCTCTTGACACGCGAACGCGTGTTGCGCTCGTAACCGATCGCGATGCGAACGGCCGCATCGGCGTCGGCCCCGTCGACCGAGCCCGGCGCGAACGCCGCCCGGTTCACCAGGGCGGGCAGCCCGTCGACCCGGGCGTCGAGGGTCGCCACAGCGGCGGCCGCCTCCTCGGCGGTGGCGTGGGGCCCGACCTTCACCCCGGCGCGGGCGGCGGCGCCGAGCACCTCGGCCCACGCCCCGGCCACCCGCTCGGCGGGCGTGCCGCCGAGCCTGCGCCGCCGCCGCAGAAGCCTGCGGACCTTGAGGGCCAGCGGGACGCAGGCGAGGGCGAGCGCGCCGAGCGCCCACCACAGCCACACGGGAACGCCCTGGTCGTCCCGGGCGGCCTCGCCGTCGAAGTCGCCCTCGTCGTTCTCCAGCGCCGGGTCGTTGTAGTCCTCGGCGTTCTCGCCGCCGCCGGACTCCTCGGGCTCCTCGGTGGCCTCCTCTTCGAGCTGTTCGAGGGTCTCCTGCGGCGGGATGGGCACGGTGCCCTCGCCGGGCATCGGGTCGAACGGCACCCAGCCGACGCCCTCGAAGGCGATCTCGGGCCAGGCCAGGCCCTGGGCGGCGGTGACGGTGGAGGCCCCGCCGGGGACGTCGAAGCCGACCACGACGCGGCTCGGCAGGCCGACCAGGCGGGCGATGATCGCGTACGCGGCGGCGAACTGCTCGCTGGTGCCGCGCTGGCCGCCGGCCTCGACGGAGGACTCCAGGAAGAACCCGAGGGCGGGGTAGTCGTGGCCCGAGGGCGCCTCGGAGTCGAAGGCGTAGTGCTCGGACAGGAACGCGGCGAGGCCCTGCGCCCGCTCGTAGGGGGTGTCGTAGGTGGTGGTGACGTACTCGGCGATCATCGTCATGATTTCGGGGGTGCCCGGCGGGATGGCGACGCCGACGGGGTCGGACAGGTCGGCGCGGGCGTCGACGGCGTCGGCGGGGTCGACGGCGAGCAGGTCGGAGCCGACGCTGTAGCGGACGCCGGTGGCGAGCCCGTCGGGGGTGAGCAGGCACCGCGTGCGGAGGTTGACGGCGACCTTCAGGTCGGTGACGGTGGCGGGGTCGGCCACGGCGGGCACGAGCTTGCCGCCCAGGTCGATGATCTCGACCTCGGCCGTGAAGGCGCCGTCGCCCGAGCCGGGCAGGACCGACCCGGCGGTGCGGAAGTCGCCCCCGGCCTGCCAGGTGACGCCGTCGTACTCGGTGAGGACAGCCAGGCGCATCGCGGCGTCGCCGTCGAGTTCGGCGTGGAACAGCTCCTGGTCGGGGTTCTTGGCCCATTCGGGGACGCGGACGAGCGGGTTGAGGTCGATGTCGGTCAGCTGCGGCGGCTCGACCAGCTCGCGCGGGTCGCCGGGGCTCGTGGTGACCAGCCGCGACGCCAGGGGCGCGAGCGCGGCGACGGCCACGAGGAGGACCGTCGCGCCGACGACGGAGCCGATCATGGTCGCGCTTCGCTTCGGGACGCCGCCGTCGACCCGGGCGTCGCGGTCGGGCCGCCTGCTCGGCGGCGCGGAGGTCACGGCCAGCGCGGCCCCGGCGACGAGGCAGTAGGCGACGGTGGCGGCGACGGCGGGCCCGGCGTTGGGGCCGACGAGGTAGAGCCCGGCGGCGTACAGCAGCGTGGGCGGCAGGCACCCCAGGAGGGTGCGACCGTAGCGGACCGCGAACTCGCAGGAGAGCCCGGCGGCCAGCCAGGTGAGGAAGACCGGGACGCCGACCGTGTCGGGGGCGGGCTCGACGGGGATGAGCGCGGTGAGGGTGCGCGGGACGGCGTTGACGAGCGCGTCGACCACGACCTGCGGGAGCGGTTCGGTGCCGTCGGCGGTGAGGGCGAACGAGGCGAGGAGGCAGGCGGCCAGGCCCCAGAAGGAGACGGCGGCCGAGAGCCAGGAGGGCTTGTTCCGCAGGAGGAAGCCGATGGCGAACGCGGCGAGCGCCGCGCCGGCGACCAGGCCGGTGAGGATCACGCCGTGGTAGACGCGGGCGAAGGCCGCGCCGGCGAGGGCGCACAGGACCGTCAGGCACACGGCGACGGCGGCGACGCGGAAGCGGTAGCGACTCAGTCTCACAGGGACACGCCTCCGCCGTCCCAGGCCGCGGCGAACTGCTCGCCGTCGGCGGCCCTGAGGGAGGGCAGGCCGCCGACGAGCGCGGCCGAGGTGGGCAGGTCCGGGGCGAGGTGGACGGCGATGACCACCGGGTAGGCGCGTTTGAGGGCGGCCAGGCGGGCGGTGGGCGGCTCGGTGCCGGTGATCCACACGAGCGTGTCGCCGAAGCGCCCGGCGGTGAGGCGGGCGATGTAGACGTCGAGCGACTCGGTCGCGTCGCAGGCGAGTTCGGCGAGCAGGTCGCCGTAGGAGTCGCGCCCGGCTCCCGAGACGGCGGCGCCGGAGGCCGGGACGAGCGCGGCGTGGTATTCGGCGCGGAAGCAGGCGGTCAGGATCGAGTAGGCGGCCTCGCAGGCGGCCTCGAAGGCGTCGGGGTGGGGCCAGCTCTCGGGGCGGTCGTCGAGGGCGATGACGACGGTCGGCAGTGACGTGTCGACGTGCTCTTTGACCATGAGCCGCCCGATGCGCGCCGAGGTGCGCCAGTGGACGTGCCGCAGCTCGTCGCCGATGACGTACTCGCGCAGGGAGTGGAACGTCAGCGAGCCCTGCTCGACCTTGTCGGCGGTGCCTTCGAGGGAGCGGGCCAGCCCGTCGGGGGTGCGCCCCAGGTTCCACAGCCGGGGGTGGACCCACAGCCGGGAGGAGGGCCCGAACGAGCCCGCGGTGGCCGCCAGGCCGAGGAGGTCGCGCTTGCCGATGCCGAGCGGGCCCGCGTCGACCACGCCGCGCCGCTCGGCGGTGATCTCGTAGGCCGCGTTCGCGGACTTGCCGGGGCGCAGGCGCGCCAGCGGCACCGCGACGCGCCTGGTGGCGTGCGTGGGGCCGCCGTAGGTGTCGACGGCGCGGGCGTTGACCGACCTGAAGCGCCCGGTGTTGCGCACTTCGAGCGCGACGGTGGCGTGCTCCCCCACCGAGACGCGGTCGGGGGCGACGCTCCGCTCGACTTCGAGGCTCGGTTTGGCGGCGATGACGCTGACCGCGGCGACGCAGGCCAGGCCCGCGGCGGCGCCGATCGCGACGAGCTCGGGGTAGCCCCAGCGCCAGCCGACGAACAGCAGCGTCAGGGCCGCGACGGCCAGGCCGACGCCCCGTGCCGTGACCGGCAGCGCCATGCCGCGACTCGCGAGCTCGGCAGTGGGGGCGCGGAGGAACCCCGGCCGCCTCATGCCGCCGACGCGGGCAGCGGGACGGGGACGGACTCGAACACGTCGGCGACGACCCCGGCCCCGGTGGCCCCGCGCATGGCCGCGTCGGGGGCGAGCTGGACGCGGTGCGCGAACACCGGCTCGGCCAGGGCCTTGACGTCCTCGGGGATGATGTAGGTGCGGCCCTGGGAGAGGGCGAACACGGAGGCGGCCCGGGTCAGCGCGATGAGCCCGCGCGGACTGACCCCGACCGCGACCTGCGGGTGCGTGCGGGTGGCGTTCGCCAGCTGCACGAGGTAGGCGTACAGCGGGTCGGCGATGTAGACGAACTTGGCGAGTTCGGCCATCTGCGAGACGGTGTCGGTGTCGACGACGGCCGGGATGTTCTCCGGGGAGCGCTGGTGGGTGCCGCGCAGCACCTCGATCTCGGCGGCCTCCACGGGGTAGCCGACCGAGAGCTTCACCAGGAAGCGGTCGAGCTGGGCCTCGGGGAGGCGGTAGGTGCCGTCCATCTCGACGGGGTTCTGGGTGGCGACCACGAGGAACGGCTGCGGCACCTGGTGCGGGTTGCCGTCCACGGTGACGCGGCCTTCCTCCATGACCTCGAGCAGCGCGGACTGCGTCTTCGGGCTGGCCCGGTTGATCTCGTCGGCGATCACGATGTTCGCGAAGACCGGCCCGGGGTGGAACTCGAAGGCCCCGCTGGCCTGGTTGAAGATCGTCACGCCCGACACGTCGGACGGCAGCAGGTCGGGAGTGAACTGGATGCGCCGCCACTGGCCCGACACCGCCGCCGCGATGGCGCGGGCGAGCGTGGTCTTGCCGGTGCCGGGCACGTCCTCGAGCAGGATGTGGCCCTGGGCGAACATCGCGGTCAGCGCCAGGCGCACCACTTCCTGTTTGCCGAGCACCACGGTGTCGAC
>DASTYG010000107.1:0-114659 GCA_035765105.1 Glycomyces sp.
GGCCGACGCCGGGGGGAGGCCCCCGCCTTGACACGCTCCCGGCGGCGGGGAATCATGGTCCCGTAACCGTTACAGTGACGTTTTAACAAAAGGTGGCAGCCGTGGCGCGGAAACCGAACGACCCCGCGAATGGAAAGCGCCACACCACGATCCGCGAAGTCGCCAAACACGCGGGCGTCTCCGTCGCCACCGTCTCCCGCATCCTCTCGGGCACCTACCCCGCCGCGCCCGCCACGCGCAGCCGCGTCATGCGCGCGGTGGAAGAGCTGGACTACGTCGCCAACGTCCACGCCCGCGCCCTGGTCGGCACCACCCGCAAGAGCATCGCCATCCTCGTCAACTCGGTGATCTCGCCGCACTACGCCCACGTCGCCCAGGGCGTCCAGACCCAGACCGCCGCCGACGACCGGCTGTGCCAGATCGGGACCACCGGCGGGGACGCCGAGCGGGAGCTGGAGATGGTGCAGTTCATGCGCGAGCAGCACCCCGAGGCGGTGATCCTGGTCGGGAACGTGGCCGCCGACGAGGCCTACCGGGCCCGGATGAGCCGCTACGCGCACGCCCTGGCGGCCATCGGCTCCCGGCTGGTGCTGTGCGGCCGCCCCCCGCTGGGCCCCGACGTGCCCGCGGTGGTCGTGGAGTGCGACTACACCGGCGGCGCCTTCGCCGCCACCAGCCACCTGCTCTCGGCGGGCCACCGGCGCATCCTGTTCCTCGGCCGCCGCCCCGGCTACACCACCGCCGAGGCCCGCATCGCGGGCTACCGCGACGCCCTGGCCGCGCACGGCGTGCCCCACGACCCGGGGCTGGAGGTCGACGGCACCTTCGAGCGGTTCGAGGGCCACCGGATGATGCGGGAGCGGCTGGCGGCCGGGCCGCCGGACTTCACCGCCCTGTTCGCCTGCAACGACCAGATCGCCGCGGGCGCCCGGCAGGCGCTGCTCGAACACGGCCTGCGGGTGCCCGAGGACGTCTCCATGGTGGGCTTCGACGACCTGCCGCCCGCGATGGACATCGACCTGACCACCGTCTACCAGCCGCACGAGGAGCTCGGGCGCACGGCGGTGCGGCTGGCGCTGGAGCACGCGAAGCAGGGCGGCCCGCCGCCGCACACCGTCCTCGGCACCCACCTGGTGGTCCGCGGCTCGGTCCGGCGCGTCGTGCCCTGAGGGCCGCCCTCCGCGCCCCCGCAGGGCCGCGGCGAGCCCCCACGGCGAAGCGCCGCCCGCCCGGGCGATGAATCCGCGCCCGCCGACTCGTCCCAACTGGTGCAATGGTTCGTCGGCCGCGCGGCCGCGGACCCACGAGGAAGGACCGCACCGTCATGCAGAAGATCGTCACCAACATCTGGTACAACGGCGACGGCGAAGAGGCCGTTGACTTCTACGTCTCCCTCTTCTCCGACGCCAAGGTCACCGGCACCATCCCCTACGTCGAGGACGCGCACGGCACGCCCGGGAACGCGATGGTCGTCAACTTCGAGCTGGCCGGGCAGGCGTTCACCGCCATCAACGGCGACGACTCGGCCAAGCACGACCACGCCATGTCGCTCCTGGTCAACTGCGACGGCCAGGCCGAGGTCGACCGCCTCTGGGAGGCGATCCTCGCGAACGGCGGCAAGGAGATCGAATGCGGCTGGATCGCCGACAAGTGGGGCGTCAACTGGCAGATCTGGCCCGCCGAGGCCGACCGGTACGTCGGCGGCGCCGACAAGGAGGCCGCCGTGCGGGCCACGCAGGCGATGTACAAGATGAAGAAGATCGACCTCCAGGCCATCAGGGACGCCTACGAGGGCCGGTAGCGCCGCGCTCAGCGGGGCTCGTACACCGCGCGCCGCACCCGCGACCCCTCGCCCGCCGACCCGAGCGCGAGCACGCGCCCGGTGAACCCGGTGGCGACCTCGGTGGAGAGGTAGCGGCCGTCCAGGCGGCCCAGCTCGCGGCGGCCGTCGCCGCCGCCGAAGGACAGCACCACCTCGTCGGGGCCGATGCTCGTGGGGGAGACGCCCTCGGTCTCGGGGGCGACGGCCTCGATCCGCAGCACCGCCGTCGGGCCGGGGCACGCCTCGGCGCCCAGCTCGTGCCCGAGGTCGCCGACGCGCGCCTCGGCGCGGACCCGGCCGTCCTCGAAGACCACCTCGTACCAGTGGCGGTCGTCGATGAGCAGCCGCAGGCGGCCCGAGCCGTCGAACTCGGCCTCGGCGCTCCAGGCGAGGTCCCTGACGCGGGCGCACAGCAGGCCGGGGCCGCCGTCCGGCGCCGGGCGCAGCTCCAGGCCCCCGGCCGGGTGCGGCGCGGCGACGGCCTCGGGCTCGCCGCCGGGCACGACCCACCTGAGGTCCAGCTCGGGCGAGGAGAAGTCGTCGGCGAAGGCCGTCTGGGGTCGCGGCACCGAGAACCGCGCCTCGTCGAAGACCGGCCACCCGTCGACCCAGTCGACCCCGGCCAGGAAGGTCTCGCGGCCCAGGACGTGGAACTGGGGCGTGAACCCGCCCGGGCGCACCGCGAGGTACACGGCCGCCCAGTCGCCCTCGGGGGTGCGCACCAGGTCGGCGTGGCCGGTGTTCTGCACCGGCTTCGCGGTGCTGCGGTGCGAGAACACCGGGTTGTCCGGGCACGGCTCGAACGGCCCCTGCGGGGCGTCGCCGCGCGCGACGGTGACCGTGTGGCCGCGCTCGGTGCCGCCCTCGGCGAGCAGCAGGTACCAGCGGCCGTCGACGCGGTACAGGTGCGGCGCTTCGGACGCGGCCAGGCCCATGCCCTGCCACACCGGGTACGCCTCGCCCTTGAACCTCCCGGTCGCGGTGTCGAGGCGGGCCTGGAAGATCCCGTCGCCCTCGCCGTTCCAGACCGTGCCCTTCCACGTCAGGTAGCACTCGCCGTCCTCGTCCCAGCACAGGTCGGGGTCGATGCCGACGGCCTCGCGGACGAACACCGGCTCGCTCCACTCGCCCGCCGGGTCCTCGGCGGTGACGATCGTCTGCCCCGACCCGGCGTCGCCGACGTTCGTGGTCACGAACCAGAACCGGCCGTCGTGGTGGCGCAGGGTGGAGCCGTAGATCCCGCCCGAGGGCCTGCCGTCGCCGCGGCGGAACTGCTCGCGCCGGTCGAGGATGTTCCCGATCTGCGTCCACGAGACCAGGTTGCGGCTGTGGAAGATCGGCGCGCCGGGGAAGTACTCGAAGCTGGAGTGCGCCAGGTAGTAGTCCTCGCCGACGCGGCAGATGGTGGGGTCGGGGTAGAACCCGGGGACGACGGGCTGCTCGGCCGAGGAGGCGTGCGGGTGCTGCACAGTGGAACCGTTCTTCGCGACGACTGGGGCGCCGCGGGGCGGGGCCCGCGGCGGTCCAAGACTAAGTTGCGTCGTTAAACTTTGTCAACCGCCCGCGGCCCCGCGGTGCTGCCGCGCACGACGAGCTCCGTGGCCAGCTCCACGCGGTGCTGCGGCAGCGCCTCGCCGCGCACCAGCGCCACGACCATGCCCGCCGCCGCGGCGGCCATGTCGTGGAGCGGCTGCCGGACGGTCGTCAGCGGCGGAATGGTCCACTCGGTCATCGGCAGGTCGTCGAACCCGACGACGCTCAGGTCCTCGGGGATGCGCAGCCCGGCCTCGGCCGCGGCCTGGTACACCCCGATCGCCTCGCCGTCGTTGGAGGCGAAGACCGCCGTCGGCGGATCGTCCAGGCGCAGCAGCTCGCGCGTGAGCCGCCGCCCGTCCTCGATCTGGAAGTCCCCGGCGCGCACCAGCGCCGGGTCGGCCGGGACGCCCGCCAGGTCCAGGGCCGCGCGGTGGCCGTCGAGCCGGGCGCGGCTGGAGAGCATGTGCCCCGGTCCGGTGATCACCCCGATGCGCCGGTGCCCCAGCTCGAGCAGGTGCCGGGTGGCGGTGAGCCCGCCGTTCCAGTTCGCCGCGCCCACCGAGGGGAAGTCGTGCGCCGGCTCGCCGGTGGGGTCGAGCAGGACCAGCGGGACGCCGCGGCTGCTCAGCCGCGCGCTCTGCTCCCCGTCGAGATGGGAGAAGACCGAGATGACCCCGGCGGAGCGGCGGGCCAGCACGTCCTCGACCCATCCCCGCCCGGGGGTGTGGCGGCCCTCCAGCTCGGAGACCACCGCGGCCAGGCGGTGCTCGCGCGCGACCCGGTTGACGCCGTTGAGGATCTCGATGCCGTACAGGCCGCGCAGCTCGTGGAAGACGACCTCGATGAGCGGGGCGGGCTTCGCGGGCCGCTTCTGGCGGCGGTAGCCGTGGCGGCGGATGAGCTCCTCGACCACGTCCCTGGTCTCGGGGGCCACATCGGTCCGTCCGTTGACCACTTTGGACACGGTGGCGATCGAGACGCCCGCGAGGCGGGCGATCTGCGCGATGGTCGGGGGCGCGTCTCGAGGCGCGTCGTCGATCGAGGCGGCTTCCGAGGCGGAGGTCATCGCGAAAGTCTATCGGTGCGGAAGCGCCCGCCCGGCGAGCGCTTCCCGAAGGCGGTGGCGGCTCATTCGTGCGGCGAGCGCTTCCGGTAGGCCGTCGGCGACATCCCGTGGACGCGCGCGAACTGCCGCGAGAAGTACATCGGGTCGCCGTAGCCCGCCTCGCGCGCCACCGCCGCGACGGGCAGCCGCGTGCCGTCCAGCAGCTCCCGGGCCCGCGCCATCCGAAGCTGGGTCTGGTACCGCAGCGGCGAGACGCCCACGTGCCGCCGGAACAGCGCGCTCAACTGGGAGGTGCTGAGGCCGACCATCGAGGCCAGCGCGGTGATCGAGGTGTGCCGCGGCGCGGTGGCCCGCAGATGCTCCACGGCCCGTTCGAGCGGCCCGAGGCTGGGGCCCGGCGCGCGCCTGCCGGTCGCGATCACGTGCGCGAGCGCGTTCCACGCCGCCCCCGAGGCCCGGATGAACCCCGCGACGGTCGTGCCCGAGTCGAGCGCGTCGATGATCTGGGAGATCAGGCTCGCCACCGGGGCCGGGTCCCGCAGGTGCGTCACGAGGCCCCCGGCCGACTCCCCGGCCGCGCGCACGAGGTCGGCGGCGTCGGCCCCGGTGAAGTGGAACCACCACAGCGTCCACGGATCGGACTTCGCGGCCCCGTAGGCGTGCGCCCGGCCCGCCGGGAGGATGACCGCGCCGCCCGCCGAGACGCCGAACCGGCCCTCGTCGGTGCGGCACCACCCGGCGCCGTCGGTGCACACCAGCAGCAGGTGCTGCCCGGCCCCGGCGGCGCGGGTGCGGCCGTGGCGGGCCGCGTGCGGGAAGCACCCCGCGTCGGTGACCAGGAGCTTCCCGGTCACCGGGTGGCGCAGCGCCTGGCCGACGACGCGGCGCGGCACGACGAGCATCCGCTGCCCGGCGAAGCCGTCCCGGAGGGCGTCCGGATCGATCGCGGCAATCGAATCGTCCATGCACTCCAGTGAAACAACCATCGACATCCGATGTCAAACAGCCGTACGGTCAGGTGCATGTCCAGTGAAGAGTCGAGAATCGTCCTGCCGACCGCCCCCGAGGCGATCGCCGACCGCCCCGTCCGCGCCTGGCGCGAACCGGTCGCGATCGACTCCTACGAGCCCGGCGAGCCCGACCGGTACCCCGCCTACCTCGACCAGCGCGTCTACCAGGGCTCCTCCGGCGCGGTCTACCCGCTGCCGTTCATCGACGGCGTCTCCCGCGTCAAGCGCCCCCGCCGCTGGGACGCGATCCACCTGGAGAACGAGTACGTGCGCCTGATGGTCCTCCCCGAACTGGGCGGGAAGATCCACATCGGATACGACAAGACCCGCGACTACGACTTCTTCTACCGCAACGAGGTCATCAAACCGGCCCTGGTCGGCCTCCTCGGGCCGTGGCTCTCCGGCGGCGTCGAGTTCAACTGGCCCCAGCACCACCGGCCCGCCACGCACCTGCCCACCGAGGCGTTCATCGAGGAGGAGGCGGACGGCTCGGCCACGGTCTGGTGCTCCGACCACGACCCCTTCGCCCGCATGCGCGCCAGCCACGGCATCCGCCTCAGCCCCGGCAGCGCCCTCATCGAACTGCGGGTGCGCCTGGTCAACCGCACCGACCAGGTCCAGACGTTCCTGTGGTGGGCCAACGTCGCCGCCGAGGCGGGCGAGGACTACCAGTCGTTCTTCCCCACCGACGTGCGCGCCGTCGCCGACCACGCCAAACGCGCCGTCACCACCTTCCCCGCCGCCGACGGCCCCTACTACGGCGTCGACTACCCCGCCCGCCGCACCCCCGAGCGCCCCGACGGCGACCGCATCGACTGGTACCGCAACCTCCCCGTCCCCACCTCGTACATGTGCCTGGGCACCAAGGACGACTTCTTCGGCGGCTACGACCACGGCGTCCGCGCCGGCTTCGTCCACTGGGCCGACCACCGCATCGCCCCCGGCAAGAAGCAGTGGACCTGGGGGAACGCGCCCTTCGGCCGGGCCTGGGACGCCCACCTGACCGACACCGGCGGCCCCTACGTCGAACTCATGGCCGGGGTCTACACCGACAACCAGCCCGACTTCGCGTTCCTGGGGCCCGGCGAGACCAAGGCGTTCTCCCAGTACTGGTACCCCATCCAGGAGACCGGCCCGGTCCACCAGGCCACCCGCGAGGCCGCCGTCCGCCTCGACGTCGACGGAGGCCGCCTCCGCATCGCCGCCGCCGTCACCGCCCCGCGCCCCGGCGCCCTCGTGCGCCTGCGCGCGGGCGACCGCGTCCTCCACCAGGCCCGCGTCGACCTCGCCCCCGGCGCCCCCTACGTCCACCGCACCCCCCTCGACGGCCCCCTCGACGCGACCGAATGCGAACTGACCGTCGAACACGACGGCGCCGCCCTCGTCCGCTGGCGCCCCCGGCCCGAAGGCGAACGCCCCGCACTCGAACCCGCGACCGAGCCGCCCGCCCCCGACGCGATCGACTCGGCCGACGAGCTGTACCTCACCGGCCTCCACCTCGACCAGTACCGGCACGCCACCCGCTCGCCCGAACCGTACTGGCACGAGGCGCTGCGCCGCGACCCCGGCGACGCCCGCTGCAACACCGCGCTCGCCGCCCGCCGCCTGCGCGCCGGCCGCCTCGACGAGGCCGAACGGCACCTCCGCGCCGCCGTCGCCCGCCTCACCCGCCGCAACCCCAACCCCCGCGACGGCGAGGCCCACTACCTCCTCGGCCTCGTGCTCGCCCGCCTCGGCCGCGACGCCGAAGCCCGCGAAGCCTTCGGCACCGCCATGTGGGACCGCGCCTGGACCGACGCCGCCACCGCCGCCTCGGCCCGCCTCGACCTCGCCGCGGGCCGCACCGACCAGGCCGCCGAAGACCTCGACGCGCTCCTGGAGCGCAGCCCCCGCGACCCGCAGGCGCGCGCCCTCGCCGCCGTCGCCGCCCTCCGGCGCGGCGACCGGACGCGCGCCGCCGCCCTCGTCGAAGGCGCCCTCGCCACCGACCCGCTCGACGCCTGGGCCCGCGACCTCGCCGCCCGCCTCGGCCTCGACGCCGAACCGAGCGCCGACCCCACGATCGTCCTCGACATCGCCCGCGAACACCTCTCGGTGCGCGAGGACGAGGCCGCCGCCGAACTCCTCGAACGGGCCGCCGCCCTGCCCCAGACGCCCGGCCGGACCAACGTCGCCCCCATCGCCTGGCTCCACCGCGCCGACCTCGAACTGCGCCGCGGCGACGAACGCGCCGCCGCCCGCGCCCTCGACCGCGTCCGCGAACTCGACCGCACCCGCTGCTTCCCCTCGGCCCCCGACAACGACGCCCTCGCGCGCCTGCGCGCGCACCGGCCCGACGACCCCGTCCTCGCCGCCCTCCAAGGCCACTGGCTCTACGCCGCCGGACGCCGCGAGGAGGCGATCGCCGCCTGGGAGACCGCCGCCGCGGCCGACGACGACCCGGTGGTGCTGCGCAACCTCGGCGTCGCCGCCCACAACGTCCAAGGCGACCCCGAGCGGGCCGCCCGCCACTACGAGCGCGCCCGCGCCGCCGCCCCCGACGACGCCCGCCTCCTCTACGAGGCCGACCAGCTCGCCGCCCAGCGCGCCGCCGCCCCCGCCGAACGCCTGGCGGCCCTGCTGGAGCGCCGCGACCTCGTCGAGCGCCGCGACGACCTCGCCGTCCAGCTCGCCGAACTCCTCACCGCCGAAGACCGCGAGGCCGAAGCCCTCGACGTCCTCGCCGGCCGGGCCTTCCAGCCCTGGGAGGGCGGCGAAGGCCGCGTCCTCGCCGCCTGGGAGGAGGCCCACCTCGCCGCCGCGCGCAAGGCGCTCGCCGCGGGCGAGGCGCGGACGGCCGTCGCCCACGCCACCGCCGCCCTCCACCCGATCCCCGGCCTCGGCGAGGCGCGGCACCCCCTCGCCAACACCGCCGACCTCCACCTGACCCTCGGCGACGCCCTGCACGCCGCGGGCGAGGCCGCCGCCGCCCGCACCGCCTGGGCGGCCGCCGCCGACCAGCAGGGCGACTTCCAGGTCATGCAGGTCCAAGAGCACTCCGAGCGCACCGCCGCCGCCGTCACCGCCCTGCGCCGCCTCGGCCGCGACGACGAGGCCCGGCGCCTGCGCGACGGCCTCGCCCGGTACGCCGAACGGCAGGCCGGCCAGACCGCCCGCATCGACTACTTCGCCACCTCGCTGCCGACCATGCTCCTGTTCACCCAGGACCTCCAGGCCGCCCACGACCGGCGCGTCCGCGTCATCCGATCGCAGCTCGCGCTCCTCGACGGCCGCCCCGCCGCAGCCGCCGACCTCGCCGCCCGCGTCCTCGACGAGGACCCGCTCGACCGCGCCGCACGCGCGGTCGCCGCGGCGGCCCGAAGCGAACCGTCCGTTCTCAAAGGAGAGAAATGAACGAAGCAGCACCGCCCCCGGCACGCGCGTCACGGACGCTGCGCTGCCCGCCGCCGGCCCCGCCCTCCCGCGGCGGCCTCCCGTTCGGCGAGCCGCCCGGCACGCGCGACCGCATCGACGTCAACGACCGGTGGATCGAACGCGACGGCAGGCCCTGGTTCCCCGTCAGCGGCGAGATCCACTACTCGCGCCTGCCGCGCGAACGCTGGTCGGAGACCCTCGGGCACGCCCGCGCCGGCGGCCTCGACTCCGTCGCCACCTACGTCTTCTGGCAGGCGCACGAGCCCGAGCCCGGCCGCTTCCGCTGGGACGGGAACCGCGACCTGCGCGCCTTCGTCGAGACCGCCGCCGGACACGGCCTCGACGTCATCGTCCGCCTCGGCCCCTGGGCGCACGGCGAGGCCCGCCACGGCGGCTTCCCCGACTGGCTCGTCGAACGCGGCCTGCCGACCCGCACCGACGACCCCGCCTACCTCGACCTGGTGCGCGCCTTCTACGGCGAGACCATCGCCCAGCTCGAAGGGCTCGCCCACGCCGACGGCGGCCCGATCGTCGCCGCCCAGGTCGACAACGAGCTCTACGACCGGCCCGAGCACCTGGCCACCCTGCGCCGCATCGCCGAAGACCTCGGCCTGCGCGTGCCGATCTGGACGGCCACCGGCTGGGGCGGCGCCCAGGTCCCCGACACCCTCCTGCCCGTCTACAGCGCCTACGCCGACGGGTTCTGGGCCGACACCGAGGAATGGCCGCCGTTCGCGCCACTCCACTTCCGCTACAGCGAGGTCCGCGACGACCTCTCGGTCGGCGCCGACCTGCGCGAAGCCCTCGACGGCGTCGCCGCCGGGACCGCCGCCGAGGCGGCCCTGCCGTTCGCCACCTGCGAACTGGGCGGCGGCATGCACGTGGCCTACCACCGCCGCCCGCTCGTCGCCCCCGAGGACGTCGCCGCGATGGCCCTGGCCAAGATCGGCTCCGGCTCGGTCTGGCAGGGCTACTACATGTACGCCGGAGGCACCCAGCGCACCGGGCCCTCCGGCACCGAGCAGGAGTCCCAGGCCACCGGCTACCCCAACGACGTCCCGGCCCTGACCTACGACTTCAACGCCCCCATCGGCGAGCACGGCCAGATCCGGCGCCACCACCACCTGCTGCGCCGCCAGCACCTGTGGCTCGCCGAGGACGGCCACCGGCTCGCCGCCATGACCGCCCGTATCGGCGGCGGCGGCGACGACCCGGCCGAACTGCGCTGGGCCGTCCGCTCCGACGGCCGCAGCGGCTACCTGTTCGCCACCACCTACCAGCCCGCCCGGCGCCCGCTCGACGCCCAGCCCGGCGTCCAGTTCACCGTCGAGCTCGACGACGGTCCCCTCACCGTCCCCACCGGACCGGTCGACCTGCCCGCGGGCCGCACCTTCGCCTGGCCCCTGCGCTACCCGCTCGCGCCCGGCCTCGTGCTCCGCAGCGCCACCGCGCAGCTCACCACCCGCGTCGCCGACGACGAGGGCGACATCGTCGTCCTCACCGCCGTCGACGGCGTCCCCGTCGAACTCGTCCTCGACGGCGAGACCGAAGTCGGCGGCGCCGGAAGGGGACGCCACCGCGACGGCGCGACGGTCGTCCGCCTCACCGAGCCGCCCGGCCCCGACTGCCTCGTGCGCCTCCCCGGCGCCCGCGTCCTCGTCCTCGCCGAGGCCGACGCCGACCGCCTCTACCGCCTCCCCTTCGCCGGACGCGAACGCCTCGTCCTCGCCGACGTCCCCGTGCACCTCGACGACGGCGACCTCGTCGCCCGCCCCGACCGCGCGCACTGGTCCGTCGCGATCCTGCCCCCGCCGCCCGCCCTCGCCGCCGACGCCGAAGCCGACCCGCCCCGGACCGACGGCCTGTGGGGCGTGTGGAACCTCACCACCCCCGACGCCGGGCCCGTCACCATCGTCGAAGACCTCCGGCCCGAACCCGGCGACCCGCCCCCGCCCCGCCGCGGCGGCCCCATGAACCGCCTCAGCGCCCCCGACGACTACACGGACGCCGCGCAGGTCCTCCTCGACATCCCGGCCGCGGCCTTCGACGGCGCCGACCGCGTCCTGCTGCGCCTCGACTGGACCGGCGACACCGCCCGCGCCCACATCGGCGACCGGTTCGTCTCCGACCACTTCTGGCACGGCCGCCCCTGGGACATCGACCTCACCCCGCACCGCGACCTCCTGCCCGAGACCGGCGTGCGGCTCGAACTGCTGCCGTGGCGGGCCGCGACCGGCGTCTGGGTCGACCCCGCCGTCCGGAGCGTCGCCGACGGGATCGCGCTCGACTCGGCGATACTCGTGCGCGTCGGCAAGACCCGGCTCCGCGCGGAGGAGGCCCCCTCATGGAACTGAACCGCAGACGCCTGCTCCGGCTCATGGGCGCCGCGGGCCTCGGCGCCGGCGGGCTCGCCGCCTGCTCCTCGCCCACCCAGGGCCCGCCGCTCCGGTCCGGCCACGCCGCGATGACACTGTGGACCCACGACCCCGGCTACGCCACGTTCTTCACCGACGCCGCGGCCGACCCCGCCATCGTCGGCGGCAGCGACTGGACCTACTCGGTCGAGGTCACCTCCCTCGCCCCGCCCGACGTCGTCGCGCGCCTGGTCAGCCAGGCCGTCGCCCAGCGGCCCCTGCCCAGCCTCGCCGGACTGGAGATCGGCCAGTTCCCGCGCATGATGGGCTCGGACATCGCCGCGAACCTCCTGTACGACCTCACGCCCCTGACCGAGCCGTTCGGCGACCGGCTCCTCAAGACCCAGCCCTACACCGTCGACGGCAAGGTCTACGCCCTCGAATCGGACAACTCGGTCTCGGTGATGTACTACCGCGCCGACCTGTTCGCGGAGCTCGGCATCCCCGAGGACGTCGCGACCTGGGAGGAGCTCCTGGAGATCGGCGCCGAGGTCGCCGCCGGCACCGGCCAGGCCATCGGCATGGTCTCCGACGCCGACAACACCGCCATCGTCCAGGGCTTCACCCAGATGCTCCTCCAGCGCGGCGGCGGCCTCTACGACGCCGAGGGCAACCTCACCGTCCTCTCCGAGGAGTCGGTCGAAGTCCTCGAACTCATGGCCGAAGGCGTCCGCACCGGCGCGCTCGTGTCCCTCGCCGACCCCTACGGCGGCGCCACCGCCGCGGCCCTCAAGGACTCCCGCCTCATCGCCACGGTCATGCCGAACTGGTACAAGGTCTACGGCCTCGAAGCCAACGTGCCCGACCAGGCCGGGCTGTGGCGCGCCAGGAACATCCCCCGCTTCGCCGGCGGCGGCTCGATCTCCTCCACCATGGGCGGCACCGCGTTCGGCGTCGTACGCGACCAGGTCCTCACCGACGCCGCCCTCGACTTCCTCCAGCGCTGCTACCTCACCCCCGAAGGCCAGCTCGCCCGCTACTGGGCCGGCGCCTACCTGCCGACCCTCGCCGACCTCTACGAGACCCCCGAATTCCAGGACATCACCGACCCCTTCCTGGGCGACCAGCGGATCTTCGAGGTCTACGCCGCGGCCGCCGAGGAACTGCCCCTCTACTACCAGGGCGCGGGGCTCCCCGTCCTCCGCGACAGCCTCGGCGGCCCCCTCCTGCGGGCCCTGAAAGGACAGACCGGAGCCGAGGAGGCCCTCCGCGAAGGCGTCAGCGCCTACGAAAGGCAGGTGCCGCAATGACCGCCACGACCACCCCCCGGACCGCGAACGGGAGGCGCGCGCAGCGGCAATGGGCGCCCTACCTCTTCATCTCCCCGTTCTTCCTGCTGTTCGCCCTGTTCATGCTCGTGCCCATCGGCGCCGGGGCCTACCTGAGCCTCACCGAGTGGGCCGGGCTCGGCGCCCCCGTCTTCATCGGCCTCGACAACTACACGCGCCTGTTCCAGGACCCCAGCTTCGGCGTCGCGCTGCTCAACACGGGCTTCTACACCGTGTTCGCCCTCGCCGTGGTCCTGCCCGCCTCGCTGCTCATCGCCCAGGCCCTCAACGCCCGCGGCCTCAAGCTGCGGGACTTCTTCCGCCTGGTCTACTTCCTGCCGGTCGTCCTGTCGCCGATCATCATCGCCCTGATCTTCGGGCTGATCTTCGACGGCGAGTACGGCCTGCTCAACGCCGTCCTGGAGGCGCTGTTCGGCTTCGGCGGCGTCTCCTGGCTCACCGACCCGCTGTGGGCGCGGGTCGTCGTGGTCGTCCTCGTCCTGTGGCGCTGGACCGGCTTCCTGACGATCTTCTTCCTCGCGGGCCTCCAGAACATCCCGCGCGAACTGCTCGAGGCCGCCGAGGTCGACGGCGCCGGCCCCGTCCGCCGGTTCTTCTCGGTCACCCTCCCGCAGCTCGGCCCCGTCACCGCGTTCATCGCCGTGACCATGCTCGTCAACACCGCGCAGATCTTCGAGGAGCCGTTCCTGCTCACCCAGGGCGGCCCCGGCGAGTCCACGCTCTCGGTGTCCATGTTCATCTACCGGGCCGGATTCCAGCGCCTCGAACTCGGCTACGCGGCGGCCGCGGGCGTGATCATGTTCCTCATCGTCTTCGCGCTGGGCCGCCTCAGCATCAGCGCCTTCGGCGTAGGGAGGACCCGATGAACGCCGCCCCGAAGCGCACCGCCGCCCCCGACCGCGCCTCCGGGCCGGGACGGATCGCCCTGTACGCGACCCTCGTCCTGCTGGCCCTGGTCTACCTCGCCCCGCTGGCGTGGGCGCTCTCGTCCTCGTTCAAGGACCGCAGCGACATCTTCGCGTTCCCGCCGCGCCTGTGGCCGGACCCGGCCACGCTCGCCAACTACGCGAACCTGCTCGCCGAGCACCCGTTCTGGAACTGGATGCTCATGAGCACCGTCGTGGCGCTGCTGAGCACCGTCGCGACCGTGTTCTTCTGCTCCCTGGCCGGATTCGGCTTCGCCAAGTACGAGTTCCGCGGCAAGCGGCTGCTGTTCGACGTCATGTTCTCCTCCCTGGCGATCCCGTTCGCGGTCATCCTCGTCCCGCTGTTCATCCTGGTCGCCAAGCTCGGCCTCGCGCACCCGCTGTTCGCCCTGATCGTCCCGTGGGTCGCCCCGGCGTTCGGGATCTTCATGATGCGCCAGTACACCGAGCAGTCCATCCCCGACGAACTGCTCCACGCCGCCCGCATCGACGGCTGCTCGGAGCCGCGCATCTTCTGGAGCGTCGTGCTCCCGCTGCTGCGCCCGGCCGTCGGCGCCCTCGGCGTGTGGAGCTTCCTGACCACCTACAACACGCTGCTGTGGCCGCTGGTCGTGGTCTCCGAACCGCAGTACTACACCGTCCCGCTGGGCCTCCAGGCCCTGTTCGGCGCCGAAGGCCGCCAGTACGACCTGGTCATGGCCGGCTCGGTCCTGGCGACCATCCCCGCCGTCGTCGTGTTCATCCTGCTGCGCAAGCAGCTCGTCTCCGGCCTGACCGCAGGGGCGGTCAAGTCGTGACCGCCGTCCGAAACCGCCTCGCAAGGAGCACCGCCTTGACCGAACGCACCGTCCCCGACCACCTGCCCGAGCGGCTCGCGATGACGCTCTGGGACTTCTCCTGGTACGTCCGCACCGGGCCCGGCGAGCCCTTCGCGGACCTGGACGCGGCCTTCGCCCGCGCCCGCGAACTGGGCTACAACGCCGTCCGCATCTGCGCCATGCCGTTCCTGCTGTTCCGCTCCGGCCTCGACACCACCGCGCTGCGGCTCGAACCGATCGGCGGCGGCTACGCCTCCCGGGTGCGCTGGTACGACGTCCGCGAGCCCACGGTGATCGACGCGCGCGCCCACCTCCTGGAGTGCTTCCGCGCCGCCGACCGCCACGGCGTCTCGGTGATCGCCTCCTCCTGGGAGTACCAGCAGAGCCCGGCCTTCGCCGCCGACCGCGCCTGGTACGACGCGCTGCACGCCGTCGACCCCGAGGACCGGGCGACGGTCCTCGGCGAGGCGATGGCCGACCTGGTCGACCTCCTCGCCGAGCACGGCCTCGCCCACACCGTGGCGCTGGTCGAGATCCACAACGAGGTCCAGGCCGGGTACCTGACCGCCGGGCTCCCCGGCGAGGAGGACCCGGTCGTGGAACTCCAGGGCCGCCTCGAAGCGGGCATCGCCGCGTTCACCGCGCGGCACCCCGAGGTCCTGTGCGCCCCCAACTACGCCGCCGTGCCGGTGGCCGCGATGCGCGGCGTGCCCCGCAACGCCGGCGCGCTGGTGGTCCACCCCTACGTCTACGGCGTCCTGGACGACCTGGTGCGCGAGTTCGCGCTCCGGGGCGACCCGGCGGACTTCCCGCAGGAGCGCGCCGACGCCGAGCTGCTGCGGCCGGGCGCGCCGCGCTTCGCCGAGTGGGCGCCCCCGGCCGACGAGGAGTGGAAGCGACACGCCTCGATCGTGGGCCGCGGCGAGATCTACGTCCACGACTGGTGCGACCCGGAGAAGGTGGACCGCTGGCTCTACGACCGCTACGGCGCCCACCGGATCGCGATGGCCCTGCAACTGCGCGATTGGATCGGCACGGCCGCCGACCACGCGAAGCGCCTCGGCATCCCGCTGCTGTTCGGCGAGGGCTGGGTGGGCTACACGCCGCGCGACTGCCGGTTCGAGGAGGGGCCGGTGGGTGCGCAGATCTGCCGCGACGCCGTGGCGCTCTCGGCGGAGGCGGGCGCGTGGGGCACGATCGTGTGCTCCAACGCCGCGCCGCAGCACGCGATGTGGGCCGACGAGGCGCTGCAACGCGAGTGCAACGCGATGTTCCTCGGCGCGGGCTGAACGGGGGCTGCGGGGCCGCGGGCTCCGGGACGCGGCGACGCGCCCGGGGCCCGCGGCCCGTTTCGCGCGGGGAGCGGGCGGGGCGGAGCGGCCGGATCACGCCGTGGGCACGCTTCCATTGATCTTCGATATACGCCATAATATTCACGAAATTCAATGTAGTGAACATTATGGCCGGTGCCCGCGACCGCGACTGCGCCGCGCGCACGGCCGAAGGAGGTCCTCGCATGGACGTCATGCGAACCCGTAAACGACACCGGCTGCTCGGCACCGTCGCCGCGGCGTCCGGAGCCCTGCTCGCCGGAACGCTCGCGGTGGCCGCGGCCGCCCCGGCGCAGGCCGCCGCCTGCGACACGGTGGAGTACACCGTCGTCAGCGACTGGGGCACCGGCCACCAGGCGAACGTCTCGCTCACCGCCGGAACGGAGGCGGTCGACGGCTGGACGCTGGAGTTCGACCTGCCCGCCGGGGCCGCCGTCCAGAGCGCCTGGAACGTCGACTGGAGCCAGTCGGGGACCGCGTTCACCGGCGCCGACGTCGGCTGGAACGCCGCCGTCGCGGCCGGGGAGACCCGCGAGCTCTTCGGCCTCATCGTCGGCGGCGCCGCCGACGCGCCGGAGACCTTCCGCCTCAACGGCGACGTCTGTGGCGAGAGCGAGGAGCCCACCGACGACCCGACCGACGACCCGACGGAGGACCCCACCGACGAGCCCACGGACGACCCGACCGAGGACCCCACTGAGGACCCGACCGACGAACCCACCGACGAGCCCACCGACCCGCCCGACCCGGCCGACTGCCCGGCCGGAGCCGTGTGCGACGGCTTCGAGGACCAGACCGGCACCACGCCCGGCGGCGACTGGACCGTCGGCGCGCCCGACTGCACCGGCACCGGGACGGCCTCGGTCGACGACGCGGTCGCCCGCAGCGGCGACAAGTCGGTCCGGATCGACGGCGGCGCGACCTACTGCAACCACGTCTTCGTCGGGCGCGAGCTGCCCGCCGACACCGAGTGGTTCCGCGTCTACATCCGCCACACCACGGCCCAGCCGGCCGCCCACACCACGATGATCGCGATGGAGGACGCCGCCGACTCCGGCGCCGACCTGCGCCTGGGCGGCCAGAACGGCGCCCTCCAGTGGAACCGCGAGTCCGACGACGCGACGCTGCCCGAGCAGAGCCCCGCGGGCGTGTCCATGAGCCGTCCGCTCCCGGTCGACGCCTGGACCTGCGTCGAGTTCCAGATCGCCGGCGGCGAGCTGAGCACCTGGGTCGACGGCGACCTCGTCGAGGGCCTGGTCGTCGACGGCGTGCCGACGCACGACATCGACGGCCAGTGGCTGAACCGGTCCGGCTGGGACCCGTCCCTGATCGACCTGCGGCTGGGCTGGGAGAGCTACGGCTCCGACGCCGACACCCTCTGGTACGACGACGTCGCCTTCGGCACCGAGCGCATCGGCTGCTGAGGCGGCCGGCGCGGCGAGGGCCGGGCGCGGGAGGACCGCGGCCGGCCCCGCCGGGCCGGATCGGCTCAGGCGCCCGGCGGGGGAGCGGTGGAGTCGCGGACGACCAGTTGCGTCGGCAGCGAGACCTGCCCCGCCGGGCGAGTGGCGAAGTCCTCGTCCCCGGCCGTGTACTGCAGGAGCAGATCGACCGCGGCCGTGCCCGCCTCGGCGGTGGGGACGACGATCGTCGTCAGCCGCGGGCGCGCCAGGCGCGCCAGCACCGTGTCGTCGACGCCGATGACGCTCACGTCCCCGGGCACGTCCACTCCCAGGTTGTGCAGGCCCTCCATCAGGCCGATGGCGAGCAGGTCGTTGTAGGCCAGCACCGCGGTGACCCCGGCGCGGGCGATCTCCTCGGCCACGGCGAGCCCGGCGTTCTCGTTCGGCGTGTTCGGCCCCAGGACCGTCACGGACGCCCGGCCCTCGGCCGCGGCGGCCACCGTGCGGCCGATCTGGGTGTTCGTCCACGACTGGCGCGGACCCGAGACGTACGCCAGCTTCCGGTGCCCCAGCTCCAGGAGGTGCGCTATGGCCGTCTCGGCGCCGTTGACGACGTCCATCGTGACCGAGGGGATGCCCGCTATCTTGCGGTTGACCAGCGCGATCGGAATGTTCTCGCTGAGGCGCTCGATCTTGGCGTTGGCGATGCGCGGACCGCACAGGACGACCCCGTCCACCTGCTTGGCCAGGGCGTCCACCAGCTCGGTCTCGATCGCCGGGTCCTCGGAGGCGTCGGCGATGAACAGGTGGTAGTCGCGGGCGCGGGCGGTGTGCTCGGCGGCCTTGATCATCGGGGGGAAGAACGGGTTGGCGATGTCGGCGACGATGAAGCCGATGTTGTGGGTGCGGCCGGTGGTGAGCGCCCGCGCCACCCGGCTGGGCCGGTAGCCGAGGCGGCGCGCCGCCTCCAGGACCCTGGTGCGGGTCTCGGGGCGCAGCCGGTGCGGCATCGAGAAGGCACGGGACACGGTCGACATGTGCACCCGCGCTTCTTTGGCGACGTCTTTGATGGTCACGGCCACTGGGGGAGTCCTCTGTCGGTTCGCTTGGATCGATGATCTTCCATAAAATTACGCAAACGATTGCAAGGCGGTCAAGGGCGGTGCCGGGAAAACTGCGACCAGCCTAACGCAGCCCCGCCCGCGCGTGAATCCTCAATGGGGCGAAGGTCTTCCGGCCCGCCGCCGCCGTGTCCGACGCGCGCGGCGGCGGACCGCGGTGCGCCCGGCGCGCAGCGGCCCGCGAGGGGGCGGCGGTCGGCCGCGCCTCAGGACCCGGCGTTGACCTCGGCGAGCACGACCGCCAGCGACCAGATGACGAAGACGTCGAGCGCGATGATGAGGATCGCCCACCACGGGTAGAACGGCAGGAAGAAGAACTGGGCGACCGCCGAGAGCACGGCCAGGCCGATGCCGACGCCGTAGGCCCAGCCGCGCCCGGAGAGCACGAAGACGCCGATGAGCGCCACCAGCGCGCCCACGATGAGGTGCGCCCAGCCCCAGACGGTGGTGTCGACCGCGTAGAGGTAATCGGGGGACTTCACGAAGATGCCGTCCTCGGCGATCGCCGCGATGCCCTGGAACGCCTGGAACAGCCCCGTCATGAGCATGACGCAGCCGCCGAACACGGCGCCCGCCGTGGCCCAGGCCAGTCTGCCTTCATCGGTTCTCATCTCGGACTCCTTCCGAACCGCCGGGCCCGCGGCCCGCTGCTTCCCGTCTTACTCCTCGGCGGGCGGCCGTGAAGACGTTCGGCGGAATCTCCTCGGACCGGCGCGGCGGCCGGGCGTCACATGTCATTTAGGTATTTACATCCATCGAATCAAATGGTTAAGCTGTCCGTGGCGAACCGAAATTTCGGTTCCCCCATCGAAAATTTCGACCGCACCGCGCTTCGCGCACCGCGGTGCGAACCCAAGCCTGTGATCGGTAACGCGATCGCAGCCGACCGAAGAGAGGCCCGCCATGTCCACCACGCTCCGAGCCAGGTCGAAGGCCCTGGCCGTCGTCGCCGCCGCCGCGGCCGCGCTGGCCGCCACGGCGCTCACCGCCTCGGCGGACCCATCGCCCTCCCCGGCACAGGCCGATGCACTCCCCGCCACCTTCACCTGGGAGTCCTCCGGCGAACTCGTCGCACCGCAGCAGACGGCCCCCGGCCGCACCCTCGTCTCCATCAAGGACCCCTCGGTCATCCAGTACGAAGGCGAATACCACGTGTACGCCACCACCGCCGACACCGGCGGCGGGTGGAGCCTGACGTACTTCGGCGGCTTCACCGACTGGTCCCAGGCGAACGCGGCCCCGCAGACGCACCTGTCGACCACCGCCGTCGGCGGCGGCTACCGGGCCGCGCCGCAGGTCTTCCACTTCGCCCCGCGCGACGAGTGGTACCTGGTCTACCAGACCGGACTGCCCTCGTTCTCCCTGCTGGACGACCCCGGCTCGCCCGAGTCGGCCACCGCCCCGCAGAACTTCATGAACTCCCACGGGATCGCCGACGGCACCTCCTCCTACGTCGTCGACTACTGGGTCACCTGCGACGACGTGAACTGCTACCTGTTCTTCAACAACGACAAGCAGCAGTTCTACCGCGCGCAGACGACCGTGGCCGAGTTCCCGAACGGCTTCGGCGACGTCGAGCTGTTCATGGAGTCCTCCGGCAACGACCTGTTCGAGGCCACCAACGTCTACCAGGTCGGCGACACCGGCGAGTACCTGCTGATCGTCGAGGCCATCGGCAACGACGGGCGCCGCTACTTCCGCTCCTGGACCTCCGACCGGCTGGATGCGAACTTCGGGGAGTGGACCCCGCTGGCCGCCACCGAGTCCAACCCCTTCGCCCGCGCCAACAACGTCGCCTTCCCCGGCGGCGCCTGGACGAACGACATCAGCCACGGCGAACTCGTCCGCGACCAGGTCGACCAGACCATGACCATCGACCCGTGCGACATGCGGTACCTCTACCAGGGCATCGACCCGAGCGCCTCGGGCGAGTACTCCCAGCTGCCCTGGCGCCTGGGCCTGCTCACCCACACCAACGCCGCCTGCGACTCCGGCGGGGGCCCGACCGACCCGCCGACCGGCGAGCCCACCGACCCGCCCTCGGGCGAGTGCGCGGCCGCCGTCGAGGTCGTGAACGACTGGGGCTCGGGCTGGCAGGGCAACGTCACCGTCACCGCCGGGGCCGCCGCCCTCGACGGCTGGACCCTCACCTGGGACTGGCCCGGCGGGCAGTCGATCGGCTCGGCGTGGAACGCCGACTGGTCGCAGACCGGATCGACGGTGACCGCGAGCGACGTCGGCTGGAACGGCGCGGTCGCCGCCGGGCAGAGCCGCGAAGTCTTCGGGTTCGTCGCCGGCGGATCGGCCGCGGCACCGCAGATCACCTGCACGTCCGCGTAGCACCGCCGACCGGGGCCCCGCGCCCGAGGGAGCGCCGCGGCCCGCCGTCACCGCACGGCGGGCCGCGCGCTCACCGGCTCAGACCTTCGCCCAGTCCCCGTCGTGCCGGATCACGGCCCCGTTGACCTCCCGCGAGTCGTCGCCGAGCAGCCACACCACGGCCTCGGCCAGCCGCTCGACCTCCGGCTCCCCGGGCACCGGCACCCGCACGCCCTCGCAGCCGCGCCTCCCGCTGAACTCCGAGCGGATCGACTCGGCGATCGTCGTCCTCGACACCGGCCCGGCCGCCAGCACGTTCGCGCGGACCCCCTGCGGCCCGTGGAAGAAGGCCAGGTTCCCGGTATAGCCGACGAGCGCGTGCTTGGACGCGGTGTACGCGGCCCCCGCCACGGTCGCGTCGAACGAGGCGTCCGAGGCGACGTTGACGATCGAACCGCCCCCGGCCCGCACCATGAGCGGCAGCACGGCCCTGATCAGCCGCATCGGACCGGTCAGGTTCACGTCCATGACCCGCGCCCACACGTGGTCCTCGATCGCGACGGGCGGCACGAAGCCCTCCATGACGCCCGCGGCGTTCACCAGGCCGTCCACCCGCCCCCGGGCGGCCTCGACGACCCGCTCGACCGTCTCCCGCAGCGCCACGTCGCCCGCGACGGTCCGCAGCGTCGACACCGGGAAGCCCTCGGCCACGTCGTGCGCCAGCTCGTCGTCGGCCAGCTCGTCGAGCCGGTCCGGCGCGATGTCGACGCCGACGACGACGGCGCCCTCGTGGATCAGCCGCAGCGCCGCCGCCCTGCCGATCCCCGAGCCCGCCCCCGTGACGATGACGGTCCTGCCCGCGAAGCGGCCGTTCCCCGGTGACTGGTCCATTGCTCCTCCTCGGCTCGGCGCCGCCGGCCCCGGCGGCGGAGGCGGGCCGCCGCCTCACCCATACGGTAGCCAATCGGCCCACCCGCCCCGCCGGGCCGAGACCCGGGCCGCGCGGACCTGCGGGAAGATGGAGGCGATGAACGACACCGAGCGGCAGGCGGCCACCGAGGACCGGAACCGGCGACTCCTGCGGGCGCGCGACGCGATGGACCGCGACTTCGCCGAGCCCCTGGACGTCCCCCGGCTCGCCCGCATCGCGCTCATGTCCCCGGCGCACTTCAGCCGCCGCTTCCGCGAGACGTTCGGCGAGACGCCCCACCGCTACCTCCAGCGCCGCCGCATCGAACGCGCCTGCGCGATGCTGCGCGACGGCGACCGCACCGTCACCGAGATCGCGCTCGCCGTCGGCTTCGACAGCTTCGGCACCTTCAGCCGCACCTTCTCGGCGGTCATCGGGCGCTCCCCGACCCGCTTCCGCGCCGAGTCGACGCCGCTCAAGGCGCCGGTGTGCTTCGTCAAGACCTGGACCAGACCGAGCAGTTTCGGATAAGCCCCGAGCCTCCGCCGGCCCATAGGCTTGTCGCATGTTCACAGGAATCAGCATTCACAACGTGTACGTCCTCGACCAGGAGGAGGCCGTCGACTTCTACGTCGGCAAGCTCGGCTTCGCGATCGTCGAGGACGTCGACCTCGGCTTCATGCGCTGGCTCACCGTCGGCCTGCCCGGTCAGCCCGACCGGCGCATCCTCCTCGAAGTGCCCGGCCCGCCCTCGCACGACGAGGCCACCGCCGCCCAGGTCCGCGACCTGGTCACCAAGGGCGCCCTGGGCCTGGCCGCGATCCTCACCACCGACGACTGCCGCGGCACCTACGAGCGGCTCCGCGCCGAGGGCGTCGAGTTCACCGAGGAGCCCACCGAGCAGCCCTACGGCATCGACTGCGCGCTGCGCGACCCGTTCGGCAACCACATCCGCATCAGCCAGGTCAACGCCCGGGAAGCCTAGGGGTGCCGGAGGCGGCCGCTAGCCTCGCCGCATGCCCGGCACAGCAGACTTCGCACAGTTCGCCGACGTCACCTTCGTCCAGGGCGCCGGGACCGGCGCCCTGGACGAGGCAGCGGCGACCGTCGAGCCGCTCCTGGCCGACCCGGCCGCCCTCGGCGCGGCCCCGGCCGCCGCCGAACGCGACCTGCTCGACTAGGCCCGCGCGGGCCCTCAGTTCCGGCTCAGGCTCCACCCCTCGGCCGCCAGGCGGTCGCCGTCGCGCGCCATCGACCCGTTGAAGACGACCTTCCAGCCCTGCTTGACGCGAATCCGGTCGACGTAGACACCGCGCCCCTGATAGGCCGGGTCGCTGGTGTACGACCACCGCAGCCACGCGGTCCCGGCCGGCAGCGCCGCCCTCGCGTCGATCCACCGCCGACCGGAGAAGCCCGAGAAGGACCCCTCGGTCGTCCACCGGTGCTCGCCCGCGCACAGCTCCAGCCGGACCGGCGCCCACGTCCGGCCGTCGCCGCTCGCCTCCAGCACGCCCGTGTCGGTCGACTCGGTGTCGTACCAGAGCGCGAACTCCACCGAGCCGCGGCTGAGCGGGCCGTGCAGCGGCGCGGTGAGCGTCGCCGTCGTCCCGTCCGCCTGGTTCGCGTACCAGGCCTCGCGCCCGGTGTGCGGCTCGACGGGCACCGCCCGGCCCATCGGGCGGCTCGCGGCCCGCCGGTAGTCGCTGGCGGCGCCCAGGTTCCTAGTGGGGTGGACCCGGTTGCTCAGCAGCACCAGCAGCGTCCCGGCGAGCGGGTCGAGCACGATCGAGGTGCCGGTGTACCCGGTGTGGCCCACCGTGACCGGCGAGGACATCGACTCCATGTACCAGCGCTGGCCGATCTGCCAGCCCAGGCCCCGGGCGGCGTCCGGGCCGAGGCCGGGGTTCCGGTTCGTGAAGACCAGCCGCGCCGTCGCCTCGCTGAGGACGGTCGTGTCGCCGTACCGGCCCCCGCCCAGGATCATCTGCCCGAACACGGCCAGGTCCCAGGCGGTGGCGAACACGCCCGCGTGCCCGGCGACGCCGCCGAAGGCCCAGGCGTTCTCGTCGTGGACCGAGCCGCGGATCATGCCCCGGCCGGTCCACGGCTGGTACTCGGTGGCCGCGACGCGGCCGAGGAGCTCGGGCGGCGGGTTGTACCCGGTGTCGGCCATGCCCAGCGGCCCGGTGACGAACTCGGCGACCAGTTCGTCGAGCGCGCTCCCGGTGATCCGTTCGAGCGCCTCGGCCAGGACGATGAGGTTGAGGTCGGAGTACTCGTAGCCGCTGCCGGGCTCGCGGCGCAGCTCCTCGGCGTAGACCTTCGCCATCCGCGCCTCGTCGTCGGGCAGGTCGTACAGGTTGGTGAACGCGACCATCCCCGAGGTGTGCGACAGGAGCTGCTGCACGGTGATCGGCGTCTTCGCCGGGTCCAGGCCGTCGAACTCGGGGAGGTATTCCACGACGGGGGCCGCCAGGTCGATGCGGCCCTCGTCGATCATGCGGCCGGTCACGGCGGCGGTGAACAGCTTCGAGATCGAGGCCAGGTCGTAGACGGTGTCGGTGGTGGCCGCCTCCCACTGCTCCCGGGGCAGTTCGACGGCCGTCCCGGTCGCCTCGTCCCAGCTCGCGTAGCGCACCCGGTGGCCCGCGGCGGCGTGCTCGACCACGACGCCGCCCGCGGCGGCGAGGACGGTGAAGCCGGGGAAGGAGGGCTCGGGCCCCTCCATGAAGGCCGCGACCTCGGGGACGATCCGCTCCACGTGCTCGCCGACGAGGCCCGCCTCGGCGGGGTTCCCGGCGCGCAGCCGGCGCGGTCGGGCGGGGAACGCCAGGTCGTCGGGGCCGACCGTGGGCGGCCCGGCGGCGCCGGTCGGGCCGGGCCGCTCCTCGGCCGCGGCCGGCGAGGCGCCCGCGAGCGCGGCGAACGCCGAGCCCGCCGCGCCGCCGATGATCATTCGTCGGTTCACAGCGTCCTCCTCACCGGCCGCGTCGCCGGTAGATCAGGTGGTCTTCGCGCAGGTCGGCGAAGGCGGCGAGGTCGTCGGTCCAGACCGCGGCCGTCTCCTCCACGTCCGCGCCGTCCTCGATCGCCAGCCGCACCGCCTGGTTCCCGGTGAGCTTGTCCAGCCAGTACGAGCCGGGGCCGTCCTGGCTCCGCCACCCGTACTGGCCGAAGTGCTCGCGCTGCGCGATGATCATCGCCAGCGCGGTGCGGATCGGGTCGAACTCGTCCCGGTCGGCGATCTGGAGTTCGACGCCGCCGCAGACCTCGTCGGCCCATTTGGCGAACGTCGGCTTGAAGTAGGCCTCGCGGAACCGCGCGCCCGGCACGGCCGCCGCGGTGAGCGCCTCGGCCCACCCGTGGTCGATCTCGGGCGCGCCGATCAGCTGGAACGGCTGCGTGGTGCCGCGGCCCTCCGAGAGCGCGGTCGCCTCGAACAGGCAGGTCCCGGGGTAGGCCGCGGCGGTGGCGGGGGTCGGCATGTTCGGCGAGGGCGCCACCCACGGCAGCCCGGTGTCCTCGAAGTGCATGCCGCCGTGCCAGCCGTCCATCTCGACGACGGTGAGGTCGGCGGGCGTCCCGGCCGCCTCGGCCACGAACTCGGCGTTGAACAGCCGCGCCAGTTCCCCGACGGTCATGCCGTGGCGCTGGGCGATCGGTTTGAGCCCTACGAACGTCGCGTGCTCGGGGTGCAGGACCGGCCCGGCGGCCTCGGCCCCCGAGACCGGGTTGGGCCGGTCGAGGACGACGAACCTGATGCCGAGCCCGGCGGCGGCCTCCATCGCCAGGTACATCGTCCAAATGTAGGTGTAGAACCGCGAGCCGACGTCCTGGATGTCGAAGACGAGGGTCTCCACGCCGGCCTCGGCGAGGAGTTCGCCCATGCGGTCCTTGTCGTTGTAGGCGTTGTAGACCGGGATGCCGGTCTTGGGGTCGAGGAAGTGGTCCTCGCCCTCCCCGGCCTGGGAGGTGCCGCGGAAGCCGTGTTCGGGGCCGAAGACGGCGACGACGTCGACCTTGCCGCTGAAGTGCATGAGGTCGACCTCGTGGCTCAGGTCGGGCAGGACGCCGGTGGGGTTGGAGACGACGCCGACGGCCTGTCCGGCGAGTTCGGCGAAGCCGTCGTCGGCGAGGACCTCGATCCCGGTCCTGACGCGTCTGCCGCGCCCGGCCCGGGCCGCGTCGGCGGTGAGGATGGGCAGCGCCGCCCCGCCCGCCGCGGCGGCGGCGCCGCCGAAGAGCGTCCGTCGGTCGATCCGGCGTGTGCGCATGGTGTGCTCTCCCATCAGTAGGTCAGTCCGTGTCCGAACGCGAACAGCGCCGTGTCCGGGTCGTCGGCGGAGGGGACGTCGACCGGGAGCCGCCCCTGCGGGTCGAGCTCGCCGAAGACCACGCCGACGGCCGATCGCAGGCCGTCCTCGGCGTAGGAGTAGGTCGCCAGGTGGGCGGCGGTGTCGTCGCGGTAGTGGGCGATGTCGTAGGGGTTGCGCACCGCGA
The DNA here is from genome assembly GCA_035765105.1 of Glycomyces sp. Classification (GTDB taxonomy): domain Bacteria; phylum Actinomycetota; class Actinomycetes; order Mycobacteriales; family Micromonosporaceae; genus Glycomyces. Next base: position 25,880 of record DASTYG010000107.1, read on the forward strand.
TGGTGACCACGGGCGTCCCGGTGCCGTGCAGGGCCGCGACGAGGTCGGCCTGCGCCGGGTCGTCGGCGACGCCGTTGGTGGCGACCACGATCAGGTCCCTGCCCTCGGCCGCGGCGACGGCCTCGGCGATGGCCGCCTCGCTCGGGGCGGCCCCGGTGGCGAGGCCGTCCGCGCTCCAGCCGCGCTCGGCGAACTCGTCCGCGACGGCGGCGGTGGTGCTCGCGCCCCAGCCGGTGACCAGGGCGTCGCCGCCGGACCCGGCGAGGGGGAGGGTCCCGTCGTTGGCGACCAGCGTGGTGGTCAGGTCGCTGATGTCCTGGGCGGCCTGGAGGTGTTCGGGACCGCCGACGATCGCGTCGACCGCGTCGAGGTCGACGTACGGGTCGTCGAACAGGCCCAGCTCGTATTTGAGGTTCAGGACGCGCGTGACGGACTCGTCGATGCGCCGCTCGGACAGCTCGCCGCTCGCGACGGCGTCCAGGACCGCGCGGTAGGCGAGGTCGATGTCCGGGGGCATGAGCAGCATGTCGGCCCCGGCGAGCAGCGCGAGGACCGGGACGCGGTCGTCGCCGTAGCCTTCGCGCACGCCTTCCATCGAGAGCGAGTCGGTGACGACGACGCCGTCGAAGCCGAGCTCGTCGCGCAGCAGCCCGGTGAGGATCGGCTCGGACAGCGTCGCGGGCGTCAGCGACCCGTCGAGCGCGGGGAACTGGATGTGGGCGGTCATGACGGTGTCGACGCCCTGCTCGATCGCGGCCTGGAACGGGGGCGCGTCGAGTTCGGTCCACTCCTGGTAGGTGTGGTCGATGCGCGGCAGGTCGGTGTGGCTGTCGTCGCTGGTGTCGCCGTGGCCGGGGAAGTGCTTGATGGTGGAGGCCAGGCCGCCCGACGCCTGGTAGCCCTCGACCTGGGCGGCCGTCATGTCGGCGGCGTGCTGGGGGTCGGAGGAGAAGGAGCGGACTCCGATGACGGGGTTGTCGGGGTCGACGTTGACGTCGGCGACGGGCGCGAAGTTCTGGTTCAGGCCCATGGCCTCGAGTTCGGCGCCGCTGATCGCGGCGGCGGTGCCGGCGGCCTCGGTGTCGTGGGAGGCGCCGAGGGCCATCGCGCCGGGCAGCTGGGTGGCGGGCGGGCCGATGCGGGTGACGATGCCGTGCTCCTGGTCGGTGGAGACCAGCAGCGGCGTGTCGCCGTGCTCGGCGGCGCTCTCCTGGAGCCCGTTGGAGAGCCCGGCGATCTGGCGGGGGTCGTTCACGTTGTTCGACCACGCGAAGTAGATGACGCCGCCGAGGTGGTACCGCTCGATGAGCTGGTCGGCGTTGTCGACGCCGTGGGCCTCGCGGTTGGCGGCGACGTCGGCGGGATCGGCGGTGTCGGCGGTCTCGCCGTGGGCGTAGGTGACGAAGAGCTGCCCGACCCGCTCTTCGAGGCTCATGCCCTTGAGGTGCCGTTCGACGAACCAGCGTCGGAGGAGGTCCTCCCACGGGCCGCCGTGGCCGTGGGCGCTCTCGATCGCGGCCGGTTCGTTCCGGGCGGCGGCCGGGGCGGCGGCCGCGGTGAGGAGGGTGGCGCCGAGGAGGGCGGCCAGGCCGAGGGCCCAGAGCCGCTCGGAGGTCGACTTGCGTTTCGCCTTCATGATGCGGACTCCTGCCTGTACAGGGGTTTCGCGTCGCGCCGGTGGGGCGCGGCGGTTTTCGGGGGGTGTGCGGCGCCGAAGCGGGTATGGCCCCCTTCGGGCGGGTACGGCCCCTCCGCATCATCCTGGCAGAACTCTTCACGATAAATCAATATGCTGAAGAGAAACTTCAAATCTGGCGGTCCGGCGTCGCCGCGCCGATCCTGTGAAAACCTCTCGGTTCGGCGGCGCACCTGAGAGGATCGGGACGGGCGCCCGCCCGCACCGATGGGAGGCACACGATGCGAATCGCCGTCACCGGCCACCGCGACATCCGCGGCACCACCATGATCGACGTCGACACCGCGCTCCGCATGCTGCTGGCCGAGTTCGAGGACCAAGGCGCCATAGTGGGCCTCACCTGCCTCGACGAAGGCGTCGACCAGGCGTTCGCCAAGGCGGTGCTGGACTTCGAGGGCGCGATCGAGGTCATCGTGCCCGCCGCGGACCACCGCAAGACCCTCGCCGAGACCAACCTGCTCGAATACGACCGGCTCCTCGGCCGGGCCGCCGACATCCGCGAACTCGACTACCGCGAGGCCACCCCCGAGGCCCGCATGGCGGCCGCGGTGACCATGCTGGACGCCGCCGACCACCTCCTCGCGGTCTGGGACGGCGCGCCCGCCCGCCTCCCCGGCGGCACGGCCGACGTCGTCGCGGCCGCGAAGGACCGCGGCCTGCCCGTCACGGTCGTCTGGCCCGACAGCGCCGAGCGCGCCGAGCCGGTCTGACCCCCGCGGGCCGCCTCAGGCCGACTGCGGCACCGGCGTCTGCTGGTAGACCGCGAGCCTCCAGCCGTCCCCGTCCCTGACGTACACCGAGGACATGAGCGCGTCGAACCGCGCCTCCTCGCCCTCGCGCCAGGCCCGGCCCCGGTAGACCAGCGCCCGGCCCTCCCCGCCGACCGCGACGACCCGCGCGTCGTCGATCGTGTAGCCGCTCCAGGCCGGCGCGTCCTCCAGCGAGGCCGCCACCGCGGCCCGGTCCAGGGCGAAGCCGTGCGCGAGGACCATCACGCCGTCCTCGGTCATGACCGACCCGTAGAAGGTCGCCCCCGTGCCCTCGCACAGCGACCGCCACCCGGCGTGTTCCAGTTCCAGCAGTTCGTCGATGATGCCCATGCGCCCCACTCTACGAACCGCCCCGACCGGCCGCGGACCCCCCGCCGCCCCCTCGGGTTTGCCCGCCGCGCAGCGGGCAATCCCTGCCCGCATGCGCGTCATCACGCAGCACCTCCTGGGGCGGCGCCGGGACTGGCACCGCCGCCGGACCGTCCTCGCCACCGGGCTCGCGCAGGCGCCGCCCGACGTCGTCCTGTTCCAGGAGGCGGTCGCCGACGGCGGCTACGACCAGGCCGCCGACCTCCTCGGCCCGGACTTCCACGTGGCCCGCCAGACCGACCGGGCGCCGGACGGCTCGGGCATCGCCGTCGCCAGCAGGTGGCCCCTGGGCGAAGTGAGCGAACTCGACCTGCGCGTCCCCTCGCGCCCGCCCGGCCGCCCCGCCGGGGCCATCGCCGTCGACGTCCACTGGCCGCACAGCGCGACCCCGCTCCTGGCGGTCAACCACAAGCCGTCCCGGGAGGCCGACGCCGGGGCCGAACGCGAGGCCCAGGCCGTCGCCGCCGTCCGCTTCGTGGCGCAGATCCTCGAACGCACCGGCCAGCCGGTCCTCCTCGGCGGCGACTTCGGCGCCGGGCCCGAGTCGCCGAGCGTCCGCTTCTGGAACGACTCCTACACCGACGTGTGGCGGCAGTGCAACGGCGCCGACCCGGGGCCGACGTTCGCGCCCTCGCTCAACGCCCTGGCCGCGGGCGGCGGCGGCGACCGCAGGACCGACTACCTGTTCACCCGCCGCGGCGACTTCGGCCCCGCCCTGACCGCCTCGCGCTGCGAGCGGATGCACACCGTGCCGGTGCAGGGCGTCTGGGCCAGTGACCACTTCGGACTCATGGCGGAGTTCGACGTCCCGCGCGACTGACCCGCGCGCCGCCCGCCGAAACCGGTCACCGTCGGTATGCTGACCGACTACCGGAGGCGTTCGGCGGTTGCATCCCCGCCGAACGGGTACGCGGTCTCGACGGCCAAGGGGCGAGCGGACCGGCGAACGGAGGCGGACACGGCATGGGGGACCGGGCACGGGCGAGACTCCGCCGCCGCGGCGCCGCGCTCCTGACCCTCCTGGCCCTCGCCTCCTGCTCCAGCTGGGCCGCCTCCACCGGCACCGAGCACGACCGGCTCACCGCCACCGCCCACAGCCAGGTCCAGACCACCCGCCTGGTCGCCGATGCCGCGCTCCAGGACCCGCCCGCCCCCGCCGTCACGCTCACCGTCGTCCTCGACGACACCCGGACCGAACTCACCGGCCTGCGTCAGGACCTGGCCGAGCTCCCCGAGGGCGGCGGCGAGCTCAGGGCACTGATCGACGACGCCCTCGCCCTCGTCGGCCGCACTCAGGGCGCCGTCGAGGACGCCGACCGCGACGCCCTGCGCGAGGCGCGGCGGCACGCCGGGGCGCTCGCCACCGCCCTCGAAGACCAGAGCGAGCTGCTGTGAAGCGACTCCTCGCCCTCACCATGGGCATCCTCACCGCCATCGGCGGCTTCGTCGACATCGGCGACATCGTCACCAACGCCACGACCGGCGCCCGCTACGGCCTCGGCCTGGCCTGGGTCGTGGTGGTCGGCGTGATCTGCATCTGCGCCTACGCCGAGATGTCGGGCCGGATCGTGGCCGTCGCCGGACGCCCCGTCTACGACGTGATCCGCGAACGGCTCGGCCCGCGCGCCGCCCTGCTCAACCTCATCGCCTCCTTCCTGGTCACCCTGTTGACCATGGCCGCGCAGATCGGCGGCGTCGCCATCGCGATCCAACTGGCCAGCGGCATCCCGCACGTCGTGTGGGTGGCGCCCGTCGCCGTCGGCCTGTGGCTGGTGATCTGGCGCGTCGGCTTCGAGAAGATCGAACAGGTCCTCGGGCTCGCCGGGCTCACCATCGCGGTGTTCGCCGTCGCGATCTGGTGGCTCGACCCCGACTGGACGGCCCTGGCCGACCAGGCCACGAGCGTCATGCCCCCGGCCGGCGAACCGGTCCCCACCTACTTCTACTACGCGGTCACCCTGTTCGCCGCCGCGATGACGCCGTACTCGGTGTTCTTCTTCTCCTCGGGCGGCATCGAGGAGCGCTGGTCGGCCAAGGACCTCGGCACGCAGCGCGCCAACGTGCTCATCGGCTTCCCGCTGGGCGGCCTGCTCTCCCTCGGCATCGCGGGCGCCGCCGCCGCGACCATGCTGCCGCTGGGCATGGACGTGGACAGCCTCGGCCAGGTCGTGCTGCCGGTCGGCATCGCCTTCGGACTGGCGGGCATCATCGTCGTCCTGTTCGGATTCTTCGCGGTGATGGTCGGCGCCGCCTTCGAGGCCGCGATGTCCTGCGGCTACATGGTCTCGCAGTACTTCGGCTGGCCCTGGGGCAAGCGCGTCGCCCCCGGGCGCGCCCCGCGCTTCCACGCCGTGGTGGCCGTCTCGATCCTGCTCGCCCTCCTCATCGTCCAGACCGGCGTGGACCCGGTGATGGTCACCGAGATCTCGCTGATCAGCGCGGCGGTGGCGCTGCCGCTCACCTACCTGCCGGTCCTCATCGTCGCCAACGACAAGGAGTACCTCGGCGAGCACGTCAACGGCAGGCTCAGCAACGCCGTCGGCCTGGCGGCGATGGTGGTGGTACTGGTCGCCGCGGTCGCGGCGATCCCGCTGATGATCACGACGGGGATGGGAGCATGAGGCACACCGACTGGCACGGACGCGACCGGATCGACCTCGGCACGCAACTGCTCGACCGGCAGATCACCGCGCCGGGGGCCCGAGCGGTCGGCAAGGTCGACGACGTCGAGCTGACCCGCCGCGACGACGGCGCCCTGGAGGTGACCGCGCTGCTGGTGGGCGTCGCGGCCCTCTGCGAACGCACCCCCTCGCCCGAACGCGGGCTCCTGCGCCTGGGGATGCGCCTGGCCGGCGGCCCCGACCCCGCCCGCCGCATCGGACTCGAACACGTCGTGGACGTGCAGTCCGACGTGGAGGTCACCGAGGAGGGCGCGAACGAGGCCGCCAGCCCGGCCGAGCGGCGGTTCGGCAGGCTCGTCCGGCGGATTCCGGGAGCGGGCCGTGAAGGGGGCTGACCTGTTCAACGCCGCGGTGCTCGACCCCGGCGGGCGCCGCGTCGGCATGGTGATCGACATCCGCACCGCCCCCGCGCCCGACCGCCCCGCCCTGGTGGTCCAAGGGCTCGTCATCGGCCGCAGGCACGTCCGGCTGTTCGGCTACCAGCGCAGCGACGAGGTCGGGCCGAAGCCGCTCAGCCGGATCTCGGCCCTCCTGCACCGCGACACCCGCTACGCCCCGCTCGCCGACGTGGACCTCGCCTCCCCCGGCACCGTCCGCCTGCGCGTCCCCTGGGACGACCTCGACCTGCTCGCCGACCGCTGAGCGCGTTTAACGCCCCGGAGCCCGGGAACGCCTCAGCGCACGCCGGACCTCGGCGGCCACAGGAGAGGAGCCGGACATGAGACGGCTGATCAAGAACGTGGCGATCACCGCGGGCCTGGCCGTGGGCAGGCGGCTGTGGCGGCGCTACCGGCGCAACCGCGGCGCCAAGGCCGCCGGCCGGTCCGCGACGGGCGCGAGCGACGCCCGGCGGTGACGCCCGGGCGGCCGCGCCGCCGACCGGACCGGCCGCGCGGCACGGAAGCGCCGCCGGCGCCCGGTCCCCTGTGCTCAGAGCGGAGGTCCGCCGACGGCGGCCCCTCCCGGCCGCGATCGCCCCTGAAGCGCAGGTCAGGAGGTTCACAGCGGACCATGACCACGATGCCGGGCCCCTCCGGCTAGGCTGGCGGCGCACCCCCACAACCGAAGGAGCGGCCGATGCGAGGCGAGCACCACTACGAAGTCACCGTCCGATGGACAGGGAACACCGGCTCCGGCACGTCGAGTTACCGGGGCTACGGCCGGGACCACGACGTCCTCGTCCAGGGCAAGCCCACGCTCCAGGGCAGCGCCGACCCGGCGTTCCGCGGCCAGGCGGACCGGTGGAACCCCGAGGACATGCTCGTGGCCGCGCTCGCCGAATGCCACATGCTGACCTACCTGGCGCTGTGCGCCACGCACGGCGTCGTGGTGACCTCGTACGAGGACATGGCGACCGGCCGGATGGAGATGACGGTGGGCGGCAGCGGCCGCTTCGTCGAGGTCGTGCTGAACCCCAAGGTCGCCGTCACCGCCGAATCGAGCATGGACCAGGCCGTGGAGCTGCACCTGGAGGCCAACAAGTCCTGCTTCATCGCGAACTCGGTGAACTTCCCGGTCCACCACAACCCCGTCGTCGAGGCCGTCTGAGCCGCGGGCGCCGCCGCGCGCCCGCTCAGTCGTCCATCGGGCGCAGCCGGAGCTTGCGGGCGTCGACCGAGACGACCCGGTACGAGAGCTCCAGGGCGTCCCGCGGCCCGGAGGTGTAGATCTCGTCGCGCCGCGGGGACCGCCACCGGCCCTCGATCGCGACCGGGGCGTCGGTGGCGCTGAACTCGTAGCGGATCACCGTGCCGTCCGGGCGGAACTCGATGCTGTCGCGGCCCCGCCCGAGCGTTATCGGATCGTCGAAGGGCCGGTAGGCGCGCACGCGGGCCGCGGGTTCGTCCTCTTCGGCGATGTGCACCCAGCGGCGGAACAGGTCCTCGGATGGCTCGCTCATGACTGCCTCGCGGGTGGTCGGTTGCCGGTCGCGGTGCGGAGCGCCGGTGGCCCGCGCGCTCCCCACCCCGATATTAGGCCGCGGCCGGGGTCAGGTCATCGGGTTCGGCCGGTTCGCCCGACGCCTCCAGGAAGGAGCTGCGCGGCCCGGCGAGGCAGGCGTCCATCCGCTCGGTCTGCCCCTCGGTGAACATGACGGCCGCCGCGTCGTCGCTGTAGTCCATGAAGTTCATGAACAGGTCCCCGTGCGGGGCGTTGTCGCAGCTGATGTTCGGGAACCGGGGGACGCCGCGGTTCGGGCCGCCCTGGTTCGGGGTGTCGTCGACGAAGTCGCTGCCCGAGCAGCCCTCGCCGTCGTCGCCCCAGATGTGGCGCAGGTTGAGCCAGTGGCCGATCTCGTGGACGGCGGTGCGGCCGCCGTCGAAGGGCGCGGTGGCGGTGCCGGTGGTGCCGAAGCCCCGGTGGTTGACGACGACGCCGTCGGTCTCCGGCTCCCCGCCGGGGAACTGGGCGTACCCCAGGAGGCCGCCGCCGAGGGGGCAGACCCACAGGTTCAGGTAGCGGTCGGCGGGCCAGGCGTCGGCGCCTCCGGAGGCGCTGTGCTTGACCGCGTCGTCCGCGTCGAACAGCGCCGTGTCCGTCCGCGTGCGGGTGACGCCGGTCGTCGGCTCGCCGTCGGGGCCGGTCGCGGCGAGCGCGAACTCGACGCGGGCGTCGGCGACGAGCGGCGCGAACGGCTCGGGGACGGTGTCGAGGTCGGCGTTGCGTTTCCGGAAGTCGGCGTTGAGCACCGCGATCTGGCCGTCGATCTGCTCGTCGGCGATGTTCTGGGCCTCCTCGTGCCAGACCACGTGGACGACGACGGGGATGGTGACCGTCGTCTCGCGGCGGGCCCCGCGGCGCCAGGCGAACGCCTGGTCCTCGATGCCGGTGCGCGCCTCGGCGTAGCGGGGCTGCACCTCCAGCAGGTGGTGGTGCACGGCCATGGTGCCGCACCAGCGTGTGATCTCCAGTCGTTCCTCGGACATGGTCGCCTCCAAAAGCACCCGTCGTCGTGTTCGTCCGGTATCAACCGATATTACGCCGAAAGAGCGACCTTGGGTATCCCCCGAACGCGCGTATCAGCGGAGGGGGCGCCGGTCCCGGAGCGCGCGGACGCTCCGGGACCGCGCGAAGCGCTTGCCGTTCAACGGAACCGGGCGACGTAGCGGTGCTGCCAGGGCGTCTCGACGGCGCGCGGGCGGTAGTGCTCGCGGACGTAGGCGACGGCTTCGGCGTTCGGCACGCCGTCGAGGACCGCGAGGCAGGCCAGGGCGGTGCCGGTGCGGCCGTGGCCGCCGCCGCAGGCGACCTCGACGCGCTCGTCGGCCGCCCGCTCCCACGCCTCGCGCAGCTCCCGGGCCGCCGCCGAGGAGCGCAGCGGCAGCCCGAAGTCGGGCCAGCGCAGCCAGCGCGACTCCCACGCGACGGCGGGCGGGCGCTTCCCGAGCAGGTAGAGGCCGTAGGTCGGCTCCTGGCCTTCGGGGAGCGGCAGGCGGACGCCCCTGCCGCGGACCAGCCGCCCCGAGGGCAGCGCCATCAGGCCGGGCGTGGCGGCCTCCCAGGGTTCGACGCTCATGAGTGGACGCAGAATTCGTTGCCCTCGGGGTCGCCCATGACGATCCACCGGCTGGGGCCCTCCCGGTGCTCGGCCAGGCGCGTCGCGCCGAGCCCTTCGAGCCGCGCGGCCTCGGCGTCGATGCGGTCGGCGCCGTAGTGCAGGTCCAGGTGCATCCGGTTCTTGACCGTCTTCGGTTCCGGGACCTGCTGGAAGAGCATGCGGACGCCTTCGCCGACGCCGCTGTGCGGGTCCACCGGCGCGGCCGGGTCGCGGATCGCCGCGGCGGTCTTCCACGCCTTGCGGCCGCCGACCTCGACCAGGAGGTCCTCGCCGATGTGCCCCTCCGCGAGAAGCCGCTCGATGAGCGCCGAGTTGTCCTCGACGACGTACCCCGTCGCCTCGGCCCAGAAGTCCGCCAGCAGGTGCGGATCGGCGCAGTCGACGCAGAGTTTGCAGTGTACGGTCATGCCGCCGACTCTAATCCCCGCTTCCGACAATGCATGCCGCCGCGCGAGAACGCTCAGCGCCTTCCGCCGCCGGGTTCAGTAGGAGCTCTGAGGGAACACCGGTGAGCCCGATTCGAGGAGGTTGAGTTCGATCGTCGTCACCGCACCGGTCGCGACGTCGAGGGCGCGGCACTCGATGCCGGTCGCCAGAGCGGCCATCCCTGTGGGCGTGTTGTGCTCGGTGAACGGGATCTGGGTGTGGTCGTCCATGTCGCAGACGGCGTACTCGGTCTGGTACTGGTAGCGCACGATGGACTCCATCCGGTCCCGCAGGATCGGCGCGCTGGTGAGGTCGGCCCGGTAGGAGAGGTACCCCGATTCGTTCTGGCCGTCGCTCAGCCCGGTCGTGACACTGTCCAGGATGAGGACGTCGTAGTCGTACTGCTTGCCGAGGAATTCGACCGTGCAGGTGAGGGCCTCGCCGCTCTCGCCGCCGATGTCGGGGCAGGAGGCGCTCGCCTCGGGGTCCGCCCGGTCGGCGAACTCGGTGACCGCTTCGAGGGCCTCCCAGGCGATCCGTTCGGCGAGCGGCGCCGATTCGTCCGGTTCGGACGGCAGCTCGCCGAGGTCGCCCTTCGGCCGCTCCGCGGGGATCTCGCCGTGGTTGAACGCCGAGAAGTCGATGTCGGGCGGGCTGCTCGCCGCGGATGTCGGCGCGGCGGGCTCCGAGGCGGGCGCCGTCGGGGGCGTCTCGTCGGCGCACGCGGTCAGCAGCATCAAGGGCAGGAAGGCGGCGATCCGGCGGGCAGATGGGCGCAAGGCGGCTTCCTTCCAGGTCGCTTCGCGGCGGCGGGCTCGCGACCGCCATTCTAGTGGAAGCGGACCGGCCGCGGGTGCGACGGCGCTCGCGGCCCGGCCCCGCGAGCAGCGGTCACCGCCAGTAGGCCATCGCGTTCACGCGGTGCTTGGGGATGCCGATCTCCTTGCGCAGGAGCGCGTTCAGTCCGCGGGTGCTCTTGAATTCGCAGGCGACCCAGGCGTAGGCCGAGTCCGGGTCCTCGATGAGCGCGGGCAGCGCCTCGCGCGCCTCGGCCACCAGGCCGCCGGAGCCCTTGCGGGGCACGAGCTTGAGTTCGTGCCGCTCGGGGTCGAGGGCCAGCGTCTCGGCGTCGGCGGCGGCCGCGTCGACGGTCTCGAACCAGATCGTCGCGGGCACTTCGGGCAGCGCGGCCAGCAGCGAGTTGATCGCGGGCAGCGCGGCGGCGTCGCCGAACACGAACATCCTGGGCGGCAGCGGATCGGGGGCGGTGAAGGCGCTGCCCTGCACCGTCGCCGCGATGGTGTCGCCCGGTCGGGCCCGCTCGGCCCACGCGCAGGCCGGGCCCTCGTGCATCGCGAAGTCCAGGCTGAAGGCACCCGCCTCGGGGTCGGCGTCGACGAGCGTGTAGCCGCGCTGGTGCGGCCTGCCCGCGTTCGCGAACCACACGCGCACCCACATCGTCGGGTGGACGCCGGTGACCCGCAGCATGCCGCCGTCGGTGAACCGGACCCGCCGGAAGTGCTCGTTGATCCGCTCGGACCCGGTGACGGTGAACGTGTAGTCCTTGGCGCGTATGAGTTTGAGGACCGCGCCCTCCCAACCGTGCCCCATCGGCGTCTCCTTCCTCCCGGCGGCCTCCACTGGAGACGAGCCATGTGACAGAATCTCAAGTTAGGTTAGACTACCCTAAGCGAGGAGGGGTGAGGCGGGCATGGAGTTCGCGATTCACCGGGACGCCTGGGGCGTCCCGCACCTGCGGGCCCGCACCGCCCGCGGCCTGGCGTTCGCCCAGGGGCACAACGCCGCCCGCGACCGGGGCTCGCAGATCGCCCTGCTCAGGCGCCGCGCCGAAGGCACCGTCGCCGCCGCGTTCGGCCGCGCGGCCCTCCCCTGGGACCGCTTCGCGCGCCAGGCCCGCATCGACGACACCGCCCGGCGCTGCTTCGCCGCGCTCGACCAGGGCACCGCCGCCTGGGTCGCGGCCTACACCGACGGCGTCAACGCCGCCCTCCCCGAAGACCCGCCCTGGCGCCCGTGGACGCCGCTGGCGATCTGGCTCGCCGAGCACCTGCTCTTCGGCGCCGGATTCCCCGCGAAGCTGTGGCGCGAGCGCCTCGCCACCCACCTGGGCGAGGCGGCGATCGGGCTGTTCGCCGCCGACGGGCCCGACCGCTCGGGCAGCAACGGCTGGCTCCTCACCGGCGAGCGCACCGCCTCCGGCGCGCCCCTGCTCGCGGGCGACCCCCACCGCTACATCGAGGAGCCGAGCGTCTACCAGCAGATCCGCCTCTCCTGCGACGAGTTCGACGTGATCGGCCTGGCGGTGCCCGGCGTCCCCGGCATAGCCCACTTCGGACACACCGGCGGGGTCGCCTGGGGCATCACGAACGCCATGGCCGACACCACCGACCTCTACTGGGAGCGCCTGCGCCACGACGGCGACCGCATCGAAGCGCTCGGCCCCGGCGGCTGGGAGCCGGCCGAGTCCCGCACCGAGACGATCGCGATCGCCGGACACGACGACGCCGCGGTCGACATCGTCGAGACCCCGCGCGGCCCGGTCATCGCCGGCGGCATCGACCAGGCGTGGGCGCTGAGCCTGCGCTGCCCCGTCCGCGCGGGCGGCGACCTCGGCTTCGGCGCCCTGCCGAGGCTCCTGCGGGCCCGGACGGTCGCCGACGTCGACGCCGCCCTGGACGCGTGGGTGACGCCGGTCAACGTCGTCCTCGCCGCCGACACCGCCGGCGGGCTCCTCCACCGCGTCGCCGGACGCGTCCCGCTGCGCGAGGGCGCGAACATGCTCCGCCCCGTGCCCGCCTGGAAGGCCCGGCACGCCTGGCAGGGCTGGCACGAGCCGCCGCGGGCCCCCGTCCGCCCCGTCACCGTCATGGCCAACCAGCGCGGCCCCGCCGCCCCCCTCGGCGTCGAGTTCGCCCCGCCCCACCGGGCCCGCCGCATCGCCCAACTGCTCACCGCCTCCCGCGCCTGGACCGCCGAGTCCACCGCGGCCGTCCACACCGACGCGCTCCTGTCCTCGGCCGGGCCGCTCCTGGACGTCCTCGCCGGACTCGACGGCCTCGGCTGCGCCGCCGCCGGTCTGCGCAAGCGCCTCCTGGCCTGGGACCGCCGCATGGACCCCGGCAGCGCCGAGGCCGCCGACTACGCCGCCCTGCGCACGGCGGTCGTCCGCCGCCTCGCCGAGCACCCGGCGCTCGCGCCCCTGGCCGAACCCTCCCCCTACCCCGACCTCTTCGCGCCCTGGCTCGCGCTGCGGCCCCGCATCGGGTTCGCGCTCGAACACCTGCTCGCGCACGGCGACGGCGTCGTCCCCGCCGCCGACCGGGACGCGGCGGTCCGCGCTGCCGCCGAGGCGACCGCCGCGGGCGGCGGCCTCGTCCCGTGGGGCGAGCGGCACCGCTTCACGCCCTGGCTCTCCCCGCCCGGGGAGTCCTGGCCGGGCGTCGGCGGCGACCACGACTGCGTCCTGGCGACGAGCGCCCTCCCCGGCGCGGGCGACGGCTTCTCGCGGGGCCCGGCCGCCCGCTGGGTCTGGGACCTCGCCGACCGCTCCCGCAGCCGCTGGATCGTGCCCTTCGGCGCCGCGGGCGAACCGGGCCACCCGCACTCCCGCGACCAGCTGCCGCTGTGGCTGGCGGGCGAGCTCATCCCCGTGACCACCGACTGGAACGACCTGAGTGAGGAAACCCCCATGACCGACCACGCCACCGCGGCGGCCCTGCGCGCCGCCGTCCACGAGCAGGCCGTCGAGGGCTTCGGCCGCGTCCGCATCGTCCCGGTCGACCCGGGGGCCGACGCCGACCTGATCCACGGCTGGGTCACCGAGGAGCGCGCCCGGTTCTGGGGCATGCTGGAGGCCGACCGCGAACGCGTCCAGGAGATCTACGAGTACCTCGACTCGCTGCCCACCCACCACGCCTTCCTCGTCCTGCGCGAGGACGAGCCGATCGCCCTGTTCCAGACCTACGAGCCGGACGCCGACCCGGTGGGGGAGTGCTACGACGCCCGCCCCGGCGACATCGGCACCCACCTCCTGGTCGCCAGGCCCGGCCGCGAGCGGGCCCGGGCGGGGTTCACCGCGGTGCTCGTCTCGGTGCTGGTGGACTACCTGTTCGCCGACCCCGCGCACCGGCGGGTCGTCGCCGAGCCCGACGCGCGCAACGCGCACGCCGGCGCCCTGCTGCGGCGCAGCGGCTTCACGATCGGGCCCGAGATCGAACTGCCCGACAAGCGCGCCCGCCTGGCGTTCTTGACCCGCGAAGCCCACGAGCGCCGCTGAGGGCTCACCGGCGGCAATATGCACTACCTGCGCGCCAAGTCGATCCACACCGGACACGCCATCGCGCCCGCCGGGGCCGCCGCCCGAACGGACCCCGGACGCGGCGCCGCCGCCCGCGCCACGAAGCGGTGAATCCGCTACGGTCGGGCCGAAACCGCGAGACAATCGCAGCGCCCTCCAAACCGCGACCGAAGGAGCACGCCGTGCGCGCCGTGACCGTCACCGATTTCAACGCCGACCCCGAGACGACCGAGATCCCGACCCCCGAACCGGGACCGGGCGAAGTCCTCGTCCGCCTCGAAGCCGCCGGAGTCAACCCCTTCGACTGGAAGGTCGTCGACGGCGCCCTGCGCGGCGCCGTCGACCACGCCTTCCCGCTGGTCCTCGGCTCCGACGGCGCCGGCATCGTCGAACGGGTCGGCCCCGGCGTCACCGCCCCGGCACCGGGCGACCGCGTCTTCGGCCAGTTCATGGACGTCCAGCGCGGCCGCGGCTCCTACGCCGAGTTCGCCCTCGCCCCCGCCGAGGGCAAACTCGCGCCCCTGCCGCAGCAGCTCCCCTTCGACCTCGCCGCCGCGCTCCCCACCGCGGGCGCCGCCGCCCACGACTTCGTCGCCGCCACCGCGGCCGCCCCCGGGCAGACCGTCCTGATCAACGGCGCCTCCGGCGGCGTCGGCCAGGCCGCCGTGCAGCTGGCCGCCGCCCGGGGCGCGCACGTCATCGCCACGACCGACCCCGCCACCGCCGCCTACCTCCGCGAACTGGGCGCCGCCGAACTCATCGACTTCACCGAGACGTCCGCCGTCGAACAGGTCCGCCGCTCCCACCCCGGCGGGATCGACGCCGTCGTCGACCTCGTCTCCGGCCCCGACGACATCGACCCCGTCGCCGACCTGCTCAAGAGCGGCGGCATCATCGTCAGCGCCAACACGGCCGTCGACGCCGAGGCCCTCGCCGACCGCGCCCTGCGCGGCCGCAACATGTACGCCCAGGCCACGCCGCAGACCCTGACCGCCCTCGCCGAAGCGGTGGTCAACGGCGACTTGAAGCTCCGCATCGACTTCAAGGCGCCGCTGGAGCAGGCCCCCGCCGCGCTGGAGCGCTCGCGCGCGGGCGCCGCCCGGGGCAAGCTCGTCATCGCCGTCCGACAGCCCACCGTCGACGTCTGAGCCGCAAAACCCGTTGCCGCGCAGCGCCCCCGCGGACAGACTGTCCGCATGGACGATAATCGATACGCTGACGGGCGGGCCGGGATCGACGCGGGACTGGTCGAGCGGCTGATCGCCGCCCAGTTCCCGCAGTGGAGCGGCCTGCCCGTGCGGCCGGTCGAGATCGACGGATGGGACAACCGCACCTACCGCCTCGGCGAGGACAAGACGGTGCGGCTGCCCACCGCCGCCTCCTACGCGCTCGCCGTGGCGAAGGAGCACCGGTGGCTCCCCCTCCTCGCCCCGCACCTGCCCGTCCCCGTCCCGGTGCCGCTCGGCCTCGGCGCGCCGGGCGAGGGCTACCCGCACCCGTGGTCGGTGCGGCGCTGGATCGACGGCGAGACCGCCCGCCCCGACCGCGTCGGCGACCTGACCGCCTTCGCGGTCGCGGTGGGGGAGTTCCTGACCGCCCTGCAAGGCGTCGACGCGACCGGCGGCCCCGCGGGCGGCGAGCACAGCTTCCACCGCGGCGCCTCCCCGGCCCACTACGACGAGGAGACCCGCAAGGCGCTGCGGGCCTTGGACGGCCGCCTCGACACCGCGGGCGCCGAAGCGGTCTGGGACGCCGCCCTCGCCGCCGAGTGGAGCGACCCGCCGGTCTGGTTCCACGGCGACGTGGCCGGCGGCAACCTCCTCCTGCGGGGCGGCCGGCTCGCCGCCGTCATCGACTTCGGCACCTGCGGCGTCGGCGATCCCGCCTGCGACCTGGTGATCGCCTGGACCATGTTCGAGGGCGCGAGCCGCGAGACGTTCCGCCGCACCGTGGGCCGCGGCGAGGACGCCTGGGCCAGGGCCCGGGGCTGGGCGGTCTGGAAGGCCCTGATCCGCCTGGCCTGGAGCGACGCGGACGGCGAGGAGGTCCGCACCCACCGCCGCGTCGTCGAGGCCGTCGCCGCCGAGCACCGCGCCGCCCGCTGAGGCGGCGCCCTCAGCGGGCGGCGTCGAAGTCGTAGACCACGCCGGTGAGCTCCTCGGAGACCCTCCACAGCCGCGCGGCCGTCTCGGGGTCCTCGGCCGCCGGGACCGGGCGCTCCACCGCCGGGTGCCCCCGGCGCCGCTTCCACTCGTCGGGGCCGATGTACTGCCCGCTCTCGGCGCGCGGGTCGGTGGCGGCGTAGAGCTGCGGCAGCGCCCCGGTCTCGACCGGCTGGGTGGACACCGCCGCGACGAGACGGGCGACGGGCCTGAGCAGCCGAGTGAATCCGTTGTCGACCAGGCTGGTCGCCGTGAGGCCGGGGTGGGCGATGAGGCTGCGCACCGGGCTGCCGACCGCGCGCAGCCGCCGGTCGAGTTCGAGGCCGAAGAGCATGTTGGCGAACTTCGACTGCGCGTAGTAGCGCATGCCCGAGTAGCCGCGTGCCCCGGTGAGGTCGTCGAAGTGGATGGTGCCGCCGCGGTGCGCGAGCGAGCTGACGGTGACCACGCGCGGGTCCCGCCCCCGCCGGATGCGGCCGAGCAGGCGCCCGGTGAGCGCGAAGTGCCCCAGGTGGTTGGCCGCGAACTGCGACTCGTGCCCCTGCGGGCTCAGCGTGCGCGGCGGCGCCATGACCCCCGCGTTGTTGACCAGCAGGTCGAACGCGCCGTCCTCGGCCGCGAAGCGGTCGGCGAAGCCGGCCACCGAGTCCAGGTCGGCCAGGTCGACGCGGCGGACCTCGACGCTCGCCCCCGGGCGCTCCCGGCCGATCGCCTCGGCGGCGGCGCGCCCCTTGGCCTCGCTGCGCACCGCCATGATCACGCGGGCGCCGCCGAGCGCGAGCCGCCGCGCGGTCTCGAAGCCGACGCCGCTGTTGGCGCCGGTCACGACGGCGATCCTCCCCGACTGGTCGGGGATGTCGGCGGCGGTCCAGGGGCGTCCGTCCACGGTGTCTCCTCCATGCGCTCGCGGCCGGTCCGCAGCGCCGGACCGGTCCCCGCCCAGTGTGGCCGCGGCGCGTGCCGCGCCGCCACCGGGAGGCGGTTCAGGGGCGCGCTTCCCGCTCGGCGGCGCGCGGACTCGTCCAGCTCTCCAGCAGCCGCAGCGCCTCGGCGGTGGCCGAACCGGGCTCGACGTTGTAGACGCACATGGTCTGCTCGGGGTCCCCGGGCACCGGGAACGCCTCGTAGTGGAACTCCAGGTCGCCCACCAGCGGGTGCCGGTACCGCTTGACCCCGTTGGTCCGGACCATCACATGGTGCTCGCTCCACCAGCGCCCGAAGTCGGGGCAGCGCATTGTCAGCTCGCCGATCAGATCGGCCAGGCGCCGGTCCTCGGGGTGGCGCCCGGCGTCGAAGCGGAGCATCGCCACGGTGTCGGACGCGGCCCGCTCCCACTCGTGCATCCGCTCGGGGGCCTGCGGATCGAGCAGGATGTACCGGGCGAGGTTCCGCTCGGCCGCCGGTCGCGCCTCGAAATCCGTGATCACTTCGCGGGCCAGCCGGTTCGAGGCCAGCACGTCGGTGCGCCTGCCGAAGACGAACGCGGGCACGCCCGCGAGGCTCTGCAAGGTCAGCAGCAGGCCCGGCCGCACGCGCTGGGCCACCGGCGGCGCCTTCCGCGGGGCGCGCCTGCCGCACAGGTCGATCAGGTGCTGCCGTTCGGCGTCGTCGAGCCGCAGCGCCGAGGTGAGCGCGTCGAGCACCTCGGGCGAGGGATTGCCCGCCCGGCCCTGTTCGAGGCGCGTGTAGTACTCGGTGCTCACATGGGCCAGCCGCGCCACCTCGTCGCGGCGCAGGCCCGGCACGCGCCGGACGCGGCCGTCGTCGCTCAGTCCGGCGCGGTCGGGCGTCAGACGGGCGCGCCTGGTGCGGAGGAAGTCGGCCATTTCGGTGCCACGGTCCATGCCCCCAATTGTGCAGCCCCCGCGTCCCGCGCATCGGCGCTCGGGTGGCCCTGGCGGTACCAGTCGGCGCAGGGCGCTTTTAGCGGCGGCCGCGGCCGCTCACCGGTGCTTTGCTCGTTGCAGTCACCCGATCGTGAAGGGAACCATGATGTCCACTGACATTGCCCGGCCGCTCGAAGGCCGGATCGCCGTCGTCACCGGGGCCTCCAGCGGCATCGGCGAGGCCACCGCCGAACTGCTGGCCGCCCGCGGGGCCCGGGTCGCCGTGCTCGCGCGCCGCGCCGACCGCCTCGAAGCCCTGGTCGAGCGCATCGGCGGGGACGGCGGCACCGCGCTCGCCGTGGCCGCCGACGTCACCGACGCGGCGGCGGCCAGGGCCGCGGCCGACCGCGTCGCCGCCGAGTTCGGTCCCGCCGACCTGCTGTTCAACAACGCCGGCGTCATGCTGGCGGGGCCGATCGGCGAACTGCGGACCGCCGATTGGCGGCGCATGATCGACCTCAACGTCACCGGCCTGATGAACGTCATCGCCGCCTTCACCCCGCAGCTGGAGCGGGCGGCCGCCGATCGGGGCGCGGCCGACCTGGTCAACACCTCCTCGGTCGCCGCCAAGGCGGTCTTCCCCTCGTTCGCCGTCTACTGCGGCACCAAGGCGTACGTGTCGCATCTGTCCGACAACCTGCGGGCCGACCTCGGCCCCAAGGGCGTGCGGGTGGCGGTGATCGAGCCGGGGTTCGTCAGGACGGAGCTGCAAGGCCACGTCGAGGACTCGGCGTCCCGTGAGTGGCTCGACGGCGCGTTCGCGGCCGTGGACGTCCTCGAGGCGTCCGATGTGGCCGAGACGGTGGCGTTCCTGGCGTCCCGGCCGCCGCGGGTGAACTTCAGCCGCCTCACCGTCATGCCGACCGCTCAGGTCTGAGCCCGGGAGCGGGGCCGCGCTGTTCGAGCACGTCGCGCGGGACCGACGGCCCGCGCCCGGTCGCCGAGCGCGGGCCGTCCCGGTGCGGCGGCGCGACCGCGCGGGGCGCGATGTCCTGCGGCCCCCGCTGTCGCGCCGCCGCACCGGTTCGGGGAGGCCGCGGCCCGTGCCCGCGGCGTCCCCGCGCTCATTCCAGGAAGAACGTCGCCTCGGAGCGCTCCTGCGGGGTGCTCACCTGGTGGAGGTAGGCCAGCCCGCCCTGGCGGCGGAGGTAGTGGCCGGGGAAGTTCACCGACTCGAACGACTCGCCCGCCGCGTCGGCCAGCCCGGAGCGCCGGTGGAAGCCCGCGTCCTGCTCGAACAGGCGCGAACCGTCGTCGCTCTCCACCCAGTACTCGTGGTTCTTGTGCCGCAGGTAGCGGCCGGGGTAGTTCGCCGACTCCAGCGACACCGTCCCCGACCCGGCCAGCCCCGGCACGATCCGGAACTGCGAGTCGGCCAGCATCGCCGGGTTCGCGTCGGCCCGGACGCGGAAGTCGTAGTGGTGCAGGAACACGCCCGTCTGGCCGTGCGCGGCGAAGCGGTGCGGCGCGGGGCCGTCGGCCACCGGGACGCCGAAGTCCGGGGTGCCGTCGGAGCGCCAGTAGACCTTCTGGAGCCTGGTGTGCCGGTTCGGGTCGTACAGCGGGTCGCCGCTGATGTCCTTGTAGGGCCGGGCGTGGTAGACCAGGATGTCGCTCCGGCCGTCCTCGGAGACGGTGAACGAGTTGTGGCCCGGCCCGTACTGGCCCGTGGCGTCGCTGCTGCGCAGCACCGGCTCGGGGTGCTTGGACCACGAGGCCGGATCGAGCAGGTCGGCGCTCTGGGAGGCGGTGAGCAGCCCCATCGCGTAGTTCGCGTCGGTGGCGCTGGCCGAGAAGGTCATGAAGATCCGGCCGCCCCGCTGTATGACGGCCGCACCTTCGTTCACGTGGTGCCCGACGGTCTCCCACGCGTGCGTGGGCTTGCTGATGCGGACCGGCTCGCCGGTGATCGCCCACGGGCTCGACATCGCCGCGAGGTACAGGCTGGTGCCGCTGCCGAGCTCGGGGTCGCTCTGGGCCCAGCACAGGTACCGGGTGGACCCCTGCGTGAAGGTGGTGGCGTCCAGGGAGAACGAGTCGCGCGGGGTGGTGATCTGCCCCCGCTCGGTCCAGGCGCCGCTCATCGGGTCCGCAGCGGTGTTCTCCAGGGCGTACATGCGGATGCGCCAGACGTCCTCGGCGCGGCCCGCGGCGAAGTAGAGGTACCACGCGCCGTCGACACGGTGGAGTTCGGGCGCCCAGACGTGGTGGCTCATCGGCCCGGCGGCGTGCTTGTGCCACACGGTGGCCTCCGGGGCCGTCGCCAGGCCCTGGAGGGTGGTCGAGCGGCGCATGACGATGCGGTCGTAGGCCGGGACGCTGGCGGTGAAGTAGTAGTACCCGTCGGTGTGGCGCACGATGTGCGGGTCGGCGCGCTGGCGGATGAGCGGGTTGGCGAGCGGGACGGCGGGGGAGGCCGCGGCGGGGGCGCCGACGGCGACGCCGGCCCCGATGAACGCCGCGGCGCCGGCGGCCTGGAACAGGCGTCGGCGGCTGAGGGGGGAAGGCTGCATGTGGAGGCTCCACGTCGTCGAACGGTTGCACACATTCTCGACAATGAATCCACAGATGTCAATAGGACAATATATATGCCCAAGGGGGCGAAGCCCCGCGTCCGGCCGGGAGCGCACCCGGCCGGACGCGGGGCCGCGGCTCAGCGCACGACGTCGAAGACCTGCTTCTGAACGCCGTTGGAGTACCGTTCGTGCTCGACCGTCCGCAGCTTCACCGCGTCCCGGTCGGCCTCGCTGAACAGGCGCTTGCCCGCGCCGAGCAGCAGCGGGAAGACCAGCAGGTGGTAGCGGTCCACCAGGTCCGCGTCCGCCAGGCTCCACCCCAGCTCGGCGCTGCCGTGCACGATGATCGGCCCGCCCTCGGTCCCCTTGAGCGCCGCGACCTCCTCGACCGAGCGCAGCACGGTGGCCGGCCAGCGCGCGTCCCCGCCCTCCAGGGTCGTGGACACGACGTAGCGCGGCATGGCGTTGTAGCCCGCGAAATCCTCCATATCGGGCCAGACCGGCGCGAACGCCTCGTAGGAGCGGCGGCCCATCAGCAGCGCGCCCGCCTCCTCCTGCTCGCGGCTCTTGATCTCGTAGGCGTCCTCGTCGAACTCGACCTGCTCGAAGGTCCAGCCGGTGTTCCGGTACCCGGGCTCGCCGCCCGGGGCCTCCATGACGCCGTCCAGGGACATGAACGCGGTGACGATGAGGGTGCGCATGGCGCTCTCCTGCTCTCTCGGTGGTGCGGAATCGTCCTTCACTGCCACGTCGAACGGCCCGGGGCCGAATCGACACCCCCGCGGAGGGAATCTCCGGCGGGCCTCCCCGGGGTCATCCGCCCGCCCGCCCGGCCCCGCCGCGGCCCTCTCGGGCGACGGCCATGAGGCTCACGTCGTCGTCGAGCCGGTCGGCGAAGCGGGTGAGGTCGTCCCACACGAAGTCGATCAGCCGCTGCGGCGACGCCGGTGGCACCAGGCCCTTGAGATGCTGTTCGAGCGGGTAGAAACCCCCGTGGGCGTCGCGCGCCTCGCTCACGCCGTCCGAGTAGGCCAGCAGGATCTCGTCGGACCGGAACGGGATCGCGGCCGCGCCCGGCGGCCGCTCGGCCGGTTCGAGCCGCAGGCCGAGGACCGGCCGCGTCTCCAGGGCCACCTCCTCGACCCGGTCGGCGCGCAGCACCAGCGGCGGCGGGTGCCCGCACGAGAGCAGCCGGATCTCCTCGCCGTCCTCGCCGAACTCGACCAGCAGCACCGAGGCGAACAGCTCGGGGATGTGGCCCTCGTCGGCGTCGACGACGATGCGCCGCTCCAGGCGCGCGGCGATGCACTCGAGGTCGGGCTCGTCGAGGATCGCCTCGTGGAAGGACGCCAGGAGCGCCGCCGCGGTGCTCACCGCGGGCAGCCCGTGCCCCTGGACGTCGCCGAGGATCATGCGGATGCCGAACGGGCTCGCGCGCAGGTCGAACAGGTCGCCGCCGATGCGCGCGCCCCGCTGCGCCGAGCGGTAGAGCCCGGCGCAGGCCAGGCCCCCGATACGGCTCGGCAGCGTGGGCAGGACGGCGTGCTGGGCGGCCTGGGCGACGCTCTCGATGGTCACCAGCCGCGACTGGTACCGGGTGCGCACCCACGCGAACCCGACGCCCACGCTCCAGACAACGGCGAAGGCGACCAGGTCCCGGTCGTCGAGGGAGTCGGTGTGGATGTGGATGAAGGGCGTCGCCACGACCGCGGCCACGACCGCGGCCATGCCCGCGATCCAGAGCGGGCCGAGGATGAACGACGCCACCAGCGGCACGACCGCGGTCGTGATCCCGACGACGGCCGGGTCCGAGGAGACCGCCTGGAAGACCAGCGTGAGCAGGAACAACGCGATCGGCAGCAGCCGCAGCCAGTGCGGCACGGTCGGTCCGTGCTTCAGGGCCTTCTCGCTGGGCACCCGCGGACTCATCTCCCGATTCTAAGTCGAATCCGGCCGCTGACCTGGCATACCGCCCATCGCGCGGCACCCGGGCACGGATTCGCCGCCCGGGAGCCGGGCCCCCGCCCGCGCGCGTCCGCGCGCTAGAGTTCAGCGCGGATCGCCCTGAGGAGGAGGATGGAGTTCTTCTGGTTCGCCGTGCGGTTCGCGGCCGTCACCGCCGGCTTCGCCGTGCTCCACGTCTACCTGTGGCGGCGGCTGTGCCGCGACACCACCGCGCCCGGCTCCCCCTGGAGGCGCGTCGGCGCGGCGGCGCTGGCCGTGCTCGCCGCCTTCGGCGTCGCCGCCCGGTTCGCCGTCCCCTCCTCGCTGCCGCCGTGGGCGCAGGCCCTCATCGGCTGGCCGGGCCTGGTGTGGTTCGGCCTCTTCCTGTACCTCCTCGGGCTCCTCGTCCTCGCCGAACCGCTCCGGTGGCTGCTGCTGCGCCGCCGGCCCCCCGACCGGCCCGCCGAGGACGCCCCCGAACCGCCCGGGCCCACCCGCCGCCAGGTGGTCTCGCGCGCCGTCGGCCTGAGCGCGGCGGCCGCCGCGACCGCCGTCGCCGGGTACGGCCTCGCCGAGGCCCACCGCACGCCCCGCCTGCGAGCGGTGACCGTCCCCCTGGAGAAGCTGGGCCGCGAGTTCGACGGCTACCGGATCGCCGTCGTCGGCGACACCCACTTCTCCGCCCTGCGCGGCGCCGGGTTCTGCGAACGCGTCGTCGACCGGATCAACGGCGCCCGGCCCGACCTCATCGCCTTCGTCGGCGACCTCGCCAGCGGCGAGGCGGACGACCTGCGCGAGGCCACCGAGCCCCTCGCGCGCCTCGACGCCCGCGACGGCGCCTACTTCGTGACCGGCAACGCCGAGCACTACACCGGCGCCCTCCAATGGCAGATGCGCGTCCAGGAGCTGGGCATGACGCCCCTGCCCAACGTCCACGTCGAACTGCCCGGCTTCGACCTCGCGGGCGTCAACGACCTCATCGTCGAGCAGCGGGGCCTCACCGGCGAGGTCGGACCCGACTTCGCGGCCGCGCTCGAAGGCCGCGACCCGGCCCGCGCCTCGATCCTCATGGCCCACCAGCCCCGGGCCGTGGAGCAGGCCGTCGACTGGGGCGTCGACCTCCAGCTCTCCGGCCACACCCACGGCGGCCAGATGTGGCCGGTCCACCTCGCCACCCGCATCCGCGACGGCCAGGTCGGCGGCCTGCACCGCTACGGCGGCACGACGCTCTACGTCACCAACGGCGCGGGCACGAACGGCCCGCCGATGCGCGTCGGCGCGCCCTCGGACATCACCGTGATGACCCTGCGCTCGGCCCGATCCTGACCGGAACGTCGGAGCCGTCCGCTATCTTTCGGGCCATGGACATCATCATGATCCCCGGACTCTGGCTCGACGGCTCCTCCTGGAGCGCGGTCACGCCGCCGCTCGAGCAGGCCGGCCACCGCGTCCGCGCGCTCACCCTGCCCGGCAAGGAGTCGAAGGACGCCGACCGCACGGGCATCGGCCTGCAGGACCATGTGGACTTCGTCGTCGCCGCCGTCGACGAGGCCGAGGAGCCGGTCGTGCTCGTCGGCCACTCCGGCGGCGGCTCGATCGCCCAGCTCGCCAGCGACGCCAGGCCCGACAAGGTCGCGCGCGTCGTCTACGTCGACGCCGCGCCCATGCCCGAAGGATCGGTCATCAACGACGAGATCCCGATCGTCGACCACGAGCTCCCGCTCCCCGACTGGGGCTTCTTCGAAGACGAGGACCTCGTCGACCTCGACGAGACGCTGCGCGAGCGCTTCCGGGAGCGGGCCGTCCCCGAACCCGTGAGCGTCGCCTACGACCGGAGCGCCTTCACCTCCGAACGCCGCCGCGACGTGCCCGCCACGATCGTCTCCTGCGAGTTCCCCAGCAGCATGATCAAGGAGTGGATCGAGCAGGGCGCCCCGTTCGTCCGCGAGATCAAGGAGATGAAGCACGTCGAGTACGTCGACCTGCCCACCGGGCACTGGCCGCAGTTCACCAAGCCCGCCGAACTCGGCCGCATCCTCCTGGACGCCGTCGCCCGCACCTGACCCCCTGCCGCCCGCCGCACCCGGTCGAGCAGGCGGCACGGCGAACGAGAAGGCGCAGCAGTGCCGCGAACTCCACGCCGCGCTCGCCGGGCGCGGCGCGATCGGCGGGCTGGAGGAGGACTCCTACGAGGCGGTGACCGGCGGCATCGACTGCAGCACCGCGAACGGCATGCTCCGGGCCCGCACGGGATCCTAGGGCGCGTCCCGGATCATGCAGGTGAGCCGGCCGGTGCAGACGCGGCGGCCCTCCTCGTCGGTCACCACGATCTCGTAGGTGGCCGTGGAGCGCCCCCGGTGGACCGGCACGGCCTCGCCGGTGACCGTGCCCGAGCGCATGCCGCGGTGGTGGGTCACGTTGAGGTCCACGCCCACCGCGATCCGCTTCGGTCCGCCGTGGAGCATCGCGCCGACCGAGCCGAGCGTCTCGGCCAGGACCGCGGAGGCGCCGCCGTGCAGCAGCCCGTACGGCTGGGTGTTGCCCTCGACCGGCATCGTCCCGATGACGCGCTCGGGGGAGGCGTGGGTGATCGCGATGCCCATCCGCTCACCGAGCGCCCCCGCCGAGAACAGCGCGTCGAGGTCGACGCCGAGCTCGGCGAACTCCTCGAGGACTTCGGCGGGGAAGATGCTCTGCGGCACACTGCTCATATCAAGGCGCTCCAATCGTGTTCCCCGCCAGACTAGAGGCCCCGCGCCCCACCCGCACCGGAGGAGTGTCGCCGCCGCAGTGCCGCTGCGCGCGAACCCCCTACGTCCGCTGCGCGGTCGCCGCCGCGAGGCCGAGTCCGATCATCGAGGCCCCGCCGAGGCCGCCGAGCACCCGCCGGGGCCGCGGCGCGTTCAGCATGTCGCGGGCGGCCGCCGCCGCGAGGACCCACACCGAGTCGCAGGCGATCGCGAGCGCGGCGAAGATCCCGCCCAGCGCCAGCATCTGGAGCGGGGCCGCCCCGGCGTCGACGAACTGCGGCAGGATCGCCACGAAGAACAGGATCGTCTTCGGGTTGAGCGCGCCGACGAGGAAGCCCTCGAACACCGGCAGCCCGGCCCGATCCGCGTCCTCGGGCACCGTGATCGCGCCCTTGCGTTCGCGGAGCGCCTTGACGCCCAGATAGACCAGATAGGCCGCGCCGGCGTACTTGACGATGCCGAAGGCCAGCGCCGACTGCTGGACGACCGCCCCGAGGCCGACCGCAACGAGCGCGGCGGCGGCGAAGACGCCGAGGGCGTTCCCGAAGGCGGTCAGGAGCGCCTTGCGGCGGCCGTAGGCGAGGGCGCGCCCGACGGAGAACAGGACGCTCGGGCCGGGGATGAGGATGACGACGAGCGAGGCGACGACGAACGCCAGCAGTTGACCACCGGAGGGCATGACCGAATCCAACCACCGGCCCCGGCGACGGTCAACCGGATTCGGCCGCGTCGGGCACCGGTGAGGTGTATTCGTCTATGTACGATCGTCGAAGCCCTGCGCACCCCGTCGAAAAGAGCCGGCAGTGAACCGCCCCCCGAAACCCGCCCTCGTCATGCTGCTGTGGCAGATCTGCTTCTATGCCGCGCTGCCCGTGCCCCTGCTGGCGTTCATGGCATGGGCCTACCGCGGCGGGGCGGACACGCAGTACGGGCTCGGGTTCGCCGCCACCTGCGTCTGGGGCGCGGGGGGTTTCATGCTGGCCCATCGCACGCTCGCCCGGGGGTTCCGCGACGAGAACGGCGCCGCCGCCCGCGCGACCGGCCCGGCGGGGGCGCTGGAGTCCTTGAAGCTGCCCCTGGAATTCAAGGGCCTCGCCCTGGGGGCCTTCCTAACGTGCATGGTCGCCTTCGCGCTCGTCTTCCAGCGCGTCGAACACTGGGGCTTCCTGAGGACGCTGGCGGTGACGACGGGCATCTGGCTCGTCGGCACCGGGGCCTGCTGGGCGGTCTGGGCGCGGGGCGGCCTGCGGCTGCGGTCGGCGGACGTGCCCGCCGCCCGCCCGCCGGGGGCGTACCGCGAAGTCGAGGTGTCCCGCGGCACGGGCGACGGCGAGGCCGAGCGCACGCTGCGCCGGCGCGTCGCGGAGGGCCGCAGTGTGCTCGAAGTGCTCCGCGACATCGTCGACGGGGACTTCCTGCCGCCGCTCGCCACCGGTGAACGCTCGTGGGAGGTCGCCGTGGACGGCGAACCGGTCGCGCTCCTCACCCAGTCCTGGACCGGTTCGCGGTGGTGGCCCGAACCGGTGTGGCTCGTCGATCCGCACGCGCCCTTCGCGGGCGAGCGGATCGTCTTCACCCGCGGGGAGCCGTGACGGACTCACGCCGCTTCGTCGTCCTCTAGGGACGCGACGAGGGCGTCGAAGTCGCCGCCCCGAGCACCTGCGAGGCCGCTGCCTCACGTGGTGCGGCCCCTTGAAGCGGCCGCCGTCGTTTGAGAAATGCTCACATGCGCACGATCTCGACGTCGTGGAAGCGCCCGGCGCTGCTGTCGTAGTGGATGCGCGCGCCCTCCATGTAGTCGAACATGGCGCCCCACGAGTCGTGGTCCTCCTCGGGGAACAGCGCGATGAGCCCGCATTCGAGGTGGCCGCCGTGCCCGATGACCAGCGCCGCGTCGCCGGGGCCCAGCGTCGTCATCAGGTGCCGCCACTGCGCGGCCAGCGCGCGCGAGTAGTCCTGCACGGCCCCCGGCCGCTCGATCAGCCGCGCCAGCCGGGTGAACGGGCCGCCCGACTCCCTGGACGCCTGCTGGGACTCCACCATGAACTCGCTGACGTTCTGCAAGGTGGGGATCTCGACGGTGACGGCGAAGCCCATCGCGATGGCGGTCTCCCGCGTGCGCGGGGCGACGCTGGCGGCGACGACTTCGAACGGTCCCATCAGCGTCCCGGCCCAGCGCGCCAGCTCGATACCGGCCTGCGAGAGGTGGACGGCCTGCTCGCCGTCGCGCTTGCTGTGCCGGCGGATTTCGAGCATGGGCATGGGGGGCCTCTTTCCTGAGCGAAACCGGCTGGTCGCTTAGAGCGTACGCGGCCCCACTGGATTCGACGACCGCGGCCGAGCGACCCTCGCGAACCGCGCGGCCGCCCTTCCCTCCACTGCGGATCTTCCGCCGGCCTGTGCGCTCCGCGCCCCGATCGCGGGCGGCGCGGCCGCCTCCGTGCCAGAATCGGCGCCATGAGCGCACCGGCCGCCGACCTCGCGGGCAAGACGATCGTGGTGACCGGGGCCAGCGCCGGGATCGGCGCGGCAGCGGCGCGCCGCCTCGCCGACATGGGCGCCACCGTGGCCGTCGTCGGGCGCTCCCCGGAGAAGACCGCCGCCGTGGCCCGCTCCATCGGCGCCCGCGCCCACCTGGCCGACTTCACGCGCTTCGACGACGTCCGCGCCCTCGCCCGCGACCTCCTCGCCGCCTACCCGCGCATCGACGTCCTCGCCAACAACGCCGGCGGCGTCTTCACCCGGCGCCGGACCACCGCCGACGGGCACGAGGCGACCTTCCAGGTCAACCACCTCGCCCCCTTCCTGCTCACCGCGCTGCTGTTCGACCGCCTGGCCGAGGCCCCCGAGGCGCGCGTCGTCTCGACCGGCTCCCTGGCCTACCGGGCCGGGCGCCTCGACCTGGACGCCGGGCGGCGCCCCTACCACCCGGCGGGCGCCTACGCCGACTCCAAGCTCGCCACCGTCCTGTTCACCCGCGAGCTCGCCCACCGCGCCGCGGGCACCGGCGTCACGGCCGCCGCCTTCCACCCCGGCGCGGTCGCCACCGAGGTCGCCCGGGACAACGCCCTGACCGCGTTCCTCATGGGCACCGGCATCGCCCGGCGCCTCTTCGCCACGCCCGAGCAGGGCGCCGAGCCGCTGGTCCACCTGGCCGCGCTCGCCGACCCGCGCGCGGTCAACGGCGCCTACTTCCACCGGCTGCGGCGCGAGACGCCGAAGAACCCCAGGGCGAACGATGGCGCGCTCGCCCGGAGGCTCTGGGAGCGCTCGGAGGCGCTCACCGGCGTCACGTTCCGATGAGCCCCGGATGGTCGGCCCCCGCTGCCATGATGGACTCGGGGCCGTCGACGGCCCCGGACGAGAGGACGCCCTCATGGAACTGCTCCGCACGGCGGCACTGGTGCTCGGCACGGTCGGCGTCGGCCTGATCGCCGGGGTCTTCTACGGGTGGGCGGTCTCGGTCATGCCGGGCCTGGCCCGCACCGACGACCGGACCTTCGTGGCCGCCTTCCAGGCGATGGACCGGGCGATCGTCCGGCCGCCGTTCGTCGCGGTCTTCACCGGGACGCTGGCGCTCACCGCCGCCGCGGCCCTGCTCCACCTCGGGCACCGCGCGGTGCTGCTGTGGACGAGCGCGGCGTTCGCGCTCTACCTGCTGTCGTTCGTCTTCACGGTCCGCTGCAACATCCCGCTCAACGACGCGCTCAAGGCCGCGGGCGAGGCCGACCGGATCGACACCGCCGCGGCGCGGGCGCGGTTCGACGAGGCGAAGTGGAACCGCTGGCACCGCATACGCACGGCGCTGTGCACCGCGGCCCTGGTCTGCATGGTCCTCGCCCTGCTGGCGTGAGCCGCGTCGCCCGTGCGCGGGCCGCGCTCAGGGCTTCTTGGCGATGCCCGCCATCTGCGCCCGCTCGAAGGGCTCGAGGTCCTCCACGGCCGGGACCGCCCTGCCGGGCTCCTCGGGGAACCACCGCGCGAGGTACTCCAGGCCCGGCGGCACCATCTCCAGCCCCG
Organism: Glycomyces sp.; assembly: GCA_035765105.1. Taxonomy (GTDB): domain Bacteria; phylum Actinomycetota; class Actinomycetes; order Mycobacteriales; family Micromonosporaceae; genus Glycomyces. Next base: position 54,977 of record DASTYG010000107.1, read on the forward strand.
CGAAGTGCTCCCGCAGCCGCTCGACGGGGCGGATCCAGCCGCTGCCGAGCGTCTCCAGGCACGCCTGCGAGAGCAGGCGCTGGACCGGCTCGCCCGTGTCCGGCCAGACGGTGAGGAACAGGTGGCTGCCCGGCGCCAGCGGCCCCATGAGCGCCTTGAGGATGCCGTCGGGGTCCTCGTGCTCGCTGACCTGCACGATCGTCGCGGCGATGATCACGGCGACCGGGCGGTCGAAGTCCAGGAAGGACCGGACGTCGGGGTGGGACAGGATCGCCTCGGGGTCGCGCAGGTCGGCGGTGACGACCCGGGTGCTGTCGTCGGTGGACATCAGGGCCCGGCCGTGCGAGAGCACCATCGGGTCGTTGTCCACGTAGACCACCCGGGCGCCCGGGTCGATCGCCTGCGCGACCTCGTGGGTGTTCGGCGCCGTGGGCAGGCCGCACCCGATGTCGATGATCTGGTCGACGCCCGCCCGGCGCACGAGGTACTCGACGCCGCGCAGCAGCGCGCGCCGGTTCTCGCGCGCGCACTCCCGGACCTGCGGGATGCGCCGGACGAAGAACTCCGCGGCGTCGCGGTCGACCTTGAAGTTGTCCTGGCCTCCCAGGACGGCGTTGTAGACCCGAGCGGTGGAGGGAACCGATCCGTCGATTCCCTGGGGCGGCCAGTCTTCGGTTGCTTCCGTCACCGTGAAGTCCTATCGGCACACAGGGGGGAGATGAGTCCGGTACGGCCCCGCCGCGCCTGCGGGACATCACCTCAGGCTACTCCACGTCTCGTACCGGTGCGCTTGCGTGTTCGACAATGCCGTTCACCTGAGCCACAGCCTCCCCGCCGGCCCCGCCGCCCCGCGCTCGCCGTCGGCATCGACCGCGTTGCCCCGCAACCGGTTTCCCGGCTCACATGGCCGCGGTCATGTGCGCCTCCAGCAGGAGCGCCAGACCGGGGACGCTGCCGAGGTCCGGGTCGGCGGCGAACCGGTCCGGCCCCTCGCGCAGATGCGACCACATGGCCGTCCGGGGGCCGTCGAAGCGGTCGACCGCCGCGTCGAAGTCGAGCTCCTCGATGGCGTAGGGCGCCTTGAGCGCCTCGCCCGCGAGCAGGAACTTGCGGAAGCTGCTCCAGCCGATGTCCGGGACCGCGCTGATCTTGCCGATCGAGCCGTCCCCGCGGAAGTCGCGGTGGACGATGAAGCCGTGCGCCGCGCCGGCGCGCTCGAACTCGAAGGCCATGACCGAGTGCGGCGCGCCGCCCGATTCGAGCACGGGGGAGCAGACCCAGGCGGTCGCGGCCCGGACCGGGGCGGCGAGCAGCGGCTCCCAGGGCGGGCAGGGGACGCCCGCCGCTTCGAGGCGCCGCACCTCGGCGGCGGTGCAGTGCTTCGCGGGCCCCGAGGCGACGGTGTCGACGGCGTGGAGGAGCGCCGAGGCCGCGGCGTCGCCCTGGCGGCCGATGAGCGCCGCGAGCATCGCGAGGCCGATCGCGTCCTGGCCGCCCGGTGAGCACAGGAGCGCGGAGAGGGCGACCGCGCCCTGCGTCTCGGCCTCGAACGGGTCGGCGAGGTTGAGCAGTTGCGGCGCGGCGCCGAGTGCCTCGCGGGCGACGGGCTGCACCGTCGCGAAGGCCGCCGCCACGTCGGCGTCGCTCAACTCGTCGGACGCGATGGCGTGTGCGATGCACGGGTGCGCGCGCAGGTTCGGTTCCATCGCTCCATTATCGGCGGGCGCCGCACCGGTCGCCCGGTGCGGCGCCCTGTCTTGACCGGAGCGCAGTCTTCGGTGCCCCCGGGGGCGGTCCGCGCCGGACCCCGAGAGTTAGTTGGATCACTCAACATAACAACATCGGCGGCGCATTGCAACACCCGTTCGGTCCACTGCCCGCGCCGACCCGGCCGCGGGTGCGAGAATCGGGGCGACCGCACCGCCCCGAACCCAGGACCGACCGATGACTCCCGACCGCACCGACGACGGCCCCCAGGTCGCCGTGGCCGAACGGCCGCGCCCCTTCGACCTCGCGCTCTTCGCCGTCACGGCCGTCGTCCTCGCCGCCACCCCGTGGATGCTCGTCGACGCCGGCACCGAGACGGCCCGCTACCGCGACCACCAGACCGGCCGCGACCTCGAAGGCCCGGCCTGGATGGGCGTCCTCGTCTTCGTCCTCCCGCTGCTGGCGTGGGCAGGGATGAAGGCGTACCACCTGATCGCCAGGCCCGCCGCGGCCGTACTCGACCGGCGCGGCGCGCGGCTGTACCCCGAAGCCGTCGGCGGCCTCTACATGCGCAGCGGCACGCCCCGGGTGGACCTGCCCTGGGACGAGATCGACCGGATGGTCGTGTGGCGGCTGCGAAAGCGATGGCTGGGCTGCATCCCCGGCTGGGAATCGCGCGTGGGCGTCCAGAAGACCGACGAATGGCACGAGGTGTCGCAGCGCGAGCCGACGCCCAAGCAGCGCAGCAGCCCCGCATCGCGCCGCGACGGCACCCCGGTCCGACTCGGCTCGATGCTCAAATCGCGCAGCGTGCGGCTCTCGCCGCGCGCCGCCCGGCGCCTGGCCTCGGCCGCGGAGCGGTTCGCGCCCCGCGTCCAGGTCGCCGACGAACGGGTCCCCGGCGAATCCCGCACCATCGAACCGAAGCGCCCCGCCTAGGCGAACGCGGTGCACGGCACCGTGGACGGCAGCTCCACCTCGTCGTCGGACGCGGCCTGGAACCCCGCCCCCGCCGCCTCGCCGGGGTCCAGCTCGTCGTTCCAGCGAGCGGCCCCGTACCGGCCGCCGCCCTCGTGGCTCATGCCCCAGCTCGCGAAGACGTCCACGCCGTCGAACGCCAGCACGACCTCCCAGTCCTCGATGGACTCATCGCCGGTGTTGACCACCTCCAGCCACACGTCGAACCGCACCTCGCCCGAGTCCTGCCACTGGTTGCCCACCCGCAGCGACGCCGTGCATGCCGCCCCGCCCCGCTCCGGCTCGGGCTCCGGCGCGGGCGCCTCGGTCTCGGGGGCCGCCGCGCTCGACTCCGGCTCCGGTTCCGGCTCGGGCTCCGGCGACGACTCGGCGGCCTCCGGCGACGGCGACGCGCTCGCGCTCCCGGCCTCCGCCGAGGCCGCGGCCGACTCGGTCGACGGCTCCTCGTCGGCGAAGTCGACCGACGCCTGGTCCTGCCACGGCCACGTCGCGGCCGCGTCCTCGTCGTCCTGGAACAGCACCGTGCCGAGCTGCCACACCGCCGCCAGCGCCGCGAGGACCGAGACCAGCGCCAGCACCTTGAGCAGGCGCCCGTGCAGCCGCCCGGTCCGCTTCGGCACCTCGCCAGTCCGCTCGTCCATATCACCGTTCTCCACGCCGACACCTCCGCCGCGAAACCCGCCGAAAGCCTATCCGGCCGCATCACCGCAGGATATGGAGCTGTTTCGCCCGGAAATAGGGGGGCCGTGCACGGGTACGCCTGAAATGTGACGGCCGACCGGACCACGCCCGGCTTCGCCCGGGCCGCCGCCACCGCGCCCCTCCCGGAACTACACTGAGCGGATGACCGAGGCCCCCATCGACGACCCCGGCCAGGACGCGCCCGAGGTCCGCCGCCCGAAGCGCGCCGCCGCCGGGATGCCCGCCGTGGCCGGTTCGCTGCGGTTCGTCGGCGCCCAGGCCGGGCTCCGGCGCGGCCTGCCGCTGCTGCGCACGATCAACCAGGTCGGCGGCTTCGACTGCCCCGGCTGCGCCTGGCCCGAACCGGGCCACCGCCACCCCGCCGAGTTCTGTGAGAACGGCGCTAAGGCCGTCGCCGAAGAGGCCACGCGGCGCACCGTCGGCCCCGACTTCTTCGCCGCCCACCCGATGGACGACCTCTCCGGCAGGTCCGGGTACTGGCTCGGGCAGCAGGGCCGCCTCACCCACCCCATGTACCTGGCCGAAGGCGCCGACCGCTACGTGCCCCTCGACTGGGACGAGGCGTTCGCGCTCGTCGCCGAGGAGCTCGCGGCCCTGGACGGGCCGGACGGCGCCGCGTTCTACACCTCGGGCCGCACCGGCAACGAGGCCGCGTTCCTCTACCAGCTGTTCGCCCGCCGCTTCGGCACCAACAACCTCCCCGACTGCTCGAACATGTGCCACGAGTCCTCGGGCGCGGCGCTGAGCGAGACCATCGGCATCGGCAAGGGCAGCGTCAGTCTCGAAGACCTCTGGGCCGCCGACCTCATCATCGTCGCGGGCCAGAACCCCGGCACGAACCACCCGCGGATGCTCACCGCCCTGGAGAAGGCCAAGCGGGCCGGGGCGCGGATCGTCACCGTCAACCCGCTCCCCGAGGCCGGGATGCGGCGGTTCAAGAACCCGCAGGCCGCCCGCGGCCTCGCCGGACGCGGCACCGAGCTGACCGACCTGTTCCTCCAGATCCGCGTCGGCGGCGACCTCGCTCTGTTCAGCGCGCTCAACCGGCTGCTGCTGCGCTCGGGGGCGATCGACCGCGACTTCATCGACCGGTACACGCAGGGCTTCGACGCCCTCGCCGCCCACCACGGCGCCGGGGACGACGACGCGGCCATGGCCGAGGCCGAGCGGCACACCGGCCTGACCGCCGTCGAGATCGAACGGCTCCTGGCGATGGTCCTCGCCTCCGAGAAGACGGTGGTCTGCTGGGCGATGGGCCTGACGCAGCACCGCCACGCCGTGCCGACCATCCGCGAGATCGTGAACCTCCTCCTGCTGCGCGGCGACATCGGCAAGCCCGGCGCCGGGGTGTGCCCGGTGCGCGGCCACTCGAACGTCCAGGGCGACAGGACGATGGGCATCTGGGAGCGGATGCCCGACGACTTCCTCGACGCGCTCGGCGCCGAGTTCGACTTCGCCCCGCCCCGCGACCCCGGATACGACACCGTGGACACGATCCGGGCGATGCGCGACGGCCTGGTGCGCGTCTTCTTCGCGATGGGCGGCAACTTCGTCTCGGCCTCCCCGGACACCGAGGCCACGGAGGCGGCGATGCGCCGCTGCCGCCTGACGGTGCACGTCTCCACCAAGCTCAACCGCTCGCACGTCGTCACCGGCGCCCGCGCCCTGATCCTGCCCGCCTTGGGCCGCACCGACATCGACGTGCAGGCCGGAGGGGAGCAGTTCGTCACCGTGGAGGACTCGATGGGCGTCGTCCACGCCTCCAGCGGCCAGGCGCCGCCGCTCGGCGAGCTGATGCGCTCCGAGGTGGCGATCGTGTGCGGCCTGGCGCGCAAGGTCCTCGGCGAGGACGACGACGTCCCCTGGGAGGACTTCGCGGCGGACTACGACCTGGTGCGCGACCGCATCGCGCGCGTCGTCCCCGGCTTCGAGGACTACAACGCGCGCGCCCGCCGCAGCGGCGGCTTCGCGCTGCCGCACGCCCCGCGCGACGAGCGGGCCTTCCCCACGGCCACGGGGAAGGCGAACTTCACCGTCAACCCGATGACCTCGCCGGAGGCCGGGGCGGGGCGGCTGCTGCTCCAGACGCTGCGCAGCCACGACCAGTTCAACACCACGATCTACGGCCTCGACGACCGCTACCGGGGCATCCACCGGGGCCGGCGTGTGGTGCTCGTCCACCCCGAGGACGCCGCCGAACTGGGGCTCGCCGACGGCGCCTACTGCGACCTGGTGAGCGAGTGGGAGGGCACGGAGCGGCGCGCGCCGCATTTCAAGGTCGTGCACTACCCGACCGCCCGCGGCTGCGCGGCCGCGTACTACCCGGAGACCAACGTGCTCGTCCCGCTCGACTCGGTGGCCGAGACCAGCAACACCCCGACCTCGAAGTCCATCGTCGTGCGCTTCGAGCCCGACAGCGGACCGGCCGGGCGGCGAGTGCGGGCGGACACCTGACCCCGCTGCTCATGGGCCCCGGCCCTCGCCGGGGCATAGGCTGTGGGAGCAGCCGAGCAGCGACAGAGGGAGGCCGCCCGCCATGGGACGTGTGACCGCGCGGCAGAAGGTCGTGCGCCTGTCAGGCGGACGGCGCACCGAACGCGTCGACACGCTCGTCGTCGAAGAACCCCTCGAACTGCGCGTCGGCGGCGAGTCGCTGATGGTGACCATGCGGACGCCGGGCGACGACTTCGACCTGGCGGCCGGGTTCCTCGTCGCCGAAGGCGTCGTCACCGAGGCGCGGGACCTGGCGACGATGCGGTTCTGCGCCGGGACCGACGAGCGCGGCGAGCAGACCTACAACCTCCTGGACCTCGCCCTCGCCCCCGGCGTCGCCCCGCCGACCCCGGCGGCCAGGCGCGAGACGACCACGACCTCGGCGTGCGGGATCTGCGGCAAGACCGCGCTCGACGACGTGCGCACCAAGTCCGCCTGGAGCGTCGCCGGGGACCCGATGCGGATCGGGGCCGAAGCGCTCGCCGCCTTCCCCGACCGGCTGCGGGCCTCCCAGCGACTCTTCGACAAGACCGGCGGCCTCCACGCGGCCGGGCTCTTCACCGCCGAGGGCGAACTGCTCGTCTCCAGAGAGGACGTCGGCCGCCACAACGCCGTCGACAAGGTGGTCGGCTGGGCGCTGCGGGCGGACCTGCTGCCGTTGCGCGGCACCGTATTGATGGTCTCGGGCCGGGCCTCGTTCGAGCTGGTGCAGAAGGCGGTGATGGCCGGGATTCCGGCGCTCGCCGCGGTCTCGGCCCCGTCCTCGCTGGCCGCCGACCTCGCCGCCGAATCGGGGCTGACCCTCACCGGCTTCCTGCGCGGGGACACGATGAACGTCTACGCCCGCGCCGACCGCATCGTGGAGGACGCGTAAGCGGGGCCGAGGGCGACCGGCCGCAGTCGGGTCGGCGACAGGCGGCAGTGCTCCCTTGTTAATCGACATATCTCAATATATCCTGTCTAGACCCTCAAGAGTTCTTCATCGGAATCTTCGGTGCGGCGGCGGGACGCTCCACGTCGAGGGACCGGACCCCGGTCCCGCGGCTCCCCTGCCGTCGACGGCGGAACGCCGCCGCCGCGCCAGAACAGGAATACCCCATGACACCATCCATCGGATTCGGGCCGCGGCGCGTCCTCATCGCCGCGGCCGCCGCACTGTGCCTCATTGTGGGAGCGCTCCTAGCCTTCGCGGCGCCGAACCACGCCGAAGCGCAGCAGGGCCCCGTGCCCACCGGAGAGCTGACCGAAGTGACGAACTTCGGCGACAATCCGGGCAACCTCCAGATGTACGTCTACGTGCCCGACAACGTGGACCCGAACCCGGCGCTCCTGGTGGGCGTCCACTGGTGCACCGGCTCGGGCCCCGACTTCTACAACGGCACCGAGTACGCCAGACTGGCCGAGCAGTACGGCTACATCGTCGTCTACCCCTCCGTGACGCGCAGCAGCAAGTGCTTCGACGTCGCCTCGCCGCAGGCGCTCACCCGCGACGGCGGCAGCGACCCGGTGAGCATCAAGTCCATGATCGACTGGGTCGAGTCCAACTACGCCGTGGACGCCGACCGCGTCTTCGCCACCGGCGTCTCCTCGGGCGCCATGATGACCAACGTCCTCCTCGGCCTCTACCCCGACGTCTTCGCCGCGGGCTCGGCCTTCGCGGGCGTCCCGTTCGCCTGCTTCGCGACCACCAACGGCTCCGAGTGGAACTCCGAGTGCGCCAACGGGCAGATCGACCGCACCCCGCAGGAGTGGGGCGACCTGGTCCGCGACGCCTACCCGGGCTACACCGGCGAGCGGCCGCGCATGCAGACCTGGCACGGCACCGAGGACGACGTCCTGTTCTACCCGAACTTCGGCGAGCAGATCGACCAGTGGACCGATGTCCACGGCGTGAGCCGCACCCCCGCCCACAGCGACCGGCCGGCGGCGAACTGGGACCGCACCCGCTACGGCGACGCCGGACCCCAGGCCCCGGTCGAGGCCATCAGCGTGGAGAACGTGGGCCACAACGTGATCACCGGCGGCATGGCGCCGTACGTGATGGAGTTCTTCGGCCTCGACGAGGACGTGGACCCCACGGACCCGCCGACCGATCCGACCGACCCGCCCACCGACCCCACCGACCCGCCGGTGGACGGTGACTGCTCGGCGACCATCGATGTGGTGAACGACTGGGGTTCGGGCTGGCAGGGCAATGTGCTCATCACCGCTGGTGACAGTGCGGTCAGCGGTTGGACGTTGACGTGGTCGTGGCCTTCGGGTCAGTCGATCAGCAGTTCGTGGAATGCCGATGTCAGTGCCAGCGGTTCGTCGGTGACGGCCCGGGATGTGGGTTGGAACGCCGACATCGCGGCCGGGCAGACGGTGAACGCCTGGGGCTTCGTCGGCTCCGGTTCGAGCGCCTCGCCGCAGATCACCTGCACCGCAGGCTGACACCGAAGCCCAGTGCACCGGCGCGACCGCCGGTGCCGAAACCCGACGCCACGTCCGCGCGCAGCGGCCGCAAACCGCTCGGGAACCACATGAGACGGCGGGCCGGAGGCGCATCACGCCTCCGGCCCGCCGCGTGCGAACCGCAGGATTATCTGTGGCGCTTCGTACACCGGATGCGGTCGCGCCGAGAAGTGGCTCCGACTTTGGAGGAGCTTCCAGGTCGGATCGCCTGGTATTGCCACTTGTTCGTGCCGATGCGGTGCTCTTCGCGGCCAACGGAATATGGCATGCGGTAGGTATTATGGACTCCTGAATTAAGCACGAGGAGTTGTCATGTCTCAACCAGGCAACCCGTTCGCGGACGTCCTCAAAGAAACGCTGGAGCTGTCCAAGCAGGTCCAGGCCGGTCAGGATGCCGAACCCGATGATGAGGAGCAGGTGGTCGAGCGCGCCGAAGGACGCATCCGCGTGACCGCGGGCGCCGGCGGCGAGATCGGCATCGCCCTCGATCCCAAGGCCATGCGCCTGGGCTCTGAGGAACTGGCGCAGGAACTCACCAGCGCGGTCAACGAGGCGCTGGCCTCCCTGAGAGAACAGCAGCTGAACGCGAAGAACCTCGACCTGGACGCCATCAACGAGCAGGTCGCCGAGCTCCAGCAGAAGGCCAGCGCACAGCTGTCTTCGTTCATGGACGGCGTCCTCCGTGCGCACGCTGCCGCGGACCGCACCGAACCGGTCAAGGAGTAGGCCGTGGCGGGTTCAGTGGAGATCGATCCGGCCGTCCTCGAGGAGGTCAAGACCAGCCTCAGCGCTGCGGGCAGTGAGTTCGCCGTCATCGCCGAGGACCTCGTCGCCACAATGGAGGGATTGGCCGAGGCCTACGGCTCCGACGAGGTCGGCGGTCTCATCATGGAGATCCACCAGGAGATCCTCATGGCCTTCCAGGAGTGCCTCCAGGACGCCGGGGCCGACATCGAGGACGTCGCCGCCACGCTCGGCGACGTCGGCGCGATCACCCAGGAGATCGACGACGTCATCGCCTCGGAGTTCGAGCACCTCCTCGGGCAGCTGGGGGGATAGACGTGGTCATCAACCTGCCTCCCGAGCTGGGAGAGATCCTGAACATCCTCGGCTTCGACTGGCCCATGTCCAATGAAGACCAGCTCTTCGAGATGGGCCAGGAGTGGATGAACGTCGCCGGCAGGATCGACGAGCAGCTCCAAGAGGCCGCCCAGAGCGCCCAGCGGGCCTGGGCCGAGAACATGGGCGAGAGCATCGACGCCTTTCAGCAGTGGTGGGAGGCCGAGGACTCACCCGCTCAAGCGTTGTCGAAAGCGGCGGTGGGCGCGAACCTCGGCGGGGCCGCGCTGATGATCTGCGCGGGCATCGTCCTGGCGTTGAAGATCGCCGTCATCGTCCAACTGGTGCTCTTGGCGATACAGATCGCGGCGGCGATCGCCGCCGCCGCGGCCACGTTCGGCATCGCCAGTGCGGCGCTGCCGGGGATATACGCGCTCGGACGCAAGATCCTGGCGGAGATCCTTCAAGAGGTCGTCATGCAGCTGGCGTTGGGATAGGGGGCCGTCATGGGAGTCTCGAAACGCCGCACGAGCAAAGCCACCAAGAGGATCACCAGACCCACGATCAACCAGCTGCTCAAGGGCCGCAAACTCACGTACAAGCCCAAGGGGCACGTCGACCGGCCCCGCTTCAAGAAGGTCACCACAGACGGCTTCACCGATGTGCCCAAGCCCTACAAGAAGAACGGCAAGTGGGTCCTTCACGTCAAGCGCCACGACGGCTGGAACAAGAAGGACTACCGCGCCAAGGTCGACTCGATGAAGCAGGCCGGCAAGGCCGGGAAGCTCAAGTACGTCAAGAACACGAAGGCGAAGCGCACGGGCGCCCAGGGCCAGAAGCGCGATCTCGAAGAGCGGAAGGCGGTCGCGGAGGCCACCCGGATCGAGGACAGAGGCAAGCCGGACAGCGCGCAGAAGTGGCTCGACGAGCGGTTGCGGACCCTGGACGCCCAGGAGGCCGACCATGACATCGAACTGCAGATCGACGGCAAGGACGAACTGGCGAACCTGAAGATGATCGACGCGGCCACCAACCACGGCATGGGCGGCCAGCTGCGAAATCAGATCCTCAAAGCGATCGATGGCGGCATGAAACCCGGTGATCTCATCGAGATCAAGGAAGTCCCCGGCCTGCTCTCCAACAAGTAACGTATTGGCGGTATCCGGCTTCCGCTGAAAGGAAACGATGAACACCGACTTCGGGCGGATCAGGGCGAAGGTCGATTACCTCCTCGCCCGCGACGACGTCGCCCTGCCCCCCAACGTGAGGGCTGAATGGGACCCTGAAGGGCTCGGCGGTCCGCTCGCCGACCAGGGCCGCGAACCGGCCGATCGCCTGCTCGACGCCCTCGCCGACCGCCACCTGGGCCAGCTGGTCTTCTTCGGGGAGGACGACCGCTACGAGCGGCTCGTGGACGAGTCGGAGACGGCTTGGGACGGCGGGCACGACTGGGTCTGCATCGGCGAGTCCGAACTCGCCACCACCACGGCCCTCCTCCTCCACACCAGCACCGGGGCCGTGGTCCTGTACGACTCCGACGCATGGGACTGGGAACTGAAGGACAATTTCATCCTCGTCAAGGACTCCCTCACCGCATTCGTCGACGAGGTCGCTCTGGGCACCGACTACCGCCGCCTGTACTACCAGAACTGGGCGGAGCTGGCCGCTGTCATGGAATCGGACGACCTCGAGTTTCCGGGTGTCTACAGGGACCCTTGGTACCATCTGCTCCGAGAAATGCAAGCGGACCTCTTCGGCGGGCAGGCCGTCGCAGGGAGCAGGCGGCGGGAGCTCCTCCGCCGGATCGAGGAACACCACGAGGACTGGGACTGATCCCCGTCCGCGGTCCCGACGAGAGCTGAATCGAGGTTCACATGCCGACCCGTGAGGAATACCTGCAACTGTGGGGCGATGACAACACCGTCGCCGTCCCCTTGGACGAGTGGAAGTCCGAGTACTCGGCCCCGGCCGAGACCTGGCCGGAGGTGGACCTGCTCCCCGTCGACATGTCGGTGGCCTTCACCTCCTACCTCGACGGCCAGTACGAGCTGTTCGCCCAGTTCGAGGTCCGTTATGAGGAGGAGGGCGACTCCCAGACGTTCATCGTCCTCGGCAAGCTGCCCCACACGGAGACCTCGTTCTTCGTGCTGGACCCGGACACCGGCGTCATCCACCTCATGGACCCCTCGGACATGACCCTCGAGGAGGTGAACGCCTCCTACGCGGTGTTCGTGCGGTTCCTCTACCGCTTCGCGCAGTTCGTGGAGGCGGACGAGGGCGAGGAGACCCGCCCCGCCCGGGCCGAGGTCCTGGAGAAGGAGCTGAAGGCCGTGGACGCCAGTGCGTTCGCACAGCGCGACAACTGGTGGAGCATGGTCATCCTGCTGCTGAAGGACGAGCTCTAGCCGATGGAGCTGTCAGACAAGACCGCGTTCGTGTGGACGCCCGAGGACCTCATGGAGATGCCGCGCCGGGGCCTGGTCGACCTCGGCGTGCCGAACGACAGGCTTCCCGACGAGGACTGGGTCCCCCGGCGTCTGGCGGGGCTCTACGACGCGGACGCGATCCCCGAGCCGCTCGGCCCCTTCTCCGTGTTCCAGTTGCAGGCGGGAGCGACGACGATCGACACCAAGTTGGTGCTGCTCGGCGTCGTCCCCGGTGCCCCCGACCTCATGTACGTCATCGACTCCTCGACCGCTGAGGTATTGCAGTTCGACCGGCGCTCCAATGGCGTCCGCGGCGTGAACTCCTCATACCGGTGGTTCGTCGAGTTCCTCTGGCAGTTCGAGGCCGCGAAGAAGCAGCACGGTACGGACCGCGTCGCCGATGTCCTCAATCCGGCCCTCAAAGCGACGCTGGGCGGCGTGGACCCCTTCGCCTTCCAACCGGAGCAGTGGTGGCCCGGCGTCTGGAGCGAACTGGGCCGATCCCCCGAGTGACATCCGGTTCCCCGACCCCTACGGCGTTCTGACCGGTGCTATGGAAAGCGGCGGTCCGATTCCGAATCGGTTCCAGTCTGAGCACGGTGTTTTCCATGATGGAGTGACATGTCCAGGATCGGCGGCTTTGGTGGTCGTCCGTTCAGTCCCGGGTTCAGCCCGCTCAGGCGATGACCGCCGCAGGTGAACCCCGATAGCCTGCAACTGGTAATTCATCGGTTCCGTTCGACAGGACGACCGGCGGAGGCCATCCGGCGCGGTGATCCGCCCGGCGGCGCCGTCGCCCGACTCCTCCCGCGGCCCTCCCCGGTCGTGTCCTGTCCGCAATGCGGCCGGTCCTTCGCGACCGTTTCGTGACCGACCACTGTGCCGTATGCCCAGGGAGACTCCTCATGCCATTCAAGAAGCTATTGGTCCGGCTCGTTCCGGCGCTGGTAGCGGCGATCGTCATCGCCACCCCGACCGCGGCCCGCGCCGAGACGCGGACCGTCCCCCTCAACCCCGTCGACCTGTTCACCTACGCCGACGACTTCGGCGCCCAGTCCTGCGAGCACGTGGCGGACGGCCCCTTCGCCGACCGGGACGCGTGGGTCTTCGAGCTCTCGCGCTCGGCCGGCGGCGACGCCAGGTTCCAGTCGCTCCGCGCCGTCTATTTCGACTTCGGATGGTTCATCCCGATCCCGCGCTCGGTCGAGGCGACGATCATCGCCGACGGCGAGCTGGCCGTGGCCACCACCGGCCAGGGCTGGCAGCTCGCCGCCGGGACGGCCATGGTGAAGGACGCGAGCCGCCTGGCGACCTTCAAGCTCCTGCACACCTGCCCGGCGGGCGAGCCGTCCGGGCCGCCGGTCGACCCGACCGAACCGCCCGAGGAGACCACCGAGCCTCCGGCGACCACCGGCCCGCCGACCGAGCCCACCGAGCCTCCAGAGGAGACGACGGCACCGCCGGTCGAGACCACCGAGCCGCCCGAGGAGACCACCGAACCCCCGGCCGAGACCACCGAGCCTCCAGAAGAGGCGACCTCCGAGCCACCGGCGACCACCGCCCCTCCCGAGGAGGAGACCACCGATCCGGCGGAGGCGACCACGGACCCAGCCGAGGAGACGACCGAACCCGAGGAGACGACCACCGAGCCCGGCGAGGCCACCACCGAACCCGAGGAGACCACCGAACCGGCCGAGGCGACCACGGAGCCGACCGACCCGGCCTCCTCCGACCCGGCCGAGGCGAGCGCTTCGCCCGCAGAGGACGCCGCCGCACCCGACGAGGCGAGCACGACCCCCGCCGGGCACGCCGACGTCCTCCCGGTCACCGGCCTGACCCTCACCTACTTCACTCTGGCCGCAGCTGTGCTCATCGTGGGCGGTTTCGGCGCCCTGCTCCTGGCGAGGCGCCGCAACGCCGCATGATGTAGCACCGGCAGGTGGGCAAGGTCCCGGCGCGACCCCCGCGCCGGGACCTTTCTCACCGCTCGCTCCAGGCCAGCTCAGCCCTCGAAGACGAGGTCGTACAGGGCGACGCCCTGCGCCGCCAGATACTCGGCCTCGGCGTCCGATCCGTCGTCGATGCTGGTCAGCGGGGTGACCCACGCGACCACGTCGTCCTTGTACCAGGCCATCTCGAGGTGTCCCGAGGGCTCGATGACGGCGCCCTTCGTCCAGGGCCGCTCAGTGGACTCCCCGTAGGGAAGCGGCGCGGGGGCGACGCCGTCGCAGCCTTCGAGATGGCAGACGCTCAGCGAGCCCCCGGTCGCATCGTTGTTGCGCCCCACCGTGGCCAACAGCGAGGTCGGCATTCCCCGGTCGTCGGCCACCATGATGGAGCACGAGGCGAACTCGCTGTCGTTGTCCTCGCCCTCCTCGTAGTGGACCAGGGACGAGCCCGGACCGACGAGGTCCAGCATGCCCTGTACGTCGACCGCGCCGCAGACCTCGGCGGGAATCGCCGTCGACGCCTCCTCGGCCTCGTCGGCGTCTGCGGCCTCCTCGCCGGTATCGTCCGACGGCCCGTCGCCGCCATCGGCGATGACCGGGTCCTCACCGGAGCCGGTATCGTCGCCGCCCGAGGCGGCCATGATCCATATCGGAACGATGACGGCCAGGGCCGCCACCGCGACGATCGCCGCGATCGCGACGTTCCGCAAACCGGTCCGGGCCGCCCGCGGCGGCGCCGGCACGGGGTGCTGGAACGCCAGCGTCGGACCGTTGTCCACCAGCGTGGGCTGCGGCGACACCGCCAGCAGGCCCCCGATCGCGGCCTCCTGGCCTCCCGCATGCGCCCGCACGGCCTCCGGCGGCGCCGGGTCCGCCTCCCCGCCCTCCTCCAGGAGCCGCCGCAGTTCCGGCGGCGAGGGCCGCTCCGCCGGGTCCTTGGCCAGGCAGCGCTCGATGACCTCCCGCAGCGAGGCGGGCACGCCCTCCAGGTCCGGCGGCGTGTGCACGATCCGGTAGAGCACCTGCGGTATCGACGGGCCCTCGAACGGGGCCCGCCCCGAGGCCGCCGTGGCGAGCAGGCACCCCAGACTGAACACGTCGGACTGCTCCGTCAACTCCTTCGCCTCCGCCTGCTCGGGCGACATGTACCCCGGCGACCCGATCACCCCGCCGGTCCGCGTCAGGGCCGTGCTCGTCGAGTAGTCCACGGCCCGCGAGACCCCGAAGTCCAACAGCTGTGCCCCGGCCGCCGACAGCAGCACGTTCGAGGGCTTGACGTCGCGGTGGATCAGTCCAGCACTGTGGACGTCGCCCAGCGCCGAGGCGAGGTCCATGCCGATGCTCCGCACGTACGCCTCCGGGAGCGGGCCGCTCGCCTCCACCGCCTCGACCAGCGTGGGACCGGGCACGAACGCCGTCGCCGACCACGGCTCGCCGGAGGCGGCGTCGGCGTCCACCACCCGCACGGTGTGCGCCCCGGCGACCTTCCGCGCAGCCGCCACCTCCAGGGCGAAGCGCTGCCGGAAACCGGGATCGCCCGCCAAATGGGGGAGGATGCGCTTGACCGCCACGCGCCGCCCGTCGGGCCCGACGGCGAGATACACGCGGCCCATGCCGCCCTCGCCGAGCAGCGCGAGGACGCGGTAGCGCCCGACGAGACACGGATCGTTCGGACCCAGAGGCAGCATGGAAGGCTCCTTCGCTTGCGGGACGGCGGCACCCGCGGCGCACCGCGCCGCAGGCCCCTACGGTGGCCCCGCCGATCCCGGGCCGGTCCCCGATCCGTCCCGCGCCCGCCGCGGCGACCGTGACCGCGCCGTTGCCTCAGGTAGCGGGCCGATCGTCGCGCCACCGGCGTTGATAATCTCGTACCGCGCCGTTGGGGGAGACGAACCGCTCACGAACACCGCTACCCGGGAGGCCCTTCATGTCCGTCGAGCAGACCACCGACCGCGTCGGCGTCCCCTCGGTCGGCGACCGGGTGGAGGTCCGCGACTCCCGCTGGATCGTCGCCGACGTCGACGCCTCCGGTACCGACACCGTCGTGGAGCTGGGCAGCCTCGCCGACGACGCGTTCGGCGAGACCCTCCGCCTCGTCTGGGAACTCGAACCGGGCCGCCGTCTCCTGCCCGCCTCGGGCCTGCCCGAGGTCCGCCAGGGCGCCTTCGACAAGCCCGGCCAGCTCGCCGCCTTCCTCGACGCCATGCGCTGGTCCGCGCTCACCAGCGCCGACACCCGCTCCCTCCAGGCGCCCTTCCGCTCTGGCGCCGACATCAAGCTCTACCAGCTCGAACCGGTGTGGCGCTCCCTCTCCGCCCCCAGGGTCAACCAGCTGCTGGCCGATGACGTAGGTCTGGGGAAGACCGTCGAAGCCGGGCTCGTGGCCAGCGAGCTGATCCTGCGCCACCGCGCCGAACGGGTCATGATCGTCTGTCCCGCCGGGCTCACCACCAAATGGCAGAGCGAGATGTTCGATCTGTTCGGCCTGCGCTTCACCATCGTCAACGCCCAGACCTACACCGATCTGCGCCGCGAGCGCGGCAACGGCGCCAACCCCTTCGAGGTCTACCGGCACACCATCGTCTCGCTCCCGTGGCTGCGCGGCCCCAAGGCCGAGCGGCTCCTGTTCGGCGAGCTCCTGCGCGGCGCCGAAGACGCGGCGCGCCCGTTCTTCGATCTGCTCATCCTCGACGAGGCCCACCACATCGCCCCCGCCGCCCCGAAGCAGCGCTACGCGGTGGACTCCCAGCAGACCCGGACCATGCGCGCCCTGGCCCGCCATTTCACGCACCGCCTGTTCCTGTCGGCCACCCCGCACAACGGCTACCCCGAGTCGTTCACCGCGCTGTTGGAGATCCTCGACCCGGCCCGCTTTGCCCGCGGCGTGCCGCCCTCCCCTGCGGCGCAGGAGGAAGTGGTCATCCGGCGGCTCAAGTCCTCGATCATCGGCTCCGACGGCCGCCCTGAGTTCCCCCGCCGCGTCGTCCGCGATCTGCCGCTCGACTACTCGGACGGCGAGCTCGCCGTGCACCGCCTGTTCAGCGAGTTCACCGAGGCCCGCCGCACCAGGCGCGCCAAGGGCAGAAGAGGCCGCGCCGCCGCCGACCTCGTGACGCTCCTGCTGAAGAAGCGCCTGCTGTCGAGCCCGCAGGCGTTCGCCAACACCTACGCCGCCTACGCCGGGGCCCGCCCCGCCTCGCCCGCGGCCGCCAGCGACGCCGTCCCCGGCTTCTTCGACGACTTCCTCGACGAGACCGCCGTCCTCGACGACGAGGAGCTCTACGAGTACGAAGAGGACGGCCTGCGCCGCTCGGCCGGCTACGAGGAGCGCCTCGACCCCGCCGAGCACGCCCTGCTCGCCCAGGTCGACGACTGGGCGCGGCAGCACCTGGCCGTCCCCGACACCAAGGCCGCCGCCCTCCTCGGATTCCTCACCGCCACGTGCAAGGCGGGCGGCAAGTGGGGACCGGACCGCGTGGTGGTCTTCACCGAGTACCGCGACACCCTCCACTGGCTCCACGAGCTCCTGGCCTCCCAGGGCTTCGGCGGCGACCGCGTGGCGCTCCTCCACGGCGGCATGGACGTCGATGACCGCGAGCAGATCCGCCTGGCCTTCCAGGCCGACCCGTCCGAGCACCCCCTGCGCGTCCTCCTCGCCACCGACGCCGCGGGGGAGGGCATCGACCTCCAGAACCACTGCCACCGCCTCGTGAATTACGACATCCCGTTCAACCCCAACAAGCTCGAGCAGCGCGCCGGGCGCATCGACCGCTACGGCCAGCGCCACAGCCCCGAGATCTACAACTTCATTCCGGCCGACACCGCCCAGAACTCGGCCTTCAAGGGCGAGATCGAGTTCCTCGCCCGCGTGGCCGTCAAAGTGAGCCAGATGCACTCCGACCTCGGCTCGGTCAACCCCGTGCTCGCCGACGCGCTCCAGAAGCGCCTCACCGGCGACGCCTCCGTGGCCGATGTGGACGCCCTCGCCGACCGGGCCGCCGCCCGCGGCCGTAAGGCCGGGGACGTCAAGGCCGCCGCGAACGTCTCCGAACAGGTCGAACGCCTCGGCGAGACCTACGACAACAGCGTGGCCGAACTCCACCTCTACCCCGAGCGCATCCGCCGCGTCGTGGACACCGCGCTGGACCTGGCCCACCAGATGCCCCTCAAGCCCTCGGCCACCGGTCCCGCAGAGTTCGAGGTCCCGGTGATGACCGGCGAATGGGTCCGCACCACCGAGGGCCTGGTCACGCCGTTCGTTCCCGAAGGGGAGGAGCCGCGTCAGCGGCCGGTCACCTTCGACCCGCTCGTGGCGCAGGGCCGCGACGACGTGGTCCTGGCGCACCTCTCGCACCCGCTGGTGGACATGTCCGCGCGGCTCCTGAGGGCCGCCGCCGACTCCGACCGCGTGGACCTCCACCGCGTCACCGCAGTGGTCGGCCCCGACACCCTCGAAGACGTGTTCGTCGCCGCCTACGCGAAGTACACGCTCACCGGCGCCGACTCGACCCGCCTGCACCAGGAGATCATGGCCGTGGGCGGCTGGCTCGACTCCCGCACCGGCCGCTTCCGCCGCCTGGAGAACCTCACCCGCACCGCCGAGATCCTCGACGCCGCACTGGATCAGGGCAGGGAAGCCGGGCCGGGAGCCCGGCTCCGCCTCGCCGAACGCTGGACCGAGGCCGACCGGGGCCTGCGGGCCGCCCTCGAATGGCGCACCGCCGCCCGCAGCGAATCCCTCGAACGCCTGCTGGAACGCCGCGTCGCCGAGGAGCAGGACCGCATCCGCAGCGACTACGAGCAGTTCCGCGCCTCCCTCGAAGAGGCCGTCAGGGGCCGCAAGGCCGCCGAGGACGAACTGGCCGGACTCGCCGAACTCGAACTCCAGCAGGCCCGCCGCGACGAGGGCCACTGGAACGAGCGCCTGGAGCAGATCGACGCCGAACGCGACCGCGAACTGGCCGCGGCCGCCGCCCGCTACGCAGGCCCCGAGGGGCACCGCACCCCACTCGCGATCGTCTGCGTCGTACCGGAAAGGGACAACCGTTGAGCCGCCTCGCCCGCAACCCCCGCCACCGCGCCTCCAAGCCCGCCCGCACCGGAGCGGACCGCACCCGCGGACACCAGGACTGGATCGAGCTCATCGAGACCGACGGGCCGTGGCTGTCCCTCCCGGTGCTCACCGCCGCCTGGCCCGATCTCGACGCCGTCCCCGTCGAGCGGCGCCGGGCTCTGCGCGCCGCCCACGCCGAATGGATCGAGCGCCTGGACGCGGGGCGCCCCGGAGCCGAGAGCCCCGACGCGAACGCCCCTGGCTCCGGGGAGGGGGCCGACATCCCGGACGACGAGCGGCGCTCCCGGGCCTGGATCGAAAACCTCCTGGCGGACTTCCTGGACTGGACGCCTGTTCATCACCTTCGGTTCCCCGAAGGCGATGAACAATCGATCGACGGCATCGCTCCGGTCCACATCGGCCAGCACGATACGACCGTCGCCCCGAGCTTCGTCCTCCACGACGGCGACGAGCCGCGCGTCATCGGCCTGATCGTCCCGCCCGGCAACCACCCCGCCAAGCGCATGAGGGGCGAGACCTGGACCGCCAGCCCCATCGACCGGCTCCTGCGGCTGTGCACGGCCAACAAGACTGAACTGGGCATCGCCACCGACGGCCGCTTCCTCGCCCTCGTCTACGCCCCCGCAGGCGGGGCCGGGAACGGCGGTGCGAGCGCGTACGGCGTCTTCGACACCATGACCATCGCCGACGCCTCCGACCTGGTGGTCCTGCGCGCCCTGTTCAGCCTCCTGAACCGCCGCCGCTTCACCGACTACCCTCCTGAGCAGCAGCTCCCCGCGCTCTTCGCCCAGTCCGCCGAGAAGGAGGAGGAGCTCACCGAGACCCTCGGCGTCCAGGTCCGCCGCGCCGTCGAACTCTTGGTGGAGGCCATCGGCCGCGCCCACAAGGCCAAGAAGGCCCGCGACGGCCTCGGCATCACCACCGAGGCGAGCGACGGCACGCGGCAGCTCGTGGAGGCCGACGAGGTCTACCGGGGCGCGGTCACGGTCATGATGCGCCTGGTCTTCCTCCTCTTCGCCGAGGAACGCCGCCTCCTGCCCACCGACAACCCGCTCTATGCCGAGTCCTACTCCGTGGCCGAGGCCGCCAAGCGCCTCCAGGCCCTCGCCGACGAGGACAGCGAGGCGCACCTGGAGCAGAGCCACCGGACGTGGCTGCGGCTGCTGGCCCTGTTCAACGCCGTCTACCGTGGCGTGGACACCGCGGAACTGTCCATCCCGGCCTACGGCGGCTCCCTGTTCGACCCGGGCGCGTACCCGTGGCTCTCGGACGAGCGGACGCCGCTGGCCATCGACGACCGGACCGTCTACAACGTCCTCAAATCCATCACCACGGTGTGGATGAGCGCTGGTAGGCAGCGGACCCCGAAGTCTCTCAACGGCATCCAGTTGGCCGATCCCAAGCGCAGGCCGAGGGGCGAGTTCCGCACGCTCAACTTCGACCGGCTCGGAGTCGAGCAGATCGGCTACGTGTATGAAGGTCTGCTGGCCTGGGAGGGGCGCTGGTCGGACGAGGTCATCGTGGGGCTCATCGGCACGCAGAGCAAGGAGGCCGAGGTCCCGCTGCGGGAACTGGAGGAGATGCGCGAGTGGGCCGGAGGCGATGTGAAGGCCCTGGCCGCAGCGCTGCACCAGCGGTTCGAGAAGGACGAGAAGACCGGCATCGGCACGGCGAAGGCGATCGCCGACGCGCTGGCCGAACTCGACGCCGAGCAGCGGGAACGCGCCGAGCGGGACCTGTTGGCGGTCACCGGCAATGACCCGAAGCTGACCGAGAAGCTGCTGCCGTTTTACGGGATCATCAGGGCCGACCTGCGGGGACAGGCGACGGTGGTATTGCCCGAGACGCTGTACATGACCGAGTCGGCGCTGCGCGGGAACACCGGCGCGCACTACACGCCGAGGAAGCTCGCGGATGAAGTGGTCAAGGGCGCGCTTGAACCGTTGGTGTACGAACCGGGGCCGTTGCAGACGGCCGACGAGGACGCGTGGCGGCTCAAGGGCAGTGAGGCGATCCTCGGGCTGAAGGTCGCCGACATCGCGATGGGCTCGGCGGCGTTCCTGGTGGCGGCGTGCCGTTTCCTGGCCGACAGGTTGTTGGAGGCATGGAAGGCCGAAGACGACCCGAGGGGAGCGGTCGCCGATACGGACGAGGAAGACGGCAACGCCGAGGACCCGAACCTGATCGAGGCCCGCAGGCTCGTGATCGAGCATTGCCTGTACGGGGCCGACATCAACCCGGCTGCGGTCGAGATGGCCCGGTTGTCGCTGTGGCTGGTGTCCATGGACAAGGGACGACCGTTCACCTTCCTCGATGACCGGCTGGTGTGCGGAGACAGCCTGCTCGGGATTACCAGTGTTGAGCAACTGGAGTACATGCACCTGGACCCGGCCGAGGGCCGGAAGCTGCATGAGGGAACGATCCTCGACTTCACGGCTCACGTGCGGGAACTGGTGGCGGAAGCCGCCGAGACCCGCAAGGCCATCAACGAGATCGGCGATAAGAGCGCAGCTGACCAGGAGATGAAGCGCGAGCTGCTGGAGCGAGCGCGGGAACTGACCGAAGAGGCCGGGCGGTATGGGGACCTGTTGGTGGGCGCTGGGCTCGCAGGAAACGCGAATGCTTGGCTGGTAGCAGCGGATCTCGGCAATGACCAGAGCGAGGAGGGACGGGAGAAGCTCGATAGGCAGGCGGCCCAATGGCTCAGGACTGACCAGCCTGCGGGGGCATTCGACCGAGAGCCAATCCACTGGCGGTTGGTCTTTCCGGAGGTCTTCGAGGTTGGGGGTTTTAACGCGATCGTCGGAAACCCGCCGTTCCTTGGTGGCAAGAAAATTAGTGGTAGTAGCGGTTCCGCTTATCGTGAGTTTCTAGTTGACTACCTTGGGCACAGTAAAAAAGGCAATGCTGATCTCGTTGCATACTTTCTGCTCCAAGCTGAAGAGTTGCTGGCTTATAGCGGACAACTTGGCATAATTGCAACGAACACTCTGGCGCAAGGTGATACTCGTGAAGTAGGACTTGATCAAGTTGTAGCCGCAGGAGTTGAAATCCGCTCGGCGGTTAAGAGCGAGCGATGGCCATCGAAGAGTGCAGTCTTGGAGTATTGCGCTGTATGGACTTCAAAGGCTATTTTGGCGGAAAAGGCAGAGCGCTATCTTAATTCTGAACCAGTGGTGCAAGGTATTAGCTCTTCTCTCGATCTACTATCTCGGGCTCAGGGCAACGCCCGGAAATTGGTAGCCAATGAAAAACAGGCGTTTCAAGGGTCGATCATCCTTGGAAACGGATTCGCTATCGAACCCCAGCGGGCGCAGGAGTTGATTCAAAAAAATCAGCGTAATTCTGAAGTGCTTTCTCCGTACGTGAATGGACAAGATCTCAACCAACGGGCCGATGGCTCGGCGAGTCGATGGGTTATAAATTTCCGCGATTGGGATGAAGAACAAGCTCGCTCGTATCATGAATGCTATAAGCATGTGGTGCAGCAGGTTAAGCCTGAACGCTTGGCTAAAAAAGATAAGGCGATTTCGAGCTTTCCTTGGTGGCAGTATTGGCGAGGGCGTAAGCAGCTATATGATTCAATCTCAGGATTGAATCGGGTGATTGTGATTGCCCTGGTTAGTAAGGTAGTCATGCCTGTCATGGTGTCGGCAAGGCAGATCTTCTCTAATACGGTCGGGACATTCGTCTCTGATGATCATGCCCTCATGGCATATCTCTCGAGTGCTTTGCACTATTGGTGGGCGATTCAGCGGGGCTCAACCATGAAGGGAGACCTTCGGTATACGCCAACGGATGTGTTTGAGACACTTCCTCGTCCTGAGCTTTCCGAAGAGCTCCGTGGGCTAGGGTCACGACTGGATTCTGAGCGGCGGGAGCTGATGCTTGCTCGTCAAGCCGGGCTCACTGACACCTACAACATGGTTCATGATCCGGCCAACTCTGATGCGGACATCGTGAACCTTCGGGAGATTCACCGGCTCATCGACATTGAGGTGTGTCGTTGCTATGGCTGGGATGACCTGATTCCCGAGCTGGCTCACGATCACTATGACACCCGCCAGGGCATGCGTTACACGATCGCTCCTGGTCCGCGCCAGGAGATCCTTGACCGGCTGCTCGAAGAGAACCAGCGTCGTTACGCCATCGAGGTCGAGCAAGGGCTTCACTCCAAGAAGAAGGCTGCCAAGAAGGCAACCCGCAAGGCGGCCAAGGCAAAGCCCGCGATGCCCGGTCAGGATTCGCTGTTCCCAACCGATGAGTAATTCATGTTTCTGGCATCATCCGTCAGGTGTCAAATAGCTGACAGAAAACGGGCTGTGTAGGCGTGAGACACCCCCTGAGCTGGCCAAAGTGCCGATCAGAGGGTTGAATTTGGTGTAGCTGTGCTGTCACCATTCGTGTCATGAGCGCGAAGGCATTCCTCACCATCATCCAAATCGCACGGCTCCTCGTCCAGTACCGCAAGCGGGCCAAGCTGACCCACAAGGCGGTCGCTGACAAGGTGCAGATGAGCACCTCGAAGATTCGCGATCTTGAACACGCTCGGTCTCCGCAAGTCAAGTGGGCAGACATGCTCGCGTTCGCCCGCGTCTACGGGCTCGATCCCGATGAGACCGAGAACCTCGTTCGGCTCGCCGAGGCCTCCGAGACCCCGGACCTCTTCCACTCCTTCAAGATCCCTTCGGTGTTCTTCACCTTCCTCCAGATGGAGCTGACCGCCTCCAAGATCATGATCTGCGAGTCCGAGCTGATCACCGGCCTGTTCCAGACCGAGGCGTACATGGACGCCATCACGGACGACGATGCGCCCGACAGGAAGGGACCGGCAGGGGCCGCTGGGTTCCGGCTCGACCGACAGACCAACTTCATGGAGCGGGACTGGCTGCCCGAGGTCGTCTACCTGACTTCGGAGGCAGCCCTGCGCCACCAGATCGGGGGACCGGAGGTGATGGCCGAGCAGCTGGAACACCTCAAGGAACTTGACCGAGATTTCTCGCTGTTCAATTTCCTGGTGGTGCCTTACGCTGCGGGGACGTACCACTCGCTTGGGAGCTCGTACGAGATCTTCGAGTTCGAGGGCGGGGAGTTCCCCAAGACGGTCTACCTAGAATCGTTTGAAGGGGCTCGTTACCTGGAGGTACCGGAGACGATCGCCTCGTTCCAGAACGCCTTCGATGAGTCTGTCAAGAAGGCCATACCGATTAAGGATTTCCAACTGTTATGAGCACAACGAAGTGGCGCAAGTCCAGCCGTTCCGGCAACGGCCAGGCAGGCAGCAACTGCGTTGAGGCCCGCGCCGCCGGGCCCGGGTTCGAGGTTCGCGACTCCAAGCTCTCCGAGGATTCCCCGATCTTCGGCCTCGCGCAGGACGACTTCGTCGCCCTGCTGGAGAACGCGAAGCGTCGCTAGCAGGCGTCGAACCTCCCGGTCCGACACCTACCGGTGCTGACACCCGACCAGGTGCCACCAGGCCAGGCATTCAACACGGCAGCGAACGGCAGAGCCGCAAGCGCCGACCAACCGAATCACATCGATCGCGACCGGTCGAGGCCCGCACCAGCGGACCTCGACCGTTCCAGTCCGAGTCGTCCGCTCCTCGCACGCTCGCCTGCCGCCTGAGTCTTGCAGTGGCACGGCATCTTCTGAAGCTGGACAGACTGAGCCTGCGGCCGTACGGTACCGATGTGTCAATCGATGACTTCGCTTCGGCGATCAGCGCCGCCGTGAATCAGACCGATCAGCTCGCCGCCGCCATCGGCTTGGCAAAATCGGCGGGCGATGACCTCAGTGGCCGGTTCGCGGGGCTCGGCGCCGATGGGAAGGCCGGTCAAGTCACCGCGGTGACGCAACGGCTCGAAGCCGAGGCCGCCGTTCAAGCCGCCCAACTGCAATCGACGCTGGAAGCACTTCGCGCCCAGGCCGAGGCTTTGCGAGGCAGCGGTTTACAAGGCGCACCGGGGAGTACCTCCGGCGCTCGCCCGGCTTCGCCGCCGCTGTCCAAGACAAGGCCATCACTGCCCCCTGACCAGAGCCGCGCCCCCGGCGGATCGCCGACGTTCATATCACCGGGGTCCTCCGGTGAGGGCCAGGAGAACCACCAAGCCGAGAACGATGCCGCGGTGGTGCTGGCACGTCATGGATATCCCGTTGAGCAAAACCCTCCGACCCGGACGAACGGAAAGAACCCCGATTATCGGATCGAAGGCAACTATTGGGACTGCTACGCGATCCGCACGGACAACATCGAGCAAGTTCGCAAAGCGATCAGGAGAAAAGTCAAACCCAAGGACGGCAACGTGCAAGCCGAGCGCATCGTCTTGAGCTTCGATGCCAGCGCCCCAGGAGGGCCGTCCACTATCACTCCGGAAGAGATCGAATCGCTGTTGCAGCGCAAGCCCGTGACCGGACTCAAAGAGGTTAAGGTGGTCAAGGACGGTCGAGTCCATGACCTGGAGCTGGGAGGCTGAGCAGGATGCCGGTGCCATATACCTACTACCGCCCTGCAGTTCCCGAAGACGAGTTGTCCGCCTACTTCGCGGCGAAGCTGGGCCTGGTCCGCAGCTTCGAGGACGAGCCCTTTCCTCTTCGCGGCGATCGCTGGTGGGTCTCGCACATGTTCGATACCGCCGAAGAGTATGGCTATGAAGCAGCCCGGCTCGGCATCGATGAGAGCGGTGAGCTGTCGCTCGTCACCTTCGAGGCTCGCAAAAATCTTTCCACGAGTGAGTACTTCCAAGCCCATATCGACCTGTTCGGCGCCGTCATCGACCAGCTGAACGAGGTTCCTGAACTTACCGGGATCCTGACCTACGGCGATATAAGCGTCCTGGTCGAGCGTCCACCGGGCGGGCAGACCTTGCTTGACAGCAAACTCGCCGACCCTGAGGACTGGAACGCGGACCACCACCTGGACGAGGTACTCGCCCGCGGCACCGTCACCGACCTCGACAGATTCCCCTGAACCGCTCAGCCGCTCCGAACAGTGCAGCGATCGATGCTCGCCCCTCTCGCTGAGCGCCCGAAGTGAGATCCCGCGATGTCCTTTGACCACACCTGCTACACCTCCGTCTGCTCGGAGGAAGCGCTCGCCGAGCGCTTCGGCAGCAAACGGCCTGCGGAGGAACGCCGCTGAGAAGCCGTCTCCGCTCATCGGCGATGCGCGCCGGGTCTCGACCCGGGCCGACCTCGACGATGACGGGGCGGAGGAGGCCACGCTGCTCGGCGTCGACCGTCTCTCGACGGTCGCCTTCATGCCCGGCAAGGGCCCGTCGTGGCCCGGTCAGACGCGGCTGCTGCCCGAGGTCATGCAGGCGATCGTCTCCCTGTGGGATTCCCACCCGGACTCCACTGGAGCCCCGGCCGTATACGAGCAGCTCATGCCGCAACGCTCGATCGACGGTCCCGTCAGCCTCGACGCGACCACCGCCGACACCTCGGAGGAGGGCTTCAACGTCGTGCACGCCTTCGACTCCCTCGCGGACACTTCCGAGACACGAGACATCAAGACCGACCTGTGACCTCGAACGAGCGCGGCCGGCCACCGGCGGCCGCGGCCGAACGCGGACCGGACCCGCTGGCCGCCTCATGCCGCGAGCGGAACCCGGCCGGCCGGGCGTCCGAGTCAGGGCCGACCGGTTCGGTGCGCACGCGCCGGTCTTCCAGTCTCACCGGGCCCGCACGCACCGTTCCAACAGTTCCGAAGTGGCCCGTCCAGGGTGACTGTTCCGTAACCGTCGCATAGTATGGTGAACCTTTCTGACTCATGTACGTGAAGTTACGAGCAGACCCCTTGGAGGTGGCGTGTCCACTGAGTCCGAGAACGTCGACCCTGAAGACACACCCCCGATCGTCGCCGCCAGCGACTGCGGCAGCGTGGAAGTCGTGCGTTCGCGAACGGGCACGGCGGTGCGCCTTCACCAGCACTCGATCCGGCTGCCGCTGCGCGAACTCGAGTACCTGATCATCGAAACGTACGAGCGTGCCGCCCGGCAGGCCGCGCAGGCCGACGAATCCGGCGGCGCGGAAGAGGACTATCTGGACGAGATGACCGCCCTGGCGGACCTGCTCCATTCCTCGGGTCCCGACGCCGTCATCGAGCGGTACCGCAGCCGGTTCGTCTCGCCGGAGGACGAGAAGGCGTCAGGGTTCCAGCCCCGGGTGCCCCCGTCGCCGAGCGGCGACCACTCCGGCATCGACCAGGCGATGGCCGCCGCGGTGAGCCTCATGCGGCAGGGCCGCGACATGGCGGGCGAAGAGCAGACCGAACGGTCTTCGGCACGCGAGCGCACGCCCGAAGGCGACATCGAACTCGAACTCGCGCTCGGGGAGACCGAGACGCTGACCTATCTCCGGCTCTCCCGAGAGGCGCTCGGACGAGGAGCGGAAGGACTCGGCCGAGCCGTCACCGAACTGATCGACCGGGCCGGGACCGCCGCCATGCCGACATTCGACGACGCCGCCGAGCGCTACCCCTTCCTGCAAGGCGCCGAGGCGATGCCGCAGATCCAGAAGGACGCCGAGCTCGTCAACGGGCACGCGGCCGCACAGGTCGCCGACCTCGATGACCTCTTCAAACGAGTGCGAGGAAACGGAGGCACCTGAACGATGCCGAACGCGGACATCGAAGCGATCCACGCCATAGGGCAGGAGATCGAGGACGACGTGGTCCCGATCCTCCAAGAGGCCAACGAGTACCTCCCGGTCCTCGAAGAACTGGACCTCGCCCTCTACACGATCACCCTGTGGCCCATGGCCGTCTCCTACTCGTTCGCGACCACCTTCGCCCTGGAGGCGATGGAGGGCGCGTCCGAGCGCTTCCGAGAGGTCCATTCCCTGCTCGACACCTGCGCCGACGCGTGGAGCGAGAACGACGAGGCCATAGCCACCAGTTTCGAGACCGAATGAGCACGAGGAGCCCCGATGGGATTCGGTGACCAGATCATGAACTCCGCGGCCGCCGCCGAGCCGTGGGCCGACGGGATCACCAAGGGAGCCGCCGTCGCCATCATCCTGCCGGCCTTCACCTTCAAAGGCGGCGCCAACGCGATGAGCCGGACCATCTACATGAACATGTGCAACCCGGCCACGATCATGAAGGTCGGCGGCGCCTGGATCGCATACGGCGACAAGATGCGCGACGCCGGCCGGAAACTGGGGGAGAAGCGCGACGCCGTTACCGCCGACATCTGGGAGGGCGACGACGCCGAGGCGTTCAAAGCCGACGCGCTCAAATCGGTGAACCAGCTCGACGGCATCGCGAACCAGGCCTATCAGATCGGCATGTTCCTGCTGCTGATCGGCGCCTACATGAGCGCGTTCTGGGTGATGATCTCCTACTACGCGTACGGCCTGCTCGGCATGGCGGCCTACTACCAGGTCGCCAGATTCATCCCCTACCTGAAACCCACCGCGGAGGCGGTCCGGGTCTTCGCCACGGGCTTCGCGGCGTTCGGGCACGTCAACACCGAGATGGCCGCGAAGGCCGCGTCGAAGCCGACCATGGCGTGCGCGGCGCTGATGGGCGTGCTCACCGGCGCCTCCTGGATTCGCCAGGCGAACAACGACAACATGGACGACCTGGGCAGCATCGGCGAATTCCTCGGCGACTCGACCATCAAGACCCTGTTCGGCTCCCTGAGCCTGCTGGAACGCAACCTCACCGCCCCGGGAGGGGCCGGGGGAATGAACGCGGGGAACTGGTACGGCTTCAAGCCCGGCACCCCCAACCCCTTCGGCAGCACGCCGGGGCTCGGCACGATCTGGGGCGGGGCGAGCCAGGTCGTGCCCAGCGGCGGCGTCGACGAGAACGGCGACTGGAGCGTGGGCTACGACGACGGCCCCGGCGTCACGGGCCTCGGCGTGACCGACCACGCCGCAGAGGCCTGGGCCGAACACGGCCCCGGATGGGGCCAGAACCCGGACGCCCCGGACTGGTCGAACGACGGCTCCTTCGGCCGGTAGCGCGTGACCGAGACGCCGGGAGGCCCGCTGCGGTACTCCAAGAAGGAACTGAAGGCCCTGGAGGCGGCCCGGTCGTGGGCCGGGGCGCACGGCATGGGGTTCACGGCCCTCGCCCGCGTCCCGCGAGCGGACGCGCCCTTCCCGCCGAACGACGCCATGCGCGACGACATCGCAGCGGCCGGGGCGCGGACCCGTTCGGAGCGGAACCGGGCGATCGCCGATTCGATCAAGGCCGACTTCGACTCCGACCTCAACGCCTTCCATGTGATGCACGGCCGCCGCCGAGAACTCCAGGTGTCGGTGCAGCAGTTCGGCGCCACCGCAGGCGCCCCGGCACTGGCGGTCCGCGGCGGCGGGGCGAACCGCATCCCCCCGGCGTGGGAGCCGGAGGCGTGCTATTCGGTCAGCGCCGCCGTCTGGGGACCGGTGCCCTTCCTGGCCTGCGGTCCGCCCCGGACCGTCCGAGACTGGGCGAGCCGGTCCGCGCTCGGACCCGTCGAGTTCGCCGACGGCCGGCCCGGCAAGGGCCTCGCGGCATGCGCCGCGGACACTCG
This sequence comes from Glycomyces sp., assembly GCA_035765105.1. Lineage (GTDB taxonomy): Bacteria > Actinomycetota > Actinomycetes > Mycobacteriales > Micromonosporaceae > Glycomyces. The sequence continues at coordinate 84,339 of DASTYG010000107.1, forward strand.
CCTCGCCGAAGCGGTGCTCACGCACGAGGTGGTGTCGCGGCTGCGAGCGTCTGACGGCTTCAAGCGCACTGCGCTCGTCCTGCACGGCAGGCGGTGCCACCTGGTGCGGTTCGGGCGCGTGGACACCGAGGCGCTGGACGGGCTGCTCGACCTGCTCGCCGACCTTCACCGCCTCCTGCCCGAACGCCTGCGGTGACCGCCGCCGACCGGGCGACCGCCCGTCACAGGTCGAAGCGCCCTCCCAGCCGGTGCAGCAGCGGCGAGTTCCCGCCGGTGCGGGTGTGGAGCAGGTCCTCCACCAGTTTGCGCGCCCACGGCCGGTGGAGGAGGTACTGCGGCGCGGCCTGGTCGATTTCGGCGACGGCCTCCACCGCCAGATCGAACCTGCCCCGCCCGAAGGCGGCGATGCCGACGTCCTGCCAGTACCGCCCGCGCTCGTTCGCATCCGGAATGGCCGCGACGTCGACCGTCGAAGCCCGATGGAGGGCCGCGCCGTAGTCGCCGAGTGTCCGGTCACACGACAAGGTGAACACGTCGAGACCGGTCCGCGTCAGTTGCGGCGTGTCGCCGTGCGAGTCGAGCACGCCAGCGGCCGCCGCCAGCAGCTCGGCGGCCGTGCCGCGGTCGTCGCCGCCCGCGGCGGTATAGGCCGCGGACGCGAGGATTCTGGCGTACGTCCCCGCTTCGCCCGCCTCGCGCAGCGCGGTGTCGGCGCGGAGGCGCTCGGCGGCGTCGATCATCACCTGCTCGGCGATGGGGCTCCCCGTCCGCCGCAACACGATCGCCTGCAACCGGGCGGCCTCGGTGGCCGCCACCGGGTCTCCGGCGAGCTCGGCGTAGCGGGCGGCCCGGTCGGCCGCCACGGACGCCGTCGTCTCCCGTGAGCAGCGGATCTGCTGATGCGAGGCCACGGCGAGGGCGCGGGAGAACAGGGAGGCCGCCCGCTCCCGGCCGGTTCCGGTGAGCGATTCCCACGTGGCCCGCGCCGTGCCGAGCAGGGCGGGCAGGCGCCTGTCGAGCTCGGTGAGCCGGGCCGAGTCCAAGGCGTGCTCGGCGGCGGCCACGCGCCGCGTCAGCAGCGTGAGGCTCACCGGGTCGGCGGTGGCGCCGCCGAATAGGGACTGCTCGATACGTCGGTCGGCACCACCGCCGACCGCGGCGGCCGAGAAAGCGGTCAGACCTGCGGTGAGAAACGTGCGGCGTCGCATGTGCTCATCATTCCGTGCTGCGGCCGTTCTCATAGCCTGCGCCACGGGTTTTTCGGCCCTCGAAGCGGCGAGTCCGACCACTGCGCGGGCACGCACAAGGCCGCCGCCACTCGCTCGAAGTCGCCACGACCCCATTGCGTTCGCTTTGCCGCAACGGGAGGCGGCAAGGCCGGGAAACCGCATCCGGCCACCGCCTCGAACGAACGCGGGCACCGCCGGGCAAACCCGGCGCCGCCCCGCAATCGTTCGTGTCGTTCAGTCGGCGTCGCTCTGCCAGATTCGGACCATGCGCTCCGCATCGGCAAGATATTGGTCGAGCTGCGCTCTGAACTCCTCTGACTGCCCGATGACCTTGTAGATCACGGGCATCGCGGCTTGGTACTGATCCTCCGATGCAATGTCCTCAAGGAGATGGTCTTCCCCGTAGAGCCCGCGGATGATCGCTTCGACATGGAGGAGGTTGACCTGCTCCCGGACTTTCCGGAAGTCATAGCGCATCTCCGCTACGACCCGCTCGATGTCCTCCCGAGACGGGCTCTTGCCGAGGCGATGGCCGATCGCGCCCATGAACAGCGCCATCGCAAGGAGATAGTAGTGATCGAGATCTTCTGGGCTGAGCCGGTCGAGGACTTCACGGGCCTTGTCGTGGTCGTTCAGCGCTTGTGCTCGAAGCGCTTCTCGCGGTGTAGCCGTCATGGCTTGTTTCTCCTGCCTGTGAATCGATCGAACATGCGCGCTCCGGCCTCCGTGAGCACCGCTGTCATCAGGATCGTATTGCCTACAAGGTCGTTGGGGGCGGGGCCGGGGGGCGGCGCGGGCTGATCAACGGCATGGATCTCCGGCGTGAGTGTGGCCGTTTCGTAGCCTCTCGAGTCCGGCAGGCTCATGCCTTTATGGACACCGGACGTAGAGGAGGCGAGATCCTTGCCGAAGTTGCTCAGGTCCTCGCCCTTGCGAATGAAGTGCCTGCCGAATCGGCGAGCCTTGCCGAGGTTCGCGTCATCGGCCGGATCCATCTCCTCCGGCGGTTGAAGCGGATCGCCGAGGCCGTTCCGAAGACGCTCGTACTGATCGTCGCCAGGCAGCCAGATTCGCATGCCCTCGGCACTGCGAGCCCGGTCGGCATCGTCTTCGGCGCTGCCGCTTTCACTTCCGCTTCCGGCAGGGGCGGGGGCGTCCTTTTCGGCTGCTCCGGCCTCGCGACCTGCACCGCCGCCCCCTGCCGATATCCCACCGCCGGTGCCGCCTTTTAACCCCCTCAGCGCCTCCGCTTGCGCCTGCGCCGCCTCGATCGCAGTCCTGGCGCTCGCCAGCGTCTGCTGCACCTGCTCGAGACTCTGCCTCACCTGCTCGACACCAGCGACCTTGTCGTCCGCCCCGAGCCCCTGGAACTGGCCCGACAGCTCGTCCGCATTGCTCATCGCGGCCGCGAGACCGGCGTTCGCCTGCTCGACCGCATCCTTGTTCGCGCCGATCGCGCTCGACAACTCATCGATACTGGCCATGGTGGGATGGCTCCGTTCGTTATCTCATGATCAAATTCGTTGCCCCGCAATTGGCTCCGAGAGCAATCACCTCTCACGTTACCGAAGTCGCCACTCCCTGTCCCGACACGACTGCGCTCACAGGCTCATCTCCCGCCACAACGTCGCAAACTCGACTGAAACCACCTCAAAGGTCGGCCGCTTGAAACCACGCCGACATCACCGCCACTGAAGCCCGCGGCGGCTCGCGCCTCCCCGAGATCACCACCGCCGCCACCCGCGACGCGCACGGCCGGTGGAGGATCGACGGCGCCAAACGGTGGATCTCCCGCCTGACCGAAGCCGAAGCCTTCGTCGTCTTCGTGCGCGACCCGGACGGCGCCGTCACCGCCGTCGTCGTCGACGCCGACTCCAGGGGCCTGCACCGGCACGCGACCGAACCGGCCGGACTCGGCGGCTGGAGCTGGGGCGGGCTCGACTTCGACCAGGTGGCCGTCGACCCGCGGACGCACCTGCTCGGGCGGGCCGGACAGGGCACGGCGGTCTTCCGATCCCACTTCGCGCGCTTCCGGCCCCTGGTCACCGCGTGCGCGCTGGGAGCCGCGGTGGGCGTCCACGACCGGGTCCGCGCCGCGCTGGCCGCCAGACGCGACACCGGCGGCGTGCCGCGCCTCCGCGACAACGCCCTGATCGCCCTCGGGCAGTCATGGGCCGAGATCAACGCCGCCGTGCTGCTGACCTTCCACACGCTCGGCGCCGCAGGCCACGGGCGGACCGACCTCGCCGCCAGGGCCGGCAAGGCCCACGGCGTCGACGTCGCCGTCCGAGCGGTGAACCGGTTGGCGCCGTTGATCGGAGCGGCCGGATTCCAACGCTCGCACCCGGTCGCGAAGGCGCGGTTCGACCTCGCGGCGCTGCAATACGCCGACGGCATCCACGACGGCCTCTACCGGTCCGCCGGGAAGGAACTGCTCGGCGTCCCCGCTCACCGATGAGACGACGAGGCCGGCTACCCGGTCCGGGCCCCCACCGGGCGGCCGGCCTCCAGATACGCCGTCGTACCGGCCTCGGCCGCCGCCAGCGCGGCCTCGATCCGACGGGCCACCAGCGGACGCATCCGCTCGTGCGCCTGCCCGACCGTGCACCACTCCCAGGACCGGAGCTCCTCGGCGGCGAGCGTGATCGACGCGGCCGCCTGCGGACTGAGACACCCGCCGTCGAACACGTAGACCACGCCCTCGGACCTGCCCTCGATCGGCGGCACCCAGTCGACCGCGAGCAGCCTGCCCGGGGCGACCTCGAGCCCGAGCTCCTCGCCCACTTCGCGGGCGGCCGCCCGATGCGGCGACTCGTCGGCCTCCACCGCGCCGCCCGGCGCCTCCCACACCCGCTTGTACGTCGGCTCGCACAGCAGCACCCGGCCCCGGCCGTCGGTGAAGACGACCGTGGCGGCGGCGCGCTTGCGCGGCATCCTGTGCGTGTGCTCGGCCGTGCCGATGCCCTGCTCCAGGCTGTCGTTCATCGGGCGAACGTAGCATCCGGAGGCCGCCGGAACCCGCCTGTCGGCCGCACCCGCGACCGTGTCCCGCGCGCCCCACCGCCCGCTGCCGCAGCGGGGCGGCGGCAGGCGACCGGGGATCGGCGCGGCGGGAGCCGGTCCCCGCCACGCCTCCGAGATCCGTGCCCGCGAACACGACTGACCCGCGAGTTCGGTGTCGGTCATTGACACTGTCTGTGGCAACTGCCCCCAGGCCCCTCCACACGTACCCCGGCTGTTCATAGTGTCCAGCCATGCCGAATTAAACTCCAGGTCAAAGGCTTGGTTTCGCGATTTCCGTTCCGTACGGTCAAGACGTCGATGCGCGGTGGGGCGCATCGCCCGGCGGGAGGGGCGGACCGGCGCCGCCCCCTCCCGCCGCCGTGAACGACCCGAACGGAGACGCGCGTGGCGCGACATCAGCAACTGACCGAACCGTTGAACGACGTGCTCGGCGAGATCGATATAGCCGGACGCCCGGCGACCGTCTCGTGGCCGCGCCTGGGCGATGCGGTGGCACTCGACTTCACCGGCGGGACGGCGCGGTTCGGCGTCGTGGTCGAGCTCGACCACGACCCGCGCCTGCGCGTCGAACCCGCCCACGCGGGCCTGCTCGATGTGGAGGAACGGCTCGTGGTCCTCGAACGGGTCGGCGCGCTCTGGTACCGGTGCGGCGCCCGTCAGCGGGTGGTGCTGCCGTGAACCGCGACCGGAACCGTCCCGAACGGCCGCAGCACGAGACATCACCCGAGGCGACACCGGCCGGTCACCGCCTCGGCACGTTTCGGTTCTCGAAGACGCTGGAGTTCATCGTCCTCGGCGATGACGCCGCCGACCCGAAGACCGTCCGCGTGCTGGTGGACGACGGCTTCCAGACGCCGTACCGCATCCTCACCGTCGACGGGCTCGACCGCTTCCGCCCGCCGCCGGAGTCCACTTGGCTCGAAGGCTGGATCTCCGACGGCGACCCGTGGGCCAGCATCATCTACACCAGCACCATCGGTGTCGTCCGCCAGGCCCGGAACAACGGCGAATCGATCCGCAGGCCGAACCGCAGGCCCCGTCCCGGGCAGAACCCCGAGCCGAACCCCTGAACGAGACCCGGGCGCGGCGGCGGGCCGACCGTCGTCGTTCACGGCCCCCGCCGCGCCCGGGTCTCCTCGGCCCGCAGCGCCTCCCGAACCCGCCCGGCCGGAGGAAAGGGAGCCGGATCGCCGCGAACCTCGCCGCCAACCGGACTTACCGTTACAAAGTCACTGCTCACCGTGCCTGTCGTCGTTCCCGTCGCCCCCTTCATGCACAATGAACACCCGCCCGCTGCCGCCGAGAACGGAGGGTCATGGCCAAGCCGTCCCAGTCCGCGAGGTCGCCTCAGCCGTCCCCGCTCACCGCGAGCCCCGCCGAGCTCCTCCATGATCCGCAGTCCTTCGACGAGGCCCCCTCGTTCGAGGTCCGCGACGGCCTGATCGACTACCTCACCCGCGATCTCCTCGGCCCCTGGGGCGAACCGGACGAGACCCTCGAAGGGCAATCGCCCCGCGACCGCTACCTCGTCGGCCTCCTCGGACCCAAGACCCTGCGCCCCCAAGACCCCGGCGGCAACCCCGACGACGCCGACGACGGCCAGAGCCCCGCAGGGGCCGAGGACCCCGAGCTCCCCGACAAGACCCCGCCGGTCGACGCCGGTCGCATCTGGGCCTCCAGCATGGGCCTCGCCTTCACCCTCGCCCCCGAGACCGACACGGTCCACATCACCGCCGAATGGGGCCACTACGAGAAGGTCACCGCCCCCGACGACGAAGGCAGGGAACGCCGCAGCTGGCGGCGCACCCCCGTCTCGCGCGCCGAAGAGGTCCGGATCGGCGACGACCGCCAGACCATCCCGCTGACCGGCGCCCCCGGCGACGAGGCCCGCGTCCTGCTCAACGTCGAGACCCGCCGCCGCGGCGGCCGCACCGTCGTCGACGTCAGCCTTGTCAACGGGCAGCGCGAACCCCGCCACAACCCCGACGAGGCATGGCTCTTCCAGCCCCGGCTCACCGTCCGCGCCCTCGACGGCGCCTCGCCGGTCTTCCTGCCCTTCGACGACCCGCTCACCGACGAGGTCCCCGACCCGAGCATCGCCGACGGCGAGGAGATGCGCCTGCGCCTGCTCTACCGCAACAAGCTCGAATTCGCGCACGGCCGCAACGTCGCCGTCAAAGCCGAGGTCGCCGAAGGCCGGCGACGCGCTCACCTGCTGCGCACCGAGTGGGTGCCGGTCACCGACGTCCCCGGCACCTCCGCGCCCGCGCCCGAACAGTCCCCGCACCTGGCCGGCCTGGAGCTCTCGATGGCCGCCCTCGCCGAAGCCGATCCGGCCGCGCTCCGCGCCGGGCTCTCGCCCCTCGCCGACGGCTACGCCGCCTGGCTCGACGAGCAGGCGCAACGCATCGACGGCCTCCCCGCCCAACTGCGCGAGCACGCCACCGCCTCGCTGAAGCAGGCCCGCACGATCGCCGACCGCATCGCGGGCGGCGTCCGGCTGCTCACCGACGAGACCGCCCCGCATCACGCCGACGCATTGCGCGCCTTCCGGTTCTCGCAGGCCGCGATGGCCGAGCAGCGCCTCCATACCCAGATCGCCGCCCACCGGGCCGCCACCGGCGCGCGCTACCCCGAAGCCAAGGCCGCCATCGAGGCGAAAGGCCCGGCCGCCGCCTCATGGCGGCCCTTCCAGCTCGCATTCCTCCTGCTCAACCTCGCGAGCCTGGCCGACCCGGGCCACGACGAACGCGCCGCCACCCGCCACGGCCTCGTCGACCTCCTGTTCTTCCCCACCGGCGGCGGCAAGACCGAGGCCTATCTCGGCCTGGCCGCGTTCACCCTCGCCATGCGACGCTTCCAAGGCGTCACCGGCACCGGCGAGGACGCCCGGGACGCCGCCGCGGGCGTCGCCGTCTTCATGCGCTACACGCTGCGGCTGCTCACCTCCCAGCAGTTCCAGCGCGCCTCCGCGCTGGTGTGCGCCGCCGAGCTGCTGCGCCGAGCCGACCCGGCCGCGCTCGGGGACGAGCCGTTCCGCATCGGCCTGTGGGTGGGCATGAAGGTCACCCCGAACTCCTTCCAGGAGGCCGAGGACGACGTGGCGGACATGCGCGAACGCGGCAAGACCGCCGGGTCCCGCGTCCTCCAGTTGCAAGCGTGCCCGTGGTGCGGGGAGCCGTTCGACGCCAACAGCGTCACGGTCGACCCGGTGCGGCGGCGCGTCCTCGTCCACTGCCGACGCAACAACGGCGCGGCCGACCGCTGCCCGTTCTCGCGGCGCGAGTCCGCCGAGGAGGGCGTGCCGGTGGTGAGCGTCGACGAGGAGGTCTACCGGCTCCTGCCCGCCTTCGTCATCGCCACTGTGGACAAGCTCGCGCAGCTGCCGTGGAAGGGCGAGGCGGGGATGCTCTTCGGGCGCGTCGCCGGGCGCTGCCCGCGCCACGGCTACCGGCACCCCGACCTGGACGGCAAGGCCGACTGCGGAAGCCGCCACAACGCCCACGGCGCCCACCCGGCCGTGGCGAGCGAGCCGGTGGTGCAGCCGCGGCCGTGGGACCTCGTCATCCAAGACGAGCTGCACCTCATCTCCGGGGCCCTGGGCACCAGCGTCGCCCTCTTCGAATCCACCGTCGACTACCTGCTCCAGTGGGACTACGACGGGCGCGTCGTCGGACCCAAGATCGTGGCCTCCACCGCCACCACCAAGCGATCGACCCACCAGGTCCGCGGCGTCTTCAACCGGAACGTGGCGCTGTTCCCGCCGCCGGTGCTCGACGTCGAGGACACGTTCTTCTCCAAGCAGGACCCGGTCACCGAGCGCACTCCAGGACGCCGCTACCTCGGGCTGTGCGCGCACGGCGTACGGCTCAAGCAGGCCGAGATCCGCCTGTGGGACACGCTCCTCGTCGCCGGGCAGGCCCTGTTCGACCGGCATGGCGCGAGCGCCGACCCGTACATGACGCCGGTGGGCTACTTCAACGCCATCCGTGAACTCGCCGGAATGCGAAGATATCTCGATGACGATGTGTCGCTCAGAATCGCCAAGCCCCGCGACGGCTTCCCCAGGCGCCTCGTCGGCAACGAGACCCTGAAGATCACCGAACTCACCTCGCGCATCCCCTCCAAGGAGATCGCCGGAACCCTCGCCGACCTCGAAGTCGGCTTCGACCCCGACTGCGACACCACCGACCGCAAACGCGGCTGGCGCGCCGAACTGGGAGAGGCCCGCAAGCAACGCCGCCCGGTCGACCCCCGCGCCGAGCAGCTCGCCGAACGCGCCCGCAGCCACCCGCGCACCGGCGCCGTCCTCGCCACCTCCATGCTCCAAGTCGGCGTCGACGTCTCCCGCTTCGGGCTCATGGTCGTCACCGGCCAGCCGAAGAACACCGCCGAGTACATCCAGGCGTCCTCGCGCGTCGGCCGCGACGCCGAGCGCCCCGGACTCGTCGTGGCCCTCTACAACTGGACCCGCCCCCGCGACCTCGACCACTTCGAAGGCTTCCACCACTACCACGACACCTTCTACCGGCAGGTGGAGGCGCTGTCGGTCACGCCGTTCACTCGCCGCTCCCTCGAACGGGGCGCCACCGGCGCCCTGGCGGCCGCTATCCGCCAAGGCCGCATGGAGTGGTCCCCGAACCCGGCCGCGGCGAACTTCGACCGCGACCACGAGCACGTCCGCGACGTCGTCGACACCCTCGTCGAACGTGCCGAGGACGTCGCCGGAGAGGAAGGCGCCTACCTCCGTGAACGCGCCGACCTCCTGTTCAACGCATGGGAGACCGAACGGGCCCGAGGCAGCCTGCACTACCGCCCCGGCATGAGCCAGACCAACCGCACCGGGCTCCTCGAGCCCGCCGACGGCTCCGAATGGGGTCCGCTCACGGTGGCGAACTCCATGCGCGAGACCGAAGGCGAGGCGAAACTGATCTTCCCGCAGACCACCGAGCTGTACGCGGTGCCGCCCGAGCCGCCCCCGTGGACCTCCGCGGCGAAGACCCCCGGCGACGACGAGGACGGCGACTGACCAATGGCCCCCAGACAGCAGATCCGCGAGGTCGGCAGCGCCCGGCCCAGCCACCTCATGTTCACCGGCGGCATCGGCGCCATCATCGACCTGCCGAACCTCGCTGCCCTCGTCGGCGGACTCGACGACTGGGACACCCACTACCGCGACGACGACCGCGAAATCGCCGAGCCGCGCCTGCTCGAAGCGGTCCGCGGCAAACTCACGCCCAAAGTCGCGCAGCTGCGACTCGTGCCGCTGTCCGAGGAGGAGGACCGCGCCCCCCACGGGGTGCCGGTACGGCCGTTCCCCGCCTGGATGCGCTGCACCAGATGCCACCGGCTCGCCCCGATCCAGAGCAAGTTCTTCTCCTACGCCAACGACAAGCGCGGCCGCCCCGACCTCGCGCGCTTCGAGCACCGCAACTGCAACGGCCGCTCGGACGCCAAAGCCGTGCCCGCCCGATTCCTGCTGGCCTGCGGCCGAGGCCACCTCGACGAGTTCCCCTACGACTGGTTCGTCCACGAGGGCGGCCCCTGTCCGAAGGCGACGACCGCCCAGCTGCGGATGTTCGACCAGGCCGGGAACCGCGCGATCAATGTGAAGATCAGATGCGACTCGTGCAAAGCCGAGCGGAACCTCCGCAGCGCCATGGGCGAACTCGGCAAGGAGAACCTGCCGGTGTGCCGGGGCCGCCACCCGCACCTGAACGACTACGACGACTGCGGCGACGAACTCACGCCGATCATCGTCGGCGCCTCGAACCTGTGGTTCCCGCAGACGGTCTCAGTGCTGTCCGTTCCCCCCGACCACGACGACGCCCTCGCCGCGCTCGTGGAGAAACACTGGGAGTCCCTGGCGGCGGTAGCCACCCTGAACGCCGAACAGCTCGAACCCATCATGCGCTCACTGCCGCAGCTCAAACCGTTCACCGACTACGAGGCCGCCGAACTGCGCGCCGCGATGGACGCCCACACGCCCGCCGGCGAACCCGACGCACCGAACCCCGACCTCCACGAACCCGAATGGAAGGCGTTCACCGCCGAACGGCTCCCCGAGGACAAGTACTTCACCGCCGTCCGCAACCCGGAAGGCGTGCCCGCGAAGCTCGACGCCTACTTCACCGACGTCGTCCGCGTCGAACGGCTCCGCGAAGTGCGGGCCTTCCACGGATTCACCCGCCTCGACGCCCCCGACCCCCAGCAGCCCGACCTCGTGCCCACCGCGCCGCTCAGCCGCAGCACCCCCACGTGGGTCCCCGCGAGCGAAGTCTTCGGCGAAGGGATCTTCCTCCGCGTCGACGCCGACGCGCTCAAGCAGTGGGAGCAGCGGACCGCCTCCTCCGAGGCCGCCGAGCGGCTGCGCCGCGCCTGGGGCCGGTTCCGCGAGAAACGCCTCTCGAAACGACTCGGCGGCGGCTTCGACCCCATGCACGGATGGCCCGGCATGGGCTACGTCGTGCTGCACACCCTCTCGCACCTGCTCATCCGCACCATCGCCCTCGAATGCGGCTACAACGCCGCCAGCCTCGCCGAACGCGTCTACAGCAACGGCGACGACCGCGCGGGCATCCTCATCTACACCGCCGTCCCCGACGCCGAAGGCACCCTCGGCGGGCTCGTCAGCCTCGCCAAGCCGGGCGACCTCACCCGCATCGTCCGGCGTGCCCTCGCCGACGCCGAGCGCTGCTCCGGCGACCCGGTGTGCGCCGACCACCTCCCCGCCGAACCGGCCGACTCCCTCCACGGCGCCGCCTGCCACTCGTGCCTGTTCGTCTCCGAGACCACCTGCGAACGCGGGAACCGCTTCCTCGACCGCCGCTACGTCGTCGACCTCGGCGACGACCTGAACTTCTTCCCGCCGTGGACGTGAACCCGCGCGAGGCCACCCGCGCCCGCGCGGGCGAACTGGTCGACATGATCGGCCACGCCGCGCTCGACGACTGCGCCCACGACATCGCCGCCGGGACGCTGCCCGCGATCATCGCCGAACGCATCGGCCGACCCGAGGCGACCGAAGCCATCGCGCGCCTCGCCGAGGCCGCCCGCGCGTGGGGGGCTGAACGCGCCGAAGCGTACCTGCGGGGCCTGTGCGACGGCGCCGCCCGCAGACAGCCCGCCGTGCGACCGGTCTGGACCGGCCCGCGCGGGCGCACCGCGCCCGTCCGGCACACCGCGGCCGCCCTCATCGCCCTCATCGACGCCTGCGAACACGAACTCTGGCTGTGCACCTACGCCGCCAAGCCGTACCGGCCGCTGCTCGACGCCCTGAGCCGGGCGCTGGCGCGCGGCGCGGCCGTGTCGATCGCCGTCGAGACCCTCGCGGGCGCAGGGTCGGCCATCGCCGGCTCCGAGCCCGTGCACGCCTTCGCCGGACTGCGCGGCGCCAGACGCTACAGCTGGCCCAAGGCACTGCGCCCCGCGGACGCGAAACTCCACGCCAAGCTCGCGCTCGCCGACGCCGAAACCCTCCTGGTGACCAGCGCGAACTTCACCGTCTCGGGCCTGGAGCACAACCTCGAGGCCGGCCTCCTCATCACCGGCGGCCCCGCCCCGGCGCAGACCGCCGCGCACCTGCGCGAGATGGTCGAAAGCGGCGTACTCGAACGCATCTGACCAGCGCGGACATGTATCCCCCAATGGAGGGACACGAGGTTCCCGTCATGGGGCGGGCACGGTACGCTGTGCGACTCGCCGTCCATTCCCGAACCTGCACCCGCCTTCCTACCGCACCCGGGAGCCCTCATGGCCGAACGTCAGAACGCGACGCTGACGATCCAGAGCAACGCCGCCCGCCACCTTGACCGACTCGACCGGGCCGTCAGGGACCGGTTCGCGGACTTCCAGTCCAAGTTCTGCGCCAACATGAACCAGCCCGGGCTCAGGCTCAAGCAGCTCAAGGGCAACCGCGGCCTATGGTCGGCGCGCATCACCGACGACCACCGGGCCATCATGTGCAAGATCGGGCACGCCCACTTCGCGCTCATCGCCGTCGAAGCCAGAGGCTCGGCCTACGACCGGCTCGGGGACCGGTACGAGCCCGTGGTCAACCGGGTCACCGGCGCGTTCGAGGTCATGGACCACGACGACGTCCGCGACGCCGTCGACGCGGCCGCCGCGCCGCCGCCCGCGCCCGAGGCGCCCGGCAGGCCGAAGGCCGCCGAGCCCGCCGACCGCTTCGAGCCGTACACCGACGCCGAACTCCTCGCGCTCGGCGTCGCCGAACCGCTCATGCCGTCCATCCGCCGGATCGTCACCGAGGACCAGCTGGCCGCGTTCTGCGCCGTCGCCCCGCACCACACCGCCGAGGTGCTGCGTGCCCTCGACGCCGGTTTCACGCTGGACGAGGTGGAAGAGCTCATCACCGCGCCGGTGAAGGCGTCCGGGCCGGTGGACACGAGCGACCTGGAGACCGCCGTGGGCCGCGAGGCGAGCATGGTCACCAGCTCGGACCGGGCCGTGGCCGCGATGCTGGAAGGCGGCTTCGACGCGTGGCGCGTGTGGCCGCACCCGACGCAGAAACGCCTCATCGACCGCGTCTACAAGGGCCCGGCGCGGGTCGGCGGCGGACCGGGCACCGGCAAGACCGTCGTCGCGCTGCACCGCACCGCGCGGCTCGCCCGGCAGCTCGACGCGGACGAGCGCATCCTGCTCACCACCTTCACCAAGAACCTCGCCGCCGACCTCAAGGCCAAACTGGGGCTGCTGCTCGACGAGGAGACCATGCGGAAGGTCGACGTCGAACACCTCGACAGCGTCGTGCACCGGCTCGCCACCGAGGACGGCGGGAAGCTCGGGCACATGCTCAACGACCACCAGATGCGGGCCTGGTGGGACGAACTGTGCCGGGAAGCGGAGGAGACCGACCTCGACGGCGAGTTCCTCCTCGGCGAGTGGACCGACGTCATCTGCGCGCAGCTCATCACCAGCCGGAGCGAGTACTTCCAGGCGCGCCGCGTGCGACGCCCCAGAAGGCTCAACCGGCTCCAGCGGGCCCGCGTGTGGCGCCTCGTGGAGCGGTTCGACGAGCGGCTCGCCGCAGAGGACGCCTGGTGCTGGCCGCAGCTGCGCGCCTCGGTGGCGCTGGCCGAGGAGCACCGCTTCAAAGGGCGGTACCGGTACCGGCACATCGTCGTCGACGAGGCCCAAGACCTGACGGCGGCGCACTGGAAGCTGCTGCGCGCCTTGGCCGCCGAGGACACCGACGACCTGTTCATCGCGGGCGACCCGTTCCAGCGGATCTACGGGCAGCCGGTGACGCTCGGGAAGCTCGGCGTGGACATCAGGGGGCGGTCGAGGCGGCTGACGTTGAACTACCGGACGACCAGGGAGATCCTGAAGACCGCGCTGGCGATCGCCGCGGACGCGAACGCCGACGACCTGGACGGGGAGCGGGACAGCCTGGCCGGATACCGGTCGGTGATGAGCGGCGCGAAACCGCGGTTCCGGCCGCAGACGGACCCGGCGGCGGAGCTGGCCGAGATCGCCGAGCAGGTGGCGGCGTGGACCGAGGAGCATGCGCCGGGGAGCGTCGCAGTGACGGTGCCGAGCAATGCGATGGTGGAGAAGGTGATCGCCGCGCTCCACGGAAAGGGCGTGGTCGCCAGGCCGCTGGCGGCGGAGCGGAGCCCGGGGGAGGACGCCGTGCACGTGGGCACGATGCACCGGCTGAAGGGCCTGGAGTACCGCTTCATGATGATCAGCGGGATAGGGGCCGAGCACTTCCCGTTCGGCTACGTGCGGAAGCTGGAGGAGACCGACCCGCAACGGTACGAACTGGAGCTGGAGAAGGCCAGGAACCTCCTCTTCGTGGCCGCCACCCGCGCCCGCGATGAAGTGGTCTTCACCTGGTCCGGAGCGCCGACGAAGCTGCTGCGCCTCCAGACGTAGGGCGTGGAGGAGCCCCCCGACCTCATCGTCCGTGCGCCCGCGAGGTGGTTCCGGCGGGCACCGACTCAGCTTCCCTCGGCGAGGGCCGCCAGCGTCATGGCTCCGTCGTCGGGGGACTCCACCGACCAGTAGGTCCAGCCGTCCCGCGCTTCGCCCGCCGCCACCCGCGCGGCGTCGTCCGGGGAGTTGTACTCGGTGCCGTCGAACTCCAACCGCCCGTCACTCAGGACCGTCGCCTGGACTTCGTCGGCCTCGTTCACCACCGATTCGCCCGGCTCCAGCAGCCCCATGCCGATCAGATCCGCCATCGAGCGGCTCTCTGCCGCCACGTCGCTTTCCGGCTCCGGGTAGGCCGCCGCGTAGTCGTCCTTCGCCAGGCGGTCGAACGCGTCCTTGATGACCTGCGCCATCAGCCGCCGCCGGTGCGCCAGGAAGTCCGTGTAGCCCATCGCGGTCCAGCCCGCCGGGAGCGCGTGCCAGTACGACTGCCGCTCCAGGTCCGCCGGTGTCAACCGGTTCGCCGCCACCTGCTGCGGCCAGTACTCGGCGGGAGCCGAATCCGCGACCGCGATGTTGTCCGCCCAGTCCACCAGCGTCATATTGGCGATCTGGTTGATCTTCCGCTGGTCCTTCACCCCCAGCTCGCCCTTGAGGAACTGCTTGGGGAACAGGTGGTGTCGCTCGATGCCCTTCCTCACCGTCATCGACGGGTCCAGCCTGGACCTGACCTTCACCTTCGAGAACAGTGCTTCCGCGTCCAGGATGTTCAGCGCCGCGATGTAGGCGCTCAGCACCGGCGACTTCCCCGCCGAGGACTCCAGGCCGCCCGGCAGCGTCACCGACCACCAGTCACTCGTGAGCCGCTCGTCGACGAGCCGCGACAGCAGCGCCACGAACCCCTCGGCGTCGCCGCGCTCGACGCCCGCGATCTGGGCGAGTTCGCGCTCCACCTGCGTCTCGAACGAACCCGAGTACCGGCTCGTGGTGTGCGCCATGAAGAACCACCGGGCGATCACATGACGCAACCGGTCGATCGGGACCTTGTACTCCAGCCTGCCGATCAGCCACATCACATACGAGAACACCACCGCGTTCTCCGAGGTGATCATCTTCCGGCCCCGGAACCCGGCCAGCTCCAGGCACTGGAGGAACTCGTGCCAGTGCAGCAGGTGCAGCACCGAGCCCTGCGCCTTCGAGAGCTGCTTGAACTGCTCCCCGATCCGCTTCGACCGCGCCGGTCCCGCTTCGACGTCCCTGCCGCTCAACAGGCTGTAGACGCTCTCGAGCCTCGCCCGCCGGAACGCCAGTGCCACCGCCGCGCGCAGCAGCAGGACCGGTTTGGGGTGCAGGTGCCAGTTGAACGGCGACTCCTTGCCGTCGACCCTGGGGACCCGCGTCGCCTCGCAGAACTCCTCGAGCTCCCGCCTGCCGTCCGCCCAGTACACGCTCATGAGCGTCAGCAGGAAGTCGGACTGGTTGAGTTCGGTCCCGGCCGAGTTGATCCTCACGAAGATCTCCGAGACCTCCCTGACGTCGGCTTCCGAGGACAGCACGATCACCTTGAAGTCGGTGTTGTCCAGGTTTCGCAGGCGTTCGATCGCCCCGGCGATCCGGTCCTCCGCGTTCGGTGAGACCGGCCGGTGGAGGGCCAGCCTCTGGATGAAGGCCGTCGTCCAGCTGCGCATCCGGAAGTCGGGGGAGAAGACCTCGGTGATGTCGTAGATGTACTCCGGGTTGTTCCTGGTGGAGGCGTTCGCCACCTCGAAGGTCTCGTCCGAGGGCTTGAACGAGATCGCGATGCGCGAGCGCGAGTAGTCCTTGCCCAGCACCTCCCCGCCGGTGAGCACCGTGTACAGCGCCGTCGTGCGCTGCTGGCCGTCGATGACCAGGTGAGCCGCGCTGTCGGCAGGCGCCGCGCCGATGCCGCGGCGCGAGGAGTCGGCGCCGGTCTCCCAGAAGAGGAGGTAGCCGACGGGATAGCCGCGGTACATCGAGTCGAAGAGGTTGCGCACCTGCGAGGCGGACCAGACGAAGGGCCGCTGCAGGTCGGGCAGGGCGATCCTGCCGCGACCGATCTCGTCGACCAGGGTGCGGACGGAGTAGGTCGTGTCCTTGTACAGGCGCATGCGGCGGGCTCCAACATCGAGGCGGTACACCGGGGGAGCGCTCATGGTATCGCCGCTGGGAGAACGAGGCCGGTATGAGGCCGTCTCAGGGAGTGTCGGTGACCGTCTCGTCGTGGCCCAAAGTCCTATCGATGAGGGAATGCGACCGTTCCGTGACAGTGGGCGTCCAAACTCATGATCAGAGGACGTCGATCGGTTTCGATGTCCGTGACGCTTGTGAGGCACCCCGTGAAACCGCTCAGCATCTCCGCCGCGCTCCTCATCGCCCTGTTCGCCCTCGCCGGATGCTCTTCGAGCGGCGACGAGGGGGGCCGGGGCGAATCCGCGGTCGCCCCCGTCGACGCCGAGGGCGCCGAAGGCGGCTCGCCCCAGTTCGACGTCGCCGAGCAGCGCGAGCTGGTCTACACCGCGACGCTCGACGTCGTCGCCGAGGACCCGGCCGCGGTGGCCGAGCAGGTGTGGGCCGTCGTCGAGTCCTACGGCGGCACCGTCACCGCCGACCGGCGCGAGGACGGCGGCGAGTGGTCCAGCGCCGTGCTGACCGTGCGGGTCCCCTCCGAGGACTTCACCGAGGCCATGGACGAGCTCGCCGGGCTCGCCGATGCGGAGACCGGCCGCGCCGTCGACACCGAAGACGTCACCGGGCAGGCCGTCGACCTCGAATCCGCCGTCGCCACCAAGAGCGCCAGTCTCGAACGCGTCCGTGCGCTCCTCGGCGAGGCGTCCTCGGTCGACGAGGTCCTCGAGCTCGAGGCAGAGCTGTCCGACCGCGAAGCCGAGCTCGCTTCGCTCGAATCGCAGCTCGCCGAGCTCCAGGAGCGCGTCGCACTGTCCACGATCACCTACACCGTGACCGCTCCGGTGGAGGACCGGCGGACGGGATACACCGGGCCGAGCGGTTTCGTCGAGGGCCTGGGCGCCGGCTGGTCGGGGCTGGTGGGCCTGCTGCGCGCCGCCGCGGTGGTCTTCGGCGTCCTGCTGCCGTTCACGCCGCTCGTCGCGGTGGTGCTCGCCGGGGTCTTCGTGCCGGTGCGGTACGCGCGCCGCCGCCGGGCGCGCGCCGACGGGTAGGGAGGTTTCCGAAAGTTCACGGTCTTTCCCCGGAACGCCCGCATAGCGCATAATATTTACGTTCCTGAATATACGAAATCGTTTTCGGGTACTTTCGGTCCAGCGCGGTCCGGACGCGCCCGGGAGGAGAGGAGAGGACCCGTGGAACTCCCACGAGTACGCACCCGGCGCAAGCGGATCGGGGCCGTCGCCGCCGTCTGCGGCGCGCTGGTCGCCGGATCGATGGCCGTGGTGGCGGCGAACCCGGCGCTCGCCGCGGCCTGCGACACCATCGAGTACCGCGTCACCAACGAATGGGGGACCGGCCACAACGCCGCCGTCTCCGTCACCGCCGGCGCCGAGGGCCTCGACGGCTGGACCGTCCAGTTCGACATGCCCGCCGGCTCCCAGGTCCAGAACGCCTGGAACGTCGACTGGAGCCAGTCCGGCGACACCTTCACCGGCACGGACGCCGGATGGAACGCCCGCGTCAGCGCCGGGCAGACCAGCGAGCTGTTCGGCATGACCGTCTCCGGCCCGCCCGCGGACCCCGCCGGGTTCACCGTCAACGGTCAAGCATGCGGCGGCGACACCGTCCCGCCCACCGAAGAGCCGACCGAGGAGCCGACCACCGACGACCCCACCGGCGAGCCCCAGCAGCAGAAGCAGACCCGCGTGCCGCGCTTCCTCACCGACGCCGGAGCCGAGACCGGCAACTTCGTCGAGTCCGAGAACTTCGTGGTCCGCTGGGGCGACGCCGTCGACGTCGTGGCCTGGGGCCAGCAGCGCGGCTACGACGACTACCCCCGGTGGGTCGCGGACCACATGGAGGACATCTGGGACTTCTACGTCGACGAGGTCGGCTGGGTCGACCCCGCCCGGCACGACCCCGGCGCCGACTACCGGATCAACCTGTACCTGTGCGGCTCCTGGTCCGGCGACTTCCTGCCGCCCGCCAACTGGGCCGGGCCCGACGACATCGGCGTCGGCCACATGTGCCTGCCCTACGACAAGATCTGGGACGACTGGGTCGAGTCCCACGAGTTCAACCACATCCTCCAGTCCTACGCCAGCGACATCAACGCCGACAACGGCAACGGCGGCGGCTGGGGCCACGGCAACCCCGTGTCCGGGCCCGTGTGGGAGGCGCACGCCAACTTCATGGCCCGCATGATGCGGCCCGACGTCGTCGTCGGCTCGGGCTACTACGTGGACCGCCAGCACTTCCGCTGGCTCGCCCAGGAGACCTACTACGGCGACTGGATGCTGTTCAACACCATCCGCGACACCTACGGCCAGGAGGTCATCGACGACTTCTGGTACGAGGCCCGGCAGGGCGAGCACCCGATCGACACGATCAAGCGCGTGCTCGGGCTCGACCACGGGGCGTTCGCCGACCTGATCGGCGACTACGCCGCCCGCCAGGTCGTCTACGACTTCGCCGACGGCGAGGCCATCCGCTCCGACCTGTGGAACGGCTCCTACCGGCCGCTGCACACCGACGGCCTCCAGAGCCTCGGCGGCGACCGGTACCGGATCGCCGACGCCGACGCCCCGCACCAGTACGGGCACAACATCATCCAGCTCAATCCGGACGGCGGGCAGGTCAGCGTCCAACTGACCGGGCAGTCGGGCCTGTCCGGCGCGGACTGGCGCTTCCGGCTCGCGGCGGTCTCGGCCGACTTCTCGGTGCGCTACAGCGACATGCACGCCCCCGGCGAGACCGCGGACTTCGGCCTCCAGAGCGGTGAGACGCACCTGATGCTCGTCGTGGCGGCCACGCCCTCGCAGCATCGGAACTATCCGATGTGGGAGGTGGGGGTGGGCGATCCCTTCCCCTACGAGCTCACCATCACCGGCGCGATCCCGGCCTGACGTCGGAGCGGGGGCGGGCCCACCGGCCCGCCCCCGCCGTCGCGTGCCGAAACCGTGCCGTTCCCGTGCGGGCCCGGGCGACGATGGCCCGCGCGGCGGGCGCCCCCGCC
The DNA here is from genome assembly GCA_035765105.1 of Glycomyces sp. GTDB lineage: Bacteria > Actinomycetota > Actinomycetes > Mycobacteriales > Micromonosporaceae > Glycomyces. The sequence continues at coordinate 103,650 of DASTYG010000107.1, forward strand.
GCGAGCCCCCCGAAAGGAATGTCCGTGAACCTTGGAACCGACCTCGGCGGCGCCGGAGCACCAGTGCCGCCCCCGGCCGCGCCCCGGCGCCGCCGCACGCTGATCGCCGTGATCGTGATCACCGCGCTCGCGGGGGCCTCGGCCGCCGTCGTCGCGCTGACCAGCCGTAGCACTCCGGCCGATACGGTGGAGCGCTACCTGACGGCGTTGCTGGAACGGGACGTGGCGGCGGCGCTCGACGAGGTCGATCTCAGTTATGTTCCCTACGGCGACAAGCAGTGGTCGATGTTCCTCGACGAGGCTGCGATGCGCACCGACTGGTCCTTCGGATCGATCGACGCCGAGCCGTTCGGAGAAGGCTGGCTGCATCGGGAGCGGGTCACGGTCGAGCTGAGCGGCTTCGGCCAGACCGGAGAAGCGGTGTTCGCGGTCGACAAGATCGGCGACGTCTGGCGGATCGCCAACCCCTTCGCGAGGGTCTCCTTCACGTACTCGTCCTTGGCGTTCTTCGACGTCGACGGTGTTCATCTGGCCAATTCGGACCTGGAGACGAACAATCAGTGGCCGGAGTTCCCGGTCTTCCCCGGGACGCACCGCTTCTTCGAGCGCCTCCCCGAGGGCGTGGCGCTGTCCTCACCGGAGGATTACGACATGCTGCTGCTGCCGTCCGTGGAGGGTGAGGACGACGCGGTGGCGCCGGTCCCGGAGATGACGCTGGGCGGCGAACTGGCGGATCGGGCACGGCAGCAGATAGACGGGATCATCGACGTATGCGCCGCGTCCTCCGAGATATACCCCCCCGTCCACGAGGGCGGCGACTTCACCCAGTACTGCCCGTTCGGGCTCGTCGGGCAGGAGAGACTGGGAGACGGCAGGACCGCCTATATGGAAGGCCCCGTCGAGTGGAGCGTGACCGAGTACCCCGTGTTCGCACTGGTGGACCCGCCGGAGGCGGCGGAAACGAACCAGCTGCTGTACGGCGGTTTCCGGGCGGTGGTGGAAGAGCCCGGGACGATCAGCGCCGCCGCAGTGTCCATCGATGTCTACGAGGAGGGCGTCGCGGAACCGGAGCAGTTCACGGCCGTGTTCGAATGCGAATTCGCGCCCGAGGGTTTCCGCGGCAGGCTCACCGAGGACGGCATGCTCCCGATGTACTTCTTGAGCGTCTCCGGCGAGTCGATGAGGACGAGGTTGACCGTGGTCGGCCTGGACGTCGACGGCTGCACGCACTTGCTGGAGGCGCGGTGACGCCGCGGGCCCCTGCGCGCGGGGCGGGGCGGGCCCGACCGGGCCCGCCCCGCCTCCTCCAGGGGTGCTCCTACGGGGTGTGGACGTCGGGCCACGGGTAAGCGGTGACCTCGCTGCCGATGTAGAAGCTCGGGTGCGGCGGCTGGTTGTACGCCGTGTTCTGCCACGCGATCGCCACCCGGTACTGCACGTCGTGCATCAGGGTCGGGACGCGCAGGTCCGTCTCGTGCGGGGTGGCGTAGATCCGCAGGGCGGAGCTGTCGCTGGTCCGCCAGACGACCTCCTCGCGCCAGTCGCCGAACAGGTCCGCCGAGAGCGACGGGTTCGACTTCGTGCCGTTGTTCGAGTCCACGCCCGAGCCGGTCAGGAGCCGCCCGTCGTCGTAGTCGTCGATGCGGGTGCCGTCGAGCAGCTCGCGCTCGCCGTCGCCGTCCCACCAGATGACGAAGTTCGCCGAGCTCGGCTTGGAGCCGAAGTTCGAGCCCGAGGAGTTCAGCAGGCCGGACACGTTCGAGGACCAGAACTCGCCGCCGGGGTTGTCGTCGGTGACGTTCGCGCCCACGCCGCGGCCGTTGTCGCCGTCCGGGCTGGTCTGGAACAGGACCGAGCCGTTGGAGCCGACGAGGCTGGAGGACGGCGAGCTGCCGCTCTCGTGCACCATGAACACCTCCTGGCCGGGGCGGTTCGGCACGAAGTCCGAGACGTGGAGGGCGTCGCCGTGACCGAAGCCGGTGCGCCACAGCGCATTGCCGTCCGATCCGACCGCCATGGCGCCGTAGACGACGTCCTGGCGGCCGTCGCCGTCGAGGTCGGCGATGGACAGCGAGTGCGCGCCCTGGCCCCGGTACTGCGAGCCCTTGTCGTCGGAGTCGAAGATCCAGCGCGTGGACAGGTCCTGGCCGTCGAAGTCCACGGCCCAGATCACCGAGCGCGTGTAGTAGCCGCGCGCGAAGATCATCGACGGCGACTCGCCGTCGAGGTAGGCCGTCCCGGCGAGGAACCGGTCGACGCGGTTGCCGTAGTCGTCGCCCCAGCTGGAGACGTTGCCTCGCGGCGGCCGGTAGTCGACGGTGTCGATCGCCGCGCCGGTCTGCCCGTCGAAGATCGTCAGGAACTCGGGTCCGGACAGGACGTAGCCGCTGCCGTTGCGGTGGTCGGCGTTCGCGTCGCCGATGACATCGCCTTGGCCGTCGCGGGTGCCGTCGGCGGTCTTCATGGCGATCTCGGCGCGGCCGTCGCCGTCGTAGTCGTACACCTGGAACTGGGTGTAGTGCGCGCCCGAGCGGATGTTGCGGCCCAGGTCGATGCGCCACAGCCGGTCGCCTTCGAGGGTGTAGGCGTCGATGATGGTGTTGTCGGTGACGCCGGAGTGCGCGTTGTCCTTGGCGTTGTCCGGGTACCACTTGACGATGTACTCGTAGTCGCCGTCGCCGTCCAGGTCGCCGACGCTGGCGTCGTTGGCCTGGTAGTCGCCCGAGGGCTTCTGGATCGGGATGTCGAAGTAGCCCGAGGAGTTGAACGCGACCTCGGTGCCCGACTGCGCGCCTTCGACGCCGTCGGTGACCGCGCTGACGGTGTACTGCGCGCCCGAGGAGCCGCCGCCGTCGAGGTAGTTCGTCGCGCCGGTGACGGGGGAGGCGTTCAGCTTCTGGCCGTCGCGGTAGACGTTGAACGCCACGTCGGAGTCGTCGGTGCCCAGCAGCCGCCAGGAGACCAGGTTCCCGCCGCCCGAAGGCACCACGCTCACGCCGCGTCGCAGCGCCTCGACCTCGTACCGGCCGTCGCCGCCGCTGTTGCCGCCGCCGTCGTCATCGTCGTCGGGCGGGGTGCCGACCGGGGAGTCGAGGTAGTCGATGTTCGCCAGCCCCTCCGCGGTCGCGGCGGCCAGCGTGACGGTGTTGGTGCCCGCGCTGAGGTCCACCGTGACCGTCTCGGTCGCCCAGTCGGTCCACTCGCCGGTGGGCGCGAAGGCGAGCGAGGCGACCTGCGAGCCGTTCACGCGCACGTCCGCGGGCCGGTCGGCGGCGGTGCCGTTGGCGTAGCCCACTTCCAGGTCCACGGTGGCCGCGCTGCCGGTCGCGATCGTGAACGTCGCGGTGGCGCCCACGGCGTTGTCCGAGTTGCAGAAACCGCTGCCGGAGTGCCCGGCGTGGTTGCTGTCGATCGTGCCCTGGCACAGGGCGGGGAGGTCTTCGGCCTCGAAGCGGCCGCCGTCCTGCCCCTGTCCGGGGCCGTCGGTCGGTTCGCCCGAGTCGTCGTCCGTGCCGTCGTCGGTCGAGCCGTCGCAGGCGGTGCCGTTGAGCGTGAACGAGCCGGGGACGGGGTTGGAGGACGTCCAGGAGGCGTTGAAGCCGAACTCGACGCTGTCGCCGTCGCCGAGGGCGGCGTTGTAGCCGATGTCCGAGGCGGTCACGGACGCGCCGGACTGGCTGATGTCGGCGTTCCAGTAGTTGGTCACCTGCTGGCCCGCGCCGAACTCCCAGCCGACGGTCCAGGAGGCGACCGCGTCGCCGAGGTTCGTCGCCTTGACGCCGGCGGTGTACCCGCCGGGCCATTCGTTGAGCACCGTGTAGGTGACTTCGCAGCCGGTGGCCGCTTGGGCCGCGACGTTCGAGACCGCCGGTACGGCGACGGCCACGAGGCCCGCCGCCGTCAGTACCGACAGGCTTCGCAGCCGCCGTTTACGGGATATGCGCATGATCGCTCCGCATGTCGAAGATGGAGGGTGTGTCCCCGTCGGGTGGCGGGGAGTGGAGGCGGCACCGTGAGCATGCCGGGTCGACACGGTGCGCTTCCATCGCGATATCGAAATGAATCGATTCAATTGGCCTGTTCAGTATACACACGGCCCGTCATGAAGGCAATATTCATGAACGTATATGCCTAAGCGGGGCGTGCGATCAGCGCCCGCGCCCCTTCGGCGCGGCCGTGGACTCGCGCACCACCAGCGAGGTCGCCAGCTGCACGTGGTGCGAGTCGGGCCGCCTGCCCCCGGCCAGTTCGAGCACGGTGCGGGCGGCGACGCGGCCCATCTGCCGCAGCGGCTGGCGCACGGTCGTCAGCGCCGGCTCGGTCCACATCGCACCGTACGTGTCGTCGAAGCCGACGACGCTGAGATCCTCGGGCACCCGCAGCCCGCGGTGCTTGGCGACCCGCATGACGCCCATGGCGATCGAGTCGCTGGCCGCGAAGACCGCCGTGGGCGGCTCGTCCATGTCCAGCAGGTACTCGGCCAGCTCGGCGCCGGTCTCGGCGTCGAAGGGCCCGTGGCGCGTCAGCGCCGGATCGGGGGCCAGCCCCGCGGCCTCCAGCGCCTCGCGGTAGCCGTGGAGGCGCTCGCGGCCGGGCACCGAGCCCTCCGAGCCGCCGACGAAGGCGATGCGCCGGTGCCCCAGGTCGAGCAGGTGCCGCGTGGCCTGCACGCCCCCCGCCCAGTTCGTGGCCCCCACGCTGGTGACGCGGTCGTCGAGCGGGTTGACCGGGTCGATGACCACCAGCGCGAGCCCGATCTGCTCGCAGAAGGCGATCTCCTCGCCGGTCATCTGCGTGGTGACCACGACCAGGCCGATGTGGCCGCGGGCGGCGATCTCCTTGATCCGGTCGACGCCCAGTGACTTGTCGGGCAGCACGCCGCCCGAGGACAGGGCGCCGGTGACCACGTCGACGCCGAGGTCGGCGCCCGCGCTGATGACGCCGTCGAGGACGTACAGGGAGTACATGTTGATGATCGTGTCGAACACGACGTGGATCGCGCCGCGCGAGGCGGGCTCCCGCGGGCCGGTGCTGGGGGCGTAGCCGAGTTCGGCGATCGCCTGCTGCACTTCCTGCCTGGTCTCCTCGGAGACGCCGGGGCGGCCGTTGAGCACTTTGGAGGCGGTGGCCTTCGAGACGCCCGCGCGCTCGGCGACGGCGGCGAGCGTCGCTCGGGGGTTGGCCGGTCTGGTCATCGGTACACCTCGTCCTCGGTTCGGGCCACCATTCTAGCCAGTTTACGAAATAGTTTCCGCAGTTGAGGCGGAGGATCGTGAAAAGTGACGTGGCCTGTCGCTCCAGTTTATGATCTTGTGACTTGACGCACCGGTGAACTGGGCGTACTTTCGAAACCCTAGGAAACAAGTGCGAAACTGTTTCTAAAGAGTTGAGTGTCCGGCCGGACGGCCGGAGACGCAGAAAGGACTCCAGCAATGAAGCTTGGAACTCGCCGCCGCACCCTTCTGGCGTTCGGCGCCTCGGCCCCCCTCGTCGCCGCCGCGGGCGCGTGCGGCAACACGCCGGGCGGCGGAGCCGACGGCGCCACCGCCTGGGGCCTGACCGGCGGCGCCGAAGAGGCCATGCGCGCCTCCTTCGAGGCGTGGAACGAAGCCAACCCCGACGACCAGATCACCGCCGAGTACTTCGCCAACGACGCCTACAAGGAGAAGATCCGCACCGCGATCGGCTCCGGCAACGCCCCCACCCTCGTCTTCGGCTGGGCCGGCGCCACCCTCGCCGAATACGTCGAGAACGACGCCGTCATGGACCTCACCGAGGACACCGCGGCCCTCATCGACCGCGTCCTGCCCTCCGTGGCCGCCACCGGCACCATCGACGGCAAGGTCTACGCCGTCCCCAACAACCAGTCCCAGCCCGTCGTCATGTACTACAACAACGACGTGCTCGAAGCCGCCGGCACGCAGCAGCCGACCACCTGGAACGAGCTCCTCGCCTCCATCGAGGCCCTCAAGGGCGCCGACGTCATCCCGATCGCCCTCGCCGGGCAGAGCGTCTGGCCCGAACTGATGTGGATCTCCTACCTGGCCGACCGCGTCGGCGGCGCCGACGCCTTCAACCGCGTCATCGCCGGCGAGGCCGGAGCCTGGTCCCACCCGGACATGCTCCGCGCCGCCCAGATGATCACCGAACTGGTCGACGCCGGCGCCTTCGGCGACTCCTTCGCCTCCGTCGTCGCCGACGCCGGAGCCGACCACGCCCTGGTCTCCACCGGCAAGGCCGGCATGATCCTCCAGGGCAGCTGGATCTACCCCGAGTTCCGCACCAACGCCCCCGACCTGGTCGAGAACGGCGGCCTGCGCTTCTCGACCTTCCCCGTCGTCGAGGACGGCCTCGGCGACCCGAGCAACATCGTCGGCAACCCGGCCAACTTCTGGTCGGTCTCCGCCAAGGACGAGGAGGACTCCCGCCAGACCGCCGCCGACTACCTGTCCGAGGCGATCTACGACGACGAGCACATCGACTCGCTTTTGGAGATCGGCGCCGTCCCGCCCGTGGTCGGCATCGAGGACAAGATCGCCGCGGCCGACAGCGCCGAGTTCCTCACGCTCAACTACGAGATGGTGCGCGACGCGGCCAACTTCCAGCTCTCCTGGGACCAGGCCCTCCCCGCCGACCAGGCCCAAGAGCTGCTCAACAACCTGAGCACCCTCTTCCTCGGCGAGCAGACCGCCGAGGAGTTCTGCGCGGCGATGGACGCCACCCTGTGACCATGCCGACTGACGACTCCGCAAGCGTCGTCGAGGCCACCGCCTCGGCCCGTCCGGGCGGGCGCCGCCGCGCCCGCCCGAACGGGCCGAGCAAATGGATGGCCGCCCCGGCGCTCATCCTGTTCGGCTTCTTCGCGATCGTCCCGCTGTTCGGCGTCGCCGCGCTGTCCTTCGTCGAATGGGACGGCATCGGCGAGATCAGCTGGGCGGGACTCGACAACTGGAAGGAGGCCGCCGGCGACCCGGTCTCGCGCAACGCGCTGTGGCTGACGCTCAAGCTCACCTTCCTGTGCGTCCTCTTCCAGGCCCCCGTCAGCCTCCTCCTCGGCGTCTTCCTCGCCGGGCGCCAGCGCTACCGGGCCCTGCTCGCCACCCTGTTCTTCCTGCCGCTGCTGTTCAGCTCCGCGGCCGTGGCCATCACGTTCACCGCGCTGCTCGACCCCAACTTCGGGGCCGGCACCGCCCTGGACGCCGACTGGCTCTCCCAGAACTGGCTCGGCGACCCCGAACTGGCCCTGTACGTCGTGGTGTTCGTGATCGGATGGTGCTTCATCCCGTTCCACACCCTGATCTACCAGGCCGGCACCCGCCAGATCCCCAGGGAGATCTACGAGGCCGCCCGCATGGACGGGGCCGGCACCGTGGCCCAGTTCTTCATGATCACGCTGCCGATGCTCAAGTACACGATCGTCACCTCCACGACGCTGCTGATCGTCGGGTCGCTCACCTACTTCGACCTCATCTTCGTGCTCACCGGCGGCGGCCCCGGCAACGCCACCAGAGTGCTGCCGCTCGACATGTACCTCACCGGGTTCCGCTCCCACGACATGGGCAAGGCCAGCGTCCTCGCGCTCGTCCTGGTCATCGTCGGACTCGCCGTGTCGCTCGGGCTCAACAAGATCACCGGCGCGAGCCGCATGGACAGCAGGTCGGAGGCATAGCGATGGCCAAGAACACCACAACCGACTCCCGGCCCAACGTCCTCGGCGCCATCGGCGCCTGGCTCTGGCTGGCGATCATCATCCTGCCGATCTACTACATCTTCGTCACCAGCCTGCGCCCGCAGGCCGACTACTACGCCGAGAACCCGCTGTCGTGGCCCTCCAACGCCACGCTCGACGCCTACGTCCGGGTGCTGGAGAACGACTTCCTGCTGTTCTTCGTCAACAGCGTCGTCGTCACCGCCGCCGCCGTGGCCGTCAGCCTCGCCGTCTCGCTCATGGCCGCCTACGTCGTGGTGCGCAGCCGCGGCTGGTTCGGCCGCAACCTGTTCCGGGTCGCGCTGCTGGGCATCGCGATCCCCATCCAGGCCGCGATCATCCCGGTGTACTACCTGATCGTGCAGCTCGGGCTCTACGACACGCTCGCCGCGCTCATCCTGCCGTCGATCGCGTTCGCCATCCCGCTGACGCTGCTGATCCTCACCAACTTCCTCCGGGAGCTGCCCGAATCGCTGTTCGAGTCCATGCGCATGGACGGCGCCACCGAATGGAAGATCCTCCTGCGCCTGGTCCTGCCGCTCTCCCGGCCCGCCCTCGCCACGGTCGGCGTCTACCAGGCCCTCCAGGTCTGGAACGGCTTCCTGTTCCCCCTCGTGCTCACCCAGAGCTCCTCCACCCGCGTCATCCCGCTGTCGCTGTGGAGCTTCCAGGGGCAGTTCGGCGTCGACGTCCCGGCGGTCCTCGCCGCCGTCGTCCTGTCGGTCCTGCCCATGCTCGCGGCGTACATCCTCGCCCGCCGGCAACTCGTGTCCGGTCTGACCGCCGGATTCGGCAAGTAACGAAGGAGAAAGCCGCACCAATGGCACAGACCAACGACTGGCACGACCCCGCGCTGCCGCTCACCGACCGCGTCGAAGCGCTCCTGGCGGCCATGACGCTCGAAGAGAAGCTCGCCCAGCTGGGCGGCTTCTGGCCGCCCGCCGAGGACGAGGACGGCGGCGACGGCGACGTCGCGCCCATGGAAGACGCCATGAAGGGCGGCGCCAAGACCCTCGAATCGGCCTCGGTCCACGGCCTGGGCCACATCACGCGGGCCTTCGGCACGCAGCCGGTCGACGCGGCGGCCGGAGCGGCGGCCCTGGAGCGGATGCAGCGCGGCATCGTCGAGCGCACCAGGCTCGGCATCCCCGCCATCGCCCACGAGGAGTGCCTCACCGGCTTCACCACCCTCGGCGCCACCGTCTACCCCACCTCCCTGGCCTGGGCCGCGACCTTCGACCCCGGCCTCATCGAGCGCATGGCCGGACGCATCGGCGCCGACATGCGCGCCGTCGGCGTCCACCAGGGCCTCGCGCCCGTCCTGGACGTCGTCCGCGACTACCGCTGGGGCCGCGTCGAAGAGACCATGGGGGAGGACCCCTACCTCGTCGGCACCGTCGGCAGCGCCTACGTGCGCGGCCTGGAGGCGGCCGGGATCGTCGCCACGCTCAAGCACTTCGCCGGTTACTCCGCCTCCCGCGGCGCCCGCAACCACGCCCCGGTCCCCATGGGGCCCAGAGAGTTCGCCGACGTGATCCTGCCGCCGTTCGAGATGGCCGTGCGCCTGGGCGGCACCCGCTCGGTCATGAACTCCTACTCGGACGTCGACGGGACGCCCGCGGGCGCCGACCGCGAACTGCTCACCGGCACCCTCCGCGAGCGGTGGGGCTTCACCGGCACCGTCGTCTCCGACTACTGGGCCGTGGCCTTCCTCGACATCATGCACCGCGTCAGCCCCGACCGCGCCAGCTCCGGCGCGCTCGCGCTCGAAGCGGGCATCGACGTCGAACTGCCCTCGGCCGACGCCTACACGCTGGTGCTCGACAAGGTCGCCTCCGGCGAACTGGACCAGGCCGTCGTCGACACCGCGGTGCGCCGCGTCCTGCTCCAGAAGGCCGAGCTCGGCCTCCTCGACGCCGAACCGGCCCTCGCCCCGCCGAACGGCGGGATCGACCTCGACAGCCCCGGCAACCGCGCCGTGGCCGCCGAGATCGCCGAGAAGTCCATCGTCCTGCTCGACAACTCCGGCGCGCTGCCGCTGGCGCCCGGAACGGGCGACATCGCGCTCATCGGCCCCACCGCCGACGACGCGCGCACGTTCCTGGGCTGCTACTCCTTCCCCAACCACGTGCTGTCCCGCTACGAGGACCAGGGCACCGGCATCGCGATCCGCTCGCTCTTCGAAGCCCTCGGCGAGGAGTTCCCTGCCGCGTCCATCGCCTACGAGCAGGGCGCGCCGATCCGCGAGACCGACCGCGGCGGCATCGCCGCGGCCGTCGCCGCCGCCGAGGCGGCCGAGGTCTGCGTGCTCGCCGTCGGCGACCTCGCCAGCCTGTTCGGGCGCGGCACCTCCGGCGAAGGCTGCGACGCGGCCGACCTGGCCCTCCCGGGCGTCCAGGCCGAACTCGTCGAAGCCGTGCTCGCCACCGGCACGCCCACCGTCCTCGTCGTCGTCTCCGGACGGCCGTACGCCCTGGGCGACTTCGCCGACCGCTGCGCCGCCGTCGTGCAGGCGTTCCTGCCCGGCGAAGAGGGCGGCGCGGCCATCGCGGGCGTCCTCTCCGGACGGATCAACCCGAGCGGCCACCTGCCGGTCGGCGTCCCGCGCGGCTCCGGCGGCCAGCCGGGCACCTACCTCGCCCCGCCGCTGGGCCAGTACAGCGAAGGCGTGTCCAACATCGACCCCCGGCCGCTGTACCCCTTCGGGCACGGCGGCTCCTACACCGCTTTCGAGTACACCGACCTGCGCCTGAGCGAGCAGGCCATCGGCACCGACGGCAAGCTGCTGGCCTCGGTCTGCGTCACCAACACCGGTGAGCGCCGGGGCGAGGACGTCGTCCAGCTCTACCTGACCGACGAGGTCGCCCAGGTGACCCGGCCGGTGGTCGAGCTGGCCGGATACGCGCGCCTCGCCCTCGACGCGGGCGAGACCAGGCGCGTGACGTTCCACCTGCACGCCGAGCGGACCTCGTTCACCGGCCGGAGCGGCGAGCGGATCGTCGAACCGGGTTCCTTCACCGTCGCCGTCGGGCATTCGAGCGCCGACCTGCCGCTGTCCGAGCGCTTCCGGATCACCGGAGCGACGCGGACGCTCGCAGGCGAGCGGGTCATGACCACCGGCGTCGACATCACCGACAACTGACAAGCAAAGGTTGGGAGACCATGAGCGACAAGTACGCGCCGCGGCCTGAGGACAAGTTCTCGTTCGGTATCTGGACGGTGGGCTGGGCTGCGCAGGACGTGTTCGGTTCGGCGACGCGGGCGCCGATGGCCGCCGATCGGGCGGTGCGCAAGCTGGCCGA